>JBHLMI010000007.1:0-87977 GCA_048938295.1 Promethearchaeota archaeon
GCTACGGGCTCATCCATAAGGACTACTCCAGGATTGACGGCTAGGGCCCGGGCAAGGCATAGTCGTTGTTGCTGTCCGCCGGAGAGCTTGAGGGCAGGCTCGTCTAGACGGTGACCAACTTCATCCCATAAGGCCGCTTGTTCTAGACTTCGCTGCACAATTTCATCTAAGTTTTTCATGCTGTGGGTCCGTGGACCGTAAGCTACGTTGTCATAAATGGACATGGGAAACGGGTTGGGCTTTTGAAAGACAAACCCAACTTCTTTCCGTAGCTCGAAGACATCAATGCTGCGGCTGAAAATGTTTCGACCATCGATGAGGATTTCGCCTGTATGGTGGAACTCAGGCACCATGTCACATAGACGGTTCAAAATACGAATGAAGGTGGTTTTTCCACAACCTGATGGCCCCATTATGGCGGTGACTTTGTTTGACAGAATATCGAGATCCAAATCTTTTAAGACGTGAAAATTTCCGTACCAGGCATTTAACTGGTTGATTTCTATTTTGACTTCAGACATTTAGACTCCACCTGCCCGAACGACAAGTCCGACTTTCTTTGATCCCCAAAGGGCCACCACGTCAACAACGAAGACGATTATGACTAAGACAATTGCAGCTGAATAGGCTCGTAACCGAATCTCGGTTGTGTGACCTTGCAAGGCATAGAGGTAAATGGTAAATGGCAAGGAAGCGACGGCATCGAGGAGCCCCCAGGGGTTGTCAAAGTTAAATCCTGTTGTGAATAGGAGTGGCGCAGTCTCGCCGATTACCCGCCCAACCGCTAATAACACGCCAGTAATGATTCCGGCAAAGGCCGCCCGGATTACAACTCGCCAAGAGGTACTCCAGGTGGTAGCACCCACTGCTAGGGAGGCTTCCCGCAAGTTTACTGGAACGGCACGTAATGATTCTTGAGTTGTTCGAAGGATTGTTGGAATCATCATTAGCCCTAGGGTCAGGGCTCCGGCTATCAAACTTCTCCCAAAAATCTGGACAAAAAAGATTAGCCCAAAGGCACCAAAAATAATCGAAGGAACACCGGCTAGAACATCCGCTGTGAATTCAACGATGCGAATGACCCATTTGTTGAACCTTCGCATCCACATCTTGGTTCTCCCACCAGCTCGTTGTGCATATTCTGTTGTATAGACGGCAGCCCCAACACAGAGTGGAATGGCAACCACACTGGCAAGGACCACAAGTTCGAGCGATCCAACGATAGCATTTCGAATACCACCCCCAGCAAAGCCTTCCATGATTTGCAAAATAAACCAACCGGGAGAGAAACGGCCATTGGGGTCAATAGGGCTAAATAGCAAAATCCAGCCTTGATTTATCACCTCGAAGACAATCGCAAAAAACGGGATCGTGATTATTACGGCGATTACTGCCAAAAGCCCAAACGCGAAGATGTCAAGGAACTCTCGTCGGCTTTTGAGAAGCCGACGCCTGCCACTAGTTTCCTCTCCAGCATTATTTGTCGCCATTATTGCAACCCCTGTTTACGCATTCCCCAGGCAACAATCAATTTTGCACTAAAGGAAAAGAGCACCGAGATGAGAAGAAGCACAACGGCAACAACAAAGAGGGCAGATTCCATCACTGGATAGCCCCCGACAGCAAGACCGAGTTGATTAGCGATCACTGATGTCATCACATAACATTGATCGAAAATCCAGCGAGGAAAGGTCGTATTGTTCCCCGTGATAAGGAGAACAGCCATGGTTTCGCCCACAGCACGACCAAGAGATAATAAAACCGCCGCACCAACGCCAGGAAGGGCAGTCATCAGGACAACTTTGAGGGAGGTTTCTGTGCGGCTTGCACCAAGAGCATAAGATGCCTCCCGAAGTGTATCTGGAACCATAATCATGGCGTCATAAGACACGGCAACAACAGTGGGTAGAAGCATAACTGCAAGAACAATACCGGCAGGAAGCACCCCAAACCCTGAATACCATTCCATGGAAATCCACAAAATTGATCCTGAAGCAATGTCCAAGACAGGAAGGTACAAGGGACTAATCAAATTCCGGAGAAATGGAATGAGAGTATAGAGTGCCCATAACCCATAAACGATGGAGGGGATGCCTGCCATAAGGATTAAGATTAGACGCAACGGTTCCTTGAGCCGGTAAGGTGAATATTCAGCCAAAAAAATCGCACCAGCAAGTCCTAACGGAATCGCGATGAGGAGGCTCAGACCAGTGACCCATAATGTACCCGCAATGAACACCGTAATCCCATAGGTCGCGGTAACGGTAGGATCCCACACAGGGCCTAGCAGGTTGATTACACCGAAGAAGTTCAACACAAAGGCAGGAAGGGCACGCAGCCAAGTTTGCAAGAAAATCGCGACAATGACTAATGATGTGATAACTGCAAACACAAGGAGTAGTGTACGCCCAACGAGATCACGACCCGAGGCGTCTAATAAGATGAACCCGGTTACTCCTACGATTGTCATAATGACAAGGGGTACAGTGATTTCTGTCAAGAAGTGTGTAGTTGGTAGGAAGGGACCAAAGACAAATTGTCTCAATATGAGATAGACCAAATAACTAAGGATGATGGAAAAAATAAGAAAGAGAAGACGCGCAATGGTGTCCCGGGTTGTGGTTCCTAGTAAGATTTGTCGCCAGTTCCGTTGTGGCATATTTTGCGCCTCTACTTTTCAAGCAGATATATTTGAGAAGTTTTTAAGCTAACCCCAGAATGAACTGAATGGTCGGTGGGTTCACTGGTTGAACGAAGGGTGATAGACTCGCAACAAGGTTTTGGGAGTAAGTTTCGGCACCAGAACCAGTAATCTCTAAGTAACCAACTTCTGTCCGGATGATTGTTGGATCCTGTCCACCAGTTGCGGAGAGCGCCCAGTTTAGGAAGTTGATTGTGTCTTGTCGAATTCCATACGGGTCAACAACACCATATTGGGTTCGGAGGAAAGAGGTGGCGGGTGGCTCTTTGTTCACTAGGTAATAGATTAGACGAACGATTGGGTAGGCACCGGGGGCGGTGCTGTCCATGATGCTGAATGGAGGAGAAGGTGAAGCAGGAATTGCTGTCTTTGCGGTTTCAGCTGAGGGGTCAACCCATTCGTTGTTACCTTCGTTCCAAATGGTTGCAGCAGCAAGTCCTTCGGTGAAAGTTAGCCCAACGTATCCGATTCCGTTGCTATCACCGGCGACACCGTTTGCAACGGCGGGGTTACCTTCTGCGCCGTGGAACCTTGGTCCACTGGACCAGTTGATGAGTTCTTCAGCGCCGAGTGTCCAGTTGTAGGTGGCATATTCACCTTCTTCGAGCCAGCCGGTGAAGGTGGCGGTTGTTCCACTGGCTTCAGAGCGGTGATAGACCTGAATCGAACCAGTTGCATCGACTGAGATACTGAATTCGGTTTCCAGGTCCTCCCAGGTGGTAATGTTGCCCTGGAAGATGGGGACGAGCCATTCACGCATGAATGCAACCCCGGATGCGTTCACCGCGGTGTTGCATACGACGGCGAGAGCATCAGCGGCAACGGGGATTGTGGCGATCTGATCATCAGATGCAGCGCCATATGCGGTGGGGTCCTTGTAGGAACTTGCAGCACCAAAGTCGACTGATCCTTGGACGGCTGAGCTTCGTCCATATCCTGACCCGCCGGCCGACACTTCAAGCTTCACTACACCAGCAGTGTAGGTGGAGTAGTGACCTGCCCAGGCCACGGACAAGGGATAGACGGTGGTTGAACCTGCAGTCTTCAGACTGACGGCAGGAGGTACAATAGCCTGGGGTCGAACGAACCAGCCGACAGGCACGCCAATCAGTAGACCGATGATTAAACCGACTACTATGCTTGTACCACTTAATTTCATGTTTTAGATTACACCATTAGATCTGGGTTGCGTGCCAATCAACCTGACACCACATATATAATTTGTCGCAGTAATCTATATAAAGAGCGAAGATTCTATACCTGTTGAACCAAGTTTTAGAAGTGGTGCTTCATGTCGACGGAAACACGGAAAGTTCAGGTTACGGGTGGGAAAAAAGGAGAAGAGGGTACCTTTATTGTTTCCCTTCCCAAGAGTTGGGCTAAGAATGCAGGGTTGAAACCGAAAAGCGAGGTACAGCTAGTCCCTTTAGACCGGTACTCTTTACTTGTTTACACCGCTGTATCTTCTGAGGGAGCCACGCTCATTGAAAGCCGTGTTGATATACCAAAAGGCATGCAAACAGAAGATATTGTCCGGAATTTTATCACCCAATATTTGGCAGGATTTGATATCATTCACCTTGATTTGCAGCATGTAATTGCTGACCAGCGCGTTATAGTGAAAGATGCCATTCGTCGGTTACTGATTGGAGCTGAAATCGTATCTGAGACCACAGAAAAAGTTGCAGTGCAATGCTTTTTAGGACAGGCAAATTTGCCGCTTCTAAACGCCTTGGAGCGTATGGAGGCTCTTGTTCATTCGATGCAGAATGATGGAGTAATTGCCTTGTTAGAAGGGGATGAACGTTTAGCCGAAGAGGTGGTACAGCGAGATCCTGAAGTAGATCGCTTCTACTTCTATATCGTACGTCAATTAACCGCGGCTGTTGGGCGCACTGATCATATACGAAAGATTGGCTTGGCAAGTCCTCAGGCTTGTTTAGGGTATCGGATGGTCGCAAAGAGCATTGAGCGCGCTGGAGACCATGCGACCCGTATTGCTTCAATAGCTACCACTACTCAGATACCAGAAAAAGCCGACTTGGCCAAGACGTTTACGAAGATGCACCAACTATCAGATACGGTGTTTCAAGATGCCCTGAAAGCCCTTCGCGCATTGGATGTGCCCTTAGCCCATAAAACAATTCGTCGCGTCGATGAGATAAAAAAACTTGAGGACACGGGGATTCGCCAGTTGCTAAGTGGAAAACACCCTGTGGAATCGGTGTTAAACCTTCGCCTGGGGCTAGAGAGCCTCAGACGGATTGCAGAGTATGGATCCGATATTTCTGAAACGGCGATTAACTTGTCTGTTGAACGCTGATTCCTGACTAGAGATCACAATTGAAATTGGGCACCACAATAAGCACAAAAACGGGCATCTGCATCGTTTTCGGTTTGACACCGTGGACAAATGAGGGCGGACTCCTCATCGGGTTCTTCAAAGAGGTCTTCGAGGGGTAAGGCTTCTGCCATGTGGATTTCGTTTACTGCCTTGGCAGAGGTGTAAATGGGGCTCCATAGGATACGTTTGTTGTCATTAATTCCATGGATTGGACACTCAAGTAAGACCCCGGTGAAATGCCCCTTTATTCCGGACCTTTTGGGTTGTGCGGGTTCGCCACAGGTGTTGCATCGAAACAATCTGTTCGCCACGGGTCCAATCCATTCGCTTAGTCGGCTGTAAGGTAAAAAGATACGACGAACACGGCGATGAACTGGACAGCGGACATAGGCGGCGATGGGTTGAAGTTCCTTGTCCTTTGAAACCTGAACTTCGTCGACTTTGAGGAGAATGTAGGGTCGCCCACAGGTACATGTAAGAACCCCTTCCCATGCGACGTTGGGTTCAGATTCCATGTCAGTTATGATAAGTGCCTCCTTGCTTGTTTTCAAATCTGAATACTTAAGGTTTGGCGACTCAGCAATCAGGCTTTAGGAAAATGAGAATGTATTCATGGACCTTATTAACCCGAAAAGTGGTGGGATAGCCGAGGGGTCTTAGGTTATGGTACTCTTTGCGACGGTCCCACACTATGATGTCTTCAAGTTGAAATCCGGTGTTGGTCCATTGCTGAATGCAGTCGATATGAAAGGGGTAAAATCGGTCCTTCTTTCGGAGATCCATGACAATGAGAATACACCAGCGTCCCGGTTTGAGAACTGAAAAAAGCTGCTCAGCGACAATTTGTAGCGCCTGTAAAAATTCAGTGTAGGACTGAATATTGCCAAGATCTTTATTCGATATCGTGTAGGGTCGAGGCGTTTTTCCATCGGCTGTACGCCGTTGGTGATGGATATTCCAGTAGGGTGGTGAGGAGACAATAAGATCTACTGAGTTTGGTGGAATATGACGCGCTAGGTTTCTGGCATCTTCACAAAAGATCTGAATATTCGATTGGTTGCCTGCCAGCCGCTGTTCAGCTATGTTGATATAGTGTGGAGAAACGTCAAACCCTATGCTTGGGCAACCACACTCCTGTGCGGCGAGAAGTGTTGTTCCAATTCCCATAAACGGATCTAAGATTGTGTATCCTGGTTGGGCATAGATTTGAATCAGGCGGTCGGCAAGTTTCTGAGGAAACAGGGCTGGATGACTTAGACGCGCTTCGTCAGAGGATTTTTCGATGTCCCAGATGCTAATGGAGTATCGCGTCCATGTTTTTCCATCCAAAGTGTTAAGCCGATTCTTTTCTCTATTTCTTGGAATTGCCATTGGAGGTCAACCCACACCCATGGTGTTGCACTCTGAAGGCTAATAAATTGGGTCTTCCTTGGCTAGAAAATCAGCTAGATCGAAAAGCTTGTTTCCTTCTATGCTGAAGTGAGGACTTTACTCAACACGAGGCGAGAAAGACTCATGAAAGCTTCATTAACATTTATCCCACTCAGAGCAGAGGTTTCGAAGAAATAGGCTTGCATGCGCCGGGCAAGACGATCACCTGAGTTTTTGCTGACTACTCGTTGATCTGCCAAGTCTGCCTTTGTTCCCCATAATGCTGGTACATAATCTTCTAAGACCTCATTGACTTCAGGGATCCAACGTTTCTCGATATGGCGGTAGGATTCGGGTCGAGTGATGTCATATACAAAAATGACGCCATTGGCGCCTTGGTAGTACCGTTTTCGAAGGGCGCTAAAGCGTTCTTGACCGGACGTGTCCCACAGGGCCAGGCTGATGTTGAATCCATCAACGACAAGGTCTTTGTTGGTCACATCCATGGCGATTGTTGTAAGGTAGTTATTGGTGAACGTGTCAGTGGCATATCGCCGAACTAAGGAGGTTTTGCCGACGGCCCAGTCACCACATATGATGATTTTAAAAATGTACTTGTGGGAACTACTCGATGACAAGGTATTACCCCGCCTAGTTGTTAGTTTCCGAATATCAGTTTTAAAATTGTCGTCAAATTTCTAGTAGCCCTTGGAGGCTTGAATTTAAAGAGTAGAGGACAGTTCGAGCGCATACGGACATAAAATATTGACTGGACATTTAGGGCATTGCGGTTTCCGGGCAGTACAGCAAGTTCGTCCATGGGCGATGAAAAGGCGGTTCACCCTGTTCCAGTATTCATGGGGTAACAGATCCATGAGGTCTTTTTCCACATGGTTGGGATATTTCCCCTTACTCAAACCCAATCGACGAGAAAGCCGAAAAACATGGGTGTCGACTGCGATGCCTTCTACGACACCAAAGGCGCGGTTGAGAATAATATTCGCAGTTTTGCGACCCACACCTGGGAGGCGAAGAAGCGCATCCATTGTGGATGGAACTTCTCCCTCAAATTCGTTTAGGAGCATACGACAGGCTGCTTGTATGTGCTTCGTCTTTTGACGATAGTACCCGACTTTGAAGATATCTTGTTCAAGTTCGAGTGGATCGGCGTTAGCAAAGTCTGCAGGAGTGCGATATTTCTTGAATAATTCGACTGTTACTTGATTGACCTGTACGTCAGTTGATTGAGCAGAGAGAATGGTAGCAATAAGGTATTGAAAAGGAGCGCGCGCCTGAAGGGTTAAGGGTTCTAGCGGGTAATGGGCTTCAAGAAGTTTAATGATTTGTAAAACCCGCGCTCTTTCGTTACTTTTTGCCACAACGAATCCCTTCTGTGAAATTCACTGTGTTTCCTAAATTGAACTTTCCCCTCTTGCCACTATTGTGCTCTTATTTGTAGGGTGAGGACACGGAACAGTGAAATATTACGCTGTTCTTCATTCAGCTGTGGTCCAGAGATGAAGAACGGCTGCCGGACGATTCTCGTCTGAGGAAGCTCCATCCTCCCATAGGCAGCGGTACGGCGAAAGCCGTAAGGCGAAAGCCTTGCTCTGGGAACAGAAACGACACGCCCAGCGCTGACATGACGATGATGCAGTTGAGGACTAAAGGTAACTTTGGTCCAAGCGGCGTGCTGGCAACAGGACGGCTGTTAACCTGTTGAGTACAGCGTTGGAACCGATGAAACGGCCCAACTCCGCGGGAGCAAGCCCAAATAGACCATCAATGAGGAGCCTACTGAGGTGGCGGGTAGGGTGCTAAGATAGATGCCGTTATTCCGTTCAAGGTAACTTGAATGGAGAAACAGAAGATGGGCTACTCTCATTACTGGACCACACCTTTTCCCTAAAAAGAGTAGAGAACCGTGAAGATTCCCCAAATCTTGGTGCTGCGTATCCCCGGTTGCGACCCGAAGAAATGTAGCGCTTTGAAACTTTCACGACATAACCTAGTTCGGTTATTTCAAAGTCCGCGACAAATTCGTGGACATCCGATAATCCTGAACCCCTTTGCAGCTAAAGCATTTTCACCTGCGGATCTTACCCTTGCCCAGAATATGGGGATCCTGGTGTTAGATTGTTCATGGAATGAAGCTGCTGAGCAGTTTCAACGCCGGCTTCGTGGCGAACAACGAGGATTGCCTTACTTGGTCGCGGCAAATCCGGTAAATTATGGGCAAGTTGGAAAGCTTTGCTCAGCTGAAGCGGTTGCAAGTGCATTGTTTATACTGGGTTTTGAAGATGAGGCAAAGAATATCCTTAGCCTTTTCAAGTGGGGCTTACATTTTCTAGAGTTGAATAAGGAGCCTTTGAAGGATTATCAGATGGCCACAAATAGCCGTGAGGTTGTGCAAAAACAACTTCAGTATATGCCGTTAAGTGACGATAGAAGAGAAAAGCTGTGAATTACTCACCAATGGGAATTTTGAAGTCATAGGCTATGGGGCTTCTCATCGGGTTTGCGAGGATTTTGGGTATGTAGTCACCTAAGTCAAAGGCAATAAATCCTTGACCCTTCTCTTTGTAGGCTAATAGCCCTGCGGCGCCATTGACGAAGGCGCCTGCACAGGCGCTTAGAAAGGAATTGACCCCTTGGGCGCGAAAACCAGCTACGAGGCCCGCTAAAACGTCTCCAGTACCCCCTACGCTCATGACAGGATGGCCAGTCCAGTTCAGTTTCGTCTCTTTGGGTGTTGAGGTAATGTCAACAGGACCTTTCAATAGCACAATACACTTGAGAGTTTTCGCCAAATCTCGGACCTGTTGTGCCCGTTGAAGGAGAGGTTTGGCGACGTCGATTCCACGAATTCGCTTGAATTCACCTGCATGAGGCGTTATGATTGTATTAATACCGATCGTCATTGCTCGTGATACGACTTTAAGAGCATCTGCATCAATCACTAGCGGTTTTTCCAAGCGATTAGCCATTGTCAGGATTTTCCCTGCTGTATCCAAGGTTTCATGATAATCGCTAAGTCCTGGTCCAATGAGCACGGCTTGCACTTTGGTGAGAGCGTCCTCGATTATGGGGAGATCAGCATTCACCAATTTTTTCTCGCTTAATGTTACCGGTATGAAATCTGGAGAGTGGCTTGTTGCTGCATTAATAACCTGAGAGGGCGCAGCCAAGTACACTACGTCAACACCGCTGCGTAAGGCACCCATCGCAGCAAGAATGGGGGCACCAATATACTGTGGGCTTCCACCAATTACTAGTAACCGTCCAAAATCGCCTTTCTTCGTAAAAATTGATCGTGGCTGGGTTGCCCGTTTAACCTCTCCCGGTCCTACGTAAAGCTCCGCTTCAGGAGGAATCCCAACATCGGCGACTATCAGTTTACCTGTAAGTTCTTTGTTATTCGCTAAACCTACTTTGGCATAATGGAAGGTCACGGTTAAATCTGGGCGAAATGCATCAGGCGTTGTAAGTTGACCAGTGTTTGGATGAATGCCCGTAGGAACATCAATGGCAACCTTGAATGCCTTCATTTCGTTCATGAGTTGCAAAGTCTTGATGTACGGTGTGCGTGGTGGCCCTGTCACTCCTGTACCTAAGAGCGCATCTACCACTACGTCGACGCTGAGTTGGGGTAATTCAGATGTGTCTTGTACAATATGAAGGTCAATGGAGTGACGCATTTTCTTGATAATATCCCAGTTTGTCGCTGCTTGTGAGTGTTTGATGTTTGAAGGATCTCCGAGTATTATCAGATGAACAACTCTACTCTGAGAGGCGAGGTGACGGGCTGCCACGAACCCATCACCACCATTCCCTCCGAGTCCTGCGAAGATTGCCACACGAGGTAGCCGTTTACTTCGACGAAGGATCTCATGGGCTACTGCGCGCCCTGCATTTTCCATGAGTATTAATCGGTCGATTCCAATGAATTCAGCGTTCCACTCGATGGCGGTCATTTCCTCTGCCAAAAGTGTTCGTGTAGGCGACATAACAAATCACTCTTATATTTCAATAAGAAAACTAACAAACGATAAGGCTTTTGACTAGTTGTATGTATTATGATAAAATATTGAATTTCGGGTGAAGCTTATGCCTAAAGCGTATGTCCTTATTGTCGCAAAAAAAGGTGTGCAAAAAGACGACCTACTCGAACCATTGATGAGTATCGATGAGGTGAAGGAAGCATATCAAGTACTCTGGAATTTTGATGTCGTAGCTAAAATAGTTGTGAAAGATATTCGCCAATTGAAACATACCATAATCTCAAAAATTCGGCAACTCCCAGAAGTAGAAAAAACGGTTACACTCATCGCGGCCGAGAGCTAACCTGCACGCTTAGCGCTTATCACTCCCCAACAAATATTTCAGTTCATCAGGCTCAAGATTGCGTGGAGGAAGTACAGCATCAGCACGATAAGGGCACTCTTTCACGTGTTTTCCGAAACTGTCAATCCAATCAAATAGCTGAGCATACATTACCATTGCCTGGTCTATTGATCCCCACCGAGCCTCCTCAAATATGTGATCCCAGCGTTCGGTAAGTTCCTGGAGAATTTCATCTCGGTCGGCATCATCGATAATCCGATAACCTTCATTCGTTATTCTTAACACAAGCAAGGATCCCAAGACTTCCTACACAAATTCTGCCTGTCTACTCTACGTTACAACTCAAAAGCTTTATAGCAGGGTATTGTTGACTGAAAACCGGTACCACCCCCCGAGAAAGCAGGGCTCGTAGCTTAGCTAGTCGCACGGGAATATCCTGTACGGGCAAAGTCAGAGCATCGGGCTTTTATAGAAGACGCTGAAAAAGGTGCCGTACGAGATTCGTACTCCAAGTTATTCTTGCTTCTAAAGAAACCCGAGGGTCGCGGGTTCAAGTCCCGCCGAGCCCGCCATTTATTATGTGCTATTGATTACTCCGTGTGGCCATAAAGTAATGGTGCAGGGGACGGGATTTGAACCCGCGCAGGCCTACGCCACTGGGGCCTGAACCCAGCCCGTATAGTCCTTGGAATAATCACCTGCTAGCGGGGATTCATTCGCAAGTTTGACCAAACTCTGGCACCCCTGCAAAGGACGAGGACATCCTTGCTAGTCCAAGGTTTGAGATAAAGTTTTTCTCTAATCGCGAATATACGAGAAATTGTGTCACCTCTGTTATCCTTTGAACGTCAGCGTTTTTGGAGCCGAAATCTACGAAACGCAGCAGGATTAGCCCGATTAAGAGTTTTAGAGTGTCTACGAAAAGGATCATGTCGTGATGCCGTCGGCACAGGGGCAGGGGGAGACACCACAAAGGAGTTTGATTCAGTAGCAGAACAAACAATGATTAGCTACTTAGAGAGATTCACCTCCTTCACTGTGATTAGCGAAGAGACTGGTACTACACAATGTGGACCTAACCCCGAAGGATTTCTCATCATGGATCCCATTGACGGCAGTACGAATGTCAGTCACGACATTTCATTTGCTTGTATCGCCATAGCTTATGGACCGGAGCTAATTTTTGACGCACTCGAGTGCGCTGTTGTATTAGATCTTTTTTCGGGCATTTGCTATCATGCTGTTAAAGGACAAGGAGCTTTTCGAGAAAGTGAAAGGATTTATCCCGCCGAGCCCACGCCTTTGGATACCAGTCTGGTCGGAGTCGATTCGAGGTTCCCTCCGGTCTCGTTGAGCATCCCATCAAAAGGGACCGACAAGCAGCGCGTTCGCTTTATCCGCCATTTTGGGGCAAACGCATTGGAATTATGTTATGTTGCAGATGGATCACTCGATGGATTCATTGATCTTCGAGGTGTTTTCCGAGGAACTGATTTAGCTGCCCCTAGCCTGATTCTTAACGAAGCTGGTGCAGCTTTGCTCGACCAAAAGGGGTTACCAGTCAAAGGGCAATGCACTAATGAAACGCACTATTCATATTTGGCTGCACGTGACGAGTCTTTCGCTAAAAATCTTTTAGCCCTTGCATCAGGCAAGGAAGAGTGATTGAAAGTATTGCAGCAAAATTAGTCATTGATTGTCTCGAGGATGGAAACCGCATTCCAGATTCCTGTTCGGGCGTGACTTGGGCAATTCGGATCAAGGGTTGCATCACCAAGTCGAGAAATCGCATTAGAAGCACGAACCGCGGCTGAACCTAGTTCACCATGAAGTAGCTCAATCGCTTCATTGGCAGCTCGGCGAATGTTTCTGGGAACAGTGCTATCTTCGCCTATCTGCGAGAGAATCATTGTTGCTTTATCAATTCTTTGTACGCTCTCCTCAGAGAGCTCTTTGATCTTATTTTGTTTAGCCATACAAAAATCCCCTCGGGAATCTATCTGTTGGATTCGATTTGCAGATACCAAGATTACTTAAAAGCTTTTTTCACTGATAATAGGAATATATGTCAGACGATCAAGTTACGAAACGGATGGGACAGCTGTTACGACAAGGTGCGGCACTACTAAACACGGCTTGTCCACAATGTAATACACCTCTTCTCCGATTACGGGATGGCTCGATGTATTGCGTAAAATGTGACAGAGAGGTCGTAGAACAGAAACCCTCACAAACAACCACAGACCAGCGAATGGTCAGTGGTGATATTCTAGCCCAGCTTTCATCAAAGGTCTTGGCTAGCCTCGAGATTCTGATGCAATCACTTCCAGAGAAACCCCATAAGGAAGAGATACGGGCTTTTGCGTCAACCGCGAAAGAACTGATTGAGATTCTTCGCGGAATTCAAGAACTGCAGAGTGGATAAAGAATTATTCTTCAGGCTCGTATTGTGCATCAAGTGTATCTCGAATGACCTGTGCTTTTATTTTCCCAACACCGTGTACTCCAGAGATCTCGTCCACGGTGGCATTAGCAAGATTTGTGATACTACCAAATTGGGCTAAAAGCCGCTTTGCTAAAGTAGTGTTCACTCCTGGGAAGCCTGCTACAATGAATTCTTGGAGGGCAGTAGTACTGAGAACAGGTTTCTTACCACGTATGCTTAAGGTCATTTTCCGTGAACTTTGTTCTTGACGTGCGATAGCAAACATCAGAGCTGCTGCTTCATCAGCTGTTTTGACGTTAATTATGGGTACGTTGAAGCTGGTTATTGCAGCAGAGATAGCTCCGCGAACTGCAGCAGGATTAATTCCACTCGATCCGTAAAGGCTTGGACCAATTATTAGCAGAATAGGAATGTCAAAACTATCTTTGAGTGGCCCCAGCTGTTGGAATAGTCGTTTGTCAATGATAGATTGCGCAAAATCATCTGCGGTTTTCGCTTCAATAGCGACGCGGTCTGAGAGTATATAATCGGCAACTTCGAGTGTTTCGGCAATAATTCCGACATCGAGTTCTTTTAACGCCTTTGTAATCCCTGAGCGCAGTTCACGGTTGTCCACAATGATTTTAATTTCATCTGTTGCTTCGGGGCTTTGTTCTGGGGATTTTGGTTTGATGAAATCTTTTAGAGTGGATTGTTTTCGTTCACGTTCAACATCACGTGACAATTCGTTCATCTCCTTGAGTAGTTTCTTCATTTTTGCTTCTCGATGAATAGAGGCCCAATAATAACTTTGATCACGCGTTCCCATTGCTACTAACACAATTACACGGCCAGGATGAGTTCTTGCCGTTCGTCCTCTGCGTTGGATAAGACGAACTGCGCTTGGTACGGCTTCGTAAAAAATAACTAAATCGCATTCTTGGATATCCAACCCTTCCTCACCTACACTAGTCGCCACCAAGATATTGTAGGTTCCCTCTCGAAAGTGTTGGAGAATTTCCCCTTGCTCCTTTTGCGTTAACCCACGGTCACCTGCCCGAGTTGCCTGGCCTACAAACCTTATGGGCCGTGAGTTCGTGGATGAGGACAGCGTTGATTCTAAGAGCTTGGCAGTATCGCGAAATCGAGTAAATATCATGATTCGTGAATTAGGCGATTTGGCTAGTTGCTGTTTCACGATTTCGACTAGTTCGTCAAGTTTGGGATGCTCAACTCTCTTGGCAGCTAATTTCAGGACTTGGCTTTGCGCTTCTATGACATTAGAATCCTGAACCACGCCTTGAACAGCCTTGGAAGCTTTGCCCCGTTTGGCTTCTTTTGCTAGCCCCTCGAAGTATCGTTGAAGAGCACTAACTCCTTGCGTTTCAAATAGTTCAACGCAATGATAAAGCCGGATTATCGCCGCACAGTGAGAAACTAGTTGAAATAGATGGCTTGGTGGAGGAGTACTGCTAGAAATCTGGCGTTGGATTTCGCGCTGTGTCTGGAGAATGTGCCGAACGGATACGTTTTGTGGGTCACTTGAGTTAACAAAATCAGCTTCTTTTAACGGGATAAGACGCTCTTTAATGGCGCGTCGTAGAGCTTTTCCAATCTCGAGGAATTCAGCTGGTAGTTTGAGTTCCAGCCATTCAAAATCAACGGGAGGCAGGTAGGGTGCAACATCTGGACTCTCCCGTGTTCGGAGCTCGATATTGACGATTCCAAGGTTGGCTACGATTTCTCGAATCTTTTCAATTTCTGATCCCGGTGACGCGGTTAACGCTAACACGAGTGGTGTTTGAGCTTGTTTTTGATATTGGTTAGCAATGAAGACATAGGCATAGTCGCCAATAGCCCGGTGGGCTTCATCGAAGACCAGTAAAGAAACATTTTCCAATGTATAGCGTCCCGCTAGCAAGTCGTTTTGCAGGACCTGTGGGGTCATAAAAGCAACAATGAATTGCTTCCAGAGGAGTTGGCGTTTTTGTGGAGGACTTTCACCTGTGATCACTACGAGTTGGTCTTCTGGGATTTCCATGAAGTCGCTGAAGGTCTTCATATGCTGTAGTACAAGCGGTTTGGTCGGCGCAAGAATGATACACTTAGAGGTGGGAACCTTCTTCAGCTGGTATGCTGCGGCTAGAACCGCGAGAACCGTTTTTCCAACACCTGTGGGAAGGACAACGAGGGTATTCCATTTAATTGCTGTTCCAATGATTGTCTCTTGGTAGAGCCTTTTCTCAATGGTCTTCCGTTTGATGAGGGGGTGTTGGACAAAATCCGACTCTGACATTCCAATCTCAGCATATTTTATGTGTATGAGAAGATTTTTGTTTGAAACAACTTTATTACCCGCATTTATATTCCACTATACTCCACGTCCTTATGGAATTTGAGCGTGTTTGTGATGGCAAAATCCAATGTACCCTCGATGACTGAGGCAGAAGTTTACGAATTGCAGATGCCTGGGAACATTATCGGCAAAGAGGTTATCGATGGAAGTGCCCGTCGAATCGGGATTGTTCGCAGCCTCCGAATCATGCTACCACCCGGAAAAGTTGAGCTTCAGGTTAAAGGCTTAGGTGTTGAACTGCCAGTAGATGTCTCCAACATTGCTGCAGTTGGTAATGTGATTCAACTCTCAAACACTGTCAAAGAAGCCGAAGAGATTTCAATTACTGATGTTCAACGCTTACGGAATGAAACTTGGAGTGAAGTTCAAGGTCTCATCAGTCGATAGCCTGAATTCAAAGTGGAAATACCAGAGTTTTTATTTTCAACCTCTAAAATTCTTTGAACGAAAACGCACAATGAGAATCAAAAAAAGGAAGCCATATCTAGGTCCGCTACTGCTTGCTTGGTGTGTCACTTGTAATGTGCCTTTGATTCGAAAAGGTCGGTGTGCCAGATGTGGAGAAATGGGTCAACCAGTTCCCGTTACACCGCCAGGTGATGCGCGTCCAGCTTTTGCTGCAGATCGAGAGACCATAATAGATACCATTTCAAGTCAATTTGATCGAAGTGTAGCTCAACAGTTAATTCCTGAAGACAAAGTTGTCCTATTAAATGCAATCCCCGATGTTGATTGCGCAGAGGAAATCATAATTGATGGACAAATAATCGGGCTACATCGTTTTCGAATTGAAAACTTGTCTTGGGAGTTCATTCCGAAAATCGAAGGCGCGAGGCGCCTTGTTCAGCTTACTGAGGCAAAACAGGTGGTCATAGAGGATTCGGCGGTTCCGTTTATTCTCAAGGGCGCTAGTTTACTACGACCTGGTATCAAAGCTGCCGATGATTCAATTCAGCCAGGGGAATACGTTATCGGAGTAACAGAACAGGGAAGTGCGATTCTTGTTGGTATCGCCATGATGTCGGGACCTGAAATGAAGACGAAGGAACGAGGAATGGCGGTTAAGAAACAATACAAAGCAGCTCCCATTGAACCCACAGTCCTCCTAGGAGGTCAAACATGGGAAACGGCATTAGCTGCAAATAAGAACTTTCTCCACAAACTTGAAACTGAAGCGACCTCATTTATCACACAGACTTCACGCCAATTCAAACTTCCTGTGGTAGTAGCGTATTCGGGTGGGAAGGATAGTCTAGCGGTCCTCCTACTTGCACAAAAAGCCCTCACAACTCAAACATACAACGTTATGTTCATCAACACCGGAATCGAGTTTCCCGAAACCGTTGATAACGTGTACGCAGTAACAGCGCAGCTAGGATTGGAAAATCAGCTTCTAGTCAAGAACGTTGATAAAAACCAGTTTTTCCATGTACTTGACCTCTACGGATTTGTAGCAAGAGATTATCGAGTCTGCTGCAAATCGGTTAAACTGGGACCCACTAGTCAGCTCATTGAAACCCATTTTCCTGAGGGCTGTCTCAGCTTGATAGGACAGCGACGATATGAGTCCCACCGAAGATCAGCTAGTGGTCGAGTGTGGCAAAATCCTTGGGTACCGAAGCAGATTGGGGCAAGCCCGATTCACAACTGGACCCAACTAATGATTTGGCTCTATCTCTTCCAAGAAAAAGCCCCATACAATCCGCTCTACGAAAAAGGCTTCGAAAGGATTGGATGCATGTTTTGCCCCGCATCAAATGTGAGCGAATTAGAAATCATTGCGAAGATGTGTCCTTCAGAATGGCAACGTTGGTCAGTTGCAGCAGAGAAACTGGTACAAAAACACGGATTGAGTGATAAGTGGTTGAAACATGGATTCTGGCGGTGGAAAAACCCACCTCCGAAAATTCGAGATTTGGCCCAAAGGATGAAGATTCAATTACCAATTGCTAATCAGGATCAGCAGAAGAAAGGATTGACTTACGACTTTTCATTTGTAACCGAACCGACATCGGAGGAACCGATGGTCAGGGGTCAATTTAGTCAGGCGCCTGATATAATTTCAGCAGCGGCTTTTCTCCCAGCCTTGGGGGATGTCGTTGTTGATTTAGAGAGAAATATCCTTGAAGTAACCTTTCAGCTCAAAGGTAAGTCAGTGAATGGCACGCTCTACGAAAGTGGATTGTTCACACTTTCAGGTTCTGTGAATGAAGAAACAGTCGAATGCTTTGTCAAAGCAGTCCTTCGAGGTTTGTTGTGTACTGCGTGTGGAACTTGCCAATCACTTTGCGAGAATAACGCGATATCTCTTGAGTCAGGACAAGCGCGGGTCGACGAAAAGGAGTGCGTTCAATGTGGAAAATGTCTCCGTGGAAAATGCCCCACGTTGTATGCCCTCTAAAACATGCCAACTTATTTCGTTAAACTGCAAAGGCGGCGTTTAGGACCGAATTAAACCTTTTTTTTCCAACTGGATTTCCGAAAAACCATTAACCTTATCTATGATTCCCAATGACCTGCACATAATGAGTAAGGCTGTAAAGAGCACAATCTCCCTTTACAAACAGCTCTTCAAGTTACCAAGTAATCGGACCATTGTTTTCTTAGTGGTTGTCGCAGCCTTCTTCATAGGCGGAATTACCGAGATATTGCGTAACGTCGGATACCCACCCAGTCTTCAGATTTTTCTAATTGGAGCTCTTCGAGGCCTCTTAATCACCCTTCCGGCCGCGGCGATTGCTTTTCTGTTTTTATGGCTGGCGATTCGAAATAAAGGATTCTTAAATCTGCACAGACTCCTGGGTGCTGTTGCCTCTGGCATCGGCATACTCTTGGCAAGCTGGCTGTTCTCAACACTTGTGGGATGGGGAATTGAATTATACTTTAAATTTAATTTCGGACCCTTGGCAGGAGGTGGCATCGCCACCATGTTTTATCTTCGCAATCTCATTCTCGCAGCGGCATTTGCCTCCGCAATAATGCTTCTGATTGTATTAAGCGCCAGTGATGTCGGAGTGAGTAAAGGAGTCTTTCTAGCCCTGATATTTCCTACGTTAGTTATTGTCCTTTACATACTCACTGAAGCAGCTCTGTGGGCGAATTGGCTTATTTTTGTGGTTATTTACCTTCTCTGTGCTCTAACGTTTGTCACTGCCTCTGGAATTTTGCTTTCGTTGGTTGGACGTCCCCTAAGGAAAGTGTTCAACATCGATGGAATCCAGCTGTTCCGTGGTTTCTTGGAAGTCTGGATGGCTGACAAGGCGGACCGTATGGAAGACTGCTTAACCCAAATCGGACAAGAGATGACCCTGCCACTTTCGATTATGACATTCACAGCGGATGACGAAAAGCCACGCTTGGTGTATGTGGTAGCGGCGATTCATCCTGGACCCTTCCGACGCACAGGAAGCAGCGCATTACCAAGCTACATCGCTGAATGGGGAGAACAGCAGTTAGACACGTTCGCAACGGCCCCCCATGGCACAGCAACGCATGATCTTAATCTAGTTTCCAATGATCAGGTAAAACGCTTTATCAAAATGGTTGACATAGCCTATAGACAAACTGAACCTGTTGAGGGAGTATCCCAGTTTGCTCGAGCCAGCTCCGGCACCATTCAAGTAGGTTGCCAAATCTTTGGCGATACCGCATACCTCGTGATTACCCGTTCACCTCATGAAATGGATGACATTAGCATTCGTGTAGCCAAGCAGATTTCTGCTGAAGTGAACAAACTTGTGAAGCGTTCCATCATTGTAGATACGCATAATTGCATGACTGCATTAAAGGAATCCGTGTATCCTGATTCCGAATTAGTGCCCGATATGATTCAGGCAGCAGTTGAAGCTACCCGCAAAGCGCTCAAGACCACAAGGGATCAGCCAAGCATTGGAGTAGCACATCGAAAACAGACAGGCTATTCCGATGTACAAGGGATGGGCCCCGAAGGCATTAACGTCCTGGTCGTTGAGGTTGCAGAACAAAAAACCGCCTATGTCCTTATAGATGGGAATAACATGGTTGTTGGATTACGTGAAAAACTGATACAGACTTTAGTTCCTGATCTTGTGGACGGAGCAGAAATATTGACGACCGACACACATGAAACGTCGGCGATTTCATCTCATAACGGTTACAGTCCAATCGGTGAAGCTATCTCACATGATAATCTTAACATATTAATTGCAGAACTTGTGAACGAAGCCATCAAGGATCTCAAACCAGCCCAAGTCAGCATTTACCAAGGTGAGACCAGTCCATTGGTGGTAATGGGCGAAGGCACTGCCGACAAGTTGACTAGTTTGATCCCAGTCTCCGCTAGTGTAGCAAAACGTGTCGGAATCACCGTTTATACCGTTGCCTTCATTATATCCCTCATTTTACTTCTCTTCATCCTGCCAACCGCTCTCTGAAGTTAGCTGTTCATAACCCTTTTTAGCTGCGTGTTATTCTGTAACGATATCAAATCTGGGTGGATTTAACATTGAATCTCTTTGAGATACGCTTTCATGGCCGCGGCGGTCAAGGCGCAGTAACAGGCGCAAAAATTCTCGGTGACGCCACACGCCTAGAGAACAAGCACTTCCAAGCCTTCGCGCATTATGGCGCCGAACGGAGAGGAGCCCCCGTCATGGCATTCACACGAGTGGCCGATGAACCCATCCGCATCCATAGCTACATCTATGAACCGGAAGCAATCGTGGTACTCGATGAAACATTACTGGACAACCCCACTGTGCAAAACGGAATCAAAGAAGGCACCTTCGTAATCGTCAATTCACCACATAAACCAGGAGATATCAAACTGAAAGTAAAAACGAAGATCTCAACCGTCGATGCCACAAAAATCTCCTTAGAAGAAGGAATTCTAGTTGCTGGTATTGCTGTCGTAAACACCATTATGTTAGGTGCAGTAGCCCGGGCTACTGGAATAGTTTCCATGGAAAGCGTAAAGAAGGCTATTCGTAAGGGTCTTGCAGGCCTCCCCGACAAATTGATTGAAACAAACGTTGAAGCCGCCCAACGCGCATACGATGAACTGCAAATGGAGAATTAAGCATGAGCCCCATGAAACGAGATTCACCTGAACACCGAATCAGCTGTATCACCTACCCTGAACCCGGGGCTATGGGCCGTACAGGAGATTGGCGTATCTTTCGTCCAGTCGTCGATAACAACAAATGCACTGGGTGCCAAACCTGCTGGATGTATTGCCCCGATGCAGCTATTACAATGGACAAAAACAACAAGCCCTTAATCAACCTGGAATATTGTAAAGGATGCATGCTTTGTGAAGCCGTGTGCCCCGTTAAAGCAATCACACGTGTGCGTGAAACTGAAGCCAAAGACACAAAGTGAGGAAAAAGCCATTGCCACAGAATATCTCCGTCACGGGAAACCATGCGGCTGCGTGGGCAGCACGTACTGCAGAACCGGCAGTGATTGCGGCCTATCCCATCACGCCACAGACTACCATCGTAGAAAAGATCGCTGAATTTGTTGAATCTGGTAAACTCAACTCCGAATACGTCCGCGTTGAATCCGAACATAGTGCAATGGCTGCCTGCATCGGCGCCTCCGCACTAGGACTTCGAACCTTCACCGCCACCGCATCACATGGACTCGCCTTAATGCATGAAATGCTCCACTGGGCTGGACGTGCACGCCTTCCCGTTGTCATGCCCGTGGTCAACCGCGCCTTAGGACCCCCTTGGAATATTTGGACCGACCACACCGACACCATGGCAACCCGTGATACTGGCTGGATCCAATTCTATGCCGCAAATAACCAGGAAGTCTATGATACGGTCCTCATGCTTTTCCGCCTCTGCGAAGACCCTAGAGTTCTCATCCCGGGCATGGTAGCACTCGACGCCTTCATCTTAAGCCACACCTTCATGAACATCGAAGTCTATGAGCACGACGAAATTACCGACTTCCTCCCCAACTATGAAGCAGGACACTGGAAACTAGACCCCAAAGATCCCATGGCCTCCGGCAACATCGCTGGTCCCGAATACTACTATGAGCTCAGCTACGCCATCCATGAAGGGTTTGAAGCCGCCCGAAAACTCATACCCAAAGTCGAAGCCGACTTCAAAAAACACTTCGGCCGCGAACACGGCGGCTTCATCGACACCTACCAATGCGACGATGCCGAAGTCATCCTTATCGCCATGGGCACCATGGGCGAAGAGGCACAACTCGCCGTAGAAGACCTGCGCACTGAAGGCATCAAAGCTGGATCCGCACGACTCCGCATCTTCCGTCCCTTTCCAGCCGAGCAACTTCAAGTTCTCGCCCGTAAAGCCAAAGCCCTCGTCGTCGTCGACCGCAGCCTCTCCTACGGTCACTTAGGCGCCGCGGCTACAGAAATCCAATCCGCCCTCAACCGTGGCAGAATCACAACGCCTGTGCAAGGCGCCATAGCAGGTCTAGGCGGTCGAGACGTCACCTTCAAAGACCTGGAACAGCTCTTCAACATCGGCTTCGAAGTCGCCGACAAAGGCGAAGCCAAACCCAACATCTTCTATGGACTCAAAAGGTGAAAAGAAATGGTTGCAATCAAAGATATGCCCCGAGAAGAATTCATTGAACTTGGTCACGCCGCCTGTGCTGGCTGTGGCGCCACCATCGCCATCCGCCACGCCCTCAAAGCCCTAGGCGCTAACACGATTCTAACTGTGCCAGCCTGCTGCATGTCCGTCATCGAAGGCCTCTACCCCAAAAATGCCCTCAACCTACCTGTTCTCAACACCGCCTTCATGACCGCCGGCGCTGCGGCATCAGGAATCGCCGCCGGTCTCAAATACATGAACAAAGCCGATGAAATCAATGTCATGGCCTGGGCCGGCGACGGCGGAACCTATGACATCGGCATCCAATCCCTCAGCGGCGCCGCCGAACGCCAAACTAACTTCATCTACACCTGCTACAACAACGAAAGCTATGGGAACACCGGGCAACAACGTTCTGGGGCTACACCTTATGGGGCGTATAGTACTACGACACCAATTAAGGGGAAGCAGGAGCACCGTAAACCCTTTGCGCGGATTATGGCGGAGCATGGAATTCCGTATACTGCATCGATTTCTGCAGCGTATCCGCGGTTGGTTTTCGATACTTATTCCAAAGCGAAGGATATGGTTGGGACACGTTTCATTGAGGTTCATGCGATGTGTCCAACCGGATGGCGGGTTGCCACATGGGATAGTGTCAGATTTGGAAAATTAGCTGTTGAAACTGGTGTGTGGATTATGTGGGAGAAAGAGGGTGAGGAATGGCGATTTCTTGGGCACAGTAAGCGGATTGCCGAGGGGAAGGTGGAGCGGAAGCCGTTGATGGACTATTTGAAACCGCAGGGTCGGTTCCGTACACTGGTGAAGTATCCTGAGCACGTAAAGGAATTTGAACGTGGTATCGATCATGAGTGGGAAATTTTGAAGAAGCGTGTGGGCTGTTAGATACTAACCATATATGGTGTTATGAAAGGTGACGATAGAGTTTGTAGAAGAATCAGTAGAGGTTGGAGACCTACGTATTGCAGTAGCGATTTGTAGTTTAGCAAATGGATCGTTAGTATTGGTTAGTGATGGGGAGCAGCGGTTCGGGACAATAGCAGTGGGGGTGCCAAGTCCATTTAGCGACGTGTCACCAGTAGCGACATCCTGTGTAGTGGGAACGCGGTTTCAAGCAGAGACGCGAGCGATTGCGGATATAGCTGCACAAAAGCTGGGTGGGATTGTCGTAGTGAATTTATTCTTATCACGTGAGCATGAGGGAGAGGTGGGTGCAGTGTTGTCAGCCGTGCGATCGGTACTGTTGGAGATGGAGTCGCGTACAAGCGATTCGCCACAGGTAGGCTAGTTCGGAGTGGTTATAAGTTAGAGGTTTCCCTGTTTGTAGTAGAATACGAGAATGCTTGGAGGTTGTTTAGGTGGTTCAAGAGCGCTGGGGTTTCATTAAAGACCCATTATATGGATACGTGGCGTTTACACCCTTGGAAAAGACTGTGATTGATACCCGGGTGGTGCAACGGTTGCGTCGATTACGACAGTTAGCTGGTGCAGAGTTTGTTTATCCTGGGGCGAATCATACCCGGTTTGAACACAGTGTGGGGGCAATGCATCTAGCCGGCATCATGGCTGAAAACATTACGGAGGATAATATGGAAGTTCAAATGTTGCGGTTGGCGGGCCTGTTGCATGACATCGGCCATGGACCATTTAGTCACATTTTCGAAGAAGTCCTAGCGAAACGAGAGCAAAATCATGAAGATATTACAACCTGGCTTGTGAATAATACTGAGCTAGCTGATATCTTAAGAGATGGTGGAGTAGATCCGATAACTCTGAGTCAGCTCGCTGTGGGAAAATGGGAGAAAAGTGGACGATTATATCTCAATCAGGTTATTCGCAGCTCAGTTGATGTTGATAAGTTAGACTATATTGTGCGTGATTCGTTTCACACTGGGGCTGAGTATGGTAGTGTCGATGTATTTCGACTGATTTATACTACCGAGCCGTTTCAAGGTAATTTAGCGGTGAATACAACGGCTTTATCGACTCTGGAAGCCTTTCTGATTGCCCGGGTGCTTAGTTTCCGCAGTATCTATTATCATAGGGTGTGCCGAGGAGTCCAACGGATGTTAACTAATGCTTTAAAGTTGGCTGATGAAGAATTGGGATTTTCGTCTTTTAGTACTCCAGAGGAATACTTGTCAATGGATGATTACGTAATCTGGGCAAATCTTAGGAAGTGCAAGGCGTCCCGTCCCATCATGGAACGCCTCGAGCGACGGGAACTGCTAAAATGTGCATACACTGTCGAATCCATCGTACAAGATCATCCGACGGTCGACTTGTTAGATAAAGAGAGCGTGCGAACGCAAATTGAACAAGAAATCGCAAAAAAGGCAAAAGTGCCTATAGAAGAAGTTCACTTGGATTCTCCGCTACTCCCATCAGTTCCGTATCGTCATTCGTCTCAGCTAGATCCGATGAAGATTCCTGGGTTCGCCTATGTTGGCAAGAAGAAGATTGCCGTCGATCTCGTTGAACTTTCTCGTGTAATCTCGTCACTGAAAGGTTATCTTGATATTATCCGTGTTTATACAACCTCGGCTTTCCGTAAACGCGTCGGAAAAGCAGCACAGGAAATCTTGGGTGGTACTCCTTACGTTTCGGGTATTTCGATGTAAAGAAACGTGTTAGAGAAAATCAGAAAGCTCAAGTTGTTTCCGGTGTTTGGGCACGATTTGCTTGATGTTCAGCTTCTCAAGCACGGCCCCGAAGGTGATAGTATTTCCACAGGTGAGATGAACGGCATGGGGTTGTGTTTGTGTCACATAGTCAATCAGCTGTTGAAAGTCAGCGTGAGCGGAGAGAACGAAGGATTTATCGAATTTCTTCATAGGAAATATCTTTGCCCAACCTGTAGCCACCGCACGGGAAATTGGTTGCCTGATTTGTGAATGAGGTTTTATTATATTGGCGGCGGAGAGATAGACGTAGCCACCGTGGTGCATTATTTCTCGTCCCTCATCAGACGCTTCATTGAAGAATTTGAGGGGAATTCCATACTGCATATAGACTTCGCTAATTGTTGCGATGGTTGGTTCAACAACAACAGGTACTGTGAGATAGGTGTTGATGATCCGGATTATTTCTTGGGCCTTTCCTGTAGCATAGACTCGAAAAACTGGAACTCTTCCTTTTTTTAGCTCCTGACTTGTCCATTCAGCAATTTCAGTGTAAACTTGTTCACGCGGTGGAAAAACTGCATCAGGACGACCATATGTTGCTTCCATTAAGAGAATATCACAGGAAATGGGTTGGGCGCCTTTTGCAGTCATCGTAGATTGAAGATTAAAATCTCCAGTGTAAACGAGACGCGTTCCATTCCTTTCAACTACAAATTGGGCTGCACCCAGCATGTGACCAGCAGGCTGAAGTTGAAGCGTCCCGCCATCCTCAAGCATATACTGCTTCCCAAGTTGTATTGTATGAAACCATGTAGGTTTTCCGAAACTGGCTTTGTAGATTTCCAGCGTTTCGGGGGTGATGATTTTTAGGAGATTATTTGTGAATCCCGCTGTGTGATCAGAATGAGCATGGGATATACAAACAGTCGTTTTTTGTGAACGCCATTTATTTGGAATATATGTGGGATCAAAGAGTAGACGGCTTTTACCTGCACGAATTGCAATGTTTCGAGATTTGATCAGTTGGATATCCTCGAAGGGGTTCAACATTATAGAATCCCACTAATTCTGTAATTAAACGACTGATTGACTGGTTTTGCTGTAATCACTATTTTAAGCCTACTAGTAGTATCAACTGCAAATATTAATTGGAACTATAATCCTGGGAAGAAAATGTTGAAAAGCCCTGTACCAGCCATAAAAACGAGGGCGACGAGGGCAATTGATAGCAGCAGCACCGTAACTGGTCCCACTTTTATTCCCTCACTCGAGTCTGCAAAGAAACGAATTAATCCTGCACCAGCTGCGGGCATGGGCCCTTCTGATGAACGTTTGCGTTTGGATTTTGGCAAGTTTTTCCCACCAGCTATATGTCTGGAATCCTTAAATCCCAACCGTTTTTAAGGTTTCTTGAAGAAACATCTTCTCTCTGTTACAGAGTCAAACTTGTTAGAGATGAAAAAAATGAAGCCTAGCGAAGCACGGTCAGCATATAACCAGATTTTCACCTTGTTAGAAAAACATCATTCATGGATGCGCGAAACGATTAATCTGATTGCTTCAGAGAATGTCCATTCTCCTGCGGTTCGAGAAGCGATGCAAATTGATTTTAGTGATCGGTATGCTGAAGGCTGGCCTGGAGAACGTGTATATGCAGGAACAAAATACATCGATGAAGTCGAAATCATGGCTAACGAGTTAACAAAGGCGCTTTTTCGAGCGGACTTTGCAGATGTCAGGCCGATAAGCGGCGTACTCGCAAACCTTAGTATTTTGACGGCATTTACTGAACCGGGTGACCGTATGATGTGTTTATCAATTCCAACGGGGGGTCACATTTCTTCTGCACGCCATAGGCTATGGGGAACCGCCGGTCGAGTCCATGGATTGAAAATTCAATATTTCAAGTACGATGAGTATGAATTGAATATAGATGTTGATGCCACGATTCGGAAAATCGAGCGTTTACGAAAAAAGGGGAAGCACATAGATCTCTTCATGTTTGGTGCATCGGTCTTTCCATTTCCTCAACCACTTCCCGATATTGTTGACGTAGCAAAGGGATATGGCGCCTACGTGAATTATGATTCCGCGCATGTTGCAGGCCTAGTCGGTACAAATAGTTTTCAAGATCCGCTTCGTGAAGGAGCAGACAGTCTCACATTCAGCACACACAAAACGCTACCTGGACCACAGGGTGGATGTGTTGTTGCCCACGAGCAGTTTGCTGATCGAATTAAACGAGGAGTCTTCCCTGCGCTCCACAGTAACCATCATCTTCATCATGTAGCAGCGAAAGCAGTAGTAATGGCTGAAATGCTCGCTTTTGGGAAGGAGTATAGCCAACAAATTATTAAGAACGCACAAAGTCTTGGGCAAGCGCTTATGGAAGAAGGTTTCAAAGTTCTTGCGGAGCATAAGGGGTTTACAAAATCTCATGTTTTGCTCATTGAAGTTGCTGATACTCCTCTCCGCAATGGAAGGACTGTTGAAGAAAAACTCGAAGATGCAAACATCATTATCAACCGAAATTTGCTGCCATGGGATAAGCGCTTTGGACGGGACTACATTCGTCCAGGTGGAATACGACTGGGTACTAGCGAGATGACACGTTTGGGAATGAAAAAAGATGAAATGGCCCAAATTGCACGTTTTATGCGCCGAATTGTATTCGACAAAGAAGAGCCAAAATCTGTAGCTAAGGATGTTGCGCAGTTTAGAAAAAGCTTCCAGAAGGTTCACTACGCTTTTGATACAGCTCGCGATGCCTACGAGTATATAAAAATACGATAGCTAACCATTAAGGAATCCTTTTTAACGGTACTTGCTAATTTATTTCAGGATTTTCTTTGTCAAGATTATTCTTTCAGTAGATTCTACCATTGGGAGGTGCTAAATGTGAAAGTCAAAGAAGTGATGCACACTGAGTTTGCTCGGGCTGAAGTTCCAGGAACCCGTGACACCGTTCTCCAGATTATGGCAAATCATGGAAAAACTGCAATTCCATTAGTGAAGAAAGATACAGAAGAACTAGCGGGGATTGTCTCACGATTAGACCTTATGCGCAAAGTTGAGGAGGACCAGCTAGCCCTTCTAATGGATCGTGATCCACCAGTAGTGTCTGAAAACGATGACGTTGAAGATGCTGTCCGCATTCTTTTAGATGAGGGGATTCGTCGGTTACCTGTCGTTGGTTCAAAGCGTCGACTCAAAGGAATGATTACTGTGCATCAAGTTATCCGGAAGGTAATCAGTGAACAATATTCTGAAGAACTAATCACTCCCTTTGTTGAACGAAAGGTTACAGCTGTTTGGGAACATACGCCCGTTCAAGCGGCATATACCATCATGCGTCTAGCCTCCACAGATGTTTTACCGGTAATTTCTGAAAAAGGGGATCTTGTGGGCATAATCTCCGTGAGTGACATCATGAATCTGAGCGAAATTGTTCGAGAACGCCGATCTACATCAGTTTCTGCCGCCAGTGAAGGAACCGATTGGTCCTGGGACGCTACCACTGTACTCTACATCACGACAAACGAGTTACAACTCCCTGATAAACCCGTATCAGAGGTGATGGTCAGTGGGATTGTCACGACCTATGAACACGCGACCATTGGAGAAGTGACAAAAGTAATGCGGCGCAATGATATTGATCAACTTCCTGTGACTGATGCTAAAGGTGAACTTTGCGGTATTATCCGTGATAAAGATCTTATGCGAATTCTTTTAGAAAAGAAGTAGTCAAGCACTTACGGACTCTTGGTTGTAAACTGCTTTAGGGTGGATTGCTGATCAACCTCTTCAGATGGGAAGATGGAATTGATTACCCCTTTGGCTATCTCAAGCCGCTGTTTATAGTATAAGGGTAATTGATAGTCTTCTACAATTTGGGAGGCTAAATCTACGTACTTGGTGATTCCAGCTTTGGTCACCGTTAAAACGAGTTTTCCTGAGCATGCAGGACACCGCCCGGTTAGGGGGATACGACGATATTTCTCGTTGCAACTTGTACAGCGAAATTGTTGCGAGGCAAATGCGCGGATATTTCCAAAGATGTCGGGAAGGAAATGGGAATCGAGGAGCCGCCGGGCCATGTCCTGGACATCCACCGCGGCTATGCGCTTGCCCAAGGCTAGTTGCCTTTTCACTTTCTCTTCCATGGTCTTCAGTTTCGTATAAGTGGTAACGCGAGGACCGTAATTCACGTTCCTCGTCGGATGAGAAAACTCTAGCCCGTATGACTCCGCTGTGGCCTCAATGCGATGATCGACAATCCGGTGCGCCACCAAATCGAAGATGTCCTCAACATCCTTTGGATCAACAAACTGCCTTGCCTTTTCATAAAATTCCAACGGATAAATCCCATTTCCATCAATGTTATGCGCTTCATCATCGATCTCCTTCGGCGTAATCGACACACTCAACACCAACGGCGTATCCATCGACCCACCACGCGACGTCGGCAAATACGCCCGCGAAAAATTCAACATCGAATCAAGCGCCAACAACACACTATCCTCATCACCGTCGCAATTCCCAGTTAAACAAATAGATGTATGTATATTCTTATAATGATAATTTTGAGCATCCTTAGGGATGACGCTTAGGCAATATGAAGGCATTTCCCTGTTTAGTACTTGAATTTTTGCCACTGGATCAAGAACGATTTTCGACCTACCTTCTAATACGTGTCGGGTTCCAATAGATGTTCTAATTATTCGTTTAACTGGAACCCCCTTGGATAAAATTCTTTGAGCGTTTTCTCGCCGTTTTGGGTGCATAAGCGTTAATCTTTCAAGAATTAGAAGATCAGGACCTCTAACGGAAATTCTGTGTAATATTTGATTTTTCGGTTTTTTCCCTAGTTCCTTGTATCTAGCTAGAACCATTGGACCATATCGTCCGGGTGAAGGATCTTTCCGGAGCCTATAGAATACTCCAAGAGTGCTAAGTAGAAGTCCAATATCACTAAGCAGTTTTTGTGAGACTGAATAGAATAGAATACAGCTATCTGTTGAAGGGATGCTTCCATCACCATCAATATAGGCGGAAAGAAAGTCTAGCTTTGACTTTTCATCTAATGAATAAATAAAATCAGGAATCCTTTTGCTATAAGCGTTAGTCCCCATTTTCCACGCGTATGCGAGGAGGTAGGCGTGGATGCGTCCGGTGTGGACGAGTTGGTGGTTGTCGTGTGTGTAGTAGGGGTCTGATCCGAGGACGGTTTGGATGAGGTGTCGGAGGTGTGTTCGTAGGGTGGGGTGGGGGACGCTGAAGTTGGTTTGGTAGCAGGTGGGTTCGTCGCGGATGTAGCCTTCGGCGACATAGTAAGCAAGCAGTCGTACGAAGTTTGAGTTGAATGGGATGTAGGGGGTGATAGTGTGGTCATCGCGGGCCATGCCAATTTGCGCGGTAGAAGGAATGTCGTTCCATTGGAAGACGCCTTCGTGTTCGAGGATTTCGAGGTGAGTTAGGGGGATGGAAGTGTACCACGCCTGGGTGAAAAGGCGAGTTTTGCGTCGACGAGGAATTTGGTTGGCGAAGTAGTGTTGGAGTATTTTGTTAATTTTTCGTGGACCGAGTGGGTCTGATGGATTGAGAGAGTGGGCGAATCTGTGGAGTGTTTTTCGCATCCAGGTTTCGGCGTTTCTGAGCCTGGTTTGGTGTTTGAAGGTTTGGAATTTTTCAGTGTTTGGTAGGTTGTCAGTAAGTTCTTGAAGGATATTGATGGTTTGGGGAGGATTTCTTTCAGGAATGTTAATTGTATTGAGAATAGGGATCTGATCGCCGGGTTTGAGTTGGTGGGCTTTGGTGCGTTCGATGGTTTGCGTAGTGGGGTTCCAGATCATGGCGTTGTGGTCGGGGGTCATGGTGATGGTGCGTCCGGAGTGGGTGGTGATTGTGAGCCAGTGGTTGCTGGTGCCTTTGATCCAATGTTTGATGGGTTGGTAGATGGGTTCATGGGTGGTGGGGTCGATACTGATGGTTCGCCAGTGAGTAAAGGGATTATCGATGGCAAGTGTCCCAAAGTCATCGACAATCTTGGCTGGTGTTCTCTTTTCTAAGAGTTCTTCAACGATATGGCCTAATGGGAGTTTGAGAAGTTTTTGATCATTAGTATCCCAGATGATGACCTCTTCATCAGCGTGGAGGCAGTTGCGACGTTTTGCGGCGTGCCAGAATGGGTGTGCGTAGCAGACGCGTAGGGGTGTGAAGCCGATGATGCGGCCGATGACGCCGGCTGAGGTGTGGGGGGCGAGGCCGATGACGAGGTGTCCTATGAGGTCTTCGGGGGTTTTGAGGTTGTAGAAGGGTTCTAGGTCGTAGACTTGGCTGAGGAGATCGTCAACGAAGTGGGATATCCGGAAGAGGTATTTTGCGCAGTCAAAGGGAACAACGATGTCTTGGATTTTGAGTTCGATAATTTGATTAGGGGTAGTAAGGGGTGCGCCGGTTTTGTCAAAATGATATCCAAGAGCATGGAGTGTGTCGAGTGACACGCTGATTTCGCTGGGTTTGAAGTGAGTAAGGGGTGCGTCAGTCATATCGAACCGGATGGTGCCATCTTTGTAGACGAAGAGATCATATTTTGCACGAAGTATCGCTTTTTCGAGGATTTCGGGGGTTTTATTTTTACTCATCAACCCTTTAACGCCTTTTACCCGGCTTGGTAGTTTTTGGCCTAATTTATTACGCGTATGTTGGAGTTCCTTTTTGAGTGGCGAGTCGATGGGTCCATATGTATTTGCCTCAGCTCCACATCGCGCACATTTCGGGGTTTTGCATTCGGCTTTGCAGATTGGGCACCAGTAGGTTTGTTCGGTTTCAATCTGACAACTTGAACAGATTCGTGCGAATGTGATTGTACCACATCGTGGACAAAGACGGTAATTGGCTTCGACTTCCACTTTCTTTTGCTTCTCCGCTTTCCGGATATCTCTCATTGAACCTCCAGCATTTCCAATGGGATATATCCCATGGGGGGGCGGTGACATTTGCCGCCGTTTAGCCTTTTCAGGACGTCCGATCCGTGCACCAATATAGAAGGTCCCCTTGGGATGTATCTGAATTGACCAGTTATTTTGTAAGTAATCTAAGGCATCAGTCTCATCAGGCTCAGGAGCAGCAAATTTACATTTGTTGGGCCCGATAAACATGGCATGTAGAATTGGAGCGGCTTCGTCAAACCAAATTTGTTGCTCTTGGCACTTACAAGGAATGCCAAGCGTTTCAAGGATCTCTTCGATTCCATCATCGATGGTTCCTTGCAACGTTACGATCTGTCCATTGCTTTGGTTCGGAGTAAGGTCTTCAACCCATTCTTTGAACTCTATCAACTGTTGGATTGAGAGGTCTTCCCAAAAGAAGAGATATCGTGGATGGAGAGGGACATTTAGAGTTGACGAGATGATAAGGGCTTGTGAAGCATCAGGAGAGGTTTTCAGAGGCTCTGTGACTAGTTGATGGAATATGTGTTTATCCAGTTGTTGAAAGAGGTTTTGTCGGACCGAATCAGAAGCCGCTATGAAGCCCTTCAAGGCCTCTTGTGCCCACCACTCGGGGCAATATCCAGACGGAACTAGAAGGTGGTTATTTTCACGGAATTCCCCAAATCCGATTAATAGATCCCCTAAGAAAAGAATCTTTGAGACTTCGTCACAAATCTTCTTAGCTTCGTCAACTGTATCGATTCGAAGGATACTTCCAGTATAGGTTTTGACTATGGGACCATGTATGGAATCCACAGGCATTGCTACACAGCCCTTCCCGGGTCGTTCAATAATTAGCTGGGTACCACAGGCAATGAAACTATCAAGAAGCACCATGGTGGCAGGGTGAACCCCAAGAGCAGCTAGACCAGTATTCCTTGATCGACCATAACGAACACGAAATCCGCCTTTGCGTGAAGGATAAGCTAACACAGGGCGTCCTGCAATAATATCCTCCAGGTATTTTTCCTTTGGTTGGATTCGTTGCTCTGCTCTATCTTCATCTGTTTCCTGGGGAGTCAGGTTTTCTAACCAGTCCCACCCAGACATAGCGAGCTGAGCTACTAAATTGGCTAGTTTGTGGGCTTTCCCTAGAATACTATCATTTAATACAAGAATTGCTCCGCCTCGAAGCCGATTGGTTTCGACACCGGGAGGATCACGATAACCTGTGACTTCAACCTCTGCGGTTGGTTCACCGGTAACTTCAACGGGAAGGTTTCGAGCTGCCAAGCGAACCTCATCGGGTCTGGAGGGATATTGAAGGTGAGATACTCGGTTATACAGATCAACTTCTTCCACGTATCGTTCGACGTTCTCATTTGAGGGTTTGTAACTGTCTAAATCCAATTGCTGGCGGATTGCGTCGGCAACGATTACAGTTTGTGCAGCTTCTGTTCCCCCTGCGGCACGGATTGGACCAGCAAAGTATACTGCCAGGTAACGGCTTCCATCGACGTTTGTTTTGATTTTTACCGTGGCGATACCTTCAATCGGGCCAGCTGTAATTCCTTCGGTGAGTATAGCTAAAGCGGTTCGAATCGCTTGTTCTGCAGCTTTCTCCAAATCTCCTCCACTAGCTTGTGCCCTTTGAACAATTTCCTGAGCCACTTCAAAGGCAACAGTATGGGCAGGTTCTGTTTCACTTAGTTGCCGAATTCTTTCAGCAACGCCAGGAGGTCCGACAAGGCCTTCAACGCGGTCAGCTACATCATTTGCAGGGCTAATTTCTACTTCAGTTGTTGGATCAAGTCCTTTCCTTCGGGCAGCTTCAGCAATTTTGGCAATTCGTTGAACTTCTTCCCGAAGGGTGTGGACGTAAAATTCGTGGTATTCCAATCAGCCAACCCCTCCAAGAAGAAACATGGTAAATATTATTTCAAAAAATGCGAGAGTCAATCCAATGGCTATCGGATTAAGTAAATTATCATCCAGGGGAGGTGCACTGATATCTACAATGAAGAGCATCAAGGCAGCGATTAGTCCATATATCAATGGTATATTGAGCAGAAACCAGAGAGGTAGAAAGGCAAGAAAACCAAAAAGGAATCCGGCTAAGGCCCCTTCCAATGTACGGTTACCCCCAATTCGATGTTTCCCGAAGCGCATGCCAATTATTGCAGCCATGCCATCACCAATCGCCGCAACCATGACGGCGCCAACAGCCAACCAGCCAGAAAGTGTCCAAATTGCGGTAATATCAAAGAACGTTTGGAGTATGTTACTGATAATGTAAAGAGCCACAAAAGTGATCATAGTTCCAACCGCAAAGTACACACTCGCTCCGAGTCGCGTTCGCTCGCGTGGTCGCATAACACGGGCTAGAATTCGTTTGAAGGGAAAGTATCCGTAAACACGAATTCTTGTGATTTCTATTCCTAGGAAGAACACAAGAGTGATCCCTGTAAATCCGATGGATAACAGCACACCATGAGGTATCCCAAAGAGTGCTAATCCTACTGCATTAACTAATGCGACACAAACCATAAGCGAATGAAATAGTTTCCTTTGAACTTCTTTAGTGACTAATGGATCTGCCATTTCATTAAGTGATTATGTTCATGACTCTTATGCGTTTAGGCAGAACCCGACAACCCCAGCACTTTAAATGAGAATCTCTTGTTACTACTTTGAAGGCGTCCTGATTCTGGGTCTGTAGGATTTCAATAAATCCACCGTCTTATATTCCCTTGAACCCTATTACTAATTAAGTCCCATATCATGGGTTTTCATCATCATTTGGTCCTCCGTTTGGGAAAAGGCTTTAAGGTCTGATAGTTGTCACATGAGCCTAGCACATCTAGGTGAAATCGCTACATGGTTTTCCTGTCCCGACAAAGACTCATTGTAGGGCTCTTAGTTATACTTCTGCTTTTCATAGTTCCACAAGTAAAAGGCGCAGCCCAACAAGAAGAAGGGCAAATATCTATTGTCATCGATTTTAGCCACAACTCTACCTATAGTGTAGCAAAACGTAATTTCACTGAAGCTGTTGGGTTCTTTTCAAATCATCCAGAATATCAAGTTAGGACACTTGAGGATGGAGAATTAATTGCCGCAAACTTATCTCGATCGCATATACTTGTGATTCCAAACCCAATGATCAATTATTCAGATTCCGAACTTGAGGTCATTTCTGATTATGTTGGAAGAGGAGGGTCCTTGTTTCTGCTTAGTGATTATCAAGTAACTGACCGACAAATAGGAAATCCACTTACTGTTAACCTGATTCTCCAAGCTTTGTTTGAATCGCGGATTCGGTTTACTACCGTAACTGATAATGATGGAACAGAGGGAGATGCCATCATTGATTCAGTGGCAACAGAAATCCTTCCATATAATATTGAAGTCAATAGTTCCTATCTAATCCCCCGTCCAAACCGTGAGGCGATTGTTGCAGGCATCAACACGGTTATTGTTGCCGGTGGTTCGCTCACAACAACTTACTCAGACCTCATTGTGTCAACAGGCTCAGAGACCTCCCAAGCTATCTCTTTAAATGGAGATGTGATTCAAAATCAACCTGGATGGCTCGCGGCGTTCTGGATAAGAAACTCTCGGGTTGTCTTATGCTCGTCAACCACGATGTTTTCTGATACAACTTGCTTGGCGACGAACCAAAGTTGGTTCCAATCTGAGGGCAACAGCGAACTTTGGCACAATATCTTCAAATGGATAACTCTTGACTTGGTTCAAGACCCTACACAAATCATGATCTTCTTTGTAGCTCTGGTATTAATTGTGGGTCTTGTAGTGTTTGCTTACTCACTTTGGCGAACCAAACGTGGATGAGGGCGGAAGTTTTTCGAAAGTGTCAGAATCCATCGAGTGATGTCTCTTTGGGCGCGAATTTTAGATTCTTCATCACCATAGCTTGTGGCTATTGGAATCTCAGAAATCTTGAATCCAGCCCGTTGAGCGTCAATGAGTATTTCTGTTTCAGCAGCAAAGCCATCATCTCGGACTTGTATAACCCCTAAAACCTGCCTCTTAAATGCACGATATCCTGATTGAGAATCCGTTACAGGAACCTTGAAGAAAACCCGTAGAACCTGGGTTGTGATAAGGTTGCTTAATTTCCTCAAAAAGGGCATTTCCCTAGATTGAGTTGAGGAACGGGAACCTACAACTACATCAAATCCTTCTTCGATTTTTTGAATGAATCGTGGAATTGATCTTGGATTATGCTGCATGTCGCCATCCAGGGTGATGATTATTTCACAGCCAACAGTTAATGCATAATTGAATCCTGTTCGTAATGCAGCTCCTTTTCCCATATTTTGAGGATGGCGAAGGACCTTTGCGCCCTGTTCTTCAGCGATCTGAGCCGTATTGTCTGTGCTACCATCATCGATCACAATTACACAGGAGCAGTATTTTCGAGAAAGAGTCACTACTTCTTTGATGGCTCGAGATTCTTGGTACGCAGGGATAACACAGCAGACGGTCATTGAACATCAGCGCGGATTTCTTTTAGGGTTTGGTTACGTACCAAAGGTAAAAATGAAAAAGTTTACGATTCAGAAGGAAGATGGGAGTTGTAAGGTTTTGTATCTGTTTTTGACTGAGAAGCACAAATGTCAACGAATTCGCCATAGACATCAACAGGTTCTGTTAAGGGCGTTATGCCTATTGTTGCTTGTACATCACAGTTGCCACAATGAATTGTTGCTTGTCCAATATTTTTGTTGAGTTCCACTCGCACTGCATTACGCCCACAGCATGGGCAATTGAAAATCGAGGGAATTGAGCGGATTGGACGCCTGGGAGCCGTTTTTCTTCGTCGTCGACCCATTTTATGCACCTTTTGTTTCTGTGAATCTTATCTATGATACTTAGAGTAGTAGAACTACATTACCTTTGGGCTTTTCGTTCAAGGTCATTGATTAGCTGGGTTGCAACTTCGAGTGAATCAGTGTCGGATACTTCATTAACGGAGAGTTCTAACTCGTTAGAGAAATTGTTTAGGTTGATTCGCCCGTAAAGCTGAATCTCTTTACCGAGTAGGTCTTCCTCTACTTTATTTACTGGTTCGTCTTCGTTCCCTGATTCCGTAATTAGACGCTTCGCCTCGACGCTTGTTATTCCGAAGAGTTTCTCTGCTGAAAGTCCGATGAGGCTCGCGCGGATGTTATCGGTTCCATCATCGATGACGATTTTTGCGATGAGTCGTGGTTCAGCTTTGGGGATTTTTCCACATTTTGGACATGTTACTGTTGAATTGCTCTTTGAGACTTTTTTGAAGCATTTAGGACAGGACTCGTAAACGGATTTCTGGTGAATAACCTGGACAATTGTTCCCCGAACCTTGACGAAGTTGCCTTCCGTTACTTCAACTAGCATTTTGGTTGGAGACGCTGTTTGTCCACTTCTGAGAATTGTTCCTGACGGACTCGCAATTTTGATATTAGGTGGATTTCGCAGAACTTGTGTTGCTTCATTGATATGCAGTTCAAGGCCACCTCGGAGGCCTGATCGGCAGCTGACACCCTCCAAGAGGAGTATTGTACCTTTTTGCACATCTGCTAGATTCTCAGCGGCTTTACCCCAAGCTACAGCGCGAACCTGGCCCGAATCATCAGCAAAAGTGAATGCAAGGCGCTTACCTTCTTGACCATCACGTCTAGTGAAGGTGCTTAGACCTTCATTTTCAATTACAATAACACCAACTGTATTGGCATAATCTCCGGGTTTCAAATCCTTTAGCATCTGAGGTGTGGATGGACCTTTTGGTGACTCACTGGGTGTCGAGGAAAGTTGTTGTATACGCCCACGTCGACCCACATGAAGTTCTGGTACGTTGTTTCGGTCCAGACGTACGTATCCACTTTCGATACGAATCCTATCATTTACCGACAGCTTGTTGAACCATTCACTCTGTTCATCCCATAAGACAAGGCGAGTGCGTCCAGTATCATCGCGAATCGCCAAATTGGCCACAGTTCCCTCCGAATCTCCACGATTAAAAGATGTAATACGATATTTATCCGTCACTTCACCTTCAATGGAAACATCGCTCATTCCTTCCTGAAGCGAATTGATTTTAGTGAGGGTCATCACTGTTTCAGGAAAGTCCTTGGAATCAACATCAGGGGGACTGATCATTATACGGCTTCCCCCACCAAGGTGGATTTCTATTTGATCACGAAGCCCCATTCTTACTCGTCCATTGATAATGCGGATAATATCGCCTTCATCAAATTCCTTATCTTCTATGGGTTGGGTGTGCTTATTCCAGAAAGTAATGCGAATCGAACCCGTTGCATCACTTCCAATTATACTGGCGACTTGCCCTTCTACTCCCTGTTTTCTCTGGAATGTTCGCACGGGATAAATTCGAGTGACTTTTACGTTCAGTGAAACGCCCGTCATCCCAGCTACAAGATCGCGTATGGTTAGTTTGAGTTCAGGTGTAGCTTGATTTTCGAATAAATCCAAATCTAATTCACGGGCTACTAATGATGCTGCACCTTCGTCGGTTACATATCCATCCAATTCCTGTTTTTTTGCTTCAACTAATTGGAGAACCTGTTCCTTTGATTTGCCGGATTTAGAAACAATCGTATCGATAATTTCGGCAAGCTTAAGTGGCACGTTTAAAATCAACCTCCCAAGGCTGATAACCTAATACCACAGGTTTCTACAGCCATTGTATTAAAAACATCACCATGAAACCAAAAGGAATAGAGGCGTGCAAGTGTGGAGAAAACCGTCTTTGGGCTGTTGAATCCCAGACTTTCAGCGGAAATTAAAAAACAGGGATTCCAAACACCTACACCTATTCAGAACCGTAGCATTCCACGGATCCTTAGAGGCGAGTCTGTTCTCCTCATTGCCCCTACCGGACATGGAAAAACAGAAGCCGCCTTCTTTCCATTAATAAATCGACTCCTCGAAGAACCTACGGATGTAAAAAGTGTTCAAGTTATCTGGGTTACTCCGCTTCGGGCTCTTAATCGGGACATCCTGCGTCGCCTTGTTCAAATTGCTCAGGAGCTTAAAGTTCGTGTCGAAGTTAGGCATGGTGATACACCAGCTTCAGCTCGCCGTCGGCAGACTCTCAAACCGCCTCAAATGTTTATTATAACACCTGAAACCCTACAAGCGATTTTAGTTGGAAAACGGATTCGTGAGCACCTTCGTAATGTTAGTTGTGTGGTTATCGATGAGATTCATGAGCTAGCAGCCAGTAAACGTGGAGTCCAATTAATGGTGGCGTTAGAAAGGCTCCGCGAATTAACAAAGACGCCGTTTCAAAGGGTTGGATTATCTGCTACGGTTGGGAACCCACGTGAAATTCAGAGGTTCATGGGCGGAGAGGAGAGAGTGGGAATTGTAAAATCTCCCGCCTCAAAAAACTTCGATTTTCATCTCGAATATTGTCCGTTGTCTTTTGGTGAGGAAGATAAGTCGCCTCTTGATGGTCCGGCTGAAAGGATATGGGAATTGGTGAATACCCATTCATCAACTCTGATATTTTGTAATGAACGGCAAACTGCTGAGGCATTAGGGCTCAGATTATCGAGACTCCATGGTAGTGACTCTGGAGTCCACCACGGCTCCCTTTCTCGAGAAGCTCGAATAGAAGCAGAACAAAAATTCAAAGCTGGTGAGGCGCCCTATTTAGTATGTACCTCGTCCTTAGAACTGGGGCTAGACATCGGGTTAGTGGATTTGGTAATCCAGTATGGCTCACCACGTCAAGTAATTCGACTACTCCAACGCGTAGGTCGATCAGGACATCAACTTAATCGAGTATCAAAGGGAGTAATTATCACCACCAGATTTGATGATGTTTGCGAAGGAATAGCAATCACTGAGAAGGCTTTAGAAGGTGTCCTAGAAACACCGCCCATTCATTATAACGCGTTGGATATCGTCGCTCATCAGCTAGTTGGACTTGCAATTGAATATAAGACACTCACCTATGCACAGGCGATGAACATCATCAAACGTGCACCCCCTTACCGCTCTCTTAAAAAGGAAAAAATCACAAAAGTGATTGAATATCTTCAAATTGAAGGTTTAATATCAAGAGACGATGTAATTCTTAGACCAAGGCGGAAATCCTATTCTTACTATTTTGAAAACCTCTCCGTGATTCCTGATACGCCTCACCATCGGGTTATCAACATGGCTACAAATAGGCCAGTTGGACGCCTTGATACGGGTTTCGCTGAAGAATATGGGCATACGGGTAACATACTAGTTCTGCGTGGACGACCTTGGGAGGTCGTTAAACAGGATGAAGAAAGCGTATATGTTACGGCCGTTCAGCACACAAAAGGGCGAATACCCAGATGGAGTGGAGAGCTGATTCCCGTATCGAAGATAGTTGTGGAGAGTGTGAGTGATTTATGGAATAATGTCGCAGAAAATTTAGATCACCCTGATTCAATATCATATAATATCGACATCGATGAGCCAGCGAAACAAATTCAGTTAACAACCATTACCAAACAAATTCAAAGCGGCTTCGTTCCCAATAGCCAAAGTATCACCATTGAAGTAGGACATGAATTGATTGTCATCCATTCCTGCTATGGTACTCGTATCAACCAAACCCTTGGTCGCTTGCTTGCAGCTCTTCTAACCTCGCAATTAGGAAGAGAAATTGTATTTCATGCAGATCAATACCGAATCCTTTTTCGATTCGAACGTGGTGGCGGCCATGCAATCGGCGAGGCCCTATATGAAGGGCTGCAGCAACTTGAAGCTGCCCATATGGATGAGTTGCTGCAACTCATCTTGCTGCGATCCCCGTATTTTGCGCGACGTTTCCTTCATGTGGCGCGTAGATTCGGGGTGATTTCACATTCTGCGAGCCTTAGAAGCAGCCAACTTCTCCGGATAATGCAATATTTCACAGGAACCCCAATTATCGAAGAAGCATTACGAGAGTTCTATGTGGATAAGCTGGATATCACTAACACACGGTCTCTTCTGGAAGCCATACAGGCCAAGGAAATCGAAGTACAAAAAATCCATCAGGCCCGCCCATCTCCTTTTGCTCGACAAATTCTAGCACGATTTGGCGAGTTTCTTGAACCCGAAATTCCTGAATCGTATATCCTTGAACAAACCAAGAAGCGCCTTTTAGATCGAAAAGTCCGACTGGTATGCTTGCATTGTGGACAATGGACAAGTGTGCGGACAATCAAGCATTTGGATGATCACCCTCAATGTAAGAAATGTGCCTCAAGGCTTATTGCCGGGGTTTTTCCAACGGATGAATTATTACAAAAAGCAATTCGCCGTCACCGAGCGGGACAAAAATTATCCCCTGAGGAACAAAAAGCGCTTCGAAAAGGTCGCGAAAACGCTGAGGTTGTACTTAACTATGGAAAACCAGCACTAATTGCCATGGCGGGTAGAGGAGTTGGACCAACTGTTGTTAAACGGATTCTCGCAGGAAGCCATGAACGACCTGAAAGCGAATTCTACCGTCTTATTTTAGAAAATGAGAAGCAGTTCATTCGAACCAGGGAATGGTGGGCTGAGGCAAAGCCTCAATAATGAGATTATTGTTCTTCACGTCCGCTTAGGATGTGGTAAGCAATGATAAGTAGACTTGCTAAAATTGAGAGTAAAATGGTCACGATGTAATAGATTTGATATACGACATCCATTTGCAGAACCGTCTTGCCAAGTTATTTCACTGCTTTTTAAGTTTACTCAAGCATCCTCTTTCTTTGATTTTAGAGCTGCTGGCTTTTCTAGCAATCGTTCCCATTCTTCGCGTAATGTGTTATACCGCATATCATCGATACGGATTTCTGAATACTTACTTAGGGCTTTGGCAAGAATTTGGGCGAGAATATGATAACAAAGATCTGCCGTGCGTTTTACTATAACGTTGATATAGAAGTCTTCACAGTCACAATACACTTCAGACAAAACACGATAATCCCGGCTTTTACCCACAACAACCCAAGCTTCCCTACCGCTTGGTTCGAAGACGTATTTTTTAACCAGGTCATTAGCTACCGCTTGAAGAGCCTTCCAAAAGCGGTCACCACAGAGCCTGTTGAGATCAACAAGTGAAGCACCCGAGATGGCTTGTTGTTTTTTAATGGAGTCTAAGACTGCTACTAAATCGCCTTTCATCAATATCAACAGTCACTTATCATAAAGAAAAAAATACCTATCCGCTGAGTAATTAGTGAATCAGCATGCAATTAGAACTCATCGAAAACGAACCAGCTGTTATCCTGTATGAGGAACCACGACGGGTTCTAGTTGTGGCTGACCTTCATATCGGATATGAACGAACACTTTTCAAACAAGAGTTCTATTCAACGAATTTAACGCTTCAAATCATTCAACAAATTAGGCAACTCGTCAAAAAACAAAGGCCCACTGAAATTATTATTTTGGGAGATTTGAAACATTCTATCCAAGACTTCTCAAAACAGGAATTTCAGCAGGTTGCACAACTACTTTTCGATTTACAACAACAGGCAGCTGTCACTATTGTCCGAGGTAATCATGACGCGGATTTAGAATTGGTTACCCCGGATGACACCCAGATTGTTTCAGCAGCGGGTTTCTCTCTTCGTTTCAAATCAAACCAGGTATACTTCTTGCATGGTCATGCGTATCCTTCTGCTGACATATTATCCTGCGACAGTCTGTTGATGGGACATATTCACCCAGCAGTCTCAATATCAAAGCTCAAAGAACGGGTTTCAATCCACCGTGTGTGGATGAGAACCAAATGGAATTCGACAATCATTGAAGCACTCAAAAGCTGCTTAGGTGAAATACACTTTCAAAAAGAACCAAGGATCGTGCAACGCTTACTTAGAATGAATGTATTGGTCATCCCAGCTTACAATAGTCTACTCCAAGGACATATTCTAAACAAGGAACCATTGAATATGTTTCTTGGCTCTCCATTATTTCGGCATCTATCCTTAGAAGATGCAGAGATTGTGATGCTGGACCATACACCCTTAGGGACGTTGAAACAACTGACTGAGTAAGTGTGTTCTATCGGAAGAAACATTTTAAGAGAGCAATAACTGTATCCAGCACCAACGTGGGTCGATGGTCTAGCTTGGTATTGATACAAGGATATGTTCCTTGGAACCACCAAAGATTCGCGGTTCGGGACCACAATGTCTGTTGGATGCGTGGCGAAAGTCCGTGAGATCCGGGGTTCAAAACCAGCTGGCATTTGCCAGCTGGAGAAAATCCCCGTCGGCCCACCATTTTTACCTGATTTTGTGTTTAGAATATTTCGTCAGTTACCGTAATTTCTGTTAAATTGCGTAAAGCACTTAAGGCAGAATGAGTTGCCTCTTATTATGCCTGTGGCGGCGCCAGTCAGACAACGTCTTGCTCGACGCATAGCAGGAGAGGTCTCTTTATCCGATAGCCCAGGCCGAGTTATGCGAAAATGGCGTGAGATGTTTCATATCCCACAAATCCAGTTAGCAGAGTCATTAGGTGTATCACCCTCTGTTATTAGTGATTATGAAAGTGGGCGGCGTCAATCCCCTGGAACAAAAACCATCAAGCGATTTGTGGAAAACATCATAACTTTGGACGAGCGAAATGGAGGGCAAGTAGTAAATGCGTTCCAACGCATGATGGGTGTGGAGATTCCAACCAGTATCATTTTAGATATTAGCGAGTTCACAACTGGTATTACCATTCGAGAACTACTTGATGGCATACGAGGGCAAATCGTTACCGGGGAGGAGCTGCAGGAACGTGAATTGTTAGGATATCTAATAGTAGACACCTCAGAAGCTTTAGATGTTCTATCAAGTACAGGATTTCTCAAACTATTCGAGGCAACCGAAGATCGAGCACTGATTTTAGTTAATGTGTCAACAGGTCGATCTCCACTAGTAGCGCTAAAGGGAGAGATTAAACCAAGTCTTTTTGTACTACATGGTGTAGAACAAATCGACTATCTGGCAATTGAACTTGCCAAACGGGAAAAAGTTCCCCTTGCAATCTCACGCCTTGAATCAGTAGCAGGGTTGTTACGACGATTACAAGCCCTCCGAAAAAACACTATTAACCATGAACAATGAGCCGATGGATATGACAGATAAAATAGCTGTAATCGGTGATACCGATACAGTCGTAGGTTTTCGGCTCGCGGGTATTCTAAATTCGAATATCCCAGCTGATGGCGCTTCAGCACGTCGAGCGCTCCTTGACTTTTCAAATGACTCGAATATCTCCGTAATTATTATAACCGAACCCCTTGCAGAAAAGATCCGTGAAACAATCGAAGAGCTCTCTGAGAGACCATATCCCGTAATTGTTGAAATACCTGATAAAAACGGGCGACTTGAAGGGAAAGAAAGCCCTATACGTCGATTGGTGAAACGAGCAATCGGTGTTGAACTCGAAGGATTTTGAAACATACAAACACCATAAGAATTTTAACAAGAGAATATAGCTGATAGAGAATCCAACAACACAATTCAATGTAGGCGGTTTAGAATGACTACCCGAATAGGTACTATACAACGAATTGCGGGTCCTCTTATCGAAGCAGATGGCCTTCTTGGGGTCACTATGTTTGAAGTCTGCCGAGTGGGAGAAGAAGAGCTCATTGGCGAAGTGAACCGGATTGTCGGTGATCGAGCCTATATCCAAGTTTATGAAGAAACATCTGGATTGAAGCCTGGTGAAAAAGCCGTTGCCACAGGGACATCACTTGACGTGGAACTGGGCCCAGGTCTAGTTGGATCGATCTATGATGGGATTCAACGTCCGCTCCCCAGCATCAAAGAAGAAGTAGGAGACTTCATTACTCGTGGCGTAACCGCCGACCCTTTACCAGTTGACAAGAAATGGCCCTTTCAACCAGCAGTAGAGAAAGGTGCTTCTATCTGGCAAGGAGATGTATTGGGAACCGTTCAGGAAACAAGTGTATTTCTTCACAAAATTTTGGTTCCACCTGGAATCGAAGGAAAAATTACACATATCGCTCCTGCAGGGGATTACACAATTCGCGAAGTCATTGCTCAAGTCCAAACCGCTAAAGGCAAAGAAGACCTGAAACTCACCCAGCGTTGGCCAGTTCGAATTGGTCGACCTTACAAAACTAAAATCGGTACGGAGGTGCCCCTCTATACGGGACAGCGTGTGATTGACACCTTCTTTCCCGTTGCCAAAGGAGGAACCGGAGCAATTCCTGGAGGATTCGGAACTGGAAAATGTGTGACTAGTGATACTCCTGTTTTACTCGCAAATGGAGACACCATGCCAATTCAAACCTTATACACGAAATTCTTACAAAAAGGAGAATTTATTGAGCATGATTCGGAAGATGAGACACTTATTCGTCTGAAAACTCCTCTTCGAATCCTTTCATTCGATGGATTAAGATACGTTTCAGCTAAAGCAACTCACATCTATAGAGGAACAACTCCTGCAGTTGTAAAGATAACTACTCGTTCTGGACGAGCTGTGGAGGTTACACCAGTTCATAAGCTCTTCAGATTTAATGGCGAGAAAATCGAGGAAGTTGAAGCCCAGCGATTAAATCCAGGTGATCACCTCGTTGTACCAAAGAAACTGGATATACCAGGGCAGATCACCCAATTTGATTGTTATGAGATAGATCTCTCTTTACGCGTAATCGATTCAAAAGCCATTCAAACCATGCAAGAGTTGATTCAGAGCCTTAATGAAAAAATGACACTTAAAGAGCTCTCAAAGAAACTAGAGGTTTCCTACGATGTTCTCATTGGATATAAGATTGGGAAAAATAACCCAACGCTCAGATTCCTCGATAAGCTAGTTAAACTTGCAGGTAAGCCACGAATTCCCGTTACTCTCGTTAAAGCAGAAAGAGGGTCAGAACCATTTCGCATTCCCAACAAGCTTACTAAGGAAATGGCGGAATGGCTTGGATTATTTGTAGCTGATGGACATTTTAAAGGAAAATATCAAGGCATTTACCTATACAATTCTTCTCCACAAATTTTGAATCGTTTCAAAGAATTATCATTGATCGTATTTGATTTAGAACCACAAATCGATCAGGATTCGTCTGATAGAACGCCATTTGCCTTTATTCGAAATACAAGCCTCAAGAAATTCCTAATCTCCCTTGATCTACCTGAATATGATAAAGTGCACAATGTCCGAGTACCCTCATGTATCCGAATTGCGCCAGAAGATTATTTCGTCCATTTTCTAACAGGATATATTGCTGGCGATGGACATTTCTCGAAGTTTTCCCTTCATCTAAGTACAGCAAGTCAGCAACTTCACAGCGACTTAGGATACCTTCTAACCCGACTTGGACTAATTTACCGGGCTAGACCGAAAAATGACTCCTATGTAATTGAAATAGATGGGAAATTTGCTGAACATATTTCAAAAAGCATGCAAACACAAGGAGTATTCCCCTATGACAAAATTCAGCGATTACATGAGTATGCATCACAAGAGATTACACACTTCGTTGGCTTGGATGTCGTTCCGGTTAGCCAGCAGCTTTTACTTTCTCTCAAATCAGAAGGAAAGACGCCCCAAGGTCACGATGTTTTCAGAACAGCGAATGGTTTACGCTTAGATAATTACACAAGATTAGGCGAAACACCATCAATTGATACTATAAGACGCATCTTTGAGATAATAGATTCGCAAGAAACTCAAATCTCTAATGAAACTAGGGAAAAACTGCACGGAATTCTGAACATCGTCGAACAGGTTTACCTTGACCGAATTAAGAAAATTGAAATTACTGAAACAAACGTTCCAGTTTACGATATCACTGTGGAGAACACTCACAATTTCGTTGGTGGAGTTCTACCAATAACACTTCATAATACTGTAACGTTGCACCAGCTGGCGAAGTGGGCTGATGCTGAAATCATCGTCTATGTTGGCTGCGGTGAAAGAGGTAACGAAATGACCGAAGTCCTCGAAGACTTCCCCAAACTCAAGGATCCCAAGAGCGGCAAATCATTAATGGAAAGAACATTGCTTGTTGCTAATACTAGTAATATGCCTGTTGCCGCACGCGAAGCCTCCATTTACACTGGAATAACGCTTGCCGAATATTTCCGTGACCAGGGCTATAACGTAGCTCTTATGGCAGACAGCACCTCACGATGGGCAGAAGCACTCCGAGAGATTTCAGGACGATTGGAGGAAATGCCAGGTGAAGAAGGATACCCTGCATACCTGGGAAGTCGTCTCGCCGACTTCTATGAAAGAGCAGGACGAGTTAAAACCTTAGGAACTGATGACCGGGTGGGGAGCGTTACCGTTACAGGTGCGGTTTCTCCAGCTGGTGGTGACTTTTCAGAACCCGTTACACAATCGACTTTACGGATTACGAAAGTATTTTGGGCACTTGACAAAGACATGGCTTCAAGACGATTCTTCCCTGCAATCAATTATCTTCAAAGCTATTCTTTATACAAGGATGAGTTAGTTCCTTGGTACCAACGGAACATGGGTTCTGATTGGCCGGAACTTACTGAAGAGTCCCTATCCATCCTTCAACGTGATAAAGAACTTCGCGAAATCGTACAACTTGTCGGTCCTGATGCCTTGCCAGAGCGAGAACGTGCGATTTTAGAGGCTGCCCGAATGGTCAAGGAAGACTACTTAATGCAATCAGCTTTGCATCCAGTCGATACGTATTGCCCCGAGTTAAAGAGCTACTGGATGTTGAAGATCATCATGGAGTTTTGGCAACATATGCGGCAAGCAATCGACGAAGGAATCCCACTTCGCCGAATCATTGCACTTCCTGTAGTAGGGAAAATCGCTCGGATGAAAGTGCAACCTCACGAAGACGTAAAGGTCATGGAACAATACTTCAAGGATCTTGAAAACGAAATCAACAACGAATTTATCTCCATTGAAGCAAATTAGTTATTTATCAGTTCTAAGCCAAAGGCACATGAGATCCATTCCTCTCACTAGGGGAAAGGCGTATTGCGATGATAGATGAAACCCGTAAGGTAACACAATGGGGAAAAAGCAAAACCCTTGTAGTGAGTCTTCCACGGCGATGGATTAAAAAATTCGGGATTGAGCCTGATTCACAGCTTCATATACATGAGGATGCGGAAGGATCGTTACGTATCACTCCATTGCAGATGGTTGAAACGCCTTCACAAAGAGTGGCTACCGTGCGTCTTTTAGAACAGGATGAGATGACACTTAGAACCATTCTCGAAACCTATTACATCGTGGGCTATGACCAATTGACTATCGAAAGTAGTCGCAGATTAAATGAATCTGTCCGCAAAACGGTGACTAATATTGTCAACCAACTTCCAGGATTCGAAATCTTGGAAGTAACTGATCGGCGAATCGTCATCAAGGGAGTTAGCGTGATCCGTGGACAAGACATTATGGAATTTGTCAAGATGAGCGGTGGAGCAACGCTTGAGAGTATCAAGACTCTAATAAAGGGATTAGAAGCCGGTCCGGATGAAACAGCACGAGTGGCCAATGAACTTATCACAGAGGAGTGGCGCCAAAGAGGAAATTATCTCCGGGCTAAGCGATCGCTAAGAAAGGCGATGAATGTTCGTCCACCAGGCTTCAAACTTGATATGGCAGATATCTTTGATACATCATATTTCGTGATGCAATTGAACAGTATTCATGATAACGTTCACCATATCGCTGAAGCACTCACTCGTCGACAACCTACAAGAGAACAGAATAAATTGGCTGTCGCAGCCCTCACCAAGGTGTATGATAATCTTCAAAAGGCGATTTCTGCGTTTCTTCAGCGAAACCAGGAAATGGTTCGCCAAGTGTTAGGTGAAATTCCTCTGTTACGCCAGTGGAAACGGCAAACAGAAACAATTGTCGATGTTATGCGTGATTCAGTAATCACCCAGATAATTTTGGACCGCATGGAGGAAATGTTAGCCTATAATAGCGGAATTGCGAAAACAGCGCTATTGCTCAAGACTTAGCTATCCCATCAAATCTGTACAGACGGAGAAAATAGAATGAAAAATTTTCTCGTCTCAAGGTAATGCTTAAAAGTTGCACAAGCCTAGTCACCGAAGCCCGATATCATTCAACACTTTGATATTAGAACGCGCGAGGTTACAACAATGACTGACAGACAAGCCGCAACTTTGAAGCCCACTTACCAGACAGTCACAACCGTTTCAGGACCGCTTCTAATCCTTGATAAGGTAACAGATGTCGCATATAACGAACTAGTAGAAGTTACTGCCCCAGATGGTACTATTCGCCGGGGAACTGTATTAGAAGCTATGCGAGGACGTGCAATCGTACAAGTTTTCGAGGGAACACGAGGGCTCGATACCAAATCCACACGAGTCCGTCTAACCGGCGAAACAATGAAGACCGCTGTGACAAGTGACTTACTGGGTCGAATTCTTAACGGATCAGGAACACCCATTGATAGAGGTCCCCCTATTGTCCCTGATTATAACCTTGACCTCAATGGAGCTCCAATGAACCCGGACGCACGCCAATATCCACGAGAATTTATTCAAACAGGACTAAGCGTTATTGACGGCCTCAATACTCTTGTCAGAGGTCAAAAGCTTCCCATTTTCAGTGGATCTGGGCTCCCTCATGACCGAGTGGCGGCTCAGATAACCCGCCAAGCTAAAATCCCAGGAAAAGAAGAGCAGTTCGCAGTGATTCTCTGTGCAATTGGAATCACAGCTGAAACGGCACAATTCTACATGAAAAACCTGGAAGAAACAGGAGCGTTGGCTACAAGCGTCCTTGTCTTGAACCTCGCAGACGATCCTCCCATTGAGCGAATCATCACACCTCGAACCGCGCTTACCATCGCAGAGTATCTGGCATTTGAACAGAACATGCATGTACTCGTAATTCTAACAGACATGCTCAATTACGCGAACGCTTTGCGTGAAATCTCAGCCGCGCGTGAAGAGGTTCCAGGTCGCCGTGGATACCCTGGATACCTTTACACTGACCTTTCATCCATCTACGAGCGCGCAGGTCGAATCATCGGACGAAGTGGAACCATTACTCAAATGCCCATTCTCACAATGCCAGGTGATGATATTACTCATCCAGTGGCAGACCTCACGGGTTATATTACGGAGGGACAGCTCATTACGAGCCGAGCCTTACACAACAAGGGAATCTACCCACCCATTGATCCAGCCCCAAGCCTGAGTCGTCTTATGAAGGAGGGGATTGGTGAAGGGCACACCCGGGCAGATCATAATGAAGTCCAAGCTCAGCTCTACTACGCTGCCAGCGAAGGATCTGACCTTAGGGATCTAGTTGCAGTCGTTGGGGAAGGAGCCCTTTCAGACCGGGATCGGGTATATTTGAGCTTCATTGAAACGTTCGAGCAACTATTTCTCAACCAGGGTGAATTTGAAGAACGCACAATAGAACAGACCCTCGATCTAGGCTGGGAAATGCTCTCAAGATTCCCTGAGCGTGAACTCAAACGAATCGACCCCGAAACGATTGAAAAAGCGAAGAATAAACAACTCTACCGATACTTGCCTTCAGCTAGCGAGGCAAACTAGTTCCTTGTCCACAGGGCACCACAATTGTTTTAGGTCGATGAGCCATTTCTTGGTTTTAGTATCAGCGGCTTTGATCTAGTGGTTATGATCCAGGCCTCCCACGCCTGAGACCCGGGTTCGAAAGCTCGACAAGCTTTGCTTGGTGCCGAAAGTCCCGGAAGCCGCACCATTTCTCGTTTTCCCAACGCATAAAAGGTGTAGAGCCCATGATGAAGAAAGGAGAATGGCAGTGACGACTTGACCCTTTAGACCTATAGTATCCTATTAGGAATGATAAGGATCTTGAGTGCCGAGCCGTTCTCCGCCTTTCCTTCGCTTTAGGTGTTAGTTTTGTCTTGATAGTGCCCGAAAATTGCCATGTACATACATTCATCTTGTGATATGGTCAATTCGTCTGGTCTAATAATTCTCGTTGTAAACTCTACTGGTGCATCCCGTATTACAACCAATGGAATCCTTTCATTGGCTTCCCCCAATAGGAGTTGAGCCGCTGAAGCAAGATTATCAGCAACCGCGGCACGCGTGATACGGAGAGGACGACCAAAGAGATCCATTTGGCCCCGAAAATCTTTAATTGGTTCGATGCCTGCGACAGCTACTGCCAATCCAACGGTCCCCAAGCGGAGTGGTTGGGTACGGCTATCAGCAATAATAACACCTAGTTGATGGCCCGTTTTCGCTTCCAAGTTTGCTTTTATTTCCCAGGCCGTTTTTGTTGGATGAGAGGGAAGTAAGACCACATGTCCTACAGGAGCATTTGACCGATCAATTCCTGCATTTGCCATGAGTGTATTGTCCTTAATGGTGAGGAGGACATGGGGAACTCCTCCAAGGATCTTGTCAGCCTCCTCAAGGACTAGTTGAGCTAGTGGTGCTTCTAGTTCGTACCGTTCAGAAAGTTCTTGTGCACGAGGTGATACCTGAACTGCGCTAAGTTCGCGTATTCGGTTTTGGGCAGTTGCTACAGCAGTCTCGGCAATGACCAAAATATCTTGGGATGCCAGTGAAATTCTCTGGTCAGCTAGGGAATCGCATAATATGTCAATCAGGTTGTCCCCGGGATTGATTATTGGTGTTCGTATTCCAAAGAGCTGCATTTTACTCACACTCCTGTGGCGATTGAAGCGCTGCAACCATCCGTATACAGTCTTTGGTCGCACGAACATCATGCGTACGAAGAACATGTGCGCCCTTGAGAATAACGACTGTAGAAACTGCGAGGCTACCGAAAAGTCTGTCGTCTGGGCTCTCATAGCCTAGCACCTGTCCGATGAAGTTTTTTCGTGATACGCCAACTAGGATAGGGCGGTCGAGGGTTCGAAGCGCCTTTAGGTTTCGGATGATTTCTACATCACACCCAAATGGCTTTCCAAAACCTAGACCCGGATCAACTACAAGGGAACTATTTGAAATCTCGGCGGTGCGAGCAATATGGAGGCTTTCTCTTAGGGCAGACACTATGGCAGGAATCTTGAGTTGATCTCCGGGTTGCGATTTTGAAGCCATAACGATGCAACTAGCGCCGGTATCTTTAATTACTGCAGCCATGGCGGAATCAGATTTCAACCCAGAAACATCATTGACTATGGTAGCTCCATTTGTCAAAGCGACCTTAGCAACTTGAGTTCGTTGGGTGTCAATAGATAGTGGGATGGCCCATTTCTGAGAAATTTGTTTTATGACTGGTTGGACACGACGAATTTCTTCATCAATGGAGACTGGTGAAGCCCCAGGGGCAGTAGAGGCACCTCCGATATCTAATATTTCGACGCCTTCTTCTATCATTTTTTCTGCAGCTGAAACCGCTTTTTGTAAAGAGGGATAAGAGGAGGGGGAATAGAATGAATAAGGGTCGAGGTTAATGATACCTATAGATACAATCGGATGGCCGTCCCCTACGGGTACATTACCGAGATATGCAGTGAGAGAAGGCATGCGTATCACCGAAAACTTAATGCCATTTGCCAAATAAGAACTCGACCGTTTCATTGAGGTCTTTCGTATGACTGGATCCCAATTGTTGAAGACACACCTGCATGATTGGCATGCTGAACATGGAGGAAAAATGACTGCATTTGCTGGTTTCGACATGCCGTTATGGTATCAAGCAACGATCCCTGAACATCTTACTACACGCAGTGCTGCTGGGTTGTTCGATGTTACACATATGGGAAGGGCTATGATTACTGGACCCGAGGCAACCCAATATCTTGATTATTTATTACCAACTCGAATCCACCTTCTAGACCAGGGAGCTGGTACCTACAGTGCCTTTTGTACGGAAAAGGGGGGTATCGTCGATGATCTATTCTTGTTCCGACTGGCTGATGAGGAATATTATATGGTGGTAAATAGTGCGAATCGCAAGAAAGACTTCGCCTGGATGAAAAAGCACAGAACCAAATTCGATGTATCCATCTCTGATATCTCCGATGAAACTCCGATGTTTGCTCTCCAAGGGCCTATGGCTGTTAAGGTTCTTCAGAGACTATCCTCCAAGGATTTATCTTCGGTTCCGCGTTTTCACGCCATTCATACGAAACTTGATGACTTCGAAGCCATTGCAACTCGGAGTGGTTATACTGGCGAAGATGGATTCGAAATCGCCCAAATGAATGTGCCTCTAAAAGAAAAAGAAAAAGCTGTTCAGCTTTGGGAGAGAATCCTCAAGGAAGGAAAGGGCGAAAGAGTAGTCCCAGTAGGATTGGCGGCCCGTGATACTCTTCGCTTAGAAGCAGGCATGGTTCTTTATGGAAACGATATCAACGAAGAAACAACTCCTTTTCAAGCGCGGATTGGCTTTGTTGTCAGCCTTAAGAAAGAAAACTTCATTGGGAAAGATGCACTAGTGATTGAGAAACGTGAAAAACCACAACGATTACGAGTTGGATTAATCCTTTTGGGGAAGGGAATTCCACGAACAGGAGATACTATTTATGCTAAGGCTTCCGTGGTTGGCGAAGTTACAAGTGGTTCAATTTCCCCTTTGATTCGGAGGGGTATTGCCCTAGGATATGTTCAACGCCCATTTCGAAAATCAGAGACCCTCGTACATATCGAAGTTGGGAAGAAATTACGTTGGGCAGAGATTATTCACCCCAAAAGACTTCTTGGCAGAATTAGGCAACTTGCAGGTTAGCAACCGAAAGAAGAATCTTCGTTCAAGAGTCCCAGTCACTTTCCACTTTTTGAACGAAATTTACTAACAGTTGAGAGACAGGATGCTTCGGATTTAGATGTAGAATTCTTCGGCGACGGAAGAATCGAATATCAGAAACGATTCCGGCTTTAATAAGGGGAAGAAGGCACCTTTCTACAGAGGAAACTGAAACATTTGCACGACGTGCCAACATGGAAAGGTGCATGGTAGTGTCTTTTTGCTCTATGAGCACCTCGAGTAACCGTATCTGTGGAGTATCCCCAAATAACTCTTTTAATCGACCCATTTCTGTAGCCAACCTCACCGCTCATGAAGGGTGCCAGTTGTCAATACAGGGGTCAATTTAGAAGAAAAATCTTGTCTCAGGTTTTTCTTTAGATGGGAACGATTACGAAATAGTGACCCGGGTTCCAATTTTCCTATTATTAATTGCATGAACAATGTTTCGGGGGTCTTTGCCGTTCACGAACCAAATTTCAACACCAGCGCGCTCGATTATCTCTAACGCTCGTTTATCAAACAAGGGGTAGGATCCTGGTTCGTTGGTAAGCGAAGAAACAATCTTACGTAATTTGTCGAGTGTGAGTTCAGAAATCAGCTTAGCTTCTGGTGACTGTTTGGGATCCTTATCATATACTCCTTCAACATCTGTTACGTTGAGTAGTACCCTTGCACCAATTATTTCAGCAGCCCGAGCAGCAACAGCATTGGTTGATTGACCGGGATGAAGGCCTCCTAATACAAGTAATTTGTCTGTTTCTTGTAATTTCATTAATTGTTCTTCGGTCATAATGGGAGTAGGATATGCTAAGGCTTCCAATGCGGCGATCATTAATTGGGCACAAACCCATGTTGCAGCAATTCCCAGTCGATCCAGTGCATTTCGGTTAGCACCTAAAATCTTCCCCTTTTCAACTAATTTCTTCGCCAAAACACCTCCACCAACAACAATAACAAGTTCGTGTCCTTCGCGTTTTAATTGTTGAACAATTGATGCCATTTGGTTAAATCGAGCTAAATCAAGTTCTTGCTCGCTATCAAAGAGCAATGATCCACCGATTTTTAAGACGAACTTCATACTAACACCTTTGTAGTTCGAAAAGTTTATGAACCTTTAACGGTTGCTCCTCGCACCTAATGGCACATACATGCCTTTTTGCTTTATGCGAATAGGGAGTTGTAATCCATGTCCACTACAAGTGAATCCTTTCAGCGGTTCAAACTCAAGAAGGTAGTGGACATGCTCGCTCACAAAAAAGGACTGCACACAGAACTCATTACCCTCTATATCCCCCCTGATCGACAGATGAGTGACGTACTTGGTACACTTCGCACGGAATATGGTACAGCTACCAATATCAAATCTAAATCAACGCGGAAGAACGTGATGGATGCTATTCAGACTGTTATTCAACGGCTAAAGATTATCCCAAAACCTCCCCCTCATGGTCTAGCTGTGTTTGCAGGAGCGATTCCACATGGGTCTCCTGGAAGCGAGAAGATGGAGATCTATCTCTTTGAACCGCCAGAACCAGTTAATGTCTATATTTATCGATGCGCTGCTGAATTCTGGTTAGATCCACTCCGTGAAATGCTAACACCCAAAGAAAGTTATGGGCTTATCTCAATTGATCGAAGCGCTGCCTCCTGGGCATTACTCCGAGGAACGAGTCTTAACATCATCAAGACGGTGAAATCAGGAATAATGGGCAAACACCGAGCAGGAGGCCAGAGTCAACGCCGATTTGAGCGATTAATAGAACAAGCAGCCCATGAGTTTCTAACAAAATCCGCTGAACTAACCCGGGAGTACTTCGAGGAGATACCGGATCTCCAAGGAATCATTATAGGAGGACCAGGGTTTACTAAGGAAACCTTTGCAGAGAAAGGTTATTTGAAATCACCTTTAAAGGAGAAGGTTTTGGCTATCCTTGATACGGCCTATGCAGGCGAAGAAGGCATCAGAGCCCTAGTCGAAAAATCGGAAGATATTCTTCGAAACCAGCGGCTTATTGAAGAAAAACTACTTGTTCAACGATTTTTAAGTGAACTAGCCCGCGATACTGGTCTTGCCACCTACGGTGAAAAACAAGTCCGTGAGGCCTTGAACCGAGGGGCTGTTGAACTGATTCTTGTTTCAGAAGGGATTGATTACTCCCGGATTACGGTCCAATGTAGTTCCTGTGGAGATAAAACAGAAAAGACATTACCTCCGGATGCTCTACGTAAGTTAGAAGAAGAGTTGGACTCTAAACAATGTTCAAAGTGTCATAATCAATCTTTACAACTTGTGGAGGCCCAAGACATCATTGAAGAACTGGGAGAAGTGGCGAAAGAAACCGGAGCCGAGATAGAAATTATTTCCCCTGAAACAGAAGAAGGCAAACAACTTCTCAACTCGTTCCGCGGCATAGGAGCTATTCTGCGGTGGGCAGAACAAGGTTAGGGCAAAAATTCTTGGAGAAAGCCTTTTTAGCGAGCGAAAGAATGCGATTTCCTAGTCAAATGAAAAGATATTATGAAGGCAAATTTTAGTCACCAAAGACGAATTGCGGCAAAGAAGTTGTGAACCATGGGGCAGGATATGCAGCTAAAAGAGAAGCGCTGGAAACCAGAAATCGAGGAAGAAATCCTCAAGTTATGGATCAAGGACCAACTCTACGCCTTCAATAAAGATACAAAAAAACCTGTTTTCTCCGTTGACACCCCACCGCCATATCTTAGCGGGCCATTGCATGTAGGCGGCTCCATTCACTATGCACAAATCGACATGATTGCCCGCACCAAGCGCATGGAAGGATTTGACGTCATTTTTCCTATGGGATTAGATCGGAATGGATTACCAATTGAAGTTCAAGTGGAAAAAGCGCACAAAAAAAGTATGCATGAAATTCCACGGCAACAATTCCTTGAGTTTTGTGCCGAGTTTTTAGATCGTAATGAAGCACTCGTTGTTGCACACGCTCAACGCTTGGGCCTTAGCTGTAATTCCTTCAAACATGATGAAATGTATCGCACTGATAGTCCGGATTATCGGGCAGTGACTCAACGCACCTTCATCGAATTGTATAATAAAGGCCTTATCTACATCGACGACCGCCCCAATAATTGGTGTCCCGAATGCGGAACCACCATTGCGGATGCGGAAGTCGAATACAAGGATCTGGAAACCACTCTCTCAACCCTTAAGTTCACCATCGAAGGCACAGAAGAGGAATTACCCATTGCTACAACCCGACCCGAACTCCTCTCAGCCTGTGCGGCCGTTCTAATTAATCCTGACGACGACCGATACAAACACCTTCATGGAAAAACTGCAGTTACTCCATTGTACAACAAGAGTGTTCCCATCATCCCCCACCATGAAGCTCATATCGAATTTGGCACAGGGGTTGTCATGGTCTGCAGTTATGGCGATTACACCGACGTCCGCCTTTTCCGAGAATTACAGTTAGAACCGATTAACGCCCTTGACCCAGATGGCAAACTCACTGAAGTTACTGGTCCATACAAAGGTCTCACGGTCACAGAAGCCCGGAAGGCCATCCGCAAAGACTTGAAAGCCAAAAACCTTATCCTGAAAGAAGAAGCCACAATGCATCGCACACCCACGTGCTGGCGGAGTCGGAACCCCATCGAGTTTGTTGCAATGCCCGAGTATTATCTGAAACAACTCCAATACATCGATGATCTCCGAGTCGCTGTTGACCAAATGCTTTTCTACCCTCCCAAGAACAAGCAGATATTAGTGGACTGGATTAACAGCGTCAGCCATGACTGGCCAATCAGCCGGCGCCGTTACTATGGGACCGAAGTTCCCCTTTGGTACTGCAAAAAATGTAACGAAACAATAGTCCCACCCCCCGGATCTTACTACCAACCATGGAAAGATTCACCACCTGTCGATATATGCCCTAAATGTGAAGGTACTGGTCCGTTTGAGGGTGAAACCCGAACACTAGACACCTGGATGGATTCTTCCATAAGTGGCCTAATCACCATCTTCTATACTAAGGACAACAAATTCTTTCAGACACACTTCCCACCCAGTATCCGCCCACAGGGTAAGGATATAGTTCGCACATGGCTCTATTACTCCATCCTGCGCACCTACCAACTCTTCCAAGCCCCTGCCTTCAAATACGTCTGGATTAGTGGCCACGGCCTCGACGAGAAGGGCGAAGCCATGAGCAAATCACGTGGCAACACCATCGACCCAAACCCAATTATCAAGAAATACGGTGCCGATGCGTTCCGCCTCTGGGGAGCACTTGAAACTTCTCTTGGCTCAGACTACCGCTTCAATGAAGGTCGTCTCACTGGTGCCCACAGATTCCTTACTAAACTTTGGAACATCTCCCGTTTCATCTCTGGATTCCCCCAACCTAGAGAAAAAACCATTAATTACCAACCAGCCGACAAATGGATTCTCTCCGAACTAAACCAGCTTATCCAAAAAGCGAGAGCAGGATATAACAAACTAGATTTCATCATTCCTTCCCGTGAGTTGCGCGCATTCACTTGGGACCTCTTCGCTAGCCACTATCTTGAACTCGTAAAAGGTCGTGCTTATTCAGAACAGGATAAAGCAGGCAGTTCCGCAGCCTGGCATACGCTTCACACCGTCCTTAAAACCATCCTGAAACTCCTAGCCCCTATCTGCCCCTTCATTACAGATAAGATTCACCGCGAACTCTATGACCCCAAGACTTCTATTCACAAATACCAATTCCCAGAACCTATCAGAAATATCACAAATGACCACCCAACAGAAGCGCTTACTCAATTCAATGCTGAAATCTGGAAACATAAAAAAGACAATAAGATAAGCCTTCGAGAAGCGCTTCCAACAGTTATAGCACCCAAAAATCTCCAACCTTATGCTGAAGACCTCAAACGCATGCATAACATCCAAACCCTGAAGTTCCACACAAAGGATAACACAAAAATACCTCCGCCCAAATAACCCCGCCACTCAGTGGGGTGATAGATCAATGGTAGATCGCGTGCCTCGCACGCACGAGGTTCCGGGTTCAAGTCCCGGTCACTCCACCAATTATGTCCAGCTCTGATTGACTGACAAAAATCATATAAGCAACGAACCCCCACGCCCAACACCGTACAATTTCCGTGGCTCAGTGGCCTAGAAGTTACCTCCTTGTGGGTATCTGGGCAGACTGGTGGGGCACCTGACTGATAATCAGGTGGTCGCGGGTTCAAATCCCGTCTGAGCCACCATTTCCTTTTTCTAATTCATTCTTCAAGATCCTTGAATCATTGGATTCAGAGAAGATGCGTGTTTGAAGGTATTCACTGAGTACTGTTAATGCGTAGCTGGCTAGACGAGAGTTTTCGCATTCTGGGTTCCTATACCTTTGAAGTTGTGCCGCGTTAAGAATCCGATTTAAGGTGATGAAAACGTCGCGTGAATCATTTACAAGAAGCGAGATACGATCTTCGGGTACATCGATTTGCTCCTTTAAAGAAATGCGCCCTCTGCGGCCTTCATCAACAAATAGAATCAAAAAAAGAATTGCTGCAGTAGCTGTAATAGTGTACCGCATTGGAACAGACAAGAAAGAAGGTGGAACATAGTTAACCGTGATTAAGATAAGTAGCTCTGACCCAGCAAAGCTAATCGCAACTATGGCTAAACCAAGAAGGGAGAATATTGCACGAATACGACGGCGAGCATATTTGTCTTTTATTATGGTATCAATGAATAGGAATTCACCAATGAGTGGATAAAGCAGGAAGAGTAGCGTTGCTCGCATTCCAGAAACTGGCTTAGGTTGGTCCATAAACTAATCCCGTTCTCACCACTTGGCTATCGTAAAGGATACGATAGTAAAGAATATATAGCGTTCGTATGGTCTATTTCAAAACCACTCGCATGCTTTGGTGAATAGATGTCAGATCTTTGGTGGCCAAAATTTGTCCGTAAACCACGGTTAAAACTCCGTCGACCGAGGTTTGGTGAAATTCGTCTACCCTCAAAGTGGATACTATTTGCTGTCGTGTTAGTAGTCTACTATTTTGTTGTAAGTGGAGGAATGTTTGTTCTCTCCTATGAAACACCTCCTTTCATTACGATATCAGGCAGAGCAATTCCATATTACCCCGGACTAAACCGCCAAGTTTTGATAGAAGGAATCGTCGGTGGCGCACTTTTCTTTCTTGGATTTGTAGGCTTCTACTTAATTTACCAAAGCACACGGAACATTTACCGACCACGATATGCACAGATGATGCTGGCAATCGGAATAGTAACTATCCTAATATCCTTCTTTGGTTGTCAGTGGCTTATCGCGGCGAAGTTAGCGTTATTAGGATAAATCCAAGAAAAGCTAGATTGCAATTTAGGTACCTAATCAGTTTTGATTTACCATGGTTCCTGTTTCAGCCCAATGAGATAGCCGATGATATTTGCCGCCAGATGTATAATCGGGGTTAGAATCACCATGAAGATGGCAAGAACCCAATGAATTGGCGTTATGAGAGCACCCAAAAGCATTGCCCCTATAAGAAAATCAAGCTGATCAAGTAGGGGGGCAGGTCGCCCTCGAGCAATCATAAATCGCCGTTTAATAAATGAGCCTACGAGATCACCTACAAGAGCACCGAGTGCCACCAGGATTACAAGTGGCAGAGTAATCAATACGATAGGAACAAGTTCTGGAGGAAGATATACGTACTGTACAATAATGGAGAGAAGAATTGGAGCGGTCACGATTTGGAGTAGGCCAATTAGCACACCTGCTACAAATCCAACAATAAAACCTTCCCATGTCTTTCCGGGACCGAAGACTGGTTGACCGTCTTCAAGAATCCTACCTCCATCAATCGTGTGACGTGGTCTGATGAATTTACCAAATACTGCGAAGCCATTTGCCACATAAGTGGGAAGAAAATACCAAAAGCCGAGAAGAAGTAGAATTGGGTGAAACATCGCAGTCACTTTTCATGCTGATCTAAATCCGGATGACTGTAGGTTCATCATCAAGATTATTGGTTCACGGATTTTCTCTTTGATTAACTTAAATTCTCTGTAACCCTTCGACTCCGCCCGAGTTATTTGCAGAATATAGGTGCTCCAATATGATGTAACTGATTCAGCAACTGGTAAAAAATGGTTTCTGTCTTCAATGTCCCCACGAACCTGGTTTATCATGATTACTGAAAACCCTGATGAGCGAGCAGCACTAACGATCAGACCTAATTGTTGATTCAATTTGCGATTCAATATCACATTATTCGTTCCGTATTCTTTACGGTAGTGAGATACAATTGTGTCAAACACTAACAGCTTGGTATCAGAAGTGAGTATTGAATCAAGTTGAGAAACAAAGTTTGCTTGTTCTATGAAATTAGTGGGTGACACTATGGAAATTAACGGGGAAATCGAATCGAAGTCAGTAGGAGTCATCTGTTTTAATCGAAGAATCGGAAACTTTCCCTCTGAATTGACATAGATTACTCTGTTTCCCTTTCGAGCAACATTTATCGAAAATTGTAGGGCTAACGTAGTTTTTCCTACGCCACCAGGTCCAAAAACTTGAAGAACCTCGCCTTCATTAAGCCCGCCTCCTAAGACTTCATCCAAAGATATTGCACCCGATTGGAGTGGCTTAATTGTAGACATGCCCGAGACACCAGAGATTCATTAAATTCAATGAATTTGTTATTTTTAATGAAGTAGAAGAGGATTCATGTAACTGAATAGAAGTTCTTTAGGTGAGTATAAAGTACTCCTTCAGCGTCATTTGAGCCCCTTAAGTGTTCGTTTATCCATTTGGGGAGCAAACGTTTGCAAGCTGGCGTAGCATAACGGTCATCTAAAAATACAATCGCACCCCTGTCCTCAAGTGTGCGAACTGAACGCCCTGCTGCCTGAGACGCGGTTCGCAGAGCAGGCAGTTGGTACCCATATAACCGACCCTTCTGAGGAAATTGGCTTTCAAGGTACGCGATTCGAGTCGCCTCCTTTGGAGTAGGCTTTGCGTAAGGAACCCCAACAATCACTACCGTCTCCATCTCATTCCCCGGATAATCCTCCCCCTCACTGTTCCTCCCGCCAAGGACCCCAATAAGCATGGCACCGTCATGAGCTTTGCGTTTAAACTTCTGAATTAAGGAATCGTTTTCGCTCGAAGACAACTTCGGTTTCTCAATGAATAGTTCCCGATTAGATACCTCATCTAAACCAGCATCAAGAAGAGATTGTAGTACCGAGTATGATGGAACAAAAACACCAACGTTATGGGGTGTAGCCTGGCAAACCTCTAGAACTCGGCGATTAATTTTTTTGTACATTTGAGGCGTTCTGTATTTCATGGCCGTTGTGACTCCAAGACTGATTATTGGGAAAATTTGGTTCTGAGTAAAAGGAAAAGGTAAATTGAGAACCACCGTTTTTTTCGGTAAACCAACAAGATCAATATGGGCACTTGTTGGCTCCAAGGTCCCCGATAAATGAACCGAAGAATAGCAAGATTTCAGAATCGAAGTAGTTGCTATACGCGGGTCTAATGCAACTACTTCAAGATATGTAGGCGTATGATTTGGTTTATTTTGGATAATGAAGAAGGCTGCATCTTTTCTTTTAAGAAAGAAACACCAGTTTATGAAGAACTGAGCCAGGGAATGGATGTAGCTTATCGGTGGTTTTCCTTCGTTTAGTAATTGGTTAAGCACCTTACTACCCAATTGTAACAAAGTTTCAACAAAGTTATTGAAATCATTAATTTTAAGAACTTGACATAATCGTGAAGTTAACTCAACTGGGTCAAATCGAACCTCCCGTTCTGAATAGCCATCTATCAATTGTTGAATGAAATGTTCCAAGGTGAGTACGAAATGTTTGATTGATGAAAGGCCATAGCGATTCGCTTCTTTCACTGACTGCTTTATTGATGTCAACGAAAGGCGTGCAGATGCTAAATCGACGGCAATCCGAGGTAGATTGTGGGCTTCATCTAAAATGAGGATTGTGTGAGACAATGGATGACCAAAAGCCTCAAAGAACAGGGTATTTATATGCGGATCAAAGATCTGAAAATAAGTGGTAGCCACAACAGTTACCAAAGGCAGCAGGCATTTTGAAAGCTCATAAGGGCACACCTTATCAGACTCACACTTTTTCCGAAACTCCAAACCTGTGAGAGGTGTTTGATAATAGTTGCTAAAATAATCCCGCTCTCTTTTCTTCCTTTTTACGAGATTTTGATAATACTCACAGCGTCCCGCACGTTTCAATTGACTGCAAATGAACATGGCAAGTTGAGCACTTTCAGCATATTTGCGAACTATTGGATTCAGGCATGTGGATGCGCGTCCTCGTAATACCACTCCATTGAAGCCAGTCGATTCGGAGATTAGTCGTAATTCTTGCATCACCCGATCTAATTGTTTGTGAGTTCTGGCAACATAGACTATCCCAAAACTCTTCCTCTTAAGGAGTGACAAGACCCCCGATAAGGCAGCGATAGTTTTCCCAAAACCATTAGCAGCCTCAACGCACATATGTTTCCCAGCCCCGACATCATCATGAATTGCTTGAATTAATGATAGTTGACCAGGCCTTGGAGAAGTATAGGGAAAATAGCGTTGGGTATGGTTTGAACACATTTTGCGTGTCCTCATCATTTGATAAAGCTTAGAGAATAAAAACTTCGTTTTGGTTTCATGCTTCAGAATAGAATTCATTGATTACAATGAGATTATTGAGTATATTGATATCCAAGAGCGTGGAAAGTGTTTAAAGTACCAACGTGTTTTTAAGTATCGATTCGAGACGTATACAATATTGTATCCATGGGGGTAAGGATTTGTCTCAAAGAAACGAAGTCAAGGAAACGCGTTCTTGGGCGCGTAGAATGCTACAGGATCCAATAACAGTATTGTTGGCTAAAAAAAGCCACCTGTCCCAAGTGCAGCTAGAAACTCTAGTGCTTGATTATCTTCTCGACGGTTTCAGTGGAAAGCGCATTGACTATCAAACCAAAGCAGCTCTGAGAGATAAAAAAGATAAAATGCAAAAACAGGCAGGTGTTAGTAGAGGAGCTTTCAACCGTTCGCTCGCTCAGGCACGTCAGAATGTTACGAAATCTGTTTTTACCGTGGTACTGTTAGGCTATCTTGGGCTATTTGAATCACCTTCTCTGATGCGTTATCAAGACTTGGCAGAGGACATTCGAAGTTATGCGCGCGAATACGACATTGTCGCTACAAAAGACGAAAAGCCAACCCCCACCCACCTAGGCACCCTCAAACAGAGCCAAAATCGCATTCTAGAGCTCATTGAGGCCCTTGCCCAACCATTGGCACTTAAACCCGACTGAGTAATTTCAATGAACTCATTGAAATTCCATAATTACGGTATTAAGGCAGTCAGGACACAAAAGTCAAAATTTCTTTTCCTTTTGTCGTGAGTGTGAGAGTCCCTTGGGATTCGCTGAGTAACTTTTTAGATGTAAGGTAGTCAATGGCTTGGTCGATAAACCCAGTATCAAACCCGACATCAAGTAGAGAGGAATCTTGGATGGTTCCTCCCATATTTTGAACCTGCAATAGTATGGAATAATACCCGAGGGCGCCAATTAGGTTAGTAGCAAGCCCAGCCTCTTCTTCCAATTTTTTTGGCCAAAGATGGATTGGCAGCCACCCAATGAAGCTATAAACCACTACTTCTTCAAAGGCATGGAGTAAGTTGAGAACGGCATCCTCAGTTCCAGGTTGAATGGCGATCACACTTTTCCCAAGCTTCACGTATGGTATCTGGTCTAGCACCCCGGGATAGTGGTACGTTCGAGTTACAATTTCTCCATCTTTCAGTTCCTGTTTGATTTGCTGAGTATACCCATACAACTCTCGAAAGAACCGTGTTTTTCGAGCTTGGCTCGATCCCTTAGGCTGCTTGAAATCAAAAGAGATCACATATACTCGTCGTACATCATGCGACATCCGTTAGACCCACCCGAAATGCCAAATGAAGATTCTATATCCGAGCGGACCTTATAATTTATATCGACTGCTATCGACTGATAGTGATTTGAAGAATAATATTAATTTCATTGATTTTAATGAAATTAATAATTTCACGAGTAAGATTATCCTTCTCGTTGTAATTCATTGTATACTTCAGGAAAATCAGACTTCAGCTTTTCCTCAAGAGCTTCAGCAATGAACCTAGATTTCCCACCAAAGCCTGCATATTGTCCCTGTCCTGATTTCGTAGCCGCTAACGATACGAAATCTAAAGCCGCTTTAATCCAAGCGGGTACACTGGCACTGATAGTTCGACGCCCCTCATACTCGCTTTCGATACGCAATCTCTTCAACCCCGAATCTCCAACCCGTGCCGACAGTTCTTCGAGTTCAATTTCCCGAGTTTCTGCTGACTGGGTTTTTTTCGGTGGTTTGGGTTTTGATTCTTTTTCCTTTTTCATCCGTTCTCTAATGAGATCAGTAGCTGACATTTACACTCACCTCAAACAAACGTGGATCCTTTAGTCCAAAGCTCGGTGGCTTGTATCTTGCCGGCTTCGGGACTGTATATGAGCCCCTGCTTTTCGAATAAGTCGAAATCTTCTAGCACACTTTCCCATGAACGTTCCTGATTCTGGAGCCAAGACTCAATATCATCTAGCGAACGAGAAACGGAAAGAAAGCCTAAGAGCTCAGTTTGAAAGTTAGTAAACTCTGCTCGCGCACGGGTTACTTCCTTTTGGACAAATTGTTGAACATATTCTGAATTAATTTGGTAAACTGATATGACTTGATCCAATGAGTACCCATCATTGATGAGAACCTCAGCACCTCGGATTGCATCCTGAAGACACCGGAGAAGTAGTTCAAGCATAATCCCAGGATTTCCTCCGGAATAGTTGAATATTGCTTCCAGCGCCTCTCCTGTGAAGGGAACAAGTAACCCCTGGATCATGGGTGAATCGAAATTAATACGTTCATCGAGTTCCTTACTAATTTTATCCAATGAACCTTTGAGATAGGCCAGTCTCCAGAGCAGTACTTTCAAAGCAGTGCTCTTTTTCATTCGACGCATATCGTAAATCTCAACGAACCTTCGCCGAATAGCTGACTTGCTTCCATGGCCTAAGGTTTCCCCTACTGAGGAAAGGAGTTCGAGCGTCTTTACTGCACTTTCCCCAACACGTGTAATGATGGCTAAAGCTAGCACGAGAAATCGGCGACCATCTCTGGTCTTATCATTGACCATCCGAAGAAGGGTATCAACTATACGTACACGATTGTCTGGTCGTTGACGTTCTAGCTGGCGAAATTCGTCGATTAACAAGACATACGAGGTTCCATTCTCTTCTGCATCTGTTCGCAGGGCTAATAAGAGACGCGAGAGTCGTTTGGCAATGGAGCCGCTTCTTACTACACGAACCCCCACTTTATCAATTAAAAAGTCCCGAACGGTTTGTACTCCTATATCAGCATGGAGAAGATCGTCAATCAGCGCGTCGGCTGAACTGACTCCTTCAAGACGAACGGCACGTATATTCGGTAAGCGATTCAATGACTCTTGAATCATCTCCAAGAAGGTAGTCTTTCCAGCACCGAGGGGACCAGACACAACGATACTCGCGGTCTGATTTCGAAGATAGTTGACCGCCCTTTTGATTGCCAAAGCCTCCTCCTCAGGGACGACATATAAATCCGGTGAATCTATCCCAAAGAGCTCAATCCGTTCGGTTTTGAAACCCCATTTTGCTAGCATTTGCTGATCAAATTTGTGCGTTTGCTCGACTAACCGATCAAGTTCACTCAGACTAAACACACCCAAGAATGTTGATAGAGAAGGGAGTCCAGTGATAAAAAATTATTGATTGTATTTAAGATAAAAAACTAATTGGTCGTAATGAATTCAATGAAATTATTGATTTGCTAGATAATTTCATGGTTTTGTATAGGCAATGACGTCGATTTTAGTAATTATTCCAATTGGCCTGTCTTCATCTAATACTAAGACAGCTTCAACCCCGGCAGCGATTTTAGAAAAGGCTGTTTCTACTTTATCTCTAATGTCAATTGTTGGAAAAGGAGGTTCCATGATTTCTTGAACAGAAAGACCAAATACTTTCTGTGATTCCATGACCATTAGCTGTTTGATAATTGTTCCCTCACTGATGGCTCCAATTGCTTTGTTTCGTTTCAGCACGGGTAACTGTGAGATACCATGACGTCGCATGAGAATCACAGCTCGTCGAACCCTATCTTCAGGGCCAACCCAGATCAAGGGATTCAGCTTTGATTGGCCTTTCCACCTCAACAAATCACTAAGAGAGGAATAGGTGTGTTTATGCTCTTCGATTACGGCGAGTATACGTTTGAGCGTACCGACACTGGGATTTACCTGACCCTTTTCAATGCGTGCCACCAAAGACTGACTTATCCCGACGTGTTTCGCTAGCTCAGATTGGGTTAATCCGACTTGTTTTCGTAATTCTTGGAGTTCTTTGGGTGAAGGAACGCGAAATTCAGTCATTAGCAAGCACGCACCGATATCTTATACTATTGATAATAACTCCAAAAGAATTAATACTCTGCCTGAATCGGTGAAGGATGGAGATGACGACAATGCCCAACGCTCAACAAGCTGAAATTCGAGTCGTTGGTGTCGTTCAAGGAATTGGTTTCCGTCCATTTATTTATGCGCAAGCTACCCAGCGTGGGCTTGTTGGGTTTGTTTTGAATACTGGAAATTCGGCAGTACTAATTGTTGTGGAAGGAGAAAAAAAGAAAATCATTGAATTTATTGAATCCATTGAAAGAGATAAGCCCTACCTGGCTGTTATTGACAGCATTCAAACCATCTGGCACACTACTGCAGGCAAATTTAAGGACTTCCAGATTCGCATCTCCAAAAATGAGCAGAAAGCGGGTGGTTCAGTTATCCCCGCCGATATCGCTGTGTGTACTGATTGCATAGAAGATATGAATAACCCCCAATCACGCCATTATCAATACCCGATGACCTGTTGTGCCATCTGCGGCCCTCGTTACACCACCATCACGGATACCCCCTATGATCGTGAACGTACTACAATGAACGAGTTCCCTTTATGCGAAGCCTGTGACAAAGAATACAACAACCCCATCGACCGACGGTATAATGCCCAAACTATTTGTTGCCCCATTTGTGGTCCACATTTTACCATATTAGAAGCCGATGGAACAGCTCTCAAAGTTAGGGATCCCTTTATCGAATCTGTGAAATTACTGAATGAAGGTGCAATCGTCGCGGTTAAAGGATTGGGTGGAATTCATCTGGCAGTCAGGTCTACACTAGATGACCAAGTCAAACGTCTCCGCGAACTTCGGAACAAACCGAACAAACCCTTCGCCATTATGTCCAAAGACCTTGAGGCAGTACAGAAGTATGCGGCAATCGACTCAACCGCGGAACGATTGCTCTTGTCATGGAGACGTCCCATTGTGGTAATACCGCAACGAACCCCGTTTCCACTCTCAAAATTTCTTTCTCCAGGATTGGACACCGTTGGCGTCATGCTTCCATATTCAGGAATCTATCTTCGACTTTTCGAAGGGTTACAAGATCTTGCCTTGGTAATGACCAGCGCTAATCCTACAGGCTTGCCCACGATGATCCATGCTTCTACATTTCAAGAACGTTTTATGGATATGGCAGATTATTTCTTAACACATAATCGAACAATCTTCCAGCGATGCGATGACTCCGTGCTAATTCCTATATTCGATCAAGAGTTGATAATTCGGCGATCACGAGGGTACACTCCCGAACCCATCGACACCGCGGATGGAGGTCCTACAATTCTTTCACTCGGTGCTTTAGAGAAAAACACCGGGTCTATTTACCATAAGAGACGGGTTTTTCTTACTCAGCACATTGGAGATATTGATACAGTCGAATCCCTCCAATTTCTCCAGGAAAGCCTCTCTCATCTAAAGAACTTGCTACGGGTTAATACCTTCGATGCGGTTGCCTGTGATCTGCACCCAGATTTCTTAACCACTCAATACGGAGCAGAGTTATCGAAAGCACAGCAAGTTCCACTTGTCCAGGTGCAGCACCATCATGCTCACCTAGCTGCTATTCTCGCCGACCACAAATTACCTCTTGATGAAGAGATCGTGGCTATTTGCTGTGACGGTGCAGGATACGGTCCAGACAAAACCGTGTGGGGTGGGGAAATTCTTACAGGAACCGCGTACAACTACACAAGATCGGCGTATCTCGAGCCACAACCCATGCCCGGTGGAGATCTGGCCGCAAAGTTCCCTTTCCGAATGCTACTTGGTATTCTCTCGAAGAAATATTCAGAAACAGAATTACGTAGCCTTTTCGAGATAAGGGCAAAGGATTCATTACCACAGGGAACCGCGGAATTTGAAATAATCCTGACTCAAATATCTCAAAAGATTAACACGCCGATAACTTCGAGTACGGGCCGCGTTTTAGATTCACTGGCTGCGCTATTGGGTGTATCCACCCAGCGAACCTATGAAGGGGAACCCGCCATTCGACTTGAAGCCTTCGCGAATATGGGAACCTACCGACCAGACATTCAGTTAGATATTCCAGTGAACCAGGAAGGAAAAGTACAGGTGTTAAAGACAAGTAATCTTGTGGATCAGGTCTTACAACTCCAGGGTGAATTTAGTGGTTCTGATCTCGCTCTAGCTGCACACCAATCTTTAGGAAAAACTCTTGCACATGCGGCTATTGGCGCGTCAAAATCTAATGGAACAACAAAAATCGGATTTACCGGCGGAGTCGCCTACAACAAAATTCTCACACGTACAATTCGAAGCATTATCGAAGCAGCAGGGTATGAGTTCCTGATGCACCGAAAGGTCCCTGCAGGCGACGCAGGTATCGCGGTGGGGCAATCCCTGGTCGCACGTGCCAATCTTCGATAGTAATCTGAACAACGAAGGCGGCTTTGTATCATTCAAGAATGATTTCATTTATTTCATTGAATTCAATAGGTTCCAGTGGAAATCATCCACAACTAATATAAATACCCGATATTTATCTAGACATGGAGTTGTAGTATTATGGCCGCTACCCGAACGTCACAACAGACCACTCAAAACGCCCAGAAGACAAAAACACGGCAACGACCAGCAACCATAGTTCCCACAGAAACAGCAGAGGTTAAGAGCCACATAACTGCACTTCTACGATCAAAAGGTGCCCTCACCAGAGGAGAAATAACTACCAAAACGGGAATACCCCGAACCACAGTTTATGACACCCTTATGAACTTGCTAATCTGTGGTGTCGTTGAAAAATATGTTGAGCGAAATGGTCGTCGTGGCCGTCCTTCTGTCTATTATCAACTAGTCGCTTAATTTTTTAGATAATCCCCCTTATTTCCACTGGAACCTCTTTTTTGTCGGTTTTATTGTTAATAGTTAATCTTTTCATGAAATGCGCAAAAGTGTCTTGTGAAATATTTACAGAGGATATGGAGAGACTGTAAACTATTTATATAAGATAGAAGGAAAACAAACGGGGAGTATTCTTCGAATAATTAAAAACAAATTACAAACTCTAATAATTCTTCGAGTTCCAGTGGAAACAAAGGGGAGTATCGAGAAACACCAAATAAGAGCTTATTTCTTTGAACTTTGGTGATCTATTTGTTAAGAGTTTATAACTATAGTGCATAACTCATTCATATGCAAAGGAAAATCAAATAGTTTTTGGTCTCAGGTTTTATCTGCAAGTACTGCTGCGATCTCATCAGTGAGTTCTTCAATATTCACACGATATTCGCGTTGAGCGGCTGATCCTCTTCGGCTTAAGCTACCTTCTTTGTGCATACGAGAAAGGTAGGTTGAAGCGGTTGCTAGGGGGATTGGTGGGTGGAAGGCGTGTTCGTAGAGCTCCTGGACGTCCTTTGATGTGAACCAACCGTGGCGGCAGTTACGCAAGACGATGTATCGGACTTTTTGCCTGACGGTCCAGGATTCATAGTCTGGTATTTTCAATGCATCGGGTGGTGTGTCCGTTGTGGCCTCTTGTTTGTCTGGGGACTGCAAGGCTGTTGCTATGGTTTCAGTGATGGACAATGGTAGGCCGTCATTGAAAGTAATAGTGATGTCGCAAGGTTTTCCATCGATTGTGAGACCTTCAATGGTGATCTTCTGTTTCTGTTTCTTCATTGATCCATACCCCATTAGGGTGTATGTGGCTCTCCATGTCCCTTCTAGGTTTCATGTTCACAGCATTAAAAGTGTGACGGTGTGAACTGGCTCGAAACTAAAATGTAGCATATTGTCAGCAGTTCTGTATTAGTGATACATTAGGGTCTGGTGTGTTCTTATGTATTTAATCGGATAAATTGTGAAATAAGGATTATCCGCCCTCTATTTTTGATTTAGAGGTTTTTCTCCAAGTTTTTAATATGTTCACCTGTTGTTAACATGTTAACAATTAAATTCTGGTAAATATGCCCTTAGATTAGTTTTCCAATGGAAATGAAGGGGGGAGGCGATGTTAACAAGAATAATACTATGGATAAGTATTTTTTCGCAAAAAGAAGGCTAAATTATTGTTATTCAATAAAATATGTTAACGTTTTTGGCGCCAATTGTGAACAAATTAACTATTAATAGATGAACTATGTGTTTGAGAAGTATCTCTTTCTGCGAAACGCTAATATTGTAGGACAGTAACCTTCCAAAAGAAACGCTAGTATTTCCTTTGGGATTTTGGAGGATCACTTGACATGGACGACCCCAGACCACTTGACCGCATCTTCGACCGATTGAGCTCTGGTCCGACCCTCATCGAGGATCGAAAAGTGTTACGGCATGAATACGTTCCTGACGTACTTCCCCACCGGGAGGAGCAAATTACGCAGATTGGAAGTATACTAGCCACGGGATTAAAGGGAGGTCGGCCTTCAAACGTTTTTGTGTTTGGGAAACCGGGAACTGGAAAAACTGCTGTGACCCAATATGTGCTTCGGGAATTGGCGACGAAATTTGGCGAACTGCAATTGCCTTTCAAAGCAGTATATCTGAATTGTCAGCATGTGGATACCGATTATCGGGTGTTGGCTCGGATTTGTGCTGAGTTGGGGCAGAAAGTGCCATTTACTGGATTGCCAACAGATGAAGTTCATTCACGTCTCGTCGAATTATTAGAAAGTCAGGATCGGTTGACCATAATCGTATTGGATGAGATTGACCGATTGGTAATGAAAAGTGGAGGTGATACTCTCTACAAACTGACGCGTATAAACTATGAGCTATCTAAAGCGCGGGTTAGTCTGATTGGGATTTCAAATGACCTGCAATTCCCGAGTTATCTTGATTCTCGGGTGCTGAGTAGTCTAAGTGAAGAAAAGGTGATTTTTCATCCGTATACTGCTCCACAATTGCAAGATATTCTGCGTCGGCGAAGCTCAACCGGTCTAAAAGAAGGAATATTAGAAGAACCTGGGGTCATTAATCTTTGTGCGGCTTTGGCTGCAAGAGAGGAGGGAGATGCCCGCCGGGCACTTGAACTCCTGCGTGTGGCGGTGGAAATTGCGGAAAGAGAAGGCAGTGCTGAAGTAAAAGTCGAACACGTTGAGAAAGCGCGTTCAAGTATTGAGCGTGATACGACATTGGAAGTGTTACGTACGCTGCCTGTTCAACAGAAATTAGTGCTTTATGCAGTCTACCTGCTTGAAAAGCATAAACATCCGCATCCTGTGACAGGGGAGGTTCAAGACGTGTATGGTGATCTTTGTAATCAACTTGGTATGGATCCGTTGACTCAGAGGAGGGTAGGCGACCTTATCAATGACCTTGATGGGATCGGGCTTGTCAATGCGAAGGTTATTAGCAAAGGGAGGTATGGACGGACAAAGAATATCCGCCTCAGTGTACCAAAGAATATAGTCTCCGATGTGTTGGAACGTGACAGTCGTATCAAAACCCTCGCAAATTATGTACCTCCTACCTTGAGAAAATAGTCATTTTGGTGAAACGAAGGATGTTCACTGAACCAAAGGACCCCCTTGGGCTGGTGGACTATGCCTTTCGAGCTTTGGGAAAAACTCAGGTCTCATTGCAGCAATTAGTGTTCTTCATCTCGTTTGATCTGCGTGCACTCCCCCCTTCTAAGGCGATGCAACTTGTCCGAAATCTGCAAGCAAAAGCCCAGCTCGAAATTCATGATGGAATAGTGGTACGGCCACAAGATGTGCTTCCTGAACCTGAATCTGCTGTTTCTCCTTCGAATCTGGGCGATCTGCTTCGGCTCTTTGTGAGTTCATCGCGACTCACTCGTGCAGTGGGTATGGCTGATAACTCTGTCGAGTTCCAACGAATTTCTCCGAATCCTTTGAAAATTCAGGCTATTGTTCATGGCTCTAAAGATTATGTGATTGAGCTAGATGAGGAAAGAAGATCCATTTCGCATAATTGTCCTGATTGGCTCAGGGTAAGTGTTCTCCATCGATTCTGTAAACATGTGGCTAAACTTCTCTTATTGTTGGAAGAAGAGGAGGCTCTCCGCATTCTCCATTCGTTGCAGAAGGATTCATGGGAGTTTATTCAAGTTTAAGTAAAGTTAAGTGTCTTTACACTCAGGGTCCTCAGATTCACCAGAGGAACGACTCCCGGTGTGGGTTCGATTCCGATTAATTTCTGGTATTCTGTTTGACTTTGAAATGTTCCGGAGTTAATCATCAGGGTATTTCGGTAACTACCTACACTTGTCACATGAATGTGCCCGCAGTGTAGAATGTCGGGAACCTCATCGATGACCAGCCAATCTCGTGGTTCGGCGACGATTGTGGTGCTTTTTCCATAAATAGGCGCAAGGTGGCGTCCCCTCAACATTTCGCGCATAGCGGCATAACCGGCCTCCACATCTGGTTTAGAGAGAGCACCCATGATATCTATGAGGCTATCTCCATGGTAGATTAAGAGATTGACACCGTGCAGGCTTACTTGCGCCGGGCACCCCAAAGACAACACCGATAATCCTGCATCCTTAAGTTGACCTAGGAATTGATCTTCAATTGCAGGTCGAGGGATGGCCACTCTAACCCCATCATGGTTCCCCGGGGTTATGATAATTTCAATATGATTAGGTATCTCTTCAAGGAGCTGATTTAGTCCGCTAAACTGGCTGTCAAGATCGTATAATAACAATTCGGACAGCTGTTTTGGGTATACGCCAACACCATCGACCAAATCTCCGTTTATTATGATGTATTTCACTGAATTGGCCAAGGCTATATGGTCATCATCGCCCTCGTTTCCTTGGAGCCAGTCGAGAAAGCGTCGAAATACCTTATCTAGGAAATGCTGGCTCCCAAAATGGATGTCAGAAAGAAGTAAAGCACTGATATCCTCTTTTGCCCGGTTGTTCTTTCGGTTTGATGGAGTGTCAGGTAAATATAGGTCATTTGCGATGAGCATATCCGCACCAAATGCAGTGCCCTCAATAACCAGAACCTGGTCCAGTAAAATCACACTGGCTTTCTTCATAATATTCGGGTCACGTTGTTGGACAATGACTATAATGCGACCCGTTGGATCTTCAACTTCCAAAGCGATGTTTCCACTTTTTGTCATCGTCTTATTCGTAACTAATCCGATGATCTTCACTGGAGATGTCTTTTCATTTGGGTCGTGTGTGCTAGTTGCATCACGAATATCTGTAATCCCTCTGCCATCAACCCGTTGAGCGAAAATATCTCGGAGCCGGTAATATCGGTCCTGGAAATTAGCTGCAAAATCCTCGATAGTCCCCTTACCTTTCAGCTCCGGTGTTGGATCTTTAATGATTCGTATATCCGCCTTAACTCCCTCAGCAACCTTCGTTGAACTAGTGAGTTGTGGGATTTGTATTTCTTGGCTGCTAGTCTCTTCTCCTTGGAGTATTTCCATGGGTTCTTGCTGAGGAATTTGAAAGTGAAAAGGTTCAAGGACGGGTGTCTCTGTCGGGTGAACGGCATCTGAGGCTAAAAACCGGTCAACAATCTGTTTTGGATTCTTTTCCATTTGTAGCATCGCTAGGGTAGCCGGACTAATTTGAAACCCCACTTTGAGAAGTTTCGTAATTGCATTCTGAACCTTCGAATCGTTTTCTGACACTATTCATCGCCTAAATATTCTAGTTGCATTTGTTCAGAGAGGCAATGAGAAGCAAGTGGCGCGGAGTAAGGGACTTGAACCCTTGCGACCAGAAGGTCACTGGATAACCCGATTCAACTCGAGTCCAGCGCGTTACCGCTCCGCCAACTCCGCTGAAGACTAGACTATGAAAATGGTACCCAATAAACATTCTTTTCTTTACAAGGAATTTTCAGCAACACCCAAACACTTTACTTAGGATAATCAGTTCTCCCATCGCATCAAGGTGTAACCTCATGACATTAACTAAAGAAGTCATGACGATCCAACGCAAATACAAAATCATCGGACGCACAGATATCATCACTCAATGCCTAGCGGCTGATATGGCAAAGAAGCATTTGCTTATTGAAGGCCCAGTAGGAGTTGGGAAAACGACCATTGCATCTGCAATCACAGATTATCTTGGTCGCACGTTTCTTCGTGTCGATGGTGATGAACGGTACACGTCTGCAAAACTTGTCGGCTGGTTTGATCCTCCTGTTGTGTTGAAAGACGGTTATACCCGTAACACCTTCATTCCTGGTCCCCTTGTTGAGACCATGGAAAACGGTGGGGTCCTCTTTATCAACGAAATCAACCGGATGCCTGAAGCCACTCAGAATACACTTCTTCCTGTAATGGACGAAGGATGTTTACACGTTCCGAAACTCGGAGAAATCAGAGCAAAAAATGGATTTCGTATTATTGCCACTCAAAATCCTGAAGCAAGCGTAGGGGTCACCCCGTTAGGTGAAGCTCTTCGTGACCGGTATGTCTGGCTCTATTTAGACTATCATACCGAAGTGGAGGAAAGGGAAATCGTACAGACGAACACGACCATCAAAGATGAAGAAATCGTCAATATCGCCGTGGCTATCACCCGGGCTACACGTGACCATCCAGATATTCGCCGTGGGTCAAGCGTCCGTGGCGCCCTTGACATTGCAAGTCTATACACGCAAATACCAGGTAACGGGCAAGTCATTTGGGAACAGGCAGCGATCATGTCTTTAGTTCCAAAAATCGAACTCAATGATAACACCCAAAAAACACCCGTTGAAATCATTAGGGCGTTAGTCAAAGCAGTTTTAGCAAATTTTTGATCTCCGAGGAGGCACCGCCCTCCGATGACGTGCCCATCGTCCTCTCCGGGACCATCTCAGACGAGAAGCTCTTCGAATCTGAAATCCGTACCAACGGTCGAGACTTTCAATATTATTTGCGGTTAGGCAGAAACTTCGATTATACAACAACCAAAGATATGGCTGAAATCGCAATCGAGTTTGGCAACGTTACAGCTCTTCAGGCCCTAGCGCAACTTCAACCAATCGCTACAAGTCAAGCGATCTCCACCCAGGATGGCGTCCACCTCCTCGCTAAATCCGCACGTGACGGGAACGTAGCAGCACCACTCTTGTTCTTCCAGCTCCGAAACCAAATCCGCGGGCAATACCGGCATACATTCCGCCAACTCGCACGGGCCACTATAATCCATTCGGCACTAAGAATTAGTGGGGGAGGTCTTCGACCAGAAAAAATCAAACAGGTCCCTTTTCAACCCGGGCTAGATGAGTTCGACCTTGAAGCAACCTTGGAAGAAACACTGCTCAAACCCGAGTATGTAAACTATAATGACATTATCGGCATTGATCGGGTTGCACGCAAAAAAGTGGGAACAATCATCCTTGACACCTCAGGTTCCATGGCTGGAACTAAACTCCTCACTGCCGCAACCGCGGCTGCCGTTGCTGCTTATCACCTCCGTCACGATAAATACGCCCTCATCGCCTTCAACACCGTAGCTAGCACCATCAAGACTATGGACCAATACACAACTATAGACCAAATAGTCGATACCATCCTCGACACCGAGCCTGCTGGTTACACCAACATCTCCGACGCTCTCAGACTAGCCCATAGTCAATATAAACGGATAAATCAACGTGAATCTTGGGCCATCCTCATCACCGATGGCATCGCTAATCGGGGTGGCCCTCCAGAACCTGAAGCCCGGAGATATCATAATCTTCATGTCCTACAAACACCGGGAACCCACCCCCAAGGGGAAGAAACCTGTCAACAAATCGCCAGACTTGGACGTGGACGTCACCTAAAAGTCAATACCTATACCGAAGTACCTCGAGCCCTTATCCGCCTACTAAGGCACACCTAGAGTTAACATATAATTACACTGGACAAACTTCGTCTCCACGTGCGGGGTACATTATGTTCACCATCAGTTTACATCGACTAGAGTATAAAACCCCAACAATAATTTCGCACTATAGTATCGAAATATAACTACTACAACGAATATTCTACAAATTAGGCATAAAGCTTAAATCACTCTCACGGGTCCATCACTACCAAAAATAACACAGCGGGGTGGGGTAGCCAGGATATCCCGCGGGGCTCATAACCCCGAGATCAATAGTTCAAATCTATTCCCCGCTACCACTTCTTTTCCACAACAACATAGAAATAAGTGGCCCAGGGGCCGTGCCCGACTACCAGATTATACCCCCGGCACTTCCGGACCCTCAATCGGCAGTCGGATCCCACACGGGGAGGTGCACAACCCGTACCAGACGAGGCATCCAACCAGTCCAAGGATCGCACACCGCTCAGCCACCCGGAACACGACCAAGCAGCCGCGTCAATAATCCCCAGACGGAATCATAGAAAAACTCCACACCCAAAGCCCAGGTTTACCTTCCGAATACTATTAAGAAAGTGACGTAAAGTAATCTAAGCTCATGGGAGAAACAGCAAAGGGTCTTTCCTACAATGACACCTAGCCAGTCACGAGATCAAACTACATTCCTTAGCCAAGCCCAAGCGGAAGCCATTAACAAATTTGATGCTGTCGCAACTATGATTGAAAACCTCCTCGGGTCATCTCCCATTGACTATTATTCAACTTTGAGTTTTGTATCTTTTCCACTCCAACTCAAAGGACCTAGATTCGGTGTAATAGAACACAAAGACAAGAAAGACCAAAATTTTCTACAATTTTCGAAGGACTTACTCACAAAGTATCCAAAATACCTCGAGCCAATTCTCTGGCGTGAAGCTTTTCTCCTACACCTGCCTAGTTCTATCCGTAAAGTTTCGCTGGCTGCTGACCTTGGGCTGTACTGTTATTACCGTTTCGGGCTCAGAACAAAAAAACAAAAAGACCAGTTCCTCCAAATCTGGCAAACGACTTCACCGCCCATCGATTATACCTTTTACCGCTATTATCCTACAGCTGGGTTTGAATACTTCGACAATCTTGTTGATGGTAACTTTCTCAAAATGGCAAAACGGTGGTTCAAACCGTTCATCCAAGTGACAATACCGATAAGTGAAAAAACGTATACCGAGAACCTCGAGCGATGGATGTTCAATTATCATCGGAACCTTCGTCCCATAGAACACAAAATCCTTTGCGGTTTAAACACTTGTCTTACCTGCTCACAAACCGAATTGGCAGAAGACCTCAACCTCCGTCAACCAACAATTAGTCAAATAATCAAAAGACTAGCTGAGAAACACCTATTGCGGTTTATTATCTTCGAAAATTATCCCAAACTTGGGCTCCAGCCCATAACAGTCAATATAATCTTCGCAAAAATGAAAACCGTCGATTCTATTATACGTTTGTTTTCCCAAGTTCGATATTCACTTGCAATGATGGTATTTGATACTCTGCTCCTTGCAACTTTTTTAATACCTACAGAGCGCGTTAGTCGCTTCCAGCAATGGCTAAAACAAATCTCTTCTAGTTTTGATCTTGCGACACCACAGCTAAGTCAAATTTCGGAAAGAATGCATTCCCGAAACTTTAACCTTTACAATCCACGAATAGGAGAATGGTCAACAGAAACCGAATCACTCCTTGAGAGCTTTTCCAGATTAATCTCTGAAAAATTAACATCACACCTACCGCCTATCAATTCATTTAGATTGGCACCATCTACTACGAAAAAAACCCTCAAAATCAAGCAACAAGATTTCATCTACATGCAAAGGGCAACTGAAGCTTATCTAGCTACAAGGCATATGAAGTTTTATGAATCTCATGAGTTGCGAAAAGCTGGTTACAAAGAATCAGAACATATGGCTTATCGGCGACATGTAAAATTTTTAGAAAGAAACGAAATTATCAGCCCACCACTCGGAGTAGGATTACTAAATATTGGGTTAAACACAGTAATCCATCTATACCTTGGTTCTTCTAAGGATGAAACAAGACGGATCTTTACTGCATTCCAACTCTTTCCACATATTTCTTGTATGCTATTGGAAAATGGGGCTGGTGCTGCTACTCTCCCTGTTCCATCAGAAATCGCTGTTTCACTTACGGCATCTTTAGAAGGTTTGTTCAGGTCTTTAGAAATTCCTGCAGTCATCACTATGAAACCTGCTTGGAACGCGTATGGGTGGACTTTTCCTCCCGTATTAAGTTCGATAAATTTCGAGTTCGAGACTAATCGATGGATCTGGGCTAAAGATACGTTGCCAACACCCCGTATCTAAATATGAATTTGATTCCTAGAGATCCATTGATTGCAATCTAGCGCACAAAATGATTTGATATTTGAAGATTTCTTTCCGTTTTTTTGCAGATATTTCTTGGTCTTTATACCAGTCACTCAGAACGAAATGGTAATTGAACATTATACGGAGGCATCCTATCCTTTGTGGCCCCCTTCTCGTCCTGAACCATTCTAAAACAAAGAACCGAACATTATACGGAGGCATCCTATCCTTTGTGGCCCCCTTCTCGTCCTGAACCTGACCAAGATTAGAAACCAGGATGATCAAATACCAAGACCCTAGAATAACAAAAGGAAACCAAATTGGTTTCCTCTCCTCTTTTTTATCCCTTTCACCGTAATCGGAAGGTACAATTAGCCTAACATCTGTGTCTAATCGTTGCTTGGATGGTTGGGCTATGTCGTCGGCGTCTCGTGAGTTATTTCAGGAATTCCATCGCAAACAAGACGTGCTAGCGAAGATATTAGATCTTGAGGTCTTGCCCCGCCGGAAAGATCGACTACTCCATTTCTCGTGGAGCGATGTCCCATTGGTCTATGATCGGCCCCGGTTTGGCGTACTTGAAAGTGAACTCGCTGACAGCCTTCATGGTGGATGGCAGATTAAGCTGGCTCAGGGGTTCCAAGACGCTGAGACGTATGTGTTGGACTGGGTGCTTTGGCGGGAAGCCCTCCTTGGTTTTTTGCTTCCGCATCAGCGGCATATCCCCGAAGCCGCCGACCTTGGCCTGTATGCAGGCCTTCAATATGGGAAATTCACCGAATCAGACCGTGAAGCCCTCACAGTATTATGGAAGCAGGTCTCTCCGCCCCAACATTTCCAGCATTACATCTATGATGGACCCTTTGGGTTTCCGCTTTTTGACCAAGTCGTCTCCGGTTTCTTTCTCCAACGGGTTATACCATGGTTAAATACGCTTCGTCGAACAGCTACCGGGGCGACCTTGACCACGGCAACCTACACTGCTGCTTTGGAACGCTGGATGCTTGAAACTCACATTACCCTCACCGAACCTGAACACCAGATCCTTACTGCGCTGAGCCGCCTTACCACCCCTCTCCATCAAAGTCGGCTCGCTGAGGAGCTCAACATGAGTGTCTCCGGGCTCAGCCAACACCTCACTGCCCTGGCACAACGACACGCTCTTCGGCTCAACCATTTCATCAACCTTCCTCTCATAGGTCTCACACCTTACGAGCTTCTCATCCACGCCCCTAGCCAACAAACTCGCCAACGTATTGTCAAACTCTTTAGCCAAATCCGTTACACCTGGTTCATCAACCCAATCCAAAATCACCACCTCCATTGTCGTGTCTTCATACCCACCAGAAACACAGAAGAATTTCAAGACTGGCTCGCAGAACTTGCTAAACAACATGATCTCTTGCCTATTGAGCCCTTTCGAACAGCGGGTATCATACAAACCTGGAACTTCGGCATCTACACTCCTAACCAGGGATGGATTGAAGACTTTGCATTTCAATTTCATCTATTGCAAGCCATCTTCGACGATGAATATACTTCTCCACTGCCCCCCATTTCCTCATCATCGATGTCTTATGAGCTTTTAGAAGACAAACAGAAATATCCAATCGCGTTACGTCATGAAGATTTCACTTATTTTCTCCGGGCTGCTGATATCCATCAAATCACCGACAGCATCACTTCTCACGCCTCTACAGAGCTGCAAGAGGCTGGCATCTCCCAAACTGCCCATATGGTTTACAGGAGACGGATTAAGCAATTGGAGAAGATGAAGGTTAGTTCGGTGAAAGGCATGTTTCCTCTGCATTTGGGGCTTGATTCAGTACTCCAGATCTATGTGAACGAATCACGAGTAATAACTGAGCAAGTACAAAAGGCGTTGAGTGTGTTTCCTAATCTAAATGGATTGAATTTTGATAATGGTTACGGAATGATCTTCTTGTATATTCCAAATCCTTGCGCAGTAGAGGTCGTATCTGAAATACGTAAGTTGTTTTCTATGAATGACATTGATTCAACTATCGAGGCAAAACCTTCTTGGCAATCAATAACTGGATTTGAATATCCAGTTAACCTTCGTAATTATGACACTGAAAAAAGAGAATGGAAGTGGGAGCGAACTACTCTACCAAAACCTGGTTCGATGTAATTCACTCCTCTTAAGATTCTTTTATATTATTTATGAAGGAAATGGGTCACGTGCGGGGTACATTGTTTAGATGCCTCCGAGAGATTGGTACTACTAGGGGCGCTCTGAAAACCGTATATAAAGACGAAAAAACCGGTGCAAAAAAGCCAATGAATCCCATCTGCATGATGGAATTATTTTGCATACGAAAGTTCGGTTACGTATCCCATTTTCATACGGGAAGGATGCCGAAAACAATGGAAATCGAAGCGGCGTTCTGAAGCCGATTTTTGCATTAAGCTTGGATGAACCCATGAAAGTAGATCTCTGTTCGTTTTCAGGCATATTTCGAACAGTTACGCGATAAGTCGGGTTTTCGGGCTCTCCTAATACATCGTTCACTTATCGCCAACTCTGTCTGCGCTTTTATTACACCCGCTCAATGTTCAAAATACAGCGAACGGAGAAAAAAGGATGGAGATTATCCGACATGAATTGCAACGCCCATCTGTATTCATCGATGAGGCGAAGCTGTCCATTGATTATGTTCCTCCCAACCTCCCCCACCGTGAGGAACATCTCCGTAAATTAACGCAGTTGTTTCGTGGCGTCGTCGAGGCACCCGGTCAAGTGTCACAAAAGGTAATCATTATCGGTAATACGGGATCAGGGAAGACCTCAGTCACTAAACTGTTTGGAAAACTGCTCTGCGAAGTGGCGAAGAGCCACGGCTTTAATCTGGTATACGTGCATGTGAATGCGCGTCGTGAACGAACCGAATACATGATTCTGAACAAGATCCTCTCTGCCTTTCAGAGAGGAATACCGCTTCGTGGGTTATCAGCACAAGAATTGCTTTCAATCATTTTGGAGTATATTGAATCGAATAATCTCTACCTGCTAGTCACGTTAGATGAGCTTGGGGTGTTCCTCAAGCGTCGTGGAGAAGAGATACTCTATCTCTTGTCACGCACGGTGGATGATCAACTCAATGCCCAACAGCGCATCTCCCTGATTGGCATAAGCCGTGATCCATTGTTCGGCTTCATCCTTGACCCGAGCACCTGGAGTACTCTACAGAAGAATGTCCTTCATTTTAATCGCTATGATTCACGTCAGCTTCGAGATATCTTGGAGTTTCGGGTAAAAGCGGCAGTGTTGGACGGCGCAGTACCGGCGAGTACAATCGATCTAATCGCCGATATCGCAGGCGCCTCTGGAGACGCACGTTACGCCTTGGAGCTGCTCTACAACGCAGGCAAAGTAGCCGACGAGAAAGGAGTGCTTCGGATACTGCCTGAATATGTACGGAGCGCGAAGGCGTTCATTACGCCGGAAATACGACGCGAAGTCCTTGTCGATTTATCGCTGCACCGTCTTTTCCTTCTGCTTGCGGTTTGCAGATTGTTAAAGCCTTCAGAAGATGCCTACATTACCACTGGCGACCTTGAAGCTCGTTACGAGCTTATCTGTGAAGAGTATACACGGAGCCCCCGCGCCCATACCCAGGTATGGACATATATCCAAGACCTTGTGGGGCTTGGGATTCTCACTTCAAAGATCTCCGGTACTGGACAACGCGGAAAAACTACGCTAGTTAGTCTCCCTGACATTCCTGCGGCTGTCCTAGAACATGAGCTGGAATTACTCCTTGAGAAACGGAGAGTTGGTGCTAAAGGTGGTCGAAGAAACTAACACTACACTCATCGCGCAGATACCCAATGCGTCTCCAATCCCTGTCGAAATTCTCTTTTCCTCCCGGGGTCGGATCAAGATAATTCGTCTTCTAGCGGAATGCGGGGAATTGAACATCTCTGAGATTGCGAGGCGAACACAGTTGAACCATAGTACCACACGAAGACATCTTCTGTTCTTAGAACGTGCAAAACTTGTTCAAGAGAAAACCTTTGGTCGAATTCGGATATATCGTTACAAAATTGAGAATCTACGGGCGCTCGCGCTTCGACGATTTATTGAACTCTGGGAAAAGTCGGAGTGAAACGAGTATTAGTCTTTGAGGAGAAATTGGATTAATTCGTCTGTTAGCTCCAAATTTCTCGTAATCTCTTCTTTCAGACCATCGGTTTCTATTAGAGCTTTAAGTACAATTTTGTATTCTTCGTAGGCTTTCTTAGAGGAAAGATGTACAATTGGCGAAAGTGATTGGCCAATTAAGGCGCGCTTTTGACGGAGTCCTCGAGAAAATCCCATCTGGCGAATCCATTCGGGGAAGCTATATTCTGGGTGTGTTTCAGCAGGCTTTCCACCTAATATGGATGCGGATAGGCTCATGAGCTCTTTAGAATAGGGAAGTAATCTCCAGTTTTGTGTTTGTTTCATTCGTTGATTGTGGATGCTTGCTTTTGACAGTATTGCCAATCCTTTCTCTTGTTGTGCTAGATTAGGAAATACAAGAGGCAGATTGTTGCTTACCCACCTGAGTAATTCATCAGGGTATGCATCGGTTTGGTTTGCCGCATAAATGGCATCGTTCCAGGTTTTGGCATAGAAAATTCGGTCAAGAGCCTCATTGATGTCAATCGTTTGGTCTCTTGCGTTAAGAAGCTCGGTTACTCTTTCAGTAGTGATTGTTGACCCCCTTTCGGCAAGACGCTGCAAATCGTTAATGGCCGCTCGAAGATCACCGCGAGACCCTAAGGCCAGTTGCTCCAATGCCGCTCTATCATATTTGAGTGCCTCCTCATGGCAGATACTTTGAAGCTTATCGGCGATTTCCGAATTTGATATTAGCTGAAACTCAATATATGTGCACAACTTTCGCAAGGGGCTGATTTTAGCATCTGTAACATCGTTTGTGATAAGTATGATTGGCACTTGCGTTTCTATGACATAATCTTTGATTGCCGAAGTTGCCCCTCTATCGGATTTCCCACTAAGTCCTTCCAGTTCATCGATTAGGATTACACGTCCTCGTTCGCTTGTGAGGGTTCTAGTCATTGTTGAGATTTTCAGCAATTCGTTCATCAATTTCTTGCTGCGTTTCACACTCGAATTTATCTCAAAAACCTCATAACCCACTTCGTTGGCAATTGTATATACTGCTAGGGTTTTTCCAACTCCAGTAGGACCAAAGAGCAAGAGTGCACGTTGGTTACGTAAGACGCTTTTAGGCCATTTTTGCAACCATTCTAAAATCCTAGAAGTAACTGTCTTGTTTCCAACTAGGTCCTTCGTGTGGCGGGGCTTGTATTTTTCAACCCAAGGTTGGTCTATCATTTTTGAAAATCACTTGACTGCGCTAATAGAGAAAATCTCGCTAATATGTGACTTAGCTGAATTTCAGGATCTGCGCCTTCGGTTAAGCGGAATTCCGCCTCTCCTACCATATCTACCATTTGTACCTTCACCGATTCATCAATACCTAGTTTCAATACTTCTCGGTGTATCTGTCGAATGATGTCGGTTCCGGATAGTCCCTGCCAAATCAATAGATTGCGTAGTTTCTCTTGAGCGTCTAAGAATTTGCCGTTGAGTGCTGATTGAAGTATCTGGTGAATATCCTCTGGTCGCGCTTTACCTGTCGTCGCAAACACGGCATCTGCATCAACCTGTTTCTTAATGACTGAAGCGGCTTGAAGAACGTTAATTGCACGCCGCATGTCCCCTCCTGATACATATAATATCGCATCGAGGCCTTCTTCAGATGCTTTGACCTGCTCTTTCTGTGCGATGAAACTCAATCGTTTACGTATTTCCTTTTCGTCTAATCGTGGAAAGCGAAAAATGGCACACCGGGATTGGATGGGATCAATTATTCGACTCGAATAGTTACAAATTAGACAAAACCTGCAGCTAGAAACATATCGTTCCATAGTCCGACGCAAAGCATGTTGCGCATCCCGCGTCAAGCTATCCGCCTCATCCAGGGAAATAATCTTGAATGGGACATCACCCAAGGGGCTGGTTCGTGCGAAGCTTTTTACTCGGCTTCGAATAACATCGATCCCACGCTGGTCCGACGCGTTAAGCTCTAAAAAATTTCCCTGAAATTGATCGCCATAGAGTTCATTGGCAAAGGCGATGATTGCTGTGGTTTTTCCTGTTCCTGCAGGGCCGGCAAACAGAAGGTGTGGTAAATCACTTTCGACTAGGAATTTTTGCAGTCGGTCTGTTATTGGTCGTTGACCTATAACCTCTTTAAGCTTCTTGGGGCGGTATTTCTCTGTCCACATCCAATGCTCTGACATGTACTCTTTAACCTCATGGTAATTGTAAGGTGCTCTTCGATTAAGCTTTCGACAGTACAACAGGCATTTCTTTTTAATGTGATACGATGCGTTTGGTCGATCGTTTCATTCTCAAGGTTAGAATTGAACTTCCGATTGTCAAACAACCAATGGTAACAAGGCTAATTTGGTGAAGCACAGAAATCCAAACATAGGCTGGGGTTGGCTCGATAGACTGAGTAAAGGGATTATAGGGCGGGCTAGCAATGATCCCTACGATGGCTTGTGCTCCACTATATCGGAGAATAAGGTAACGGCTATTGTGAAGCGCTTCAGCGGATTCATAGAGGTCGAAGCGGAATTTTCCGTCATTTTCAGTTCGAGAAAACGAGAGAGATTGACCTGAATCGCTCGTCAGTTCAATTGAGGCGTTAGCGATACCCGTGTTTGTGGGGGTGATTAATCTGCCACAAAGAGAATAGCCGTGTGAAGGATGCCAAAACGAGGGAAGGCCAACGAATAAGGCTGTGACATTTTCAAAAAACACTTGGATTACATTTTCAGTTTCATTATAGTACCCTTGGTTCAGACTTTTGATTCTGAAGGTGGCTACAGGGCTTAGAGTGCGATTCAAAGTACAACGCAATACAAGGGATCCGTTCTGGGGGGTATTCTTTTCCGCGAGAATCATGCCCGGTTCTAAAATTAGTTGGACTGTAATACCTTCCATTGGTTCCATGTTATCATCGGTTACTTGGGTGTGAAAAAGGAGTTCTTGTCCAATTTGAACCCTCGATTCAATTGGAACACCGTCATCATCAGTGACGTTCAAGTAATTCTGAAGCTGTGCATAGATGGTCAAAGGAATCGGAACCATGCTTGGAAGAAGAAATCGCTCTGGATCTCCTCGGAACGTTGCATTTAACTGAACTGGACCTAGCGAATGTAAAGCAGGAATTGCCCAGATGAACTGCGCGTGCCCCGTTGAATTTGTCGTGACGGTACCCAGATACATATCCTGCGTTTCGTGAAAGAACAGAACTGTAGCATTTTCAATAGGGAGACCACTCTGGCTTCGAAGTTGCACTGTTAAGGGGATTGATGTTCCTCTGAATGCACTAGTTTGAAGGGAGGGAACAGGGATTGGTGCTGGTGCCAATGCTGAGAGAATCAAGAATGCCAAGAGCACCTTCATTTGAATCACTTCATCACCACCTATATCCAACTTCCTTGACTCAACTTTGCTCGGGGGTCAATAGCGGCAATTTTAGCGTTTTCCACAACGATGGGATCTCTCCAGGTCCAGCTGCAACTCTCCAAGTCGAAGGTTTCAAAGGTTAGGGGCCATCCGCCATTTTCAGGACCAGTAATGAAGACATCAGATGGGGTGTGGATGTATTTGCTGAGATAGTAGCGAATCAGAGAAAAAGAACCAGGTGGTAGCGTTGTGTAGACGAAGAACTCGTTTTCATGGGTCTGATATTTGGTAAGCTGTCTTATCCACGCTTGGGGCAGCTCGTTGACGATTCCAAGTAATCGCTCGTCATTTTCCTTCACCCGAATAATGACGTCTTCGAGTAATCCTATTCTTCTTATCAGAGGTGTAGGTTGTATCACACCGAGTTCTATCAGTTTGGATCTTCGACGACTAACTTGAGATATACTCATTCCCGCGATAGCTGCAAGCTTTTCTAGCTTTATTCTGGCGTCGGGTGCTAGCAACGGTATCAATCGCTTATCTTTACTGTCTGGAACGTAATACCGGTGTGTTCGTGGGCGTGTATCATCGTGAACCGTTGGTTGAAGATTAAGACAGCGGTTGTGAAGAAGATGCGCGCCGATGAATAGTTTCTGCCAGTTAATCGTCCATCGTTTTTGATCGATTTTGTAGTGTGTGAACTCGACTGTTCGTCCTACGTCTTCAACTAGAAACAGAGTATATGTTGTTCCAAAATTAGAGCGGAGAAAACCGGAAAGCTGTGTAAGCCGTTCCTTTGGCACAGCCATAAAGTATAGTGTTCGTCTTACGTTACCTGCGAGTTCAATATACGAAAGCATGTAAGGGCTTTGAATCGAAGCATTTGTATCATGAAGTTCAATGAAAACCGGAACCAATCCTAGACTTTGATAATTCACCTGAGCAAGTATTCGGCATATGTTTAATCGCCGCAACCGGTTCCAACGGCTGCGTGTTTTCTTGTAAGAACTACCTAATAATCGGGCAAGTGCAGGAATGGTAATCATTGGCATGTTGCTGAAAGCTTTGATGATGTGAATGTCAAGGGAAGATAAAGGAAACACCGTGAATTTGCACAACTCAGTAGCCAAGTTCCAAAACTGCTCGACAGACAATGGGGCGGCTGTGCACTTCGCGATCGATTGTAGCAAAACAATTATACGATCAAGGAATTGCCCATCCAGTTTTCCATCCCATTCGATGAAATCAGCTACTCCTCGATACCCGCCGGGTTCAAATCTCACCTTGAACTTGGTAAAGGATGAATCCATACAACTACGAAGCCAATCAATTTTGCCTGAGAGCTTATTATCAAAGAATACTTGGAAATCCTCTCTTACCATTTCTGGTAAAATAGGCGGAATC
>JBHLMI010000007.1:88077-92165 GCA_048938295.1 Promethearchaeota archaeon
CAATTTTGCCTGAGAGCTTATTATCAAAGAATACTTGGAAATCCTCTCTTACCATTTCTGGTAAAATAGGCGGAATCCAATGGTCCAGTATCTGATCTGGGCTAGTGATGGGTGCATCCGATATCTCTCGCCACGGCTTGCATTTTAGATGTTTAGCTACAAAGTCCAGATTCAGGCGCATAAGCTTCCATCAGAGGACTGAGTGCTTTCATTGAAAAACCCCACAAAAACAAGCGTATTGGGCGCAAACTAGCTAACTGACCGAAATTCTAAACCTAATCTTTCTGCGTGATTGTAGGCTTGCCGCATTTCTTCTTGTGAAACACGTGAAGTTATTTCTTCGAAGGTTTTAGGCTGACGTAAGACTTGCCACATGGGCCGATATTGGGCCATAATATTGACTAGGGCTTCCGGTGTATTCTCTGCGATCCAATTCAGAATTGGAATTACACAGCACTGAAGATGATTAGGTAGGACAAGTACGCGGATAATCATCTCCTTTGTTCCCTTCGAATATGCTTTCTTAATGTTACGTGTAACGGTTGTTGTATATTTTTTAACATCAGATATTCTCTCGGCACACTGATCAGAGAAATATTTGAGATCTGGAAGCCAGAAGTCGATGACGTCTATTAGTAATTCCATAGCTTCTTTGGAGAGAAACATATTGGAGTTCCAAAGTTGAGTGATGTTAAATTGCTGGTGTTTTAATGATGCTAAAATCGTATGAAGGTGTGGAGTTGGATCTCCTCCAACGTAGTTGATGTTTTTTGCACCTTGAGATGCTAATTCATCTGCGATTGCTGCTACCTGAGTTGGCACTACTCTGCTTCCATTGGTAGGATTACACGAAATATCATGGTTCTGACAGTGAGCGCACCGAAAATTACAACCACTGAAAAAAATCGTTCCTGATGGAATAAGGGGGGCTTCCTCACCTGTGTGGAGAAATGCTGAGGAAACATAACTGGAGTCGTTAACCTGACAATACCCTACCCGGGTTCTTCGATCAATCTTACAACGGCGTTCACAGAAATAGCACTGCTGAAGAATGCGGTCAGCAATCAGACTCTTTATATCCAAGAAGGATTTTAAGGGAAATCCGTCGTTTTTGATTTGATCTCTCTCTTTTGTTGTTGAAAGTTGCTTATTGAATATCTTCTTTGTAGCTTGATGAATATCCCAAAGTTTTGATAGGGGGTCAGAGTTGGAGAACTCAACTTCGATACTACGTGCTATAATATATCGCGCAGGAAGTTGTAAGTCTATTATTGAGCGATATCGAGTCAACCGGTTCTTAACGATATCCTTCGACCAGACCGTTATTGCATCGTTTCTTGTAAACTTCCACATTCGAATAGCACCACTGCTAAGGATACTCATTTGTAATTACTAATGCCCTTTTGTACATCATCGATATTTGGGAGTTTTTGTATCTACTCGAAAGTAGAGAAGGGGGTAAAAACTACAATGATCATTAAAGGCGCACCGTTTCTACTCCAAAATCTTTTCGAGCAGCTTTCCTTATATCTAATAACTGGTTGGGACTTTGTACTCCTCATTGGCACTTTTTCATCAGCATTACTCATAGCAATTGGGTTCATTTATTGGTTTACAGGTGCTAATCCAAAAAAAGGGAAGAACATGGTCTTTGGCGGAATTATTCTGTTCGTTATCATGCAATGGTTAGCATTCAATCCTCCTTGGCTAGTAATTTTGGGGTGATAGATCCTATCCTCGTTTAAGATGAGTCTAAACCAATGGCAAGCCGAACTGCTTCTTCGCTTGTATTAGCCACATGAATTTCGGCGTCTGAAAACAATGTGATGTTGTTGATTATCATTTCAGTAACGCCTCCTGTTCCATTCAAGAGTATTGTTCGTTTTTTCAGTGCAATAGCGTAACCGATTTCACTGAGGGTTCCTCCAGCTCCTGCTATACTAACAATTGCATCGGCTGTAACAACATTGATGTAATTTCTGGCAAAATTAATACCAGTAGACAATGGGATGTCGACGTACGGATTGACACCAGTGTCAGAATGCTCAGGTAAAATCCCGACTGTTGTTCCGCCAGCCTTCTTAGCTCCTCTTGACACCGCTTCCATCACTCCGTCTTTTCCTCCAGTAATGAGGATTGCTCCCTGACGGGCAATAGCCTGACCTACTTCTTCTGCCAGAGCTGATACCTCTTGAGATATTTTTCCACTACTTCCGATAACCGTTATACGAAAGGTGATTACGGTTCCCTCCTCATTTCAAGCCTCTTCTACTCCTGATTTTCGATATAATTGATAGTGCACGTTGCTCAGGTACAACCTGCCACCGCGAAAAAGTGGTTTGCCATATTGCCTTCCCCGCAGTATTTGAACGTAATACGTCAGCCAAGTCGAAAGATTCAGCAACTGGCACCACTCCAGTAATGGTTACCAAGTCTCCCTTAAATTCAACATCCTCCACCTGTCCACGTTTCGACTTGATGACTTTCACAGTCTCTTTTTGAAAGTCAATTGGAACTATCACCTCAATATTATAAATCGGTTCGAGAATAGTAGCCTTCGCTTTTTCAAAGCCAAGGAAGATGGCATCACGAACCATTGACATCAGCTCAACTCGGTTCCTTTCTGCCATATCCGCACTAAGGTCAAGGGCTTTAATCTCAACTAAAGTCATCCCTATGGGCTCTGCACAAAGTGGTCCACGTTCCATTGCCCAATTGAATCCGTCGACAATCGCGTCTTTTGCTTCTGCAAAGTTCGTTATGTCAATTGAACTGATAAGCGCGTTGCCCCGAGTATCTTTATACCAACTATCTTCCTGAGTACTATCTTCAGGGAGGGGATGAAGAGCGATTTGGATTGCGTTATGGTTGTTAGGGCTAAGATGTTTTTCTGAAAGTGTGTAACTCTCTCGAACGGTTTCTCTGTATAGAACAATCGGGTCTGAGGCATTGACCAGGATTCCAAATGCTTCGATGTCTTTCAAAGCAATCTCGAGGTGTAATAGACCCAGTCCAGAGAGTAGGTATTCGCCAGTTTGGGTATTTACTGAGAAGACAAGATTAGGATCACTTTGTACCAGATTTTCTACAAACGACGTTAACCTTGGTAGGTCCTTTGTTTGATGTGGCTCTATTGCAATGGTTACCACCGCTTCGCTAGCGTAGGTGATTTTTTCAAATGGAACCATTCCTTCGACCTGCTGCTGACCTGTTATAGTATCACCGGGTCTAACTTTATCGAAACCAATTATACCGCAAATATTTCCCGCTGTTAGTGATGGTATACTCACTTGGCGTGAACCCATAAACAAGGTAACTCGTTGAGCCTTGAACAAAGTGTCAGATGGGAAGATGCGTAGTTGTGTTCCGCGATGAATAGTGCCTGAAAACACGCGTCCCACTGCTACTAGTCCGCGCTTTGACTCAGTAACAACCTTCGAAACACCAATTATTAGAGGTCCTTCTCTATCGCACCGACGGAGGGCTTGCCCTGCCGGTGAACTAATCTCGCCTTTCCAGATATACGCGATCCGTTTCTCTTGAGCGTTTTTCGGTGATGGGAGTCTGCCAACTATCATATCCAGGATTGGCTGATGAATGGGTAATAATCGGCTCAGGTTCTCGATTGTATTTTCTTGGTAATTTTCTATGATATTTTGGAACTGAAGACCTGCCTTTTGCATTAATTCGACAGTAAAGGCCCATTTATGCAATGCTGAACCAAAGGCTACTGTACCTGCATCCGTGCCGACTTTCCATTCACCAACGTCATCACTTTCAACTGCAAATGAGATTACTTTGTTGACGTTACGAATTATCCGTGCTAGCCTATCTTGAATTGCGTTTGGCGGTAGTTTAAGTTCACGGATAAGACGGTCTATTTTATTTACAAATAGGACAGGTTTTACTCGTTCTCTGATAGCCGATCTGATTACACTCTCGGTTTGGGCCATAACACCTTCAACCGCGTCAACGACTATGATAGCACCATCAATAGCACGTAAAGCCCGTGTAACCTTCCCGCTGAAATCAACATGACCTGGAGTATCAACTAGATTGACCACATAGCGTAATCCTTGATGTTCGTG
>JBHLMI010000055.1:0-6268 GCA_048938295.1 Promethearchaeota archaeon
CCGGTGCCGAAGCGAAGGCGTTAAGCCCGCCGCCTGGGAAGTACGGTCGCAAGGCTGAAACTTAAAGGAATTGGCGGGGGAGCACCACAAGGCGTGAAGCCTGCGGTTCAATTGGATTCAACGCCAGAAAGAGAACGACATGACCAAAAGCGGAAAAATCCTCAAGCGTGGTAATAGTGTATGACAAATCAAAGCGTATACGAAGAAGCATTGACAGACAAAGAACTTGCCGCGAAAATCTTGATACCCTTGATTGAGTTCGAGTTTGCGTTTCAAACGGATGACTCGCCAAGCCTTGTACAATCAAAGGTAAACAGAAGTTCGCTGAATGCAATCTTTCAGATTTGGAAACACCACAACTGGACTACGTCTGAAGACCTGATGGAAAAGAGTCGGGATAATCTATACTTTAGAATCCCAACCAAAGCTTTCCGAGAAATCTACACTCTTGCAGGACCCTTTGCGGATGAGAGAAAACACCAATGGGCGGATCTTATCGTTGAGAGATCCGGGCACATTGGAGGTTACCGCGTTGGGACCCAGAAGACTAAAAATCGAATCTATTCTCTCATGCTTACTCAACCTGGCAAAGTTTGGACAACCTTCGAACTTTGCATTACCTTACGCTTACTTCCCAGCACGGTCCGAGAAGGACTTCGTCACCTTCTCCGTGCAAACCTCGTTCACAAAGAACGAAAAGGAAAGACAGTCTTCTGGACACTCCGCTAATGTTGTTCTCCTGGAGAACTTACCGGGGGCGACAGCAGTATGACGATCAGGCTGATGACCTTATCTGACACGCTGAGAGGAGGTGCATGGCCGTCGCCAGTTCGTGGCGTGAGCTGTCCTCTTAAGTGAGGCAACGAACGAGACCCCCATCCTTAGTTGCCAGCGATACCCTTCGGGGTAGCCGGGCACACTAAGGAGACCGCTACCGAGAAGGTAGAGGAAGGTGGGGGCCACGGCAGGTCAGTATGCCCCGAAACCCCCGGGCCACACGCGGGCTGCAAAGCTCGGGACAATGGGCCGCCACCCCGAAAGGGGACGCCAATCTCACAACCCCGGGCACAGTCGGGATCGACGGCTGCAACCCGCCGTCGTGAACATGGAATGCCTAGTAATCGCCTGTCAACACCAGGCGGTGAATACGTCCCTGCTCCTTGCACACATCCAAGCAACTGCGTGTGTGTTTGGAGTGTAAACCGCCCGTCGCTCCACCCGAGTCAAGTTTGGATGAGCCGCTGTCCGCTCGTCGTCTTCGGATGACGTGTGGGCGGTGTCGAATCGGGGCTCGGCAAGGGGGGAGAAGTCGTAACAAGGTAGCCGTAACCAGCTCAGCTACGGTTGAGCTGTTTAAATCCCGCTTACGAGCGGGCCCTTGCGGTAAGGGGAAAAGGTTGGAGATACGGTCTCTGACCCCCCTACCCTGCGGCTGGATCACCTCCTAAGAAATCATTTTCTTCGAAGGTATCCCGCTGTGGATACCTTGGAAGACTAATGTGCGGTACGGGAGCGGGTGTATTTTGCCGGAAACACGGGTGTTGACCGAATAGTCGGGGTGGACGACCATTTTTCTTTTTATAGTAACTTCGCTAGTGCTAGTCATTTCTCGATGAAATTGAGGAGTGAAAGAAGCTGGCTAGCTTGTTCTTGATTTGAAATCCCTTGTATTAGCGCTTTAATTTCATATCCGGTGGTTAGAGTCAAGTTATTTTGACACCAATCTCGAAGAATATCGCGTTCTTTGATGTGGGCTTCTACTTGGCGACTATATCGATAGAGTTTGACATCTGGATTTCTTTTTGCGTATTTCTGTACTATCTGTTTGATTTCATTCCATTGTGGAAGAACGGGAGCACCAGTGACGATGAGGAAGCCTCTAAGTGCAGATTTGTACTCAGGTATTGTTTTGTAGAAAAGAAGCTGCACTAGGGCATTGTTCAATGAACGTTGAGCATAGTGTTGACTAACAGCTTTGCATTCTCCAATGATTTGCGTTGGAATTCCTCTTTTAGATGATGTGTTGATTATGAGATCTGGGCGTTGTCGGCCATCAGGTCCAAAACAAATCGTGGTGTCAACTACTTTGGTTAGGTTGTATTTCTGAATGAATAATTCGAAAAAGAACGGAGACCGGAAAATCTCTTCAAGAAGCGAGGGCTTTGCGAGATTGACACGGCGGAATCGCAGCTGTGAAATAACTGGCAAGTGACTGGTTTTTTCGATTGACATCCTGATATGATTAGTTGCGAGGAGAGGAAAATCGTCGATTTGATAGTAGGATTTGAAGTATTCGGTAGCAGTTGGAGTCAAACGAATAGCACAGTAATTATGTTCTTTTGTCAGAATCTTATGGAGAGTTATTTTCTGTATTGTATTGGTCTTCGTATCAAATAGGGTGATATTCACCGTATCTCCAATTCGAAGAGTTGTATCAAGAATATACCCATTTTGTAAAGGTAATGTAAAATATCCAGCCGATTCTGTGTGATTGTATCGTATCTTGAAGCCTGTAATTTCAAAACGATCAGTTGAGAGCTGGATTGCGGAGTAGGTGTGATATAATTCGGTTGGCAGATTATTTTGGGCAATATAGCCTATCATTTGTTCATATGATGAAAAGAACAGAAGATGAGTGATAACCTGTTGACCAGACTGATGGATTGTAGAAGTTAATCGATAGGCTCGATAGAACTGGCTGTTGTTATATTCAGCTAGAATGAATCGCCCTTTAGGGAATTTTTCTCGCCATTCACGGAGAACCTTAGTTTTCCTTATGAAATGAACTGGAATAACCCCGAGGGGCTCTATTGCATTAGCTATCTTAGCTGAACCCTGTAATCGAACTGATGAATCTCCCATTACTAATCTAGTTTTGCCAGTTTAGATAAACTACCCACCTCCTAAGAATTCATTTTCTTCTGGGGTATCCCCGTGGGGATGCCTTGTGAGACTAATGTGCGGTACGGGAGCGGGTGTATCACTCGGGAACACGAGTGTTGTACACGATCCGATGCGGTGAACAACCACTTCTTATTGTCCAAAAAAAGGTAGGGCAGCCTCTGTAGGCTACAGAGGCTGTTGGTGATTGTGTTTTCGCAAACGGTGAATGAGCGGTATGCTGATTCCGATGGTCGAGAGGATGATGACTGTTATGAGTAGCCATGTGAGGATTGAGGGGGGATTGGCAGTGGTTTCGCCCGGGGGGTCGATGTGGAATTGGAACATTGCGGTAGTTTCACCGACAATGATGTCGTAGTCGATGACAGTTGCGGTAGCGATGACGAGGTAGATGCCTTTAAGCCATTTCAGGTCTTTGAGAGTTAATGGCGAGCGATAGATATAGACTCCTGATCCAGGCACTTCTTCGATAAAATCAATCAGGAGTAATTCGTTTCCGTCAGGGTCATAAATGATAGCAGTAATGGTGGCGCTAGAAATTGGTTCTCCAGTTTCTTTGTCGGTGAGCAAGGCCGCAATTTGGAGTCGAATATCTTCTTTGTCTATAAAGTCGAAGGAGCCACTCAGTTCTAATTGTATGTCTCGGTGAGCTAGAATGCCAAAGGAGTACATGAGCGGGTGGGGGTCTTGGTTTTCTGTAGTTCCTGTGATGTCATAGGGAGTATCTCCGATGCCGTCGAGGTTTTCATCTGTGCCGGTATAATCGGACCAGTAGTTATAATCAAATTCATTGCCAAGACCGTCATCAACAGCGTTAATGGCATTGTCAAAGAATCGGTTCCAACGGATGAAGTTGTAATTACTGGTTAAACCTAGTCCTATTCCGTAATTATTATTCAATAAGGTATTATTGATGAGCTTGTTACTATTTGAGCCAGAAACATGGATTCCGTATCTATTCCCCATGCAAGTATTATTTGTAATAAGGTTTCCTGTGGAGCGCGTGTTTATGAAAACACCACCGTATATTCCTCCATAGGACCCATCAAAGAGTAGAGTGTTGTTTCGCACTGTATTATGAATTGAAAGCCAAATTTCAATTCCACAATGGATGTTGTCAGATATTATGTTGTTCTCGATTGTCGAGTAGTCGGTGAACACCATGTCGATACCAATTGAACAGTCATGGAGTTGATAATTTGCTACAGTGATTTCTGTGCAGTTAACCAGTACAATCTGACCAGCAGGCCCTGTGACGCTGCCACCAACTTGGTCACGGATGAATACTAGTGGTTTACCGTTTACTGTGTTATCAGTTACTTGTTTCTGTCGTGCATCAATTATATTATCAGTTGTAATACGAAGCCCGCAACCGGTGAATGTGCTTTGGGTAAGTGTGTTATCACCTGAGTATTGGAAATAGACTCCTGACCACATATTGTTAATTAATGTAGCGCCGGTTATAGTGTTGGAACACGACCCCCAGAGATAGATGCCCTGACTGTTATCATTACTTACAGTATTAATTACTGAATTGAAGTCTGAATAATCAAGACTTAATCCATAATAATAGTTAGAAAGGGCTTTGTTATCTATCAATTGGTTATTGTCTGAATACTTTAGGCGTATACCAATCCAATCGTTGTTAATACATGTATTATTGATTAATTGGTTATTGGCAGAATTCTCTAATAGAATACCACAGCCATTCGTGAGACAGGTGTTATTTTTGAGACATCCGTTTTCTACATTATCTAAGAGAAGTCCTCCTCCCAAAATGTGTGGGATGCCCCAATTTGTTGCCCCTGTTGTTATGCAATTGTTAACAACAAAATATGCAAGAGTGTTGTATATGGCGATGCAATATCCTGGAGTAGAGTGTAAATCGATGAGCCAGTTTTCAATACGGTAGGGATCTGATATTGTACCTGATCCAGGCCATCCCTGGGTGATAAAATCACTGTCGCCATTGATGACAATGGGTGCGTGAGGAATGAAGGTGGATCCAAAGTCGAAATATAGGGTGCCAAGGTCGTAGATACCAGTTGAAATTGTTTCGTGGTATTCGAGGATTTCGATGCGGCGAAATTGGGATGTGAGTGATTTGTGGAGTGTTAGCATGTCATAGCGGCTCATATCGTCGGGGTACACAGTGATGTTGCACATTGTTGGGTCGTTCGAGTAAAGTCCACAGATTTGTTCTTGTTTTGGATTATAAAGGCGTTGAGGGGTGCCTGTGATATCGAAGTTGCCATGTCCGTTTTCTGATGAGTTATAGTACCAGTTGTTGTATGTGGGCAGAAATGCCCCTTGGAATTGCTCCCAGGGAATATCCGTAGTAGTGGCGGAGGCTTCATAAAGGCGTGATAGTGAAAACCCTTTCATTTCCGCTGAGAGACTGATAGTCCAGTTGAACGTGAGAGGGGTGGTCCCTCCAGAGTAGTGATGGCGTGGTTCAATGTCATAAAATCGGACTTCCGCTCTTTCTGGAGTGTTGACGAGGATTTCATATTGAGCTCCGTCACTATCCCAATAGGCAGCCCGATTTGTGGCGTCATACCAACCAACGTATTCTTGAAATCCACTCCAATATTTGTAGTCGGTTGCAGTCCCAATGACTACAATATTCTGTCCGAGATCTTTAATGACAATTTGTGACACGCTTGAATGTACTAAATCAAAATGCACTTCAAGGTACTCATTTTCTAGAATCACAGTAGAGCCTATTATTGAAATTGATACGTCAGAATCACTAGGTCGAAGTATCGGAGAAGAATTCTCTGTATTAGAAAGTATTTCGGTTGGTTTTAGAATTGAGATATTTGGTGAAAGATATGATGAGGTCATTGTTATGGGAAAAAACAGCGCCCAAAACAATAAGACCAAAAGTAGGATCTTCCATGAATTAGCATGGAATAGATTTGTTTGTTGAACCATTCTATTAGTGTCCTCCTTATCTAATTCCCTCCAGAAACAGATGTCAACGATTCAGTGAATCAGCAAGCATATCATAATCTAGCCCCAAGTGAGAGTTAGATTAGCCATTCTTCTGGAGAAAATTCATCAAAAATAGAATCAAACATAAATAAATACGCGATTGGAATTTTTTTGGCAAAAAATTTCCAGACCTTATATAAGGAGAAGCAGACTATACTTATTTTTTAGGGCACGAGGGATCATGACGCGCTCAGTATTTAACCGAAGACTTCTGAATTTCCTCTATGAGTTGACGAAATTAAAGACCTATAACAGTTCTACAGATATGTCTAGGACAATTCGTCTTGAGGGAAATCGAAGAGTTACTTCAAGAACTATTCAGAATTGGTTCAGATATTTCAATGAACCATGGGAGTACAAGGGTTATAGA
>JBHLMI010000031.1:0-25717 GCA_048938295.1 Promethearchaeota archaeon
CACGAAGAAGAACCAACTGCCAAACCTAAGCGTAGGGAATCCCAATCCGCTCTGGCAGTAGAGATGATTCTTAGCGATGCTAAACGTCCCTTAACAACCTTCGAAGTCACTCGCTTATTCCATGAAATCGGATGTCCGGACTCTCCAAGCCGATTACTCACCCAACTCCGTCAGGATGGTAAAATTCATGGAAAATTAAGTATCAAGAGGAAGACTATGCTATGGTGGGCACCCGAAGTCGAAGAACCCACCGATGAATAAATTTCCGCATGTCAGAAGATGATGTCGGCTTCCAACCCATAATCAATGCAGAACTCCATGATTTGAGTCCGAACCTGATCATAGTACTTGCTTCCTGGTCGAAGGGCATCAAGTATAGATTTAGCGTTGTTTCCAAAATGAGTGTGTAATGCCTGCTCAATAACTGGGCGGTTCCCATACTTCACGTTCAACCGATCGAAGAGTGCATAGGCCACACCACAATCGGCAAGATTTCGGATCAATTCCTCCAGGTATATCGTGCTTAATTCCGGAATAATAGGACCCACAAACCCATAGGTTCGTATTCCTCGTTCGCTCAGTTCCTTTAATGCTATTAGACGACGGTGACTCGCTACCGCGCCAGATTCGAAGACCTGGCGAACCTTGTTATCTAAAGTAATTATGGTCATCCCCACCTCGTTTTTAACTGATTGACCAAGTAAATCAGCATCGCGCAGAACCAAATCTGATTTAGTTAAAATGGTAATGGGGAACTCGTTTCGTAATAGTAACTCGATGCAGGCACGGGTAATCTCGTACCGACGTTCCAACGGCTGATAGGAATCTGTTACGCTAGAAAAGAGTACAGGCTCCTTTGTGGTCTTCCTGCGTCGTCGCAACTGTTGCTGCAACACCCGTGGCGCATTGATTTTAATATCCACAAAACTGCCCCATTCTTCTCCGAGATGGCCTGAGTATCTGCTCATGAATCGGGCGTAACAATAGGCGCAAGCATGTTGGCATCCTATGTACGGGTTGATGGCATAAGTGACCCCACTAATACGGCTGGGGTTCAAGATGCTCTTGGCGGCAACCTCGTTGATGCGCAATTGAGGGGACAAGGTTCATCAGTATAACATGCTGTAGATGGTGAAATAAAAACTTGGACCCCGCTAGGAAAAGTGAGATGTGGGGAAGTTGAGAGAATAACAACACAGAAAAGGAAGGAGGAAAGAAGTGGCGACGGTGACCTCACCATGGATGCAGATCAACTCAAAGCCTTCCTGAAGAATCAAATCGTACTTGAAGGGAAAATTGTGCGTATGGCAAAAAAGAGTGTGAAAGACACGAGAAATCAGTTGGTAAAGAATCTCATCCAAGCCATCGCCATTGACTCCAACAAGCACGCCCTCATGCTCAACGCCATTCTCGCCCGTCTCGCATCAAAGACCCCTTTCATTGAAGAAACCAAACGAAATGAACTAGGTAGGGATATCAAGATACACATTGAATTGGAAGCTGAAGCAATCAAAACATACAAAGAGCTCATTCCTGAAATGGAAGATCCTGGGACCAAACAAGTCATCCAATACATACTCGATGACGAAAAACGTCACCACAGCCTCCTCACTCAGCTTTACGAACTTGTTATCGTAAAAGAAACTCTCACCGAAGAAGATCTTTGGGATCTCACATGGAAAGACGTGCCATGGCATGGCGGACCTGGAGGATAGGCAACTCCGGATGGATTCTTTTTTCTCACTGATAGAAGACGGCTAGGTATCTGAGCACTTCGAGTACTGCTACAACGCCAAATCCGACACCTATTGCATAAAAGAAGTATTTTGCTAGCCTCTCTAAGGGCAATATTGTAATGATTACTGCTAATAGAGCACAGAAGATGAGGAAATATCCAACAATCATCCCTTGAAAGCCAGCAAATATGTAGGCAATAATGAACATCACTAAAGTGAAAAGTGATGCGGCCCGTTTTCCAAGAACTACGGCAAAGGTGCGGTCTCCCACAAGCTTGTCGGCACTATAATCCATCACTGTGCTGAACGAATGAATTCCCATCACACATGCTGTGATGAGATAAGCCTGAATTGGAATATCAAATAAGGTTGCACCAAAGCTCGCTCCAAGTAACACTGGGGCATAGAAGTAGAGGATGCCATTAGAGATTGAATCCAATGGTGGGTGCTCCTTGAATCGGAGCGGCGGTGTTGAGTAGAAATAAGAGAAAAACAACAAGAGGCTCATGCCTACAATATTGGTTGGATTCAGGGAGAGAATTGAACTAGCCAACATGATGATTACCACAATCGCTGCTAGCTTCTTCACAAAGGGAAAGACTTCGGTTTCCATCTCAACGGATTCAGACACCGATTTGCGTGGATTGAGTTTGTCAGCCTCATAATCGTAGATATCATTCACACCATACAGCAGAATACAGTAAGGAATTGAGAGCAGGATGAGTTGGAAAAGTGCCAAAGAACTTAATGGGGTTCCAAATGCTGTCAACCCTAAGAGGAAAACAAGAGGTGCGATGAGCCATCCAAGGGGTCGACTAGCTTTAATCACTATCCAGATTTTAGTCTTCACAGTGAATGCAACTGGCTATAAGCTAATAATCCTTTGTATCGCTTTTTATGTGGCAAAATCGGTAAGTCGCTTTTGATAGAGCTGACGAGCTAACAGACTACCTCCATCAATCCACGACTTCAAATCAATCCTAAAACCTGACATCATATATTGAACGGCTTCTTCACGAGTATCGAACCGGAGATAAGGTTGCTGTAAGGCTTCACGAACGATTTCGCGGCATTTCCAAACCCCTAATGGCATCAGATGGCTGGGGCGAGATTCCCGTAAGACGACAACGGAGGCTTGACGGCGTTCTTTAGCCAGGTGTTCAGTCGCCATCGCCCGGACTGCATAATAACATCCACCAATGGAAGCATACGTCGTTCGCCCCTTGTACGGTTCCCAGTCACTACAAATGCCCACATGGCTCCCTGAGGGGTTCCAGGAGGTGCCAGGAAACCAGGCTTCAACAAGTTCGTAACTCCAGGCTTCAGGGCTCATCAAGATCTTGAAATGATCTCCCAAGAAGTTATGCTCATAAACACGGTGCTCATTGATGAGTGGCTGGTCTTTGACCTGGCTACGGTAATAGCGTCCTACTGTGCTATCAACAGCGGTAATGCTCCAGCGCGTGGGAACCATTCGCCGGTTTGGACCAATGCCAAAGGAACCCATGCTAAAAGCGCGGGTAATCTTGGTGAGGTTAACATCATTACTGTACAGGTCAATAATCGCCGGAGCAGCCTTGAGGTCTCTATCCTCATAGGCCCGTTCAAGCCGTTTGTGCCCTTTCATGGTTCCTAACACAAACTTCTCTAACATGGCAGACGGACCCATAGGCTGGACTTCCGATTCCAATCTGAGGGGACGGCGTGGCCGCTTCTTGAACAGGACCTCCGTTTCAACCGGTCCAGAGGCGAGAGTCATGTCTCGGGTGTCATCAATGATTCGACCGGATTGTTCTGGTTCAAAGACGCTAACCCTATGCATCCCCCGAACGAGGGAATAACGGTACTCTAAAATCTGGTTCAGGTCCAGATACATCCAATCTTCAGGGGAATCGTAAATCGAGGTATCGCCAATGACGGGTGGGACCAAGGGGCCTGCGTACACTTTGGGCCAGCCAAAGCGCCCAACGAAGACCCCTGGCGGTGATGATCCCTCTAAATCAATTTTATCGAGCAGAGGTTGGACTTTCAAAAAAGAGTAAAGCCGGTGCAGGAGCGGGCAAGAAGACTTGCCACAGAGCATCTTACCACCCTTGCAGACAAGACATCGGGTCTGGCTGGAGTCAGGTGACAGGGTCTGCATGGATACATCCAGATCCTGGGCGGCTTCAACGCCATCCACCACAGGAGCGAGATAGGGTGCGACTTTGCGGACTTTCTTCACGAGTTTTACTCGCTTCGATGAGCCTCGGCTCGTAAGTTGCCTCACATCCGCACCGCCATCGTTCTCCTCGTAACACACCCCTTTAAACCAAGAGAGGGTGCCAGATAAGTAAAGGAGAGTATTAAGAGGCTACCCTGTTTCCGAGGCATATAAACTCGACGAATTGGCAGCGGTGTGAAAAGATTACTCCTGTTCTTCTTGTCACCTTCACCAAGTACTTGATGAATCATACTGTAGCGACATCCACCCGCCATTCCCCCTCTAAATCCTCATCCTTAATGATAGTGATTGGTGCTGGCATTCCGCTTTTTTTGCCTTCTGAATTAATCCGCTGGAAAAAGAATTTCCATCGATTCTCATCGAGCTGGGTATCCTTTTCAGGGACATGATGATAGGTATAGCCAAATTTTTCTTGCATCTTCTGACTAGCTCGCCAATACAGGTCTGGTGATGATCCATAACGATCTGCATTATCTTGGTGGTATTTTCGAAATGTTAAGAGCCATTTTGACTTGTCTTTTTCAACTAAGTATTTGTAAAAGAGCTTAGCTACTTCCAAAGGTAGAATCCCTTTCTTCAATTGTTAACACCTCTTAGGCATTTTTCTTCTCTAACGCTATCTTCTCACAATCTTATTTGTCTGTGGATAGTGTTCGTGGTTTCTACATAATTATATTATTGATAATCCTTTTGCACTTTATCGAATGAGAGTGGGAGACCTCCGTTACAAATCCATAATAATCAATCAAAATGTAATCTTCCCATTTTTTTTGTCTAATTGGTAATTACCAAAGTAGGTTTCAGACCCACGGCTAGGCTTTTCTATCCCTTAATATCATATTATCAGACTATGCCTGAATTAAAGCGAACGGTTGGTCTTTTTGGAGCGAGTTCTGTAGGCATCGCAAATATCATCGGCGCAGGAATTTTTGTTATTAGCGGTGTTGCAGCGGGACTTGCGGGGCCATCGGTTATCCTTTCATTTTTTTTGGCTGGAATTATTGCCCTCTTGACGGCACTATCATCGGCAGAACTGGCCTCAATAATAACGGAGACAGGTGCATCCTATGTGTTTACTAAAAGAGCTTTTGGGCGTATTCCAAGCTTTTTTGTTGGCTGGTTCAAATATTTCGATTATATGGCTGGTGCTGCAGCGGTATCCATTGGGTTTGCGGCCTATTTCACAGCACTTTTTGGATTAGTTGGTCCCTTGCCCTTGATTCTAGCCGCCGTCGGGTTACCGATCATTTTTACAATTCTAAATATAATTGGTGTCAAGGAAAGTGCTAATGCCACCTCAATTATGGTCTTCATCAAGCTTATTGCTTTAGTCCTATTAATTGGGGCAGGTGGGATCTACCTATTTCATTTCTTTGATATAGCGCATTTTACCCCATTTTTTCCAACAGGTTTAGGGGGTACAATAAGTGGAGCTGCAGTTATCTTCTTTGCCTTTCTTGGTTTTAACACCATTGCAATGATGTCTGAAGAAACCAAAAACCCCGAAAAGACGATTCCTCGTGCATTGATTCTCGCGTTTATAATAACCTTTGTTCTTTACATGGCAATTGCGGTCTTGGAGATTGGCATATTGAATTGGCAAAATTTGGGAACGAGCGCATCCCCACTTGAAGATTTAGCCCGGGCAATTTCAGCTAATCCCTTATTTACGAGTTTCATTGCGTTTACTGCATTGATTGCTACCGCCTCTGTTGTCTTGAGTTCCATTATGGGTGGAACGCGTGCAAGTTTCGCCATGGGGCGGGATAGGCTCCTTCCCCAACAATTTGATAGAGTAAGCAGCCGCTTTAGTACTCCCTATCTGTCTGTGCTATTTGGAGGCATTCTTGTTGCAACTCTTGCCGGATTATTCTTCAATAACATTGATATCATTGCGTCAATCGTGAATTTTGGAAGTCTGTTTACCTATCTATTCGTTCATGCCTCATTAATAAAATTAAGACGCGATGCACCAGAAATACAACGCCCTTTCAAAGTTCCCCTTTATCCCATCACACCAATCTTAGGCATATTTAGTTGTATTCTGTTAATGTTCTTTCTAAGTCTCAATGCCATGATTATGGCCGCTGTTTGGTGTCTCATTGGGATTTGCGTATTGGTGGTGATGTTCCGCAAATACCCCCAAAGCTCATTGCATGACTCCGATGTGAAATCGGTCCATCAGTTTGATGACTCCGATTTTGAAAAAGTTCCCGACCACAAAGAATAGGAGCGCATATCCCCAGATAAAAGCTGCAAGCCCCCAGCCAATAGCAGGCATAAGAATACCAAAAACAGCCATGATGGTCGCTAGCAACTGTGTGAGTTCTGCTGTTAGGAAAAGACGAAGGGCAGGAAATGGCCGGTGCCAAAAAGAATGCGATCGAGTTCGAGTTAAATAAATAGTCATATGACCCGCAACGGCAAGCTTGAGAAAGATTAGTGCTTGAAGTGTTAGGAGATCGAGGTGAAACACAACCAAGCCAAGGTAGAGAACACCAAAGCTGGCCAAGACACCCAGGACACCAAGGCTGGTGGCAAGGATTAGGATTCTAGCCGAGTCCCAGCGAACGGGTTTTCCTGGGGGTACAGCGTTATCAAAGGCAATCATCATTATGGGCAAATCATTGAGGAGGGCAAGAACGACGATCATAATTGCGTTAATTGGGTAAAAATTGAAGAGAAGGATAGAAAATGTAAGAAAGAACAACACCCGCACCGTCTCAGCAATGCGATAAGTCGAATAGCTATTCATGCGTTCAAAGATTTGCCGACTCTGCTTAATAGCATCAATAATCGCACAAAGTCCCGGTTTTGTAAGAACGAGATCCGCCGCCGATTTGGCTGCATCTGTGGCACCAGCCACCGCAATACCGGTATCTGCTTTTTTCAGCGCCGGTGCATCGTTGACGCCATCTCCTGTCATTCCCACAATATGATTTTTCTGTTGCAGGAGTTTCACGATATCATATTTATGTTCAGGAAAAACCTGTGCGAACCCATCAGCTTTTTCCACAAAATCCTGAACTTCACTATCGGATTTTGCTAAAAACTCTGATGCCAGCAAAATGTTTGTGCCTAACTTAATTTGTTGAGCAATCTGTTTAGCAATGGCTATATGATCGCCTGTCACCATCTTAACATCTAAACCCATGGTTTGAGCCGTTTTTATTGTATCTGCGGAATCGTCACGAGGAGGATCATAAAGAGCGATTAATCCTACAAACTGCCAAGCTCCTTTTGAATCCGTCTTAGTCACACCTAAAGCTCGAAACCCTTTTTGTGCAAAAGCATTAACCTGATCATCGAGATCCTTCGATAACGTCTTTTTATCCGCTATTAAGCCAAGAATAACTTGGGGTGCACCCTTGGAAACCTTGAACTGATCTTTACCCGCTTCTATAATGGTGGCTTCTGTACGTTTTGAAACTGGGTCAAATGGCTTAAAGGTTAGGGTTTCAAATGACGAATATTGGCCATTATCTGCTTGTTCTGCCTTATTTTTAACAATGATTGCGGTATCAATCGGGTCTTTATCTTCTTCCCGGGATGCAAGAGCTGCCAGTCTGATGACATCTTGGCTTGTAAAGTTCTTTTGTGGGGTAACATCCGCAACAACGATTTCATTTTTTGTTATCGTACCTGTTTTATCTGAGCATAAGACATCCACACCGGCCATTTCCTGAATGGTACGAAGTTTTGACACAATGATGCCATGTTGAGTCAAATTGAGTGCACCAACCGCCAAAGTCACAGAAAGAACCGCTGGCAAGGCAACAGGAATGGCAGCTATTAACAGCACTAACGAAAATTGCAATGTCTCTAGAATTGATTCATGGCGAAGAAAGGATGCAACAAAGATTATAGCTACCAGAGCGACAGCGAGTACGATTAGATAATTTCCAATTTTTATTACGCTCTCTTGGAAGTGACTGCGGGTTTTCGCTTCCTCTACAAGTTGTGCAGTTTTGCCAAAGTACGTCTGCATCCCGGTAGTGATGACGAGTCCATTCATTTCACCTCGTCGAACAATGGATCCTGAATAGGCTACATCTTCCAGCTTTTTTTCAACAGGAAGCGACTCACCGGTTAAGGTTGATTCATCTGTCTGTAGATAATCGCCTTCTATAAGTTTCAAATCAGCTGGAATCATATCACCAAGTCGAATCCGAACGATATCTCCTGGTACCAGTTCCCGCGCTGTAACCTCGATCCATTTTCCATTTCTTAATACTCGGGCCTGGGTGGCTAATTTTTGTTTTAACAGCTCAATGGTGTCATCTGCCTTCTTCTCTTGCCAGAACCCAACAACGGCATTAATCATTAACATGACAAGGATGACTGCAAAATCTTCCCAATGTTGTATGACAGCTGATAAGATTGCAGCCGCTTCAATCATCCAAGGTATAGGTCCCCAGAAATAGCTAAGAAATTTAAGAAAGGGATTTTTCTTCTTCTCTACTATCTCATTTGGGCCAAACACTTGTCTGCGCTTAGAAGCTTCGTCAGAAGACAGGCCTTTCGAACTTGTTGACAGAGTTTTCATTATATCCTTTGTCGATTTTATTTTCGCTTCGTCCGTTGTGATTCTTTTTGGTTCTGCCAACTAAGCTCCCTCTACAGAAGTTGTGCTGCTCTGATTTAGTCTGGATAAATTATTGTTCCTTCTTTTCCATGTAAGCTTATTTCAACATTTTCGATGGAAGTAATGATGGCCTGTTTACCGCCCGCTTCGATGAAATCGATAGTGGCTTCGATTTTGGGTTGCATGCTTCCTGGTGCGAAGTGACCCTGAGCAAGATATCGTTTGGCATCTGATACTGGTATCTTGCTGAGGGCAGTTTGGTCTGGGCGACCATAATGTAGGTAGGCTCTTGGAACATCAGTAAGAATGACTAAAGTTTCTGCCTTGATAAGTGTGGCTAAAAGAGCTGCGGCATGGTCTTTATCAATTACCCCTTCTACTCCCTCAATCTGTCCATCTTTTTTGCGGATAATCGGTACTCCACCTCCTCCTGAGGCAATCACAATGACTCCTTGATCATATAGATATTTGATGGAAGGACCTTCGATGATTTCGTGGGGAATGGGCGAGGGGACCACTCGGCGAAAACCGCGCCCACTGTCATTGATTATGGTCCATCCTTTCTCTTTGCGAAGCTGCGAAGCCTCTAATGCCGTATAAAACGGACCAATTGGTTTGCTAGGCTTCTCAAATGCGGAATCTTCTTTATCCACTACAGTTTGAGTGAGTATCGTTACTACAGGCTTTTTGATTGCAGCAAGAGCTAATTCGGTGGTTAGACTTTGTTGAAGCATATACCCGATCATTCCTTGACTTTCAGCGTTGCAGATATCAAGGGGCATTTGTGGAAGTGATGATTTTGCGAGTTCATTCTTCAAGAGGATATCGCCGACTTGGGGACCATTGCCGTGGGTAATCGCTATATGGTAGCCTTTTTGAATTAACTTGACTAAGTGCTTTGCAGTTTCACGGACATTTCTAATTTGTTCTTCCGCTGTTCCTTTGTCTTTGTGTTTAAGGATTGCATTTCCACCTAAGGCGACTAAGATGTTTTTATTCATAAAGTGACTCTCCTGGTCTATTGATTAATATCGTCTGATTCCAGTGACCACACATATTTTCACCCCGTTATAATTACGAGAAATATGCATGGCTAACATATCGACAGGATCATAGTTTGGATAGCGAAGGCATAGTTCTAACACAGCATCAAGTTCTGTTGTTGTGTCAATCTTTGTATAGGGTAGATCTCGAAATTCTCTTTTGATATCCTTTCCCTCAGGCCCATGCGTATAAATGGAGTCAAAGGGTCTCTGATACTTCTCATCAATATCTTCCCATTTCAAGGGACTTAATGGATGATTGGGCAAAACACACGCAATAACAATCGGTGCTTTGCTAATAAGTTCCTTATCGACTAGTTCTTGAAACCCATAGGCTGTAGCATAGGAGAGGTTCATGTTCGCCGCTGGGATAAAGACATAATCGGGACGCCACTCCATTAACTCATATGCAATTGGAACATCGCCTTTCCAACGTTCCAGTTCTCCTGGTGACGCATCAATTATGTCCCTATCTTCTGAAATCTGCTCTCCATGCTTGTATGTCTCAAAGTAATATTTCCCGGTAGCTTGGACTTTGGCCCCAAATTGCTTAATGGTATTAAGTTTAGTATCTGTTCGTCCCTCAGGAACAAGGATGAGGGCATGATCCCTCATCCAATATGCTCCTGATATACCGGCATTACCTTCAGAGACAATAAGATATTGTTTGTCACGACCGTATTTGTTAATGACCCAATAGGTTTCGCGATCTTTATGGCTTCCAGAAGGATTGGTATATTCTAATTTTAGGAAACATTCCAAGTACTCATCGTAGATTACGGGTGTATAGCCCACTTGAGGGTCAATGGGTTTTTGTTTGTCTTGTGAGGTTCTCATTTTAGCTTTTCCTTCTGTAAGCATTTATCCGCGTCGAAGTGCACAAGTCATACAATGGGCTCCGCCGTATCCTCCTGTGAGATTGGGTAGTACAATTGGATAGATGTCTATTCCATGCTGGTAGATTCCTCTTTTATGGGGAAAGAACTCGCTTTGATTCTTTAAAGTCTTATAGTCTTTTTCAGCTTGGGCAAGTAATTTTTCATAGCGTTGTGGCTCGGATTTAGCCTTGGTCTGTAGGTTTTCAAGGACTGCCTTCACATCGCGTTCAACTTCTATTGCGAGGATTGTTCCATCCCGGATGCAAAGGAAATTGGAAGCGTATGCAAGTTGTTCGAGCGTCGTTATACTGATTAAATCCAAGCCTTTGTCCTTGACATAGTCGTGAAGGTTTGTGGTTGTTTTTTCTTTTTCATATTCCCCTGGTCCTTTTCGATGATATATTTCCACGATTGCCTGTCTTAAGAGTAAGTCAAGACCAATTACGACGCTGCTTGAAGCTACATTGAAGTAAGTGTCCAAGTGCATGTCAACCATTGGATCTGGTTTCTTGCTTGGGATGAGAGGATGATTAGGTTGGTGTACAACGCCCACCTCATCAAAATTGAGGCCATATCTGAGCATTTGTTCTACTCCTGCTTGGTTTGAGCGATCTCCAAGCCCTACTAACGCGAAATCTTTCATAGGGATAAAATCGCCTCCCTCAAAGGTTCCTGGTGCTTGAGTTTCATGGACTACATTAGCAGCTATTATCTCCCATAGGAAACGAGTAATCTTTGGCTCTGACCGTCGCTGGGGTTTACTCATGCGGGAGAGAAAAATCCCTTTATCTGTAACTGCTTGTTGATCTCGCATGAAATAGAGATTAGAGAGGGGTTGTCTTTCTGTGATGTTCAGGTGGATCGCTCTGGTTCCTTTCCCCGTTTTTAATTGTATCAACGGATTTAACAAGAGGGTTTTAAAGAAGTGGTCAACGTCTAAGAGTGGTTCGTTCTTGTTCAATTCGTTACGAGCTAGCGCTATATCGGATTCTGAACCTTTGATATCGATGGTCGCGTGAGCTAAGTCAACGAGTTGTTGTCTGATAGTCGGATTCACATCAGCTGCATTTAATATGATGTCTTTCATTTTTAGAACATTCACATTAAGTTCGTGACGAAGAATATATTCGAGTTGTTTGTGTTCTTCTCGTGCTCCATATCGGCTGAAAGCCCGTTCATAAAGTGATGCAAAGGGTTCGAGAAGTCCGAAGAACATCTCAATACCTGGTTGATGAATCACAACCGTTTTGAGCGAATCCCATTCTGCACGAATTTTTGTTTCCATTATCATCCACCTCTAGATTCTTTGTGACCTAACATTAGATCTAAAATTCCGATAGCCCCATAGAGCTTGTTTTCGCCTTGTTGCCACACTATTGATTGGCTACCTTCAATGACATTGTCAGTGATTTCAAGCCCACGATGGGCAGGTAAGCAGTGCATCACAAGGGCATCTTTTGCTGCCACTTTTAGGAGAGCATCATTGATTTGATAGCCCTGGAAGGCTTTCAATCGCTTTTGTCGTTCTTTATCTTCACCCATGCTAACCCAGACGTCAGTGTATAAGATATCGGCGTTTTTTGCTGCTTCCTTTGGGTTTTCCACAATTGCGATTTTTGAGCCAGTGTTGAGGCTAAGTTGCTTTGCCTGTTGAAGAATTTCGTCTTTAGGGTAGTACCCCTTTGGACATGCAGCAACCATGTTCATGCCCATCATTGCTGCGCCAAGCATCAGCGAATGGCACATGTTGTTTCCATCGCCAATGAAGGCTAATGTGAGCCCCTTGAGATGACCTTTTGCTTCTTTAATAGTAAAGAAATCACAGACTATTTGTGTTGGGTGTTCAAGGTCGCTGAGTCCATTGATAACAGGTATGTTAGCGTATTGTGAGAGCTGCACAACCGTGTCATGTGCATAAACACGAGCTATGATTGCGTCTAGATACCCACCAAGAATGCGTGCTGTATCCTTTATGGGTTCTCCACGGCTTAGTTGAAGTTCACTTGAGGGTAGATAAACGGCTTGACCACCGAGTCGAAGGGTAGCTACTTCAAAACTGGTGCGAGTGCGGGTGGAGGGTTTTTCAAAAAGTAAACCCACCACTCGATCGCTAAGAGTAGTTACCGATTTTTGCTGTTTTACTTGAGATTTCAGTTTACTAGCTCGCTCAAATAGGGTGTCAAAGTCCTGTTGGGTTAGATCAGTGATCGATAGGAATGCTGATTTCATTTACCGCACCTTATTGTGATTAGTCCGTAGCAGTGTATTTTGAGTTCTCCCAGTACGCCCATGCAAAGATGATTATGCTAAACACGGTCAGGACAATCATGTCGAAGGGCATCGGAATAATCCCCAAGGGACTAATGAATCCTGGGAAGTTTTGATAGACGAAATTAGTGTCGCCGATCAGAGACATCACCATGATGCCTAAGATATAGACGAAAATCCAAAGGTTTCGTTTGATTTCGAAGTCATGGCGTCTTAGTGTAAGATACAATGGATACCCAATAAGCATCAGGATTCCGCCAACTAGGGTCCATGGCCAAGAAGCCCAATAGACCAGGAGCGTGGCAAAGATGAATCCAAGTCCAGTGATAATGACTGGAATCGGCAGTTTAAATGGTCGTTTTACGTCTGGTTTAGTTTTTCGAAGGATTGGAACGGCAAGAGCTGCTGCGGCATAGGGTACAAGCGCTGTTATTGAGGCAATCAATGCTACAGATGGAAAGTTCGGTATGAAAATCTGAATTATCATTGTGAGAATCGTTGCGAAGATTAGAGCGATGTATGGGGTTCCAAATCGAGGATGGACTTTCTCCATTGGTCCCCAGAAGAGCTTATCGTGTGCCATGGCGAAGGGAATACGTCCTTGAAGAAGGACCCAGTCGCCTCCGGCACCTGCAGTGCTAATCACAGCTCCAATGACAGCGACGATAGCTAGAATTGGTAAGCCAGCTGCCAATGCAACATTTGCTAGTGGGGAGCTAAGATTTCCAATACTCCCCCAATCGCCTACCGTTAAGCCTAGTCCGGTCCAGTTGATTAATCCTGTAAATGCAATGCCTAACAGAATGTATGTTACGATTACAATACCTATGGTTATTAGCATTGCTCGGGGAATGGTTTTGCTGGGATTCTTGATTTCTTCTGTGGGAACAACTACTGATTCAAAACCAGTAAATGCCCAGAATTCAAAAGCCATCGCTAATGTGATGCCGGTTAAGCCAAAGGGCAGTAACGGAAAGAAATTCGTCCAGTTAAGAACTGCCAAACCGACGCAGATGAAAGCAATCAATGGGACTAGTTTTCCGATAGTGGTAAATACACTATACCAGCCGCCCCATTTTACCCCCACTAAGTTGATGATTGTAAAGATCCACAAAGCAATGACAGCAATTGCAATTCCTAGTGGTGTCAATGTCTGTCCTACAGCTAAGGCGGGGAAGAAGAAGCTGAGGTAGGTAATGAAGATGTCGATGATTGCCGCGGTGCCCACAAACGCGTAAAGGAAGTACCCCCAACCCATAATAAACCCGCCTAAGTTACCCAAGGCTAATCTGGGAAGTGAGTAGGGTCCTCCAGTTTTGGGAAACGCTGATCCAAGCTCTGCATAGGAAATAGCTAGCAGAGTAGTCACCAGTCCAGTTAAAAGGATTGCAATGATGAGAGCAGGCCCAGCAACTGAGCCCATTACAGCAGGCATAGCAAAGACGCCTGAACCGATAATACTACCAACACCAAGGGCTACAAGCATCCAGAGACCAAGCTCTCGTTTCAACCCTTTTTTATCCGATTCTCCCTCCATTGATGAGGAAGAAGTTGATTTTGATTCATTCGTCATAAAGACCTCCTAAACAGAAAGGAGTCACCACGAAGTAAGCTCAAGGTATAATGTATAATTACTTGAGTTGAACAAAATGCTAGCCTTTATAGCTTAAAGAAGACAAAATGGGGCAGAGTGTGCAACAAAATTGCCAGTAGACGAGCTAGATCGTTACATAATTAATTGCTTATGCCAGGGCGTTTTTTCATACTCGGATTTAGCTGAGATTTGCAGCACAACACGCAGTACAATCTATCGTAGAGTAAAACGCCTTGAGGACCTTGGAATCCTTGACAAGAAAGTGATGGGAATAGTGAATTTCCAAAAACTCAATCTTTCGGGTATCTGTATTGGGATTGATGTGAAACAGGGCGAAACAGACGAAGCATTAAAGATTTTGAGTGGCCATGAACCCGTTAAAATGCTTTTGAAATCCTATGGCACATATCACATTTTTGCGATGCTTTTCTGCGAAAAGGGTCGTGAAGGGGAAACCATTTCCAAACTCCGTGATGTATTACAGAAATTCCATTTGCATAAATTTGATGTAAGTATTGGATTTGAATGGTTGAAAATAAACCTCACACCATTCTAAGATTAACATCAAATTCTATTAGAGCCATAATTCACCACTATATAAGTGACAGAAAATATTGCATCGAATATAATGACTCTTGTTTTTTACGAAAGTCGGTTAAATCAAACCAAGAATGTTTGATTCCTACGTTTATGCTAAATGTCTGTAATAGATTTACTTTAGAGTCGTTGCTAAGGCCTTTAGGAATAGTTGCGGATCCAGGTGCCCTGCCGTATGGTAGCGTCCTGTTCGTAAATCATTGACTGTAATGTGGGCAGGTGCAAAGAGCATCTTATCGATGTTGTAAAAGTCGCCTTCGGCATCCTTGAAGATTTGATGGAAGGGTTTACCATAATCTGATGACGTCGAGGAGGGAACTTGCTCGATGAGGTCGGCTAAGCCATCATCCTCTGTGGAGTGGATGAAAAGGAAGGTCTCTCCCATCATCAGTATGGCATCATTAGTGATGCCCATTGCTCGCATGTCTTTTCGGGCAACTGGGACGATGGGACATACCCCGATGCCGCTAAGCACCTTTCGAAAGTCATATCCCAAGATTTTGAGTTTATGAATCCCGGTTTCCACAATTCGAGCCGCAATTTGCACGGAACCGGCAATGCATGCTGTCGGGGCGACGAGGAGATAGAGGTCCTTTTCATCGATGTTACATGCCTCGGCTACGTATTCACACACAGCAGGATTGGGGAGGGTCCGGGTTTCTAGCATAAGCACCGCTTCGTTGTGCTCGTCTTCGTAATCGAGTGTATCAAACAGCTTGCCTTCAACTCGTGACTGGGCTCGGGCAGGGCCAGAGCCTAAAGCGAAGAATCCTTCGACCTTGACGTTCCAACCAGCTGCTTGGGATCCAATACAGGCGAGAGCAGCATGATCGCTGGTAATACGTGCTGTGGGAAACGTAGATCCTCCAACGAGGGTCGTTTCTAGGCCAACGGTCCCCAATCCACCCATGCACACTTCAGCAAGTAGGCGACCGGCTTCAAGGCTGCCTGGGACATCAATGCCGCAGTCAATGATTGTGGTTTTGCCTTTGGTTTTGTGCACTTTAACTCGAAGCACATCACTTTCTGCGATAAGACGCTTCACTAGGGGCATAGCACGCTTGTTGATGCTAGGTTGAGTTTTAGCCGCCATTATTTCCGACCTTCAGAACATGGCTATTGGTTGCCTTGAAAAGAAGCAGCTCCCCACGCCCTCCTGAACCGAAATCACCCGTAAACCGAAGATAAGGGCCGACTCGTTCTTTCTCTGTGAAGGTCACCCCTGGAATTTCGGCTTCAATGGCATCCATAAGGAGGCGAAGAAAGATCATATCAGAATATTCTCCATTAAACAAATGTGTAGGCATTGGTGGTCGCGCCTTGCCCAACGCAATTATGGTTCCCTTATACCCCATTGCAGCTCCAGCACGATCGCCAAGTTCGCCACGAACAATAATCGTTCCTGCCAGCATACGAGTGCCAGCATAGGATGCGGTGTCACCATCGATTACGATGATCCCGCGTCGCATTCCCATTCCGAGTTCATGGCCGACATTTCCTTTGACGTAAAGGTTTCCGCCATTCATTCCATATTTACTGCCCAGATAGGATGAGGCCGCCTTGTCACCAACGTTGCCCGTTACGCGGATTGTGCCTCCGGACATTTCAGCGCCAAGCCAATGATCTACATTCCCTTTGACCTCAATAGTTCCACCTTTCATCCGGGCGCCCAAATGCATCCCTGTATTACCTTTGATGAGAATCGTTCCTGCAGTCATGTCCTGACCAAGATGGCGAACCTGAGGAATTGCCCCTACAACCTCAATTACTGTGTTTTTAGCCGCCTTGTCTGTTTTTCCAGTTACATCGAAGAATTTACCAAGGGTCGTTCGCCGGTTTCCATGCCAGATAGCGATTTTCTTGATTTTGTCAAGTGTTTTCCCAGCTACGGTATCCGGTGAAACTAATTTCAAGTCAAAAGGGATCCTATCTGTAGGGTCAATAGATGGTGTGAGCACAAGCTTCGATGCAGGCATCTTCATAATCGCTCCATTCATAATGCACGAGGGTTTGTGGGGATTCGTAAATTATGGAACTACCATAAACGGATTTAGGGTATTTATCATTACCCATAAATAATCAACGATGAAACAAGAATTCGAAACGGTGTAAACAATGATGAAAAAGGTGTAAAGCTACATCGATGCAGTGACGAACGAAAGAAAACGACTTTTTTGAAAAACTCCAATCATTGATCCTTAGACTATATCCAACTGTTGACATCTGCCTTTCTTACAAGATACCAACCTACAAAATCGAGTCAGGATGGGTCGCATTAGGCCTTTGGAAAGATGGTGTCTCAATATACACCAATAACCCCCATCATATAGCGCCATTCAAATCTACCTTCCACAAGATCAAGACAGGCAAAGCCAGTATCAATTTGAAAGTAAATGATGGTTGATGAAGCCGCTCTAGAACAGGTCATCAATAGGGCAATAGAAAACTGGACAGAATCCTAACCATGGCCTTTCTGATAACTGATTTTTAGACAACTAAAATAAATTTCGGGTGTAGGTAAGGTTATTAGGAGTCATCACGACACTGTACGACTATTCGGGGTTTAACCAATGGAACTGAACGGAGTAGAAGTCGAAGATACCTTCGCAGAAGCCTTCGACATGCAAGTTGCCCGTATTCTAATGACTGCTGCAACTGAAAACTGGGCAAGGACATGCGCCTATTCTGCAGCTGGATTTGCCACATCAGTCATCGAATGCAAAGTTGAAGCAGGAATCGACCAGATAATCCCAAAGACTGAGACACCAGATAAACGGCCAGGCATTACACTACTCTTCGCCGCTTTGAAATCAAAGGATTTGGCTAAAGAGCTACGGAAGCGAACCGGCCAATGCATTCTCACCTGCCCTACTACGAACGTATACAATGCATTGGATACTGCAGAGGAATGGGTTGATGTTGGGAATCAACTCCGCTATTTCGGTGACGGATTCGAAGATCGAAAACGTGTAGGAGACAAATTACTCGCCTGGCGAATACCTGTCATCGAAGGCGAATTCGTTATTGAAGAGAAATTTGGAATTAAAGCTGGCGTTGGTGGTGGAAATCTGATTCTAATGGGCAAAACCCCTAGGGCGACGCTAAAAGCCGCTGAAGCCGCCGTTCAGGCCGTACACACAGTTGATGGGTGTGTGACACCATTTCCTGGCGGTATTTGTCGCAGTGGAAGCCAAGTAGGCTCCAAATATGATTTCTTGAAAGCTTCCACCAATGTGCGCCTTTGTCCCACGCTGCGAGAACATATCCCCAATAGCCTTGTTCCTCCTGATGTCAACAGTGTACTTGAAATCGTTCTGAATGGTCTCAGTAAAAATGCTGTGCAAGATGGTATGGGTGCAGCGTTAAGGGCTGCTGTTAAAGTTCCTGATCTTGTGAAGGTTTCTGCTGTGAATTTTGAAGGGAAACTCGGAAAACACAAACTCCATCTGAAGAGTCTCCTTGACTAAACTCGATAGCATAAACTGATCTTCTCCCTTTTTCGCAATCATGCATAGAGGATTTACCATCGTAACGAAAGACACTTATCTCAAATTTCAAGAGACTAAAAATGAGAAGAGGTTGGGGAAACAGTCACTTCTCTACATATACCCATCCATGGTGGTGTATCATGCCTACCTCTAAGAATGCTACCAGTAAGTTGGAAAAAGCTGAAGCTGAGTATCGCCACCTGTTTGAAAGCGTTCCCGTGGGCTTATTCCGAACCAAACCAGGAATTGGCGAAATTCTAGATGCAAATCCTGCCCTAGTCAATATGCTAGGATTCCCAAACAAGGAAGCACTCCTCAAGAGAAAGGCTTCATCGTTTTATGTTGATCCAAATGCCAGACGAAAGTGGGAGCAAAAGGTGGCAAAGGAAGACGCCGTCATGGGATTTGAGACTCAATTTCGACGACTAGATGGTCGTCTAATTTGGGTTCTCCTGAGTAGTCGAGCGTTTCGAAATGCTCAGGGCAAAGTCATCTATTATGAAGGCACCATTGAAGACATTACCGATCGTAGACACGCCCAAGAAGCTCTTGCCGAGAGTGAGGAACGATACCGACTTTTCTTCGAAAACCTAACTGATGTTCTCCTACATTTTGACAGGAACCTAAACATTATCGATGTATCACCATCAATTGAAGCCCATTTAGGGTACCATCCCGATGAGTTGAAGGGAAAACCCTATCCGAGTATAGGCTTTCTCCCCCCTGAACTCCTGCCACAAGCCCTTGAAAACACAAGGCGGCTCTTTGCCGGTGAGGAGGTCGGTCCCCACGAATATCCTTTCATTGCCAAGGATGGCTCACGGGTTTGGGGTGAAGTCAGTAGTAAACAGGTATATCGCAATGGGAAAATCGTTGCTCTATACTCACTAGTCCGGGATATTCATGATCGCAAACTAACTGAAATCGAATTACAGAACACAAATCGTGACCTCGAACTCTATGCAAAGTTACTGCGCCACGATCTCATCAACGATATTCAAGTAATCTTCAGCAACACAGAACTTATCGAAATGCAGATTCCTGAGGATTCGGAACTTCGTGACTTTCTCGAAGCCTCCAGAGGGGCAGCAGACCGAATGATTCGTCTTCTCAATCTCTTACGACGTCCAGAACAAGAGGTTGAAAAAGAAATCGTAATCCTCATCGACCGGGTGGCAAAGCAGGCGATGCAAACCCATAAGCAACTCGCCATAAAGGTGAATGCTCCGAAAAAACTCAAAAAAGTCCGTGTTGCAGGTGGCCGACTTCTGCCCGTAGTTTTTGTCAATCTCTTCAGAAACGCCGCTCAGCATGCGGGAGCAAAACCGGAAGTCGATGTCACAATTGCTCAAAAAGCTGACAAAATACAAATCAATGTGGCTGATAATGGCCCAGGTGTACCAAAGAAGCTCCAAGCGAAACTCTTTGAACGTAGCAATACCACTGATGGTGGAGGCTTAGGGCTGAATCTAGTCAAACGTGTTCTCGAAGCCTACGATGGCTCAATCGAATTCATCCCGAAAAAAGGCAAAGAAGGTGCTGAATTTCGCATCTTCTTGCCGGTAGAGGAATCCTAAGTTTCAACTTAACGGAACCATTGTCAAGGTTCCGATTAGGACGTATACTTTTCTGGATTCTTATCGAACTCTGCTTTACAACCAGGGGCGCAGAAATAGTAGGTTTTTCCTTTATATTTTGAAGTCCACTTTGCCGTTTTCTCATTGACTTTCATTTTACAGATTGGATCAATTGCCACAGAATCACCTCGTAGACGTCTTTAATATTTAATTAGGTGTGTAACATCATTATATTAATATATCGGATAGGATATATCTACCTCGTAATAAAATACCTCTTCAGGGTGAATGCGCATGAGTGAAAAGCCACTAGACACAGTATTAGACGATCTGGCCAAACTGTATATCCTCTTAGTACTCAATGAAGGCCCAACTCATGGATACGGCATAATTCGGAAGTACAATACACGATCTGGCCGCTCGCTTAGCGCTGGAACCCTCTATCCCTTCTTACAAAAACTAGAGCAACAGGGTCTGGTCACATCTGAGGATAAGTCAGTGGGTAAACGCCCTCGACGTGAATATTGTCTTACTCGAAAGGGGCGGAGTTCAGTGAGCCAGCTATTGGATCGATTCGCATCACTTACTGCTGCAGTCTTTGAGTCAAATCTGCAGGTATGTGCTAGTTGCGGCTGTAAAGTCTATGAAGGGGCGCATCTCGAAGAGATAAACGGCAAGCAAATGGCATTTTGCTGTCAACACTGTGCGGCTGCATACCAAATTCAGCTCCAAAACCAAACAGACAGTTAACCAAAGGTGAGTAACATTGAAGGAACAATCGAAACAGGAACCAGAAACAGAACGGCTTTCAATGCGTATCGAAGGAATGCATTGTGCTGCATGTGTTACTACAATCGAGAAAGCTCTACTCGAACAACAGGGTGTTACAAAGGTCTCAGTTAATCTACTGGAACAGAAGGCCACCGTTGATTTAATTCCTGGTCAAGTGACCCGTGAAGCCCTCGAAGAAACCGTCATATCAACAGGCTACACGCCAAAAAGAGCCACCATGACGCTGACTCTTTCACCCTCCCCTCGTTCAGATGAATGGGCGTTCATAACAAAGACCGTTCAGGGAATCAACGGAGTACTCTCAGTTAAAGAACACATGATGTCCGGTCGGTTGGTTGTCGAATATGATGAGCTGCTAGTCACTCTGAAAACTGTGCGGAACAGTTTGAAATCAATTGGATTTGATATTGTCGCCGAAACGACCACTGACATTGATCGTGAAGCAATGACACGCAAGCACGAAATCCGCTACTACTCTTGGCTCTTGGCTTTTACGATCCTATTCACTATTCCAATTGTCTTAGTTTCGTTTTTCCCTTACCTTCTTACTCCTTATCTTCCTCCAGGAATCACTCCTGCTGTAATTCTGTTCCTGCTTACAACACCCGTTCAATTTTATGGTGGTTATCCGTTTTATAAGTCAGCTTTGAATGCCGCTAGACATGGCAAAACGAACATGGATACCCTCATAATGTTGGGCACAAGTGTGGCTTATTTCTACTCTATTGCAGCCACGTTTCTTCTGACAGGTCAGGAAATATTCTATAACTCTGCAGCCTTGTTGATTACTTTTATTCTTCTGGGCCGAACGTTGGAGGCATTTGCGAAAGGACAGACTTCTAAAGCAATCCGTGCATTAATGGACTTACAACCTAAAACTGCCATCGTTTTCCGAGATGGTGAAGAAATCACCATCCCAACAGATGAGGTTGAAGTAGAAGATCGATTACTTGTTCGCCCAGGCGCTCAGATTCCCGTGGATGGATATATAGTTGAAGGTCAATCATCAGTTAATGAAGCTATGATTACAGGCGAATCCATTCCGGTGAGTAAAAAGGTGGATGATGAAGTCATCGGTGGAACGATTAATGAAACGGGAATATTAGTAATTGAGGCAACGAAGGTTGGATCAGATACTGTTCTTGCACAGATTATTCACATGGTTGAAGAGGCACAAACCCATAAACCACCAATTCAACGAAAAGCCGATGCCATCGCCGAAAAGTTCGTCCCATTCATCATCCTTCTGTCCCTTGTCGTTTTTACAGCTTGGCTAATCCTAATCATCTTCACACCTTGGTTTCCAGGACTCACTTGGGTCGCAGCCATAGGTTTTTCAATCGCAGTGTTAGTTGCCGCCTGTCCTTGTGCACTTGGGTTAGCTACGCCTGCGGCTCTAATGGTAGGTATTGGTCGGGGTGCACAGCTTGGAATTCTAATAAAAACTGGTGAAGGTCTAGAAGTCATTCCGCAAGTAGACACAATGGTTTTTGACAAAACTGGCACTCTAACCATCGGAAAACCCACAGTAACGGATATCCTCCCAGCAGGAGACATTGACGCCAAAGAAGCCCTTTCCTACATCGCATCAGCTGAAAAATATAGTGAACATCCACTCGCGAACGCAGTGGTTCAATATGCTGAAAAAACTAATATCCCGGTTTTTAAAATCAATGACTTTAGTTCCATCACAGGAAAGGGTGTTCAAGCTGTGGTTGAGAAACATACCATCCTTGTTGGAAACGACCTTCTCATGCAGGAGCATGAAATTGACATTACTGAACTGAAACCACATCTTGCCGACCTTCAAAAGGCAGGAAAAACCACAATCTTTGCTGCCAGAGACGGACGTCTCCTCGCTTTGATTGCCATCGCGGATACGCTCAAGCCTCAATCGGCTCGAGCAGTTGCACAGCTACAAAAAATGGACATCGATGTAATTATGCTCACAGGAGATAAACAACAAACCGCAGAGGCGATTGGTCAACAAGCAGGAATCTCTAGCGTAATCGCACAGGTTCTACCTGAAGATAAATCCCACGAAATCCAGAAACTCCAAGCAAAGGAACATACCGTCGCTATGGCTGGTGATGGAATCAATGATGCTCCTGCGCTTGCTCAAGCAGATGTCGGAATCGCTCTGGGTTCTGGAACCGATGTTTCCGTTGAAACCGGTGATATCGTACTAGTCCGAGACAGTCTCCTCGATGTAGTGACCGCAGTTCAGTTGGGAAAGAAAACCGTTTCTAAAATTCGGCAAGGCTTCTTCTGGGCTCTGATCTACAATGCTATTCTTCTCCCTATTGCTGCAGGGGCATTATATCCCTATATTTTCCTTCGTCCCGAATGGGCTGCATTAGCTATGGCTCTGTCCAGTGTAAGCGTGCTCACAAATGCCCTACTCTTGCAGCGATTCAAACCCCTTCTTGAGTCCTAATAATATGTGAATCAAGGAATAATTGAAGAACAACTTTAAAGAAGCCTCCAAATTTTTTCGACATTCAAACAACAAGCAAATCTTCCCTCTACTGCTACAGAAAACCGAAATGGAAACGCAGAGAACAAATGGCAAACATAATACTCTTAACCGTCAATTACCGAGCAATCAATGGGCAACGCAAGCGGGGATTACTTGCAACACCTACATTGTATACCAAACAAGACGAAAGTGAAACGGACAGTGCATTCAATGGCATCGATCTTCATCGTTGATGACGAAGAGAACCTGCACCAAATTTACAAGGCTCTCTTCCAGATGAAAGGTCATAAAGTAATCGGCTCTGCATTCGATGGCCACGAAGCAGTCCAACTCTTTTTAACGATGGACCCCAAACCCGATGTCATTATCATGGACCATCGGATGCCGCGTATGGACGGAATTAGCGCGACAAAAATGATTCAAGAAATCGATACGCACTCTAAAATTATCTTCGTGAGTGCTGATGAAACTGTTCGCGCAGAGGCTATAGATGCAGGCGCAGCAGTTTTCCAAGTAAAACCCGTGCGTGCCAAAGAGCTTTTCAAAATCATTGAAATGATAGCTGAGGACAACTAAAATCCTCTGCACCCGACAAACTAGAAAAAGAAGTGAACCAGTCGAACAGTCCCCGTTCACCAGTCGACTGGTTGCCTGAGTCAAGTTATGCTCCGTTTCCGAACCAGGAAGAATGCTATCCCTGCAACGACAATTACCGTGATGACACCAATCACAATTAGAATTCCACCAATCCCACTTAATGGATTGGGTGGAGCGGTCTCTAAAGACTCATCGATGAGCCATTGAACCATCTTTTCTAAGAGACCCCACTCTGAGTCGGGATCATTAAGATAATCGTATTGGGTGGTTCCGTCCCGGTCGCTGCCTTCTTCAAATTCAGGGTGTGGCCCACAGATGGATATAGTGCCGTATCCATAGTGAGAAACGCACAGGGCGATACCATCATTTGCGGCAAATGACATAATTGGGATAACCTCATCCGAATTATTTGGGTCGAAATAATGGGAACCCCAGTAGAGAGATAGATAGGATGCTGGTTCATCAGATAAGTCTGGACCAGTTGAACCCTGATTAACATTCATCTCGACCAATTGGGGACCTCCAGAAATTCCTGGAATGGGGTATCTCCATTCACCTTGACATAGCTCAAGGGTCCGTGTGGCAAACATCCCACCCCCACAGATACCAAAATACGACCCACCATTTGCAATAAATTGTCGGATAAGCTGTACTCCTACTTCACCAACGTAAATTGCATAGAGCTCTGGAGACCCGCCTGGAAAAGCAAGTAAATCGAGAGTATACAAGGTTCCATTTAGAATGCTTGTCTCGTCAACCCAAATGACTGTTGGTCCCATCCATACCATGAGACTGTGCAAAGCGGTTGCACAATCATCATCAGCCCCTGGTCCATTATATACACCGACATGAATGTTAGTTAAATCGGTTTGTGCGTGCACAATCATTCTGTCAGAGGTAAGGGGAAGAAATAGACTGACCAGGACAAAACTAACCAGAGTGTAAACCACTCCTTGAGTGAATTTCTTAGAGACAACGCTGTTCACTTTTCGATTCTCCTCTGCTAGTCTGTTTTCGATTACTATTCAATTCGAATCTAGCAGTTACTGGATTTGGACGCGAAATCTCTCAAATATTCTCGTTAGCCGGCAAGTTCGGAATAGAGTCTATAGCCTGTTAATCTTGGGTATTTTTCGAACAACTTGGTGCGAAAAAATGAACCTAGCTGATCCTTTCCCGAATGACGAGAAGCCAGCTACCTCCCAAGATGGCTCCAAGTAGAATGGGTCGTATCTGTGGAAGCACAAATTGAATAGTAAACGCTAGAATCATAACAGGCCATCCAATCTCATCACCCCATTTCTCAAGGACGGTTTCTCTACCATCCTGTCGGTGTCCTTCGTCCCATTGCAGTACGACCCAAATTGCTATAGTACAGAAAATTAACCCTAAGCTGAATAGAATCCAATAAACACCAAAGGACCACAGTCCCAACAGTTGGTCAATGATAACAAGTATCACGATGACTACAGAAACGCTAATCGTGGTAAATAGCCGAAGCCTAGATTTAGAAATATCGTCTTCGGGTAAACTAATTATGGGAAAAGTTTCATTAGCTGAGGGTTCTTCTTCAGTCTTCAAATCGGTCATCTTCAGCTAACTCAGTTGAGACTGTATCGATATGATCGGTCTTTCGTTGCCAGGCTCGACCCTTGTAGCCTTCCATGAAATAAAGCTCAGCAGCAGTAATTTCGTCCGCTTCTAGTAACTCATCCAGGGCTTCCTCATCATAAATCTCCTCCCCTGGTTCTACCTTCTCACGCGGGATATCTTGTAATCGTTGTTCGACAAATTCGAATCGCGAAGCGAGTTGCTTCGCTGCTTTTGCGTCACGTTTTCTCAGGCTATCTAAAAGCATA
>JBHLMI010000008.1:0-88016 GCA_048938295.1 Promethearchaeota archaeon
CCATCGAACCAACCACCGCCGCGGGGGATATCCAAGATGGGATGAAGTACACCTTCCACCTCTACGAGAATGTGACCTGGCACGATGGCATTCGTTTCACATCAGAGGACGTGAAATACAGTCTAGAAACGATTCATCTATGGAGCCCTTACACTCGCAGTGATGTACGGGATATCTATCGGATTGACACCCCCACAGACTATACGGTAGAAATCTATTCAACTCAACCAGGTTACTTTGGGTTCAGTCAAGCAACCTATCCATACATTTTTCCGAAACACACCTGGGAGCAACAGGAGGCTAATAACTTCACTTGGAGTCCTGTGACAACAGAGGATATGACGGGAAGTGGGTGTTACAAATGGATTGATCGAGCGGTAAGTCAGTATGTATTTTTAGAACGTCATGGTGGCTGGCATTTTGCCCTTGACCATCCACCTCGCATTGAGTGCCCCCCTCCCCCTCCACCCCTTTGGGTAACGCTTCTGGTGACATGTGGAGTCCTCATCATTTCGATTCAGGTGATCCTGCTAGGTTTCTTGCTCTACCGTCGCCACAAAGGGCAGGCTAAAAAGGGAGCTAATAACAAGTAAGATTGTGGACAAGGGAGAACGGAACCTATGGTGCCAGCACTGCGTCATAAAAGGGGCCCCATGCTGATTGGCATGATTCTTGTGACCATTCTGGTCGGAGTGGCCTTTACACAGTCTAATCGTCCTCAGGTCAAAGCCGATTGGACCTATCCCAGTGGGTATGACCCCCAGCTATGGCCACCAAAAAACAGGGTTCCAGAGTGAAAACGAGGGTTAAAGGCTTTTTGGGCGGTATCGGCTCGGTTCATCGAAGAAGTCCATAGCACGGACGAATGTGTGGAAGACACCATGGTGGCTGACATTCTCAGGGATGTAATAGGAGTCTCCTACGCGGAATTCGTGGGTTTGGTTCCCGATGGTTAGGGTCATTTCTCCTTCGAGGACTATGCCGTATTGGGCTTTATGGGAATGGAGAGGTATGGTGACGCCCGCTTGGATTTCGAAAAAGACGATTTGGAAGGTGTCACCTTGAGCAAGCCACGCTTTAATGCCGTCAATGCCTATGTCAACTTGTGGTAAGGCTTTGATGATGGGGGGATAGGTTCCATGGGTCATGATTCATTCATTCCATGTAATGAGAGAAACGTCTAGCATCCTTTCCTGATGGATTCAAGCTTTTCTTGAAGTCCTGGGTATTTAGGGTCTAGTTTCTGAGCGCGCTTGAGGATTTCGATGGCTTTCTTGTTGCGTCCGACTTTTTCAAAGGTGAGGCCGAGGTGGTAGTAGGCTTCGATGAATTCGGGGTCTAGGAGAAGGGCTTGTTCGAAGCTGCCCAACGCTTCGTCGTAGCGGGCCATGGCGACCATGCGGGTGCCCTTATTGAACCAGGCGATGGCAAAGGAGGGATCAACTTGGATGGCCCGTTCGAAGCATTCTAGGGCTTCGGTTTGGCGGTTGAGTTTCGAGAGTTCCATGCCTCGGTTGTTCCAAGCATCTGCCATCGTGTGATCGAGGTGAGTAGCGTTTTCGAAGGATTCGAGGGCTTGTTGATGTTTACCTAGTTTGCTGAGGGCTTTGCCTTTGCTGTTCCAGGCGCGGGAGTAGTCAGGAGCTAAACCGATGGCTTTGTCATAGCTTTCGATGGCTGCTTGGTATTTCCGAAGTTGGTAAAGGGCTACTCCACGGTTGTACCAGGCGTTGATGCGGTGGGGCTCTGATTCGAGGATTTCGTCAAAGCAGGCTAGGGCTTGCTTGTACTTACGGCTTCGGATGTATTCTACTCCCCGTTGGAAAAGTTCACGGATATTGGCCTGGTTGGGCGTCGTCCTGCTCGACAAACGCAGTCCTCCCTTGAGTCGTGTCTATTCGGTGCCTTAAGGCTAAAGCCTTTTGGCTTGTGTGGCGTTTTCACATCAGACGGATTTTGGTGGGCTGTTAATGAGTTTTTCTAAGGCTTCACGTGTGGCTTTCACCAAATTGGTGCAGCCTAGATCTTGGACATTGAAAGCCCCCGCGGCATTCCCCCATTTCGCCGCTTGAATGATATCTCCATCTTTCAGGTAACTTGCTAAGAAGGCCCCTGCAAAACTGTCTCCGGCTCCCGTGGCATCGATTTCCTGCACTGGATAGCTATCCAGGTGCTGTATGACACCTCGGCGATAAACAAAGCAGCCATCAGGACCCTGCGTCACTACCACTAAGGGCACCTGCTGTCCTAGTCGGATAATGGCCTGCTCTGTATCTCCTGTACCGGTAAGAAACGTCGCTTCTTTGGAATTTAGAAACAGTATATCCAGACTGGATAGTTGAGGTAAGATTTCATCGCGTAATGTTTGGGCTTGATGAAAAATCGTAGTCATACTAAGAAGAGGACCTCGCCCATGAACACGTCTGATTAAGGCTCGCTGTAAATGCGGTGGTAAGATTCCAAGATGGATTGCTCTGGCATTCTTGGTCAAGCGATTGAAGTGGCTAAAAGACAGTTGGTTTCCTACGCCAAAATGTAGTCGATAATTCGACATGGTGCTTTCTTTGGTAAAATCAGCCCAGAAATGAGAGGACCGACCTGATCGGCGGACGACTCCAGATAGATCAATATCCTTTGATTCTAGCATTTTAACAAACTTTGATGGGAAATCGTCCCCAATGGATGAAACGATGGCGACTTTGCTGCCTAGCGTAGCTGCAGCGATTGCTACGTGGGCTGCTGACCCTCCTAGTATTGGGCTAGTGGGGACGCCTTGAAAGGAGAGTTCATCGATGGCTAATTTCCCAGCGACGACTAAATCGAAACTCACAGGTAAGCGAACCTTGCTGGGCGATATAAGAGCTTTCCCAATACCTGATTCAGTGGAGCTAGAATCAAGTGAATTAGCTTCTTGTACCTCAACAATCTTAAATTCCTGAATTCCCTTCGGATTTAAAGGAGAACAGCCACAATACAGACTGGTGAACACCGATGCCCATTGGAAACTGGTACATACCCGAAGGTAAACTGGATGATGCTTTAACCAAGCTAATCCCCGGTGAAGACACCATCATCTACACCTCGCTAGTCTATGTGAAAACAGGTGATGAACTGCGTGGGTATGTCACCAAAGTAGGTCAAATCGCTATCACGAACCGGGGAGTGGCCTTCTACGCGAAACGGAAGGGCTTAACCGGTGGCTTAATTTCCTTCCGAGGAGGCCCTATTGCAGAATATGCTCGTTATGATCATATTTCCCATATCGACAGCCAAGATGACCGCGTCATCATTCATGTTACTCCAGATATTGATGCCGAGGATCAGGACGAAAAGTGGTTTGAACTCGTCGTCGTTGAAACCGAACCCTATGAAACCAAAAAAGAATTCGAGAAACGCAAAGGCCAATTCAGCGCTGTCTTAGAACACGCATTGTACCGTTATCGCACAGGACAAGCACGACCTGATTTACCAAAGCAAAAGAAGCCCGCTCAACCCAATGCTACACGAGTTCGGGCAACACTAAAATCCGCTCGTCGACGTCGAGTGCAGTATTGTCCAAAATGTGGAGCTTTTCTAGAGGAACCAGAAGCTTTCTGTGAAGTCTGTGGAAAACCCTTACACCCAACGAAATAATCGTGGTTAGAACACGCGTCCGCGGACCCGGTCAATTGCATACAATGCAATGCGCTCAAAGATCGGCTCAATGTTGACCCCATCTTTAGCACTGGTTTCCAAGAACTCGGCACCAAGTTGGCGCCCCATGCCCATGCCTTCTTGTTCACTCACGAGACGCTCTTTTTTCAAATCAATTTTATTACCGATTACAATTTTTACTGCCTCACCCGCGTGACGATCAACCTGGCGAGACCACGTCGGTAAGTTGTCAAAGCTTTCCCGGTTCGTGACATCATAAACTAGGAGGGCTCCAATAGCTCCGACGAAATAGCGTTCAACCAGGTTGCGGAACCGTTCCTGTCCAGCAGTGTCATAGCAGAGCAGACCAATTCGACGTCCTTCCACCGTCACAATCTTGCGAAACACATCAGTGCCAATAGTTGCTTTGTACGACGTGGAAAAGGAACCAGTGACGTATCGTCCGACGATGCTGGTTTTTCCGACTTCGGAGTCTCCGACGGCGATGACTTTCAGCGAAACATCTGCTTCTTGCTCTTCACCATTCAAGTTCGAACATCCCCACAGGCAAAGGGTTGTGGTGTTGCCTATACATTTAGGCTATAATAAGTTTTCACACACAAATCGAATCCTAATTGAAAGAAATTACAGGTCCAAACGATAAAGGTTTACACCATCGGCTCCATGGACAAAGCCAAATTTTAGTCGCTGGACGATACGAAGCATTGGCGTGTTCGTCACATTCACTAGGGCAAACAAGCGGTACAATCCCTCGGACTCGGCAATCTCTACTAATTTTCTCATCAGCTGGGTCCCCAGGGTTTTATTTTGGAAATCGTCACGTACAAGAATGGACACTTCTGCAGTTCCTGAGTTCTTATCCATGAAATACCAACAGTCGCCAAGCACTTCAATGGTACCTACTTCATTCAGGTATTCGCCAACTAGGCAAAGGTTTCCTGTATCGACACAGCCTTTAATGGAGCGGAGCCATTCTCGTGCATTGGTCCAGCCAAATCGTTTGCGGAGCGATTCCTCTGAGGAACGTGTGTATAGGTCATCAAGGCGATCATATTCATCAAAATTTAGGGGACGTATCTGGATACAGCAGCCATCACTAAGTTTGGCTTTGCATTCAAACTCAGGAGGATAGAGTCCACCCATACACAGACCTCAAGGGTTAAACAACCTATTATGGGAAATCAGGTCATTTAAACCATAATGTTTAGTCAATTGTATGCTTTCTATAAGCCGTTTTGAGATCGCTCTGGTGTGTTAGAAAACCGAAACCTTATTGGCACATTTAGATAGAACGGAGAAGTGGTGATGAGAATGGATGTCAAGGAAGCTATCACAACACGTAGAGCGTACCGTGCACTAGAGCCTGCTGAGATTACTGATACCATGATAGAAGATCTAGCAGGGTATGCTCAGCTTGCAGCTTCGTGTTTCAATAACCAGCCATGGCGAATGGTTTTTGTGCGAAATAGTCAGATGCTCTCTAAGCTGTTTGGGGTTATGTCTAAGAACAACCGGTGGGTACAGGGAGCATCTCTGATCATTGCTGTGTTTTCAACAAGAGACTTTGATTGTATGTTACCTGACAGAGACTATTACCTATTTGACACCGGCATGGCAATAGGGTCGCTTATTTTAAGAGCCACTGAACTAGGGCTCGTGGCTCATCCAATTGCTGGGTATGATCACGAGAAAGCTAAGGCATTGCTTAATATTCCTGAGGGAATGACCTTGATTACATTGGTTATTGTAGGAAAGCATGCACCTATGTCCACTTCTCTTCTCACGGAAAAGCAGATTGAAACCGAAAAAGAACGACCACCCCGGAAACCACTCGAAGAGTTCATTCGAGTCATTTGATACTAAGGAACTCTTTCAATAGGCAATTCAGTTAGTTCGTACGTAATCCGGATGGTTCCTTTCCCTTTTGCCTTCCTCTTTGTTATTCGGATGCCTTTCAGCTCTCCTGTGCGTTTTACATGAGTACCTGCACAAGGGTAAGCGTCGTATCCCTTTACGCAGACAAGGCGAACTTGTTTTACAGAAATAGGCAGTTTCGTTAGATCAGACCGGTCGGGTCCCATACGTTCTGCCATCTCTTCTCGTGAAACAGTTTCAATGATCACAGGAAGATCCTGCTGAATGATGGCATTTGTTGCCTCTTCAATCCTTGGCAGGTCTGCTGATTGAAAAGTAGCAGGTGCAAAATCGATGTGTGAATAAGTGTCACGGATTTGGTTACCTGCAGTTTGGGCATTAAACAGTTCAAATACAACCCGACTGACGATATGTTGGGCAGTATGCATTCGCATATGGGCATATCGCGTTTCCCAATCAAGACGGATGTATACTTCGTCTCCGATGTGTGGGATAGGTCCTTCGAGGTAATGGAGAATGCGGTTTCCCTCCTTCGCAACATGAGTTACTGTTGCAGTACCTTGAGACGAATCTAAAGTCCCTGTATCACTGGGTTGCCCTCCTCCTTCAGGATAAAAAATTGTGCTAGCTAACACAACTGCATTCCCCGTAACATCAGTTACAGTTGTTGCTGTTGATCGCAGGTAGCTGTCTTCCAAGAATAGGAGTTCAGTTTTTACCATATCCTTTCAACTCAATACTAGGCTTCGATTGTCCGTATGAACTTGCGTCCTGTCATTTGATCGGGTGTGATTAGTATAATACGAGCAGATTTCAACTCTTCGTCACGTTTTCGACCAGGCTTTTGCATATAGGTTTCAAAATTCTCGGGAACACGGTATTTATTGATATGTAGTTGGAGGTAGGGTATTATGGCTTCTGGCTCATGGAGAATTTCGCTCTCCCCAAACATGATGACACTCTTATACATTGAAACATCAGATAGAGTTTCATCGACTTCAAAGCACACTCGTGGATTGGATTTTAAGGCTTCAATCTTCTTCCCCTTAGTGCAGGAATGAATAGCGATTTTTCCTTTATGGTACACGTAACCAACTGGAATGACGTAGGGTTCGTTGTCAATGATGAGGCCTAATCGACCGGTGGGGGCGCAAGTTAGGAATTGGTCGATCTCAGCTTGTGACATTTCACCTTTACTTTTGGACATTGTGAAGGATACACCTCCAAGTAATCCTATTTGTGACTGATATCAGTGATAGACTCTAATCATCTAGAATATAAGTAGGAAGCAATGCCAATATCACCCCTAGCCAAGGTGTGTTTCATGGACCCACTCGACAAAAAAATTCTCTGGGAGCTTCATGAAGACTGCCGAATGTCGTATCAGACGCTCTCGAACATTCTGGGCATCTCTGCCAATGCAGTGAAAAAACGAGTAGCAAAACTGATTGATACGGGTGTAATTCATAGTTTCACTGCGATGTTGTCGTTGGATTATTTGAAATCAGAGGTCCTTTATGGACTGGTCTATACCGACGGCGAAGAGAACGAAGAGGAGTTCATTCAACGACTTGGGAGTAGTCCTATGGTTCATGTCGTTGGCACAATCGCAAGTGGTGGAGGAGGTGCATACAATTTCTTCGCCCAATACATCGGATCTGAGGGTCTTTCGGAGTTAGGTCGCTTCGTCCGAACCATGCCCCATGTTACTCGGACGGAAATGTTTCCGCTCTTGATACCTAAAGATCATCGTGGTGTCCAGGCGCTGCCTGTCCGCGGTAGGGAAGAGGGTGGTGAATTCAACCGCACCGAACTCAAAGTGCTGCACTGGCTTGTTGATGATTCGCGAATGTCGATCAGTGAAGTGGCGAGTCGATCGGGGTTGACTGCCCGTCGGGTTGGCCGAACAATCGAGCAGTTGAAGAATAAGGGAGTTATGTTCTCGGTTCGATGGAACCTGAGTGCAGGAGGTTACGATCAGATTATGATTCGTACTCTCATTGATGAGAAAAAGATGGCAATAACTGAGGTGGCTGAGTGGGTGCGAGAAAAGTTTCCAGGCCAGTTCTGGCTGCCGTATATATCAGCCGATGAGCCCCTCGTGTTTCTGAGTTTCGTTGTCAAGAATATGCAGGAGGCAGAAGATATTGCCCAGACACTCAAAGCAGCTAACTTCGTAAAGTCTGCAACAGTTTCTGTACGCTTCTCTGAAACCAAGTTTCCATGGATGGGTCGCATTATGATTAAAGATATGGTGCGTGAGGCGGGTCTTTATGATTCATAATGAGATGGCTAGTTATGGTGTTGTACCTTTTTTTGCAATGGTTGATGATTGGATTCTTATTGATTCTTTTCTGTTCTTGTGTCATTATTCGGATAGTTCGTCGTTACCGGAAATTTCCTATTCCCGCAGCGTTGACTGGTCTGATAGATAACCCCTGGCGTCGACACATCGTCCAAAAACCAAGTACTGTGGCTGCTCAAGCTTATCTTAAACCAGGGATGACGGTCCTCGAAATCGGTCCAGGCAAAGGCAGTTATACCATTGAATTTGCTAAACAGGTGCGTCCCAATGGCACAGTGTATGCGGTTGATATTTCAAAAAAGGTCATTGAAAAACTAAAACAGCGCATTATCCAAGAAGAGATACCCAATATCATCGCTAAGATTGATAATGCACATGCCTTCTCGTTTGCAGATGAAAGTATTGACCGGGTCATTGCCATTTCTTGCCTTCCTGAAATCCCTGAACCTGTAAAAGCCTTACGTGAAATCTGGCGTATCCTTAAGCCTAATGGGTTGGTCTCGCTCAGTGAATTGGCACCAGATCCGGATTACCCAAGAAGAAAAACGGAGAAGCGATGGGCAGCTGAGGCAGGATTTGAGTTGCATAGTGAATTTGGTAATTGGTTCGTGTACCAATTGAATTTCAAAAAAGCCTAGTCTACCAGCTCAAACCCTATTCAAATGCATTTAGGATGTCAAGAGCTCTATCAATATCCTTTGGAGTATTATATAGATGTGGGGAAAAACGCAAGAGACCTTCACGGAAAGAGATGTACACCTTTTCCTCTTGGAGCAGTTTGAATATAGCTTTGTTGCGTTCCGATTCTTTGTGGCTTACCAGTATTATAGCGGATCTTGTGTCTCCTTTAAGGGGACTGTGAATATCATATTTGTTTGTATCAAGACCATTGATGAACTGGGTGACGAGTTGATTGTTATGCTTCTCGATGTTACGTATGCCATGTTTGATGAAGAGTTTGACCGATTCAGTCCAGGGCGCGAAGTTAAACAGGTTAGCCGTACCGAAGACATCATATTGCGCGGCACCAAGATCAGTAAGGATTTGGTAGTCCCTGATCTTGTCTAATTCCCGGTCGCCTTGCATAGGTATCCAGTAGGCCTGGTTGTATTCCAGATTGTTGATGTGTTCCAGCTTCATCCAAGTAAAACCCGTGGCATAGGGTCCGCACAACCACTTGTATCCTGTACAGGTGATGCCATCGACTGGCACCTTCGAGACATCAAAGGGAATGGCGCCTAAGCCTTGAGTAACATTGAGGAGGAAAAGCACTTTATGCTGTTGACATATCTTACTTATAGCGTTCGCGTTTAATTTGAAACCTGTAAAGGAATCAACCCAAGTGGCGCAAAGGATTCGTGTTGAATTGGAGAGAGCGGCGAGGAGATCCGTAGGGCGTAAATAGCCAGCTTTTGGCTTGATTTCGTGAACTCGAATTCCTTTCTTGCGGAGATACACCCATGGGAGTATTGTAGCAGGGAAGTCTCCTTTGACTAGAAGTATCTCGTCGCCTTTTTGGAGAGGAATGCCATTAGCCCAAAGATGTAATCCATATGACGCGCTATTGCCTAGGATGATTTCTTTGGCAGGAGCTCCAATGAGCTTGCCTAGGGCGATTTTGAGGTTTTGAGGAATGTCTTCGAAGACGGTTTCCTTGATTTTATAAGGCTCTGTATTCCATTTGATTACTTCTCGTGCTGCTTCATAAGCAACCCTAGGCATAGCGCCAATACTGGAGGCATTGATCCAGGAATTATCATGGAAAGAACAAAAATCATCACTAAAGGAGGCCATAATCACCTACCCATGCACCAATATGTGCAAGTTTCCTTAAGGTTTCTTTTGTTTCATAAGTGTGAGTAACCATAAGTGTGAAAAGTCTCATTGTCACTCGGTGACGATAGTTGGGATACTTGTGAACCTGCTATCAATTACGACACCACCGCTTGCGATTTTAATTCAAAGGCCCGTCTATGAGTTAGAGGCTCTTTTTCAAATTATGCGGCGAATACGAAACGAAGGTTTGGTTGATGGATTTGAGTTCCAAAATCTAGCAGAGTGGGATGTTGCGGGACCTCCGCTTGATAAGGCAAAGTTTGAAGTCCGCATTAAAAATTGGAAAATCTGTGAAAAGCATGATGTCGATGAATTGACGGATAAGTTGAAGCAATTGAAGCTGCCGATTCTTTCTGTTCATGCTAATCGCGATGTTGGCATCTGCCTTTGTAGCAGTAAACGACGTGAAATTACTCGTGGTCATCAACTAATTCACGACTCTCTTAGACTCACCCGAGAGGTGAATGCAGAAGTGTGCGTGTTTCATCTTTGGGATACTTGGAGTAAGCGATTTGATCCATTGCAATTGAAACACACACTGGATTCATTTGCTGATGAGTTTTCAGAGGTTAAGGCTGCTGTTGAAAACATACCAATTAGCCTTGATAATATGACTCCCTTTGAGGTAGTGAAAGAATTCGAATGGATTACGCTTGATTTGAGGTGGGCAGGTATGTACAATGAATTGCACAAGTTTGCATCGGTTAAACATAGAATCGTCAATGTTCACCTTCGTGGTCGACTTGAAACGAATCACTGGGTAATTCATCACTCGCCTTTCACTTTATCCGATGCCTTGGAATTGATTCGAAACGAATGGAAATACCATGGTCTACTCACGATTGAGCCTGAAGGTGGTTTGAAAAATGCTAAATGGAAGAATTTTGCAACGGCTTTGAAAGAAATTCGTTAATTTGGTCTTCATAAAAGAGATGCATATGAGAAATTAGAATTGCTTCTTGAAGTAATATTCTTTGGTTGGAGGGGGATAGCCTTCGGAGCTCCCAAAGATCTCATAATTGGCTTTTTCAAAGAATTCTGGTGTTTGGAAGGAGTATACCATGGCAAGTGCTGAGATGCAGCCTTTTTGTTTGGCTATTCGTTCTGCGGCGAGAATCAGTTCTGTCCCATAGCCTTGCCTTCGATAGTCTTCGTGCATCCAAATCTTAAGAATGTACAGTGCTTTAAGAACTGTACTTGTGAGTATTCCCCCGATCACTTTTTCTCTGTCATTTTTGATTACTAAGTTGATTTGGATTGGAGGGTTCTGTTTCTCGAGGTCCCCAATCTGCTCTATAACATATTCGTGGAGACCCGCATGGAGAACTTTCTTCGATTCTTCTGAGGCATCTTCACAAATCGTATAGCCTGTCTTTTTGAGTATGGTATCAATCTGATTTTGGTTATCTTGTCTAGGGAGGCGTTTGGTTAAGATGTATTCGGTAATGCCTTCGGGGTATCCATCAAAGATGCCTAAAACCTTGTATCCGATGCTCTGATAGAACTCAGGGGCTTGAAAAGAAAAAGTCCAGGTCTAGGAGGATGGATACCCTTTTTCTTTTCCGATTTTTTCAGAAGCCAAGACTAGTGCTTTTCCAAGTCCTTGTCGTCGGTGTTGTTTACTGACCCAGAGTACTTCGAGATGCATAACACCAGTCAGCATACTCGTAATAACGCCTCCAATGATTATTCCATTCTTATCTCGTAAAACCAAGCTGATATCAGGCGGTGGAATATCTAATTTACCGTGTGGATGAGCTTTATTGTGTTCATCAAGGCCTTGTTTAACGACTTTGATTTCTTTATCCGAGGGATCTTTGGTGATGCTAAATTGCTTAGTATCTTTGCCTGAATTCATCTTGATTCATCCACAGTTATTGAGCATTTAGAGAATCGATTTTCAAGTTAAACGAGGTGGTGGAGAGCTTGACCAAGGTACTCATTGAAAAGTGCTGGTACTTCTAAAATATTTTTTCTATCATAAGATACTATGATAACTACCATCATTAGCCAGTGGACAATTCCTGATTCGAAGACTAATCAGTGTAGTCCTCAAGGGGACACCAATCAGGAATTGTAAAACCCTTTTTAATGAGGTCTTCAAAGCTAATGATGAATTTTGCACCAGTTATTAAGTTGGGATGGGTACAATAGAGGGCGACCTTGCTGCTGCTTCGTTCGCCATGGTTTCGAACATAGGGACATTCAATGCAGTTCTCAACCACAATGAGTTTCTTTTTCGTATCACATTCAACCATGTTGATCACGCTATAAAATAGGTGTACGGCTTTAGGCGTGCTTTTATTCTACTAAAAGTGTATAGGTGTTGCGATGATGACCGGCAAGTCCGGTTGCTTTTTATCATACAATCTAGCCATCTGCCAATACTACTCGAGGAGCCTGTCTAATGCCAAGTGTTTTGGATTCAATTAAAGTCAAAGGTATGTTCTTTAAAAATAGATTCGTGATGCCTCCCATGCAAGGAGATCATGCTACGGTGGAAGGGGGTGTCACTGAGAAGCTCATCAAATTTTATGAAGACCGCGCCGAAGCCGTGGGACTCATCATTGTAGAACATAGCTACGTGAATTTGCATGGTCAGCTTAGTAAACGGCAGTTAGGAATTTATGATGATCATCTAGTCCGCGGTCTGAAAGAATTGGTGAAGAGGATTCAACCTTTCAATACCCGAATTGTTTTACAATTGAGCCATGCGGGTGCTAAAGCTCCTTCAAGGTTGGGTATCGGATCTGTGGCTCCATCTCCGATGGAAAGTGCCCGTGCACTTTCCACAGAGGAAGTGCAAATGCTGCCCTACACCTTTGGCCGGGCAGCTGAGAGAGCCATGGAAGCTGGATTTGATGGAGTAGAATTGCATGGTGCTCATGGATTTCTGCTTAACGAGTTCTATTCGCCTTTGACCAATCATCGAACAGACGAGTATGGAGGCAATTTAGATAATCGGATTCGGCTTCCTATTGAAATTGTGCGCGAAGTGAAAAAGAAAATCGGAACACGACTCCTCCTCTATCGAATGGGATCGGTGGATTTAGAATTGATGGGCACACAAATCGAAGACTCTCAATTTTTTGGCAAAGCCTTAGCTAATACAGGAGTTGACATTCTAGATGTGTCAGGTGGAATGTGTGGTGCTGCTCCCAAGCAACTCGCAGGCCAGGAGGGCTTTTTTGTGCCGCAAGCTGAGGCAATTAAAACACACATAGATATTCCGGTCATCGGTGTCGGCGGAGTTAGAACCCCGCACTTTGCCAATGAGGTGATAGTTGATGGACGCGTTGATTTCATTGCTGTTGGACGAGCGCTCCGAGATGATGCCGATTGGGCAATTAAAGCTGTGAAATACCTTAAGGCACAATGATGGAAACAAAATCAGCAAAGAAAGGATAAGCTGAGGTGCAAATTGCACCTCGAGCATATCTCGCAGTTATTCTTTCTGGGGCTTCCGGATTCTGTAGAGCGTTATCGCGAGAATTACGGCGATGATCGCTAGAATAGCTGTAAGGACGAATGCAAGTACGTAGCTCCCCGTGAAGTCGACTATGAGACCTGCGGCGAGTGCACCAATTATTCCGGCAACACCGTACGAGGTGAAGAGAAATCCGTAGTTGGAACCCACGTTATTTGTTCCATAGTAGTCTGCAGTTGATGATGGAAAGAGTGCAAAGTTACCACCGAAACAAAGCCCGACCAGTGATGCTACTGCCATTACAATAATCCAACTTGCATTTGTGATGCTGAGAAAAGCAAAGGCAAACATCCCAATGGTCAAGAAGGTAAACATGAAGACCATAGTAGTGACTCGTCCAATGCGGTCAGAGACTGCGCCCCACACAATTCGCCCAGCAGCATTGAAAATGGACATGACACCGACGATAATGGCGGCGATGAATGGCCATTCGGGAAGACTAGCGGTCAAGGGATCAATCGCTGCGGCTGCAGATTTCACGTTTCCGAGGGTCATAAGCCCAGCAGTAGCGGCGAAGAGGAACATGAACCAAAGCAACCAGAACACAGCGGTAACGATCATTTGGCGAGGAAGATATTCTTGTCCCCTAGCCTCGGCAGTGCTTACCGCTGGGATATAGCCAGGTGGCTTCCATCCAAGTGGTGGATTCGTAAGTAGTTGGGAACCCAACACTACCAAGATGAGGTAAAGGACACCAAGAACTAAGAATGCCCCACCTACGAGGGGGAAGACCCCCGGTAGTAATAGGAGCCAGGTTTGAACATATCCCATTACAAGGGCACCTGCTCCAAATCCAGCCACAGCAATTCCTGTGATCAGACCTTTTTTGTCAGGGAACCATTTAACAAGGGCTGCTATTGGGCACACATAAGCAAACCCGATACCAGCACCAGCAATTATGCCATAGGTGAGAACAAGCCAAAGAGTCCCAATTAGAGAGTTACCTTGACTAACGATATCAACAAGTCCCGCCAACAGATAACCGACACCGAGAAGAATTCCACCAATGGTAGCAACTTTTCGTGGACCGATACGGTCTTGCCATCGACCAGCAAGAATCATAAAAGCTGCAAATGAGGCTAAACCGGCAGCGAATGGTAGTTGTGTCCAAAGTGAAGGCCAAACGTATATTCCTCCACGTAAAGCCGTTTGGAATATCGACCAAGCATAGATTGAACCTAAACAAACCTGGATAATGAGTGCGCCTAACACGACGAGGTAGCGTCGTGAGCTTCTGATCTCAATATCTTCTGACATTGCAAATCACACTGAGATTCACTATAATGGTGTATGAAGGTAGCTCAGCAAAATTGTAAGACTCAAATAAGTGTTAGGCACCATCCAGAAAAAACTGAGTAAAAAGCACCTCAATGTGTCCAATGGGCTAACGCTTCGAGTTTAATGAGCTGACAGGAATAATCAGATGCTTTTCCCGGAGTTGAAAAATCCCATTCAATAATTCAACTGGATTTTCATTCACTGTTTCTATGTATTTGTTCACTATCTCTGAGAGGTAAATATACTCGCGCTGTTTGCTTATCTCAAGAGCAATGAAATGTAATCTACTTTCCAAATTGGTCAATCGGATATCACCGGTTTTTGTTACAACCTCATGAGGAAAGAGAAGTGAAATGTGAAAGATTTCTTCAAGGAGCTCATTAGCATTTTGGAATCGTCTTGGCTCATATCCGTGATTCAGCAATTCATTTTGATAGTCAGTTTCGAATCTTTTTGTGAACAATTCTAGTTTTTGTCGGAGTGTCTCGCTGGGAGTTCCACGATAAACGATGGCGGTTCGGACATGCTGTCCATCATTAATCAATACGCGGAAACCTTCGTACGTAATTTCAGAGAGCGGAGGATGGTCTTTCGGTCGTTTTTCTTCATTTACGTCAATCGCAAAAGCTTGGATGGCTTGGAGAAAACCGCCAATCAATGAACCATCACGGCCTCTCTCTCCCATGGAATCAAAAATGGCTATGCCTGAGCCTCGGTGGAGAACGAGAAATCGCGAGATATTAGTTACATCGTTATAAATGGCCAAGACCTCTTCTAGCTTTTTCTCGTGGGCTTCTCGTTTGGGAATGACATACCGTTTACGATAGCCTTTGCTATACGCAAGCCATATAGCAATAAGTATAATCAAGAACATAATTCCGTAGATTATGAGTGCGAACTCGGGTCGAAGGCCTGTATTTACTATGACACTGAACTGGATCTCTGATCCATCTGCAATAGATGCATTTGCATATCCCCACTTTTGGAACTCGAGTCCAAAGGTGATTTCACTATCTGGATCAAAGGATCCTGGTGAGAAAAGGGTCTCATATTCACCTCTAGAATTTTGTGTCATCTGAACGATCTGGTTCTGTCCTTGAGGGTTTGAGTAATGTAACTGGACCTGTGCATCAGTAACCGATTCTGCAGAATGAGTATTTTGGATACTGACCCTGATGTAAAACGAACCCCATCCAACGGCGCTATTCGGAGTAGGATATACGATGGTGATTTGGGCTTGGTTCACTATTGTCACTGCTTGTGATGCTAAGCCACATTGGGTCCCTGAAGCATAAGACACAAGCATAGTGGTTTCTTCGCCGGCGACTTCTTCACATTGCACAGGAACCTGCCACACCGCACTGGTAACGCGGTTAGAAAGCGGGTCGAATGTTGGAGTATCATCACGGTGACAAATGGTTCCGTTAGGTAACATTATCGAAATTGACCCCTGATTTCCGGTCAATGAGATTGTCTCTAAGACTCCGATAACGCGGATATACTCTTCTACGAGGAGATACTCATTGGAGGTTACATTATCCCACGGGCCAGTTGATGCAACGCTTTTTTGAAGATACACCTCATTTACGTAATTCGTGCTTCTTGCAGAGATTGTGAACCGATCACCTGATAAGGCAATATTTTCATCCAAAAGAAAGAAGCTGAACGACTCATTATATGAATAATCATTCACTGTGAAGCCTGCCGTATCATAAACACGTATCAGCTGCCATCCTTCCGGTAAATAAAGCCCAAATTGATAACTGGAGATTCCAGGAGGAGGACGTCCGCTAGGAATTGTATAATTTACATTCCATGTAGGGGGTGAATTAACATCGACAGTATAGCCGGATTGGGCTTCATAGGGGCTCTCACTCTTCATCTTCATCGTGTAATCAAAATCAAATGATATTGAAAATGTGGAGTTGAAAGAAAAGAGTAGGGTTTTATTCCAGGTATTAAGGAAATCCACTTTTTCTTCTAACACTGGATCAGCAAATATGTCTACTTCACCATTATTGGTAGTTGTGTCTCTAATTGCTGTTCCATTCAGAGTAAGCGCCACGTCACTGGGAGCTACATCTGATCCAATTTGGTAGTTGAAGTTGTCAAAAAAGATGTGTCCGTCAACATCGAAGTTATTTATGGTGGTTTTGAAGATATCGACACTAAGTATTAATGATCCATTAACAGGGACTGAGGGAACGTTCAGCGTAGTCCAGCTAGTGGGATGAAAATCAAGAGTTGAAGAGATCCAGTTCGTAGCCGTTGAGCCGAGGTTTGTTTTTATACTTACTTCAATAAATAGCCAACTTGCAGCAGTAATGTCCGGCGAAAATCGTATATCAAAAAATAGTGTGAGGGAATCTGGTACTAAAGATGACGTATAGTCAAAGGGATTTTCTATCCACGCGTGTCTTTCTAAAAGCAGTTTGCCATAGGCTAATTCAATATCCAGACAAGATCCTGGGTTTCCTCCTGATGTGTTAGCAAGTGAACTAATTAGTCCTCCTCCGCTATCAGCCAGGGTCCAATTAGTACCAGGTTCAGTATATTGTTCGAAATCTCCGTTGGGAACAGGATTAATGGTTGTCCGGACATTCTGAATGTCGGTGTGTAAATGATAACCTCGATAAGAGGTTGGATACCACTCAGAAAGATATGAAAAGGCCGAATCATTGTGGGCATTGAAAAAGTTCGAGCTGTGATTTTGGCCAAATTCATAGACAGTGAGGTTCGTGCCTGCTCCGATTAATTGAGTCGGTGAAGCAGGAGATGAAATTTGAGCAGAATCAATAGGCGATGTGGGAGTGATGACTAACACACTCACTAGGAGTAGCAAAATGGCTGAAAGGGTTAGTTTTAGTTTCAATGCTCACCCTCGATTTATTGAAAGCCCGCGTCTGTTAGAATTCGATTGCTCCTTTAAATTACTTTGGACTTATTACTCGAATCTGTCTGGTACTTAAGAACTTCATAACTGCTTAATTACACTATATGAGGGTGTTGAATTCAAGTGTTTGGATGAATGATTAAATATTATCAATACACTGGTAGACGGGGTGTTAGTCATTTTGAGTGAAGAAGCCTATATTCTCGAGTTCTGTCGCCGGTGGCTCCCTGCCTGGACCGGCAATCAACCTGAATTATTGTTACAGTTTTACACAGAAAATGCATTTTACGCAGATCCTGCACATCCTGAGGGAATACAAGGGCAAGACAAGTTAAGAGAGTATTTCACGAAGCTATTGAAATCCAACCCAAATTGGGTGTGGGAGCCTGTTGAGGTGTTTCCTACTCGGTATGGTTTCACTCTGAAGTGGCGGGCTTTGATTCCGGTGGGAAAGAAGAAGATAGTTGAGCATGGTATGGATATTGTGGAACTCGATGACGGGAAAATCAGCCGCAATGAGGTATATTTCGACCGGAGTCGTTGGCTTGAGGCACTTCCAAAGAAGAAGTAAGAGGTGTGCTAGTCTTACAATCTATTTTTTGGTTTTCTCATCTACTCTCATCGAATGTTTTTAGGAAGCAAACATTCTTAACGGTTTTATCAAGCAGTTAGTTAATTATAGAGGAGTATGGGTTCAGTTACGAATAGGCACTGAATTCCATAATGATTAAAGACACAACAGTGAGGTAATAATTCGTGGCGGACATATCCTCACCAAAACGATGGATATTCAAAGTTATTCTCATGGGTGATTATGCTGTCGGTAAAACTTGCATTATTCGACGGTATGTATCAGACACCTTCATCGAGGATTACAAGGCAAGTATTGGTGTGGATATTACATCTCAAGAACTCGACTATAAAGACGATCTTGTGCAATTACAACTTTGGGACATGAGTGGACAAACAGATTTCAAACTTGTCCGTAAACAATTCATGAGTGGCACAGACATTGGTATCATTGTCTTTGATTTGACGCGGCCAAGCAGTCTGTTAAACGTGGAAAGATGGATTAACGAAATTCATGTGATGCTACCTGAGCTACCTCTTGTGCTGGTGGGTAACAAATCTGATCTCTCCAATGAACGGCAAATTTCCCGAGAAACGGCTGAGAAGACAGTGAAAAAGTTTGATATGCTTTTTTATTCTGAAACTTCAGCAAAATCTGGGGACAATATTACGCAGCTATTCAAGGATGTGACCAAGCGGTTAATGGCGGATATGAAATAGGAAAGGGAATGTAAACAAGGGGGGAATAGGCAATGCCCCAAGGGGCAGCGTTATTAGAATTCGACCAGAAAATGGGACCTATCTTCAAAGTTGCTATTCCTAACACACTTGAAGTTACCCAGGATGAAACGATTGTTCTCTTCACCACGCGAACTAAGATGGACGAAGGATTTACCAGTTTGAAGGTTAAAGACCGAAACTGGGTAACTTATCTGAATCCTCCTTATCTTTACTGTATCTTGCTTACACCCGCTGAACATCAAAACGACTTCGAAATACCCATGACAGAAGTACTCAATAATTTCCAACCAAATAATAGGGTTTCCACAGAGGTTCTTAATGAACTGTATGATGATATCGTTTCCCGTATTGGTGATGGTTTACGAAGACGTTTATCAGAACAACTAATAGTTCAAAAGCTTCTCGCATTCATTCGGGAATCACAAGAAGCGTTGCGACCTTCCTGGTCAATAAAGACTGGGTATCATTACCCCAGGGCTGAAAGCATCACCGGTGAATCACCTGAAGATACAAACGCGCTGCTTGGTGTTATGATGACAGCGGGATTACTCTATGGGCGAATCTGTGGAAATATTGCAATCTGCCCCCAATGCTCAAATCCTAAAATCGGACTGCACGCAAGTTGTCCGAAATGTGGGTTACCAACTCTTGAAGCAGGCATAGCTATTGAGCATTTTACTTGTGAATATACGGCGTTCATCGAGAAGTTTTCGACATCCCAGGGTCTCGTCTGTCCTCAATGTCATGCTTTGTTATCGACTGGCACTTATCGATCTTTAGGTCGCGTCTACCATTGTGTCACTTGCAAAAGCTATCCTCCTTCTGTAGAGCCTATGTTCGGCTGTCTGACATGTCAATTTACTTTTACAGCAAATGAGGCGAAATATTTACCTGTATATTGTTTCACCATAGCTGAAGAGACAGAATAGTAGCGAAATTCTACTTTACTAGTTTTAAATACCAGAAGTAAGAAACCGGTACATCTCACTTCACCGAAGACTGTAAGGTGTCAGATATGGTTAACTTACTCATCGGGTTCGGTATACCCAACTGGGCTTGGGACATCATAGCCCTTGTGATAACATTTCTTGTTATCCTTATCCTGATTCGTGTCAACGACATTCTTAGGAAGCGAGAGATTATACCAATCTATATCTCACGAAAAGTCATCCATATTTTCGCGGCGCCAATCTTTCTTGTATGCTGGTTGCTCTTCTCTGGAGACTACTATAGCCGCTATTTTGCGATGATGGTTCCTCTCCTCTTCGTTCTGTTGTTCATTGGCATTGGAACTGGCATGATAAAGAATGAAGAATTCGTCAATACAATGTCTCGTGAAGGGAAACCTAGCGAACTGCTCAAGGGGACACTGTTCTATGCGGTTATCATGGTGCTTTCAAGTATCTTCTTCTGGTATGTTCCTGTTGATGGCACGTTGCAACCGAGATGGATAGTGTTTATCCCAACAGCGGTTCTGATCTTCGGTCCGCTAGCAGGTGGCGATGGCTTTGCTGATTTGATTGGTCGACGGTTTGGAAAATGGAAGTTCCATATTTTTGCTGAAAAGAGCTTACTCGGTACGCTGTCAATGTTTATATTCAGTCTCCTTGGAACTTTAGGCCTTCTATTCGTTTTCTGGTTAGTCCTTGACCCTATTTGGGCATCAGTCAATGTAACCGTACTACTCATCCCAATCATCGTAGTATCCCTAGTATGTACAATCATCGAAGTCTTTAGTCCACAGAATATGGATAACCTTTTGATACCATTGTTTGCAGTGATTACCCTCTTCGTCCTAGCCCTCGTTGGCTTGTATCCATACCCCATTTGGCATACCGGACCCCTACCTTAGGTCCATTCAGAAGACCTTTTCAGGTAGGGCGTCCATTAACTACCTGTTCTGCCTTGCGGGTAGGATGCGGGAGTCCAAATACCATCAATTGAGAAAGGAGCTGCAAGATTCATTGCCAAGACGTCTTACCATTATCAAACTCGGTGGGTCTCTCATCACTGATAAGAGTAAGCCCTATACTCTGCGAGAGGAGCAGCTGAAACGCATTACCCAAGAAATCGCGGAAGTACTCGGTCCCTGTGTCATAGTTCATGGTGTTGGAAGCTTTGGTCATGTCCCAGTGATTGAGAGGAAATTATACGAGGGTTATAAGGGCCCTGAACAGCTTCCTGGTTTATCTCAAACCATGGTTGAAGTATTTGAACTCAGGATGGCTGTAACCAAAGCTGTGACGGATGCCGGACTAGCTCCAATCGTGTTTTTACCGAGTAATATCTTCTTCATGACCGAAGGAGAAATTACAGGTCACTTCAGTGGGGGCCTTCGTCAGTATCTGGATTTGGGTATGACCCTACTCATGGGTGGTGATATGTGTGCTGACTCCCAACGTGGTTTTAGCGTTTGCTCCGGGGATAAGGTCGTCCAGCTGCTCTCGCGTCTTCTTGGACCCCGGGATGTTATCTTCGCTACAGATGTTGCTGGAATTTATACTGCAGATCCTAAACTAGATCCAAAGGCAGAACTCATTCCTCGTATCTCACTCGCCAAAATTGAAGAGTATGAAAAGCTTGCCGATGAAGCGGCGACCCCTGATATAACCAAAGGGATGCGGGGGAAGTTGGAAGAAATCAAACGATTTGAATCCATTCTAAAGAGTGGGGCTGAAGTGGCTATTTTAGGCATGACAGAGCCAGGAATATTACGCCGATATATGAATGGTGATCCGGATGTCCCTTGTACGAGAATCACCCTCTAAATTAAATCTAACCTCCATCAATTTCGCTTGAACATTCGACGAATCTAGGATTTAATCGAATCATGCAGAAGATCATGTTGCCTAATCCAGCGATGGCACGAAAAGGCTACGTCGTGGATTCTCAAAATAAATGAATTGAATACCTAGACACAGTGTATCTGACTAACGCTGTTATACGAATTTTCACGTCATATGTCCTTTTAGAGGGCAAAAAGGACCTGTAGAAGCATATGATGGATTTTTCTGAAAAGTACTAATTCTTTTTACGGCACTAGTGTATACTGTTAGAGTATCCCCACGGACTCGATACAACAGGATGGAGCATTTTGCCAATTAATATCATCGCATTTTTTTCCCCTTCCTCTATGAAACGCCGGGTTTCAGGAATCTTGGACAAACTCAAAACTGCAGAGGCACAAGTGTTTACCCCTGACACCTATGTGAGCGAGGGTATGAGGCGCGATAAAACCATTCGTAATCAACATAACTACATCTTTGTTGGATCAGGAGGAACTGAAGCGGATATTGTGAAATTCATAGGCAAAGTCAAACTACCTCCACCGATTCTCCTCCTTTCGTTTGACGAAGATAATTCTCTACCAGCGGCGATGGAGGTTCGTAAATATTTGGATCAAGAAGGCATTGAGTCACGGATTGTGCATGAGTCATTGGATCGGTTGATTGACCGAATTTCTGAATGGGGTCACTTTGATACAGTTCTGACACGGTTGCAGAATAGTCGAATTGGCATCTTTGGGAAACCATCCGCTTGGTTAATTGCCTCGAGCATAGATAGACAGTCAGTGCATTCAAAGTGGGGAGTTGAATTCAAAGAATACCCCATGAAAACATTAGTAGAGCGAACAGATGATGAGCTTTGGGCCGAATTTGCCCCCAACCTTGAGAAATTCCTAAACGAGGCAACAACAATTGAATGTAACAACGAGGACCTACAGAAAGTTGCCATTGTCGCCCAAGCTCTGGTAGCTTCAGCAAAAAATCATGATCTCAATGCAGTTACCCTTGAATGCTTCAGACTCCTTGAGGAGACTAATACTTCAGGATGCTATGCAGTTTCTCACATTAACTCATTAGATGATCTTGTGGCAGGATGTGAAGGGGATTTACCTACGGTCTTTAGCATGCTCCTAGCGAAATACCTCACAAATCAATCTGTTTTCATGGCTAATGTGGTGGATGTGAATTTAGATAATAACTCAGTGGTATTTGCCCACTGCACCGTTCCAACGAATATCCTCGAATCCTATGATATAACCACACATTTTGAATCGAACAAAAGTGTCGCCATTCGTGGTCGATTCCCCTTCCGTGATATTACAGTGTTCAAATTGTTCGGAAAAGATCTCACTGACTTCTGGGTATCAGAGGGTGTCATTACTAAAAACCTAACAAGGGAACATGCCTGTCGTACGCAAATCCGGACAACCCTCACTGAATCAGTGGCTTATTTCCTCGAAAATTCCCTTGCAAACCATCATGTCATTATTCCTGGGAAGCACAAACAGCGAATTGTCGACTTCTTTAACTTCATTCACCGACGCTAATCGGCTTCCCTTCGCTTAGATATTGTTAAAATTTCTTGTTATAATCCATCCGATCACAAACAGGGCGAGAATCACACATTGGATGGCTAATGTGGTGGCAAACTGCATCAGACCGAGGATTTGAAAAGTAAATCCTGCAACATTGGCAGACATCAACCCAATCACCACAAATATTGTGAGTACGGCGACAAAACGTCTTTCAAGGGGTTTCTGGTAAGCCCAAACTAATAGAAGGGTCCAGCCTAGCATCAAAGCCGCCCCGAACCACATCGCGAAGAGGTATTCACCGGTGATGTTAGTAAAACCCCAGATTATGGTTGCAACTAAGGGGAAAAGCAGGGGAATAAGAGTGATCGCATCCATTATGGCTCCTGCGAGAAACGCGATTTTCAACCAGATAACTCGGTGAATCATCTCGAAGAACCTCTAACCATTTTATTAAGTTAGAGAGACTTAGCAGTTGCTGCTTAATAAAAATACATTGATTAGTTATTCAGTGGGTTTGGTGGCTACAAGTACGCCTATGATGACAAGGAGACCAGCAAGGAATCCGGTCACAAAGAGTGTAATAAGCCCTGTGATGATTAGTAACACTCGGTATTGATACCATATTTCACCGTCAGCACCTGAGTATCCAAGCATGCGGTGATAGTTATAAGAAGCTAGGGGCGCATCTCATAGAGGTCTTTGTGCTTCAGGACGACTTCCCATGACCGTTTATAGCGGTCAGGATCATGGTTGGGTTTGCGAAGCATCTGCATGCAGTATTCGGCTTGGGCCAGAGTCGTACTGGATTTCCCATGAAGTTGTAAAGCATAGCGAGAGCAATCGCGAACCATGAAGTCAAAGATTTGATCAACGATATCGGCACTCTGCTCATAGAGCTGTGCGTTCTCCAAAATAAGTTGGCCATACACAATCAGAGCAAATAACTCTGTGATAGCCATGGAAAAGTCAGTATCCTTTTGCTGGTCTACAGTGGGCGTAGCATTCGAAAGGAGCTCCTTGAATACATCGATTTGATCATGGAAGATTCGTACATTGGGGAGATCCACTTGGCTGAATATCGTGTTATAATCATGGAATTGGATTTTCCCCAGTCCGCGAGTGGGGCCTTGGTCAAAGAGGAACGTGTCGTGTGCAGGCTGGTCTTGACGTGAAACAGATGCGTAGTCTTTGTGGTTGAAAAAGTAGTTGAAGATAAATTTGGCAACCAACGCAAGATTAACGTGGACCGTGCCTTCGAGTTTGGGAAGCGCTCGAATGTCACGAGCCGCCATTTCAAAATAGGTATCCTTCTCAAAGCCTTTGGCTGCAATGACGTCCCACAAAAGGTTGATGACCTCTTCCCCTTGGAGGGTTACCTTCATTTTCACCATGGTATTGTAGAGGAGGTACCGCCGATCATCAGGAGAAGCAATCCGCATGTAATCTACTGCTCGCAGTGCGAAAAGCTTCATTGCGACTAGCCTAGTGTAAGCATCGACGAACATCTGTTTGACATGGGGGAAGTCGGTGACCATCATCCCATAGAGTTGGCGGTTGGCAGCATGGTTGATGGACTCATAGAAGGCATGGGTGCATATACCAATAGATGCCACGCCGAGATTGTATTTACCAACATTGACTGTATTAAGAGCAGAATCCCATGCATCTTGTCCTTGGGAGAGAATCTCGTCTGGGGTGATTTTGTAGTTGTGGAGGCTAAATTCGGCGACGAAGTTTTGGCTGTTACATATGTTCTTTACCAAGTCATAATTTTGATTACGATAATCAGCGACGAAGAAGACGTAATCACCAGAATCTGTCATTTTACCGAAGCTTGAGACCATGGGTGCTGTATTAGCATTACCGATGTAGTACTTGGCTCCGTTAGCCAGGTAACTGCCATCTGCCTGAGGGCTCAATGACATTTCGGTTGAATAGATATCTGCACCGTGCACCTTTTCCGATAGCCCAAACGCGAAGACTGCACCATCCTTGAGGTGCTCTGCGGCTCGCTTCTTGAGCTTCTCGTTCTTACTCATCCAAATCGGACCTAATCCGAGGATACTCACCTGCCAAGTATACCAGTATGCCAGACCATAGAAGGCTAGAATTTCGTTGAAGGCATAGTTTCGCCACATATCCCATCGAGTGTCTTTATCTCCATATTCAGAGGGCGTAAGCAGGGTCAAAAAGATTCGTTCCTTCTTCTGAAAGGCAATGAAGTCCTCATAGAAGATGCGGTTGTGGTCGTCTTCTTTGAGTTTCTGTTTCCCTTTATTCTCAAAGAATTCGATGGTCTTGAGCATTATCTCTTTTGATTTCTTGTCAGGAAATTGGTGTTGGTAATCTCGTGGATTTAGCAGAAGCATTTGTGTCACTCTCTACAGTAGTTCTTCTGTGGTTGTATCTATGGTAGCTGAAGCATCATATAGATTCTTCAGGTTCAACAAGAACTATTTTTCTAGCGTTTCCAGATTTTAATGGTTGCAAGGATTACTATAACAGCAATGAAGAAACTGGAAAAAAACACTAACAATATTGGAGTATAGAGTATGATATTGACCTGGAACTGCAACTCGTCTCCCGCAGCTTTCCATGAGCTAGCAATACCATTCATATGCGCTTGGATTTCTACCAGGTTGTTAGAAAAGCGTTGAACGGATTCGTAGATGTCCCCTGTTTCGCCATAGGCTTCGGCTATACCCCACATGGTATCCTTTATTAGTGAAGAATAGGATGTGTGATCAAAGGTTGTTAATGAAGCATTGGTGCTTAGCGCTTCGAAGTGGGGAAAGGCAGCTTGGCCAAGGGCAATCATGGCTGAGAGATCACGGTGTGGTATGAACTTCTGGATTTGGTGTAACGCTGTTCGATAGGAATGGTATTGCAGTGTAAGCATTTGTTCTAATTGAATTCCTTGTTCGATGAGGGTTTGGATGATGAGCTCTTCTTGGATCAGATGGGCGAGGTAGTTTGCTAGGTTTTGTGGTGACAGGTCGATACTAAGCTTCTGAAAAGCTCGCGCTCCACAGCTTACGATTGAAGGATGAATGCTATCTAGCTCGTAAGCAATGGGCAATCCGAGAAGCCGTTGGTAAATGAATTCGGGATAGCCTGCGGAAGGAATGCTGTGAATGGTTTCTTGGGTGGCTAATTGGATAGCGCCGAAAGCGAGTGGCTCACGCGCGAGGGCTAGATCATCGTAGCTAATGTTGTAATGCCATCGTCCATCGCTGGGATAGGCAACATTATCACCGAGAGCACCCACTCCTGGATCCATTATCCAGACGTGCTGTGAGGTATCGTTATATCCAATAGCAAGAACAGCATGTCCTGACCCAGTATCAGCAGAATGGATGTTATATTGTCGGAGGATATCATAATCGTGAACGGGGAGGTAATAAGGATCCACCCAGAGGAGAAGTGGATAACCTGAATCAAGTGAATGGCACAAGGTTGTTTGTGCTTCAGTAGCTCCAGTAATCACTTCATAATCTAGATTCCAGACATTCATGCTGAAGGATAGTAATTCGCCGATTTCTGTGGTGTTATCAAGCATCACTAAGTAGTCTATGCCAAGGAATGATTCGAGATAGTGGGCTTGGTAGAGTTGACGATAATTGGAGCCAGGTACAAAGATTCTGGTGTTTCCTAAGTGTATGTATACTGCTGAGAAACCAACTCCTGTGGTGGCGAAGACATCATAGAGGTTCAAAGGAAGACCAAGGTGTTGGAGCGCCATTGATAGGCAGGACCAGTGGCAGAATCCGTTCACCTCTTGCCAGACATAAGGGATGTCTTCAATGTAGGTCGCATCTTTGGGAGAAGAGGGGGTCAGGAACTGCTCTGGAGTTCCTGACGATACACTGGGAATTAGGTTGGGAAGGAATGATAGGAGTAGTAATGTAACGAATACTATTCCGAGGAGTGTCACTTTGCTTTGCATGTGTGTCTCACCCCCGTCTTCTTCTAGCGTTCAGGCTGAGCGAGTGTTCGAGTCCCTGTTACCAAGGTTATACTACCAATACTGAATAGTGTGACAAGGCCGATGAGGGCGAATGCAAAGGGTAAGCCAGTTCTTCCAACGGTTGAGATGATCAGGTCCCAGAAGGGTAATCCAAGGATATCACCGATCATTGAAATCAGGATGGGGGCAAAGAGGATTATCTGGACGCCCATCATTGTGATAATAACGTTCATCTGGTGTTCGGGTGATTTGGTATTTTCATAGTTAGGATTCCATGCGGTGACGCCAGTCGCAAAGATGATTGAGCCACAGATTATAGCATACCCATACGCGAGGAGGAAGAGAAATAGCTCAATGCCTCCTGCTGCTACGACGGTGAGAACCACTGCAGGGATAATACAGAGTGGGATGGCGATGATGAAGGCTGAGACGAGTCGTGCCTTGACGAAGCGTGATGTTCCAGTTGGAGTGGTTTGAATAATCCAGAGTTGATCTTTGCTTTCCATAAAGGATGTGCCGCTGAAGGTGAAGGTGCCGATGACAGCTAATCCGATTCCTCCGACCATGATAAGTCCCATCATATCAAAGCCCCCAGTGTCTCCGAGACTTGTCATCAAATGCGCCATCACGATAGGGAGAATGACCGCTAGAATCAGCCCATAAGCAATTTTGGATAGGTTTGAAGCCTTTCGAAAGAAGTCTTTCATACAAGTGACAACCAGTGCCCCAAAGGAACCCGATGCTAGTTTTCGAATACCTCGATAGAACGTATTATCGCCTTTCACGGTTGTGATTTGCTCTGTTCGTGCACCTATGTTGTAGGTGAATATTCTGTCAGCAGTGAATAATCCGAGACCAACACAGGCTAGCCCAAAGACCCCAGATAGCACTGTACTGATGAGAAGATTGAATTGTAGGACTTGATGAAAGAGGAGGATTTGTTCAAGTGAGAAGTTCAATGTGCTGAATAGAATTGCGAGCCAACTGATGGTATCTGCTGGCCAAGTGAATGGGAATAGAAGGAAGATGTTCATGCCCAGCAGAAGGCTCATTTGTTGACTATAGAACATGATCCCGTAGATGGGGATGATGGACACTATGGCAAAGAGGATGGCAAGGCCATTCGCAATATCCTTTCCTCGTGCTGATTCACCAAGCTTTGCTTGAATCGCTGCAGTGATCAGGTTGGAAAGCCAGATGGTAGCCAGAATCATAGCGATGAGAACGAGATAGATAAGGAGTTGACCCACTAAAACGACTTCAAAGGCTAGGAATAAGACCGTTAGAAATGGTGGTGCAATATACAGAACAAGGAGTATATAGAGGGGAACTTTCCCGAGGAAGGACCCGATAAGTATGTCTCGGGTTTTAACGTTGTGTGAGAGGAAGATTTCCCACTGACCGATTTTAAGTTCTTGTAGGGCGCGTGAGAGTGGGATGACTAATAGGATGATCCATATGAAAAACATCACTGAGCGCATCAATCCGGGTATAAAACTAATCAGTAAGAATTGGAGGGCTCCGATGGGTATCATCAACCCAACCAGGGTTCCTACGAGGTAGGGTGCAATTAGAATAGCCCAGATGAATCCGAATACGAATAAGATTCCCATGTTTCTCGTTCGGTGTTCTCGGAGAGAGATTGTGCTGACGAGGTATTCGGCTTTGGCAATGCTGAACCACTTTCGTGCCATCCTCTCACCTCCATTGCAAGAGTGTGTTTCGGTCGACTTTGCTTCCAACAATGCGAAGATAGGCTTCTTCGAGATTCCTTGCATCTGTGGCGGTTGTGATGTCTTCAAGTGCCCCTTGGATGACAAGGGCCCCATCAATTATGATGCCGATGTGGTCGCACACATCTTCTGCAAAGGAGGTTTGGTGTGTGCAAATGAAGAAGGTAGTTGATGTTTCATCAGCAAGGACCTGAATGAGTTCTTTGACAACCATACTTGCACTGGGATCCAAACGGGATGTGGGTTCATCAAGAAACACAAGTTTCGGATCATGTAAGAGGGTTGATGCGATGAGGACCTTCTGTTTCATCCCTGAAGAGTAGGATTCAATCAAATCGTTTTGGCGCGACTCTAGACCAAGTAGTCCAAGGAGACTATCAATGCGATGCATCAACTCTGAACCATTCTTTCCATTCAGAGCCCCGATGAATTCAAGAAATTCAACTGCCGAAAGTTTTGAGTACAATCCAGGCGTTTCAGGCAGCAATCCTGTGATTTCTTTTATTGCATTTCGTTTCTTATCAAGGGGTAGTCCGCAGACGGTTGCTGTGCCACTTGATTGTTTCATGAGACCCGAGAGAATACGCACAGTTGTGGTTTTCCCTGCGCCGTTTGGACCCAGGAAACCGAAGCGGCTTCCTTGTTTGACTTCTAAGTCAAGATCACGAACAGCGTGGATGAGCCCGAAATGCTTGTTAAGTTTGTCTGTTTTGATGGTAACGCTGTTGTTCACGCGTTTCACCTCGTGGATGGATGGTGAGTTCTAGCTTATTAACTTTGCCATACAAAGTACTTTATTAGCACAAAGTATTTAAGTGTGGCAAAGCATTATTTCTTCGAGGTAAACGCAATGTCAGAACGAATCGACCTCAAAGCCTTGGAACGTAAAGCATACACATCCTATCATCAAGATGGCATCTTCGACATTATTCTTGGTTTAGCGATCATATTCTTTGGGCTAACATTACTCCCCCTGTTGGAAGAGAGCATGACCTACCTATGGGGAGGCACCTTCATTGTTTGGTTCATCAGCTATGGCGTTGCGAAGAAATCAATCACTGTACCACGGATGGGCTATGTGGAGTTTAGTCCAAGCAGACGTTATCGCCTCGTGTTCCTGTTCTCTCTCCTAGTGATCGTGAATGTTGTCATTTTTGCATTTATGATGTTTGGATTATCGGTCGCAGCTGTACTCTTTTTAAACCAGTACGGTCTGTTGGTTGTTGCAACAGTGGGCGGAGGATTGTTTGCAGTATTTGGGTGGGCCACTCAAATATACCGCCTTTTCGGTTATGGCGCTATAACGTTTCTCGCCTTCTCAGCAGCTCATGTGTTCGTGTTGCCCATCACTTACCCCATCATCGCTATAGGGATAGCTCTAGCCGGATTGGGTTTTGTATTGCTATACCAGTTTTTGAGGAAGTATCCCAAAACGAGAGAGAGTGAAGAGTTGTTTGAGGAATGGAATAATGAATTAGAGGGTGATCCAAAATGAGTAAGACCACTGATCTAAAGTCAATAGAACGACAGGCCTATCTTTCCTACCATCAAGACGGATTAATCGACATCTTCGTTGGCATATTACTCATATTACTGGGGCTAACGATTTGGTTTTTACCGGAATTCTGGTTCTTCCTTGTTGGCGGATTTTTTGCCCTCTTCTCATCATACGCTGCTGCAAAGAATAGAATCACAATTCCTCGGATGGGGTATGTCGAGTTCTCGTCAGCTCGACGACTAAGGATCAAATACATCTTCTTGGTCTTAGTTTTACTCCTTGTGTTTGGTAATGTTTTGGGAATCATTGCGATGCTATATCCGCCATTAGGGGTGTTGATTTTTGAGTCCGCTTTTACTATCCTAATAGTTGGTGTGGTTGGGAGCATCATTTTCGCTGTCATTGGCTTAGCTTCCAATATCCAACGATTCTATCTGTATGCTGTTATCTTTCTTGGATCGGCAGTGTTCACCTTCTACTTCCCGATAATCACAGTCTTACCTTTGGTGGCTGTTGGGTTGATCATGACCGTGCTTGGGTCAGTGCTGTTGTACCAATTCATTCGAAAATATCCGAAAGAATCGCTTGGAGAGATGGAGGGTGCCTGAAGAGTCAGTTGACGCGAATTTCTCAATCATCGATGATATTGATCGGGTGATTCACGAACCTGCTCGATTAGCTATTATGTCCCATCTTTATGTCTTAGACCGTGCTGACTTCCTTTTTCTCAAACAACAGACAGGGATGACGTGGGGGAACCTTTCGTCCCATATTACCAAACTCGAGAATGCCGGATATGTGGAAGTAATCAAGAAATTCGTTGACCGAAAACCGTACACGCTAATTCAATTGACGAAAGCAGGACGTCAAGCTTTCGAACAATATCAACGACAAATGCGGCATATGTTTGAAGGAATTAAAGAGAAATAGCATACGTTGTGATTTACTGACCAGAATAATACTTTGTCAGTTACAGTTGCTGGTCAAGCTTTTTCTGTTGGTGTAATAGCCCCAGCTACTAGGACGATGATTCCTGGGATGAATCCAGCAAAGAGCAGACCCAAGATACCTGTGATGATGAGTCCTGTGCGATGAGGTAGTGGATCGCTTCGCCAGAAGAGCCAAATAATCGCTAGGATGAAACCAATTATGATGAAGACCGCGAAGATGCCATAGTAAATTGGCATCAATATGTTGATCAGCCATTCGTATCCTGGCGGGATAATTAATGGGAGGAGCCTTGGAATCCAAAAAAGAATGAGATAGAGATAATAGACAATCATGAGGAATTGGAGAATTGTGCCAACAAGAACAAATGCCCGAATTGTCCCTTCTTCTACCATAGCGTTTACACTCCACTCTCAACGTCATATCCTCTTCGATTAAAGTGTTTCAATTATGAGTGGGGTTGGGCTTCAGGTTCATCTAGGATTGTGAAATGTCGATACCCCCATGGTATCCATGACCAGATTCTTTCGTGTAGGAAGTATTCGATGAATTTAATGATGGTGTCAAGGCTACCCAGGATACCGGCGAATACGATGTTGCCTGTCAAGATGAAGGTTACAATTATTGTGCTAAGAGAGGCAAGCAGTCGCCAGGTTATGCCTTTGATGATTGATCGAGTGCGTGTCTCTTCGGCTTTCCTCATAAGGGATCCTCCTAAAATCCTTAGAGGAGCATAGCATTTATGCAAGGTTCTAATAAACAGATTGGTGGAGCCTGAGTTTTATTTCTCATATTTGCTTTGATAAAAGAGGGGATGGCCCGGGTCTCTGTACCCGTGTATTGGCCCCCGGACTCCGCAGCGACACCGGGCAGATTGGCGACGCTGGCACGTCATTTCTGTGCTTGTAGATTCTGATATAAACTCCATACTTGCGCAGGATGAAAGGAAGAAGAAAGAGTCAATAGGTAATATATTCATCCTGTTTAGGCTGGTTTGTCACAGGCAAAAAGAAGCATGTAATAGAATGAATTCTGGCATTTTAGAAGTTAAGGATTATTGTGTTTTGGATTCGAGTGAGTCGTACGCCCTTGGTCTCTTGGGATTCGATTTCTGCATTCTTATCGACGAGCATTGTCAGGCTAACAGGCTTGCTCTCTCCCTTCTCTTTATCAACTTCGACGCTGACTTCAAATACGTCAAAGGAGGGATTCATCAATCGGAGTACAGCTTTTTGTTTCCCGATACTATGATCACCGGGTATCCATTGGTATCGTTCTCGAAGCAACTCGATTTGGAGCCTAGGAACTTTTACCCGCATGGCTTTGAATTCTTGGACTGAAAATTTGTCTATTGACGGAGGTTTTTTCTGATGCTGGTAGGGGCGGTGGCGGCGAAGGTTGTGGTATTCCATTGCCCATAGCAGTACGCCTTGACGTTCCGCCTCTTCGATGGGTACTTGTCCATAATAAGTGTACCAGGGTTTATTATCTGAATCCTTGATTTGGTGTTTGTGCCATTGGAGTTGCGGATGTTGGGAAGGGAGGTTTTTGACTGTTTCTTGACCAGGTGACAAACAACTCATTGATAAGGCAAATAGGGGTGGTGTATGCTCAGATTGTTTTAACATTTCGAAATAGCTACCATCGCGAGCAAACAGGTATACCCCTTCGTAACTGCCATCCGGTCGAGTGATTGCTCGAGTTTCACAACTTTTCAGGACTCCACACAGGGCTGTGAGCCGTTTAATGGCCTGTGGGGGAAATGAATACATGAAGTGATCCAGGATTAACAAATCCTGTAATGCCATAACTATCGCCTACGCTAGAATACCAATATCTCTGTGTGAAATACTATAAATCGCACTACTAGAGAGAATTGAATTCAGCTTTGCTGCCTTGAGTCGTTCCTAGCTTAGTGTCTTATCAATTAGAGGAACTTCATCTTTGAGAAGCACAGATAACGGGGGAAGGTCTAAAGTAAGTAAGAGGGGCTGGGCGATATACACATTCATTCGGGATTCATCGCAGGTGACAGTATATCCGTGTTGGATTAGTTCAGCTTCGGAGAGTCGGAGCCAGACTCCAAAGGCCTCGGTAAGGGATCCACGTATGTCGCTGTCAGGATCCAATGTATATAGATCATTGTAGCCAATCAATTCAGCTGCTTGCATTAGCACATGTTTTGCCGCCCAATAATCTAATGCGATTGGATCAGTGCTTGCCATGAGGACATTGACGCGAGTGGCTTCATTATATGAGGTACTAGGTCCACAATTCGGTGAAGGATAGGGATTTGCATTAATCCAGATTGCGTCCATAATATTGAGGACCGGATAGCGCGTTTCAGAAAGAAGGGTACCCATTCCGCCATCAGCGATGGAATAATGGCCGTTACCTAGTCCACCCGGATTGGCTTGTCCTTCCGATTGAACGCCCATGTAATGTTTCGTAGCTCCTGTAACCCCATAGCGCATGTGGGATTTGAGAATGGGGAAGTTAATCACTTTAAGGTGGTCATCGTAGGCGGTACCGTTCCAGATTCCATGTTTAAAGCTGATATAGGTTCCATCCGTTGTTTGGAATTTCGGATAGGTCACTCGGATGCCGGTATCGACGTCCATCATGGATGCTCGGATGTACCCATCGCCCATATCTCCTGTGGAGTACTCCTCGACTTCGGTGGGGCGAATTGATTGCCAGTCGTATACGTTGACGGCATAGTCAGTGGCAAAACTAGCAACGACATCGGTAAAGGATTGACTTCGGTCTTCTGCATTGTTTTCAGCCCAATCCATGTTGCCGAATCCTTGACCATTATCCGCGACCACTATTTCGCCTTCGAATCCGTCAGGGTGATCAATGATGGCTTGGATGAGTTGTCGTAGTAAATCAGTATTTGTACCACCTCGGTATTCCCATTGACTATTGACTTTGATAAGCACAACATCATTGAATGCAATGAGCCCTGTAGGTCCTTGGTTGGCACCCGTTGTACTCGACTGATAGAAATCCAGATCTTGGGTTCCCATGAGGTTAATGAGGTTTGGGATGGTCGCAAAGGTCCGTCCTTGAAGCACATAAACATCTGAGGCAGGTGATGAGGTGGCCACCTGAGGGGTCAAGGTGAGAAAGGCATCATTCCCCGATGCTTGCATAGTACACCAAAGGAAGACAATGCCAAAGCCAACAGTTGGTAATATGATCAGAAGAGCCAGGATGGGCTTCCAATATCGTTTAATGCCCGCTTTCATCTTTGCTATGGAGGGTTTCACTGATCGAAAGGAAAATCCAACAAAAAGTGATGTTATTGTAGCTGGCAAAATCACTTGTGCTGACATCGATACAGTCTCGATCGCCGCACGTTGGCAGGGATACAGGACTCGTGTTGGTTTAGTTCCTGTACGAAAGAGAAACCACAACAGGCTCGTTAAACCCAAGAGGAGGAGACCAGAATTGCGATTCCTTTTTTCCTTTTTGCCCCAGCCATTGATGGATAATAGCCAAAGCACTGCTTGGCTTTTTAAGACCGTATAGAATATTTCAGTGCTGCTTTCAAAATGACACTCGTGTTCTAGCATATCGCTTGCCAAGAAAACCACCAATTGAAGCTCCTGTTTTAGTTTCCTAGGATTCTTTAAGGAAGGTGTTTTCAGATTTCTTTAAACACATTACTGAGCCATTCTAGCGAAGACCGCTATAACCTCTTAGGAACCGGCAGGTTCAGAAAAAAGTATACTGAGTGCCAATTTAACCTGGTAGGCTTCCGCATTTAAATACCTGATTTCCACTTGTTGAGCTGTCGAGTAAAAGAGGAAAGAGTCGGAGACTATTGGCTGTCTCCGATGACTTACTAAACTCGTTCGTTGATGAGTTTTTCCACGACTGACGGGTCTGCCAGGGTTGTCGTGTCACCCAGATCCTTTATTTCGCCCGCTGCGATTTTCTTCAAGATGCGGCGCATGATTTTGCCGCTTCGGGTTTTGGGTAGTGCATCGGCGAACTGGATCTTGTCGGGTGTGGCGATGGGACCGATTTCTTTGCGGACATGTTCACGGAGTTCAGTTCGGAGCTCTTCGGTCTTCTCATACCCCATCTTGAGGGTGACGAAGCAGTAGAGTGCTTGGCCTTTGATGTCGTGTGGAAACCCAACTACGGCCGCTTCAGCAACGGAGGGATGTGAAACGAGTGCAGATTCGATTTCCGCAGTACCCATCCGATGTCCGGATACATTGACAACGTCATCAATTCGGCCAACGACCCAGAAGTAACCATCTTCGTCTTTTCGTGCTCCATCGCCTGTCATATAGTATGGCGGGAAGGTTTTGAAATAGGTGTCTACGAATCGTTGATGATCACCATAGACCGTACGCATTAGACCTGGCCAAGGTTTCTTGATGACAAGGTAGCCCCCCTCGTTTATACCGACTTCTTGGCCGGATTCATCAACGATAATAGCTTCGATGCCTAAGAAGGGTAGGGTTGTTGATCCAGGTTTGAGTTCAACTGCCCCGGGTATAGGTGTGATGACCACTCCACCGGTTTCGGTTTGCCAGTAGGTGTCAACAATGGGGGCTTTCCCTTTGCCAACGACTTTGTAGTACCAAAGCCATGCTTCAGGGTTAATCGGTTCGCCAACACTCCCCAATAGTTTAAGGCTGCTCAGGTCGTGCTTGTTCACCCATTCGTCGCCCTGGCGCATGATAGCCCGGATTGCTGTTGGGGCGGTATAAAATTGATTAATTTTGTATTTTTCGACTATGGCCCAGAAACGGTCAGGTTCGGGGTAGGTGGGGATTCCTTCAAACATGACGGAAGTGGCACCAGCCGCTAGCGGTCCATAGACGATGTAGCTGTGGCCAGTAATCCAGCCAATGTCAGCGGTGCACCAGTAGATGTCTGTTGGGTGGTAATCGAAGATGTACTTGAAAGTGGTCATGGTGTAGGTTAGGTAGCCACCTGTGGTGTGGAGCACCCCTTTGGGTTTACCCGTTGATCCGCTAGTGTAGAGAATAAATAGGGGATCTTCTGCGTCCATGGGTACTGCAGGGCATTCACCTTGTACAGCAGGATCTTCCATCAGTTCATGCCACCATAGGTCGCGTTTCTTCTTCATCTCAACATCGATGCCAGTTCGTTTAACCACGATACTGTATTTGACCTTGGGGCACTTTTTGAGGGCTTCATCAGCATTTGTTTTCAAAGGGATGGTCTTTCCACCCCGATAGCTGCCATCACTTGTAACGAGTCCTGTGCAATCAGCATCTAGAATACGATCTTTCAGGCTATCAGCACTGAATCCACCAAATACGATGCTGTGAATGATTCCTAATCGGGCACAGGCCAACATGGCAATTGTGAGCTCCGGGATCATGGGCATGTAAATAGCCAAACGGTCGCCTTTCTTGTATCCGAGTTTTTTGAGGACATTCGCGAATTTACTCACTTCTTCATGTAACTGCTGATAGGTGTAAGTTTTGCTCTGGTTCGGATCATCACCTTCCCAGATAATTGCGATTTTGTCCTTTAGCTCTGTTTTCACATGGCGGTCCAGGCAGTTGTAAGCAGCGTTGAGTTTCCCGCCCTTGAACCAAGTATGTTGGGCTTCAGTGGGATCCCAGGTATGCACGGGACCTGGCCATTTTTCGAACCAGTCAAGGTTTTCAGCTTGTTTGGCCCAAAATGCTGGAGGGTTCTTGATGGATTCTTGATAAAGTTCTCGTAATTCCTCCATACTTTTAATGAAGGCCTGTTTACTGAAAGCCTTCGATGGGGGGAATTTCCGAGCTTCTGTTGATGTAATCTCGATTTTACTCAAGGCTTGTCACCGGCTTTTAGACTAGCAAGCATATTGCTTTCAAGTCTTCAGATCTCTGTCCCCTCAGTACTTCGAACTCTGGTCTTTGCAGGGGAACGCGTTCCGGTCACGGAAAGCGCTATTTAAAACTTTGGGAGATTTAGGTGTGATTCACGCAGCTTTCAACGTTTATTTCTCCGAAACCCGAAACAGATATGTACTGTTTTTTGTCAGAGTTTTCTTTAGTCACTTGACTTAGGGGACCAACGAAAGACTTCTGCGTGCTCAACCATGTCTTCATACGAGCGAGACCCAAATACCGTCAACGGTGACGACGAGCCACGGTTTCGACTCTTTTTTGAAAATGCGCCCCTCTATTGTTATATGGTTTCACCTCAGGGAATCATTCTGGACATTAACAAAGCTGCTCTCAAGGTGTTAGGTTACACACGAACAGAACTAATTGGCAAACACATTCGCTCTATCTACGCACCAGAATGTGAGGATAAGGCTAAAGATCTGTTTATTTCGTGGGAGAATGAGGGTACAATTACTGATGAAGAGCTCATTATCCAAACTAAAACTGGTGAACAGCGTATCGTTCTCTTAAATGCGAACGCGATTCACGAATCTGATGGATCCTTAGCCTATTCGATTTCGATTCAGCAAGATATCACTGAGTTAAGACAAAAGAAAGATGAGCTCAAGGAAAGCCAAAATGCTTTGAAAAAATCTGAAAAGGAAAAATCTGTGATTCTGGATAATATTTCAGAACACGTTATCTTTCAAGATTTGGAGAACCACATCATTTGGGCTAACCGTGCTGCTGCTGAATCGGTGAACAGCAGTGTAGAGGAACTTGTTGGTAAAAACTGCTATGAAGTGTGGAACCAGCGAGATACACCCTGTATTGAGTGCCCTATCGTCATGGCTAGGGAAACCGGTGTTATTCAAGAACATGAGATGCGTACACCTAACGGTCGTGTATGGCATGTGCGTGGGTATCCACTTTATGATGAGAGTGACACTTTAATCGGTTGTGTTGAGGTCACTCGTGACATCACAGAGCGAACGAGGGTTGAAGAAGCGTATCACAAACTTGTTGATCAATCAATTCAAGGTCTATTAATTATCCAAAATGGAAAGGTCGCCTTCGCGAATCCAGCGTTTCTCCGAATAAGTGGCTATACAGAGGAAGAAGTCTTAGCCTTTAGTCCCTGGCAGATATTTGATATCATTCATCCGGATGATCGGAATGTTCCCTGGGAACAGCTGCAGAAAATCATACAGGGCGAACCGGTTTCAACTACCATGGAGTTGCGTGGAATTCTAAAGGATGGTACCGAACGCTGGTTTGAACTTTCATTAGCTGTTATCGAATACCAAGGTCAACTGTCAACGCAAGTAACGATTATGGATATCGACGAGCGTAAAATGATTGAAGAAGCAATCCGACTCGAAAGGGATTGGGCTCAACGGTATTTGGACATGGCAGGGGTCATGTTCATTGCTGTTGATACAAAAGGGAATATCACTTTAGTTAATCAAAAGGCCCTCGAGATTTTTGGATACTCAGAAGAGGAAATGATAGAACAGAACTACTTCGATTTGTGTATACCTGAGTCATTACGTGCTGAAATGAAAGGGAAATTCCGCGCTAACATGGCTGGAGAAATTGAACCACGTGCTTTTGTTGAGAACCCAATCATTACCAAAGACGGCGCAGAAAGACTCGTATCATGGCACACCACTATGTTCTATGATCCCTCCGGAAATCCGATTGGTGCCCTAACAGCAGGAGAAGACATAACTGAACGCAGATTTGCAGAGAATCTACTACGAAAAGAAAGGGATCGAGCTCAACAATACTTGGATATGGCAGGCGCTGCATTTATCGGAGTGGATAGGAATCAAAATATTTTTCTCGTTAATAGAAAAGGCTGCGAGATTTTTAGCTACTCAGAAGCTGAACTTTATGGTCAGAATTACTTCGACTTATGCATCCCTGAAAGACTTCGTGAGGAAATGAAAGACCGATTTGAACGGGCCATGGTAGGAACATTTCAGTTAAGCGAATATGTTGAAAATCCTATTAAGACTAAACAAGGCACCGAGCGGATGATTCTTTGGCATACTACTGTACTTGAAGATGAGGAAGGAAATAAAACAGGGATCCTGAGTTCTGGAGAAGACATTACGGAAAGAAAATTTGCAGAAGAAGCTCTGCGCGCCTCAGAGGAAAAATTCCGTTCTCTTGTAGAGGACACCACGGATTGGGTATGGGAAATTAACCGTGAAGGAAGACTTGTCTATTCAAACAGTGCAGTTGAAGACATACTCGGCTATACTGCTGGACAAATCATTGGGAGATCCTTCTTCGATTATATGGATTCTACAAGTGTAGAAAATGGTGAAGTTATGTTCACTGAAACGGTTGAAAAGCAGAAACCGTTTAAGAATCTCGTGGATCGCTTCATTCACCGAGATGGTAACATTGTGATTCTGGAAGGCAGTGGTCGACCAGTCTTTGATGAGCAGCAACATTTAATCGGTTATCGAGGGGTATGCCGTGACATCACGGAACGTATGCGGGCTGACCAAATCCTCCGAGAATCCGAATCTCGGTATCGCTCCTTAGTTGAGACATCTCCTGACGCTATTACGCTTACGAATCCAGATGGAATGATTGTCTTAGTCAATGAACGCGCTGTTCAATTGTTGGGCTTTAATAATCCTGGTGAACTGAGAGGCAGGAATTGCTTTGATTTCATCGTCCCCGAAGAGCGAAACCGGGCCATTGAAACTTTGAAAAGCACCAAAGAGCATGGACCGTCAGTTCCCCTTCTCTTCAATCTCATTCAAAAAGATGGTAAGATTTTTCCAGCGGAGATCAGTGCCTCACTTCTCATTGGAGCAGCGGGTAAGGCATCAGGATATATTATTGTTGCTCGTAACATCACTGAACGCAAACAAGCCGAACAAGCCTTGAGAGAGGCTAAAGCGCGGTCAGAGTTCTTCACAGACCTGATGGCCCACGACCTCAACAATATCAACCAGGCTATCCTCTCTGGAATAGAGTTACAGCTGATGAATCCAGAGCTCCCAGAAGAGCTACGTACACAACTTCAGTTATCCTTAGAGCAAGTGGAACGAAGTGCGGCTTTAATTGGACGTGTCAAGAAATTCTCAGGGATGGATGAAGTTCAAACCCTTATGGACATTCGCGACATAGAACCTGACTTTCGTTCTGCCTTAGAAGCAGTCAAGCAGGCTTTTCCCAAGAAGACTATCCTCGTTGATACCAACATTCATCCTGAAGAATTCAAAGTCTTAGCAGATGACTTCCTTGTGGATTTATTTTACAATCTCCTACACAACGCGGTGAAATTTGATCACAATGAAAAAGTCGACCTTGAAGTGAAAATCTATCCTGACACGAATAAACGTTTCCTCCGTGTAGAAATCAGCGATCATGGTCCAGGAATCCCGGGTGACTTGAAAGAGCGGATTTTTGCCCGGTACACACAAAAGGTGGGTGAGAAAGCTCAGGGATCCGGTATCGGCTTAACACTTGTTCAACGCATCATCGATCGATTTGGAGGTCAAATCTGGGTCGAAGATCGGGTCAAGGATACCTATACCCAAGGTGCAAAATTCATTTTTCTCCTCCCAATGTGGACGTGATCCCAAGTTTACAATTTGGGATGAGAGATTAAGATGGTGTAAAACGAAGCGTAATAAGGAACTGGTGTGTAACACGCTTATTGTTTCCAGCGCCGCCGTGCTGCTAGCCAGCAAATCAAGGTAAAAGCAAACAGAAAGACTCCAGTAAGCACTAACACCTCACCAAGAAACTGCAGGTTCAACAGAAAGGCTACGCCTCCTGCAACAAGGATGGTGAACCCAATCACAACAGAAAACCCGATCGCTAATCGAGATGAACCAGAAAAGGGTGTTGAGGACTCATCAGAAGACATGGAACGACCGACTCCAAGGGCCTTAATCTTATACTTGATAATTGCTGTCACTATAACCCTTTTAGTCTATTTCCTGCCCCAACCCTTCTTCCTTGCTATTCCAACTGCTATCGTCTCTGCTGGCTTACTCAGCTGGATGGGTATTCCATCCGTGGCTCTGGTCGATTGGATATCGGGAGTAGTTTATGTTTACGTGATTGGATTCCAATATTACCAAATTGTACGGGAATGTACAGGCATCCAAGTAATTGCAGTGTTCATGGGTCTGATTCTTCCGCTGCCCCGTGGAACCTGGTCCAGGAAAATCCTTGCTGTTGTTGTTGTAACTATTCTTCTGTTTGTAGCCAACGTCTTACGAGTCGTTTTTGAAATCTGGCTCGTCTACATGGGGATTCTCCCCTGGGAACTTGCTCACTATCCCATGAGTTTCGTTTTAGGAGTAGTAGGGGTCTTTGTCCTTTGTATCGTGGCCATTTTTCTGGTACCAGGCTTTATCGAAACCTTTGAAGATATGATTTACTACCTTTTTCCACCAAAACCCAAGAACAGCGATGCAGTCGAATCATCAAACACAGAAAAGTCTCCTAGCAATTTTAAAAAACCAAGCCCAAACCCGATGAGACTAAAAATCAGTAGAGGGTTCGGTTTATACTTCTAAAGGCGCATTGGCTTATTTTTCAGCCCATTGCAATGGCTTGGTTTCATTATAGATTAACCATCGAGTATCCACCCGAGTACCTCGAAGATGATGTAACCGAATTTTGTGTCTGAGCTGGCTTTTGTCTTCTTCATCACAGATTTCTATAACACCATCCACGGAGAATCGCAAAGTTGCTACTACATCGTTTGTATGAACTCCTTCCTCAAGAAGGTAGATTCCAGTTACGCCACGATCCTTCACCCGAGCACAGAGGACTTGGAGGAATTTTATAACGGATAGTGGTGCTGAATAAGTCATCAAAGTTGTCAAGTTATCAAGGCAGAGGTGACCATTCTCAAGGTCAGCAATCGCTTGAAGAAGGAGTAAACTAATTGTATTCAGGTCATAGAGATTCTGAAATGAATACGGTTCTTTAGAGGGTTGAGCTGTAACACAAGAAACCCCATCAGCTATCCGAAGCTGGGAGGCTACTGGCTTTCCTCCGATTTGGCTAAGAGTCTGGCGTATTTGGGCAGGGGACCAGAGAGTCGTAGCAAAAACGGCGGGTTCTTTTACCTTTAGCCGATCAGCTAAATAGCGTAGAGCAAGGGTAGTTTTCACCACACCAGGAGGTCCAATGAGAAGTAGTTGTGATCCCCTTGGAAGCTCAAAAGCACCCTGGGGAACAAATGTTGGACTAATAAGGTCAATCACTATCGATTCCTCCTTGCAGGTATAGTCCTTCTTTCCCGACCTTCATTTCGTACCATTTTGTCTCATGCTGCACTCCAATTAGACTATATATACGGAGAAACCAGTCAAGTGAGCCCTTTGGTTCAGCAACAGTCTTGGTATGAATTGACCCTTGAACCAAGGATCGAAGATTTGTGGTCAGTTTGGCATCATGGGCTTGGTCTTCTAAGACGAGGATGAGAATTTTGTTGAGAGTAATGATGCGCTGTGCGATACTGTGAACAAAAGTCCGGATGCGTTGTTCATCAGGAGCAGACAGACTAAGTCCTGAAACCGAATCGATGATGATAACCGAACCCGGTTTCAAAAGCTTTGCTTGATCAATCATTATTAGATTGACTTCGTTCAGATTTCCGGGATTATTAATTCGATTAAAGGCAAAGGGATCAGTGTGCATTCCAATTCTCCAGCTATAAGCGTCCACAAAATAGATGGGGAGTTTCCCCGGCTGAGCGGGGAACGGAATTCCAAAACCACGAGCTTGCTGGACAAGTGTGGAAGGTGTGTTTTCTGTGGAAAGATACAGGACATCAAGTCCATTATTCGCTGTATCCAATGCAAATTGGAGACTAAAACATGTTTTACCCGACCCTGGTTGTCCAACTAGGACGATACTCGTTCCTTTTGGGAGCCCACCCTGTAGGATTGGGTCGAGGATCACGATAGCCCCCTCTGTTCTCTTATTCGCACCTCAGATTGGCTCTGTAGCCAAGTTCATAATCTAGCTCTCCTGAATGGGAATAAAGCTTTTGGGAAGTCTGTAGTTGTTCATGGTTATATTGAGGAGAGACGGAAACCTCTTAAGCCATCATCTTGGTACTTGAATAGTAGGAGACTTACTAATCGGGGGATTAGTGTGGCTGAAAAGACAAAATCAGGTATACCAGGCTTAGATGAAGCATTGCATGGTGGATTTCCCACAGGCTCAGTGATTCTAATTAGTGGTGGACCGGGTACCGGCAAATCCATTCTACTAAACCAGTTTCTCTTCAATGGTGCGTCACAATTCAAGGAACCTGGGATCCTCGTCTCTATGGAAGAGTCACTCGCGTCGACGATTAGGAACATGAAACAATTTGGTTGGGATATGCAAGAACTCATGGATAAAGGCTTAATCGCCTTGGTCGATGCTTCGCCAATGATACAGAATGAACGTATTGTTCTCAAACCTGAGCACCCTGTTCTTGGACGAGAAGAATTTACAATGGAATCACTACTGTCCTTGATACATCGTGAAATTCGACGCGTGAAAGCCAAACGTGTGGCCATCGACTCGATTTCGACCCTAACCCTCCAACACAAAGACCTCTTCCGGATTCGACACGACCTGCTTAACATGGTTCGTTCCCTTCGAATGAGTCAAGCCACCTGCTTGGTGGCAGTGGAAAGCCCCAACGAAGATAGCATCGGACGATTTGACGTCGAAGGCTTCCTTATGGACGGAGTCATTATGATGAAACTCATGAGCCAGGGAGCGATCCGCATACGAACTATCGAAATTAACAAAATGCGTGGAACAAACCATCAAATGAATCCCCTACTCCTCATAATTGGAGAAAAAGGCATTCAAGTCTCCGACCTACCACCCATTCAATAACCTCGATGAAAAATACCAGAATGAACCGACTAGCTTAAATCTCAACAAATGAAAGGAAATACCTGAGGGAAAAATCAACTGGGTTTGGTGACAAAAAATGCGCCCCCAAAGCAGCCGTTACATGTTCAAGGTTTCGGTAATTGGCGATTACGCCGTGGGAAAAACCTCCCTAATTAAACGTTATATGACGGATTCCTTTGATGAAGGGTATAAAGCAACTCTTGGCGCTGCTATTTCCTCGTTCCAAACCAGCGTAAAGGGATCTGATGTCGCGCTGCAAGTTTGGGATCTAGCAGGCCAAACCTCCTTCCGTAGAGTTCGGGTACAATATCTATTCGGCACTGATTTCGCGATCGTGGTATTCGATTTAACAAGAAAAGATTCTTTGGACTGTGTTAAAGAATGGGTGAGTGATGTAAGGCAGGGTGCGCCTGAAGTACTCCTATTCCTTGTTGGTAATAAGGCAGATTTGAAGGAAGATCGAGTGGTGAACCCTGTGGCTGCTGAGAAAGTCGGAAAAAGTTTGAATATGCTTGGCTACCTTGAGACCTCCGCAAAGGAAGGAACCAATGTCAAAGAACTCTTTCACATCATTTCCGAATACCTCTTAGAACATACATTCACTGTAATAAAATGACAAAAAAGGTGCTCGAACGCGTGACACTCCCAAGGGAAATCACTGAATTCCTGAACGAGGAACAGGGACAAACTCTACTCATCAAAGGAAAATCAGGAACTGGAAAATCCACACTAGCCTTATCCTTACTTGGTCATCTAGCCGAGACCCTACCTAAGAAATTCAGTGTTGAAAACTTTGTGTACCTTTCAACGCGTGTTGCAAGCTCGAGTCTGAAATCCCAATTTCCTTGGGCGTTTCAATTGCTTTCAGAAAATCAAATCATCGATGCGACACCATCGCTCATGGGGCTTCCTGAAACCACCTTAGCGTGTGGGGAGTCATCTAACAATCGGATGGTGTACTCCGATGAGTTGACGTTCATTAGCGCAGTAAATGATCGATTGCGGAACTTGACCAATCCTGTGTGTGTCATTGACTCATTTGATGCGATTATCGAAGCCGCGCAAGCTGACCCCCAGCGCCTGACAAGCGCATTAACGAATCTTGGTCGCATCCTATGCGGTAAAATCATTCTTATTGTCGAAGGTATTGAGGAGTCGACGTTAGATCATATAGTCGATGGTATTGTATGCGTCACTAAGGAATTCACGGCAGAGCGGATGTGGCGTAGTCTTCGGCTAATCAAGCTCCGTGGTACGCCAATTGATCAAAGTATGCGAGGATTTTCTCTTCGGGGGAGTCGTTTTACCATTTTGCATTCATTTGATGCAGAACAAGCCAACCGCGTATCAGATTTCGAGGTCATCGCCCACTCTGGTGGTCGATTTTCGTCAGGAGTCCCAGAACTAGATACGGTTTTTGGCGGTTTCAGACGAGGAAGCACATTCTTCATTGATGTCGCCGAAGGCGTCGCCAACGAAACGGTTCACAGTCTAATCTTCAGCATGGTGGCGAACTTCCTACGCCAAGACAGCGGTGTTGTCATTGTTCCACCAAACAAACTGAGCTTCCGGCGACTCAAAGCAGCCTCACTTCGCTACGGATTTGTCGACCAACTCAACACACGCCTCCGCTTCTTCGCAAGTGCAGCGACTAGCCTAGGCGTTTCTAGTGCAACTGGAGAACTTGGTGAACCATATTACAAAACCGTGGCATTCCGTGAAAGCTCTGATCTTGAGAATGCTTGGAGTATGGTGGTAGAAGAACTCAGAAATCAAGGGTGCAAAAACTTACTAAGCGTAGTAGGCTTTGGTTGGTTGCATTCATGGTTAGGCCCAACCGAATTACCACGTTGGGCTACGCGGATTGCCAATGATACCGCTACGGAAAGTAACCTAGCAGTCACCATAGGCTATAGCAGTACAAAGGATATAAACCGATATCTGGCAGATTTAGCAGACATTCACGTTCAGTTAGCAGTAAAGGAAGGAGTCACAGTCTTTCATGGAATCAATCCCTCGACTCCTCAATACTGCATCTACACACACCTTGTGGAGGGAAACCCACAAATTGGCTTCCAAGAAATCGGATAAGATTCGCATCCTATTAGCAGATGATTCACCACACTTTCTCCGTTCAGCTCAGCTACTCCTTCGTGACTATGATATTGAAACTGCACTTGATGGGGAAGAGGCTCTCGCTAAACTTAAGGCTAATCCACCAGACATCTTCTTCGTGGACCTAGTACTGCCAAAAATTCGGGGTACCGACCTCATTCGCCTAGTCTCAAAGGAGTACCCTGACATTGCCATTGTCGCTTTGACTGCTATCGATGATCATGAAACTGTACAAGAAGTCATGGATTTAGGTGCAAAAGGTTATCTGATTAAGCCTGTATCATCGGATACCTTCAAGACAGAAATCAAGAAACATACCGAGTCTAGCGATTAATCACTTAATATCTACTTGAGGTCCTCGATGGTTCGTCCAGTCTTTTTGAGATATTCTTCAATGGCTTTATGTAGACCATCTGCAGCCAAGTTAGAGCAGTGCATTTTGATTGGAGGGAGGCCTTCGAGATTATCTGCGACGTCGCTACGGGTTATCTGGTAGGCTTCTTTTAGAGTCTTGCCCTTTGTGATTTCAGTCACCATGCTCGAAGTGGCGATGGCGGCTGCACATCCAAAGGTCTTGAAGCTGATATCAGTGATGATATCATCTTTAACTTTGATGTAAATCCAGATGAGGTCTCCACACGTTGGGTTCCCAACTTTTCCTATTGCATCGGCATCTTCCATTTCTCCCATATTTCGTGGATGGGTGAAATGTTCCATTACTTTTTCACTGTACATTTTTGGTTCATCTCCTTTTCTGGTGCTTAATGGTGATGTTCATGCTCTTCGTCTTCGAAGAGTTCATAGGGTACATCCTTTGAAAGTGGTGACATTGCCCTTAGTTTTTTGACGATTGGCGGAAGCACTTCGACAAATCGATCGACTTGTACTTGAGTGTTTTCACGTCCAAGCGTGAGTTGGAGAGCGCCATGGGCTTCAGCTTCGGATACACCCATGCTGATTAAGCAATGAGAGGGTGCAAGTGTCCTAGAGGTACAGGCGGAGCTGGTAGCAACCAGAAAGCCCTGGAAACTCAGATGCAGAGTTATTGACTCGCCCTCAATATAGCTAAACCGGATGTTAGCGTTATTCGGTAATCGTTTTGTCGGATGTCCATTTAGATAAGCCTCATCAATTTCGTCGAGTACCCCTTTTATCAAGCTATCGCGTAGCTTTGAGAGGTGCTTAGCATCTTCTGGTTGCTGCTTTGTTGCAATCTCAGCAGCCTGTCCCATTCCAACAATCCCCGGGACATTTTCTGATCCTGATCGGATTCCATATTCTTGTCCTCCACCGAGGATGATGGTTTGAACTGCATTGCCTTTCTTTACGAAAAGAGCACCGACGCCTTTGGGACCATAAAGATCATTTGAAGAAAGCGTCAGTAAGGAAATGTTCTGTTCAGAGACGTTAATGGGAATTTGACCTGCACTAGCGACAGCATCCACGTGTAGTGGAATATCAGCCGTTGAGGCGATTTTTCCAATTTCAGCTAATGGCTGGATTGTACCAACTTCATTATTGGCGTGTTGAATTGAAATGAGTATGGTATGGTCAGTTATAGCCTCTTTGAGGGCGGTTGTGTCCACTAACCCATATTTGTCAACAGGCACCAGGGTCGATTCAAAACCCTGTTTGTTAAGAAACTTCATAGTGTTGATGATGCTAAGGTGCTCAACCTGTGAGATGATGATGTGATTCCCTTTTCGGCGGTGAAGATAAGCATAGCCTTGCAGTGCTAAATTGTTGGCCTCTGTGGCTCCACTGGTGAAGATAATACGATCCTTCGCATCCGCACCAATTAGTTGCGCCACTTGAACCCGGGCATTCTCAACAGCCTTTGCTGATTGTTGCCCTACCATATGCACGGAACCCGGATTTCCATAGTATGTGCGGAAATACGGTTGCATAGCTGCAAGGACTCGTTCATCGACCGGGACTCCAGCACTATGATTGAAGTTGACCTGTTCGACCATATTACATCTCTCCAAATTACTCGTTTATTAACCGTTAGAAAGTTAGTATTGCATCAGCTTCTAAAGCAAGGTCATTGAGGGTTGCTGATCCAACAACTCCACATTCTTTCACGTAACCACCACGTTCAATGCCTAACATTTGTGTGCTTTGGTCACAAGCCATGAGCTTGACACCAGCTTCGATAGCCTGGTCGATAACTTCATTTAGCGGAGGGAAGTTCCCCATCTTGATTTTTTCAGCTTCCCCTTGCTTCATGACCGTCACGCCTTTTATTAGAAAATAGATAGTGGCATCAATATCCATTGTTCTAGCTGTGGTGGCTAATACAAACGGAGCATAAAGCCGATGAGGCTCATCTGTTCCGCTTGTTACTACATACAAGATTTTTTTAGGCATTTTTTTCACCTCTCAGTCTTTTGAACCAGGAACCGGAGATAGTCATCACAATGTTCGATTTTTAAAATCGTGTTACCTGTGCGTTTTGCCCATCTTGAGATGTCTTCTTCTGAGGCAGGATCGTCAGCTAACACTTCAACAACTTCATCGAGTTTTGCCTCTAGCACTGCCTGCCTGGTCTTATACACAGGAATTGGACAATACAAACCCCGTGCGTCAACCGTATGGTGGATTTCGACCTTGTCGCTTGTTGATTTCTTTGATTCGTCCAACATTCCAATATGCCTCCGGAATCACTAAGCTTAACAGTGTTAAGTTCAACCCGTATATAAGCTTGCTCCAATCACGAATACCCTATCAAAGTGCAACAATGTAACGCATAAAGAGGGTGAGGCGTAACGCTAAAATGCCATGTTTTACTCACCATGAGAATAGGGAAAGCCCATGACCTCCTCATCTAAAAACAAAACGAGGCGAAGAGCTCCTGCAGCCTCAGTCTCAACAGATGACCTGGATATGACACCTGCGTTGAAACAGGAAGTAATGGAAGAACTAAAACAGCTCTTTATGAAAGGCGATCTCCCTGAAGCGAAACGTCGTGACAATATTGTGATGACCCGACTGTGGGATTCAGATTTGAGAATCGTCGATGCATTAATTGCACTAGAGATTTTCAAGAGCCGAAGTGAAGCTGTGGCGTTTCTAACTCATGAGGGTATCCAAGCTAAAAGCGAACTAGTAGACACAATTCTCCCAGCCATTGAGCAAATTGAGGAGATTAAACGGCAGACCCGTAAACAAGCTGTATCTGCTCTGCATAAGTCCAAACAGCAGAAAGAGATCTGACCTTTCAGATTGCTAAAATTCTTTTTTCGAGCTTAGCGAAGCACTTTAAAAAGCCGCGTCTTATGTTTGTCGATTTAGCACATACTCGATATGTGATGACGATGACAGAGATTGCATTCCTTTCTGAAGAAGAGATCAAGTTTCAAATGAAAGCTCGTAGCTTCGTACAGAAGACCTTGGCGCCGGTAGCGGAAGAGATAGAGCAAGGCAAAGTAGAAGCCTGGGATATTATCCGAAAATTTGGCAAAGCCGGCTATTTAGGATCCCGGTATCCGCTCGAATATGGCGGAATTGGAAAAGGACTAATGTATGAGGTGTTGGTCACCGAAGAAATCTGTGCAGTTCACGCAGGTTTTGACATGGCACGAGTCGCGTCATGTATACTCTTTGCACATCCAGTCTATGAATTCGGGACTGAGGCTCAGAAGAAGAAATATCTAACTCCCGTATCAAAGGGTGAGAAGATCGGTGCATTGGGTATTACAGAACCTAACGTCGGAAGCGATGTTGCTGGGACTGAAACGCGTGCAGAAAAACGTGGGGACAAATACGTTATCAATGGTGAAAAACGATTTATCACCAACGGACCGGTCGCCGACTATCTACTGTGTTATACAGTCACCAATCCAACGGTGAAAGCCAAACAAGGAATGACTGCCTTTATCGTTGAAACCAAGACCAAAGGATTTGAAGTCGTAGAAGAATACGAACTCTTGGGAATGCATGGGGCGCATGTAGGTCGGCTAGCCCTCAATGATGTAAAAGTTTCAGAGGAACAAATCCTTGGAGACCTTAATGGTGGATTTCGTGTTGTCATGGCTGGACTTGATGCTGAACGCACGATACTCGCAGCTGAAATGAATGGGGTTGCTCGTGCGGCGATGGAAGAGGCAGTGAATTACAGCAATCATCGAGTGCAATTCCGACGTAAGATCCGTGAGTTTGAAGGGGTTAGCTTCAAAATCGCCGATATGGCTACAAAGCTCGAAGCCGCTCGGTTACTCACTTACAAAGCCGCCCGGTTAATCGATGCTGGGAAACCAGCCACCAAGGATGCAGCCATCGCAAAACTCTATGCTTGTGAGAAATCCATCGAAACAGCCACTGATGCCCTACAGGTGCTAGGCGGGATTGGATATACAAAACAGCGCCCAGTAGAGCGATTTCTTCGCGATGCCCGCCTGATGACTATTGGTGGAGGTACAGCTGAAATCCTGCGATACCTCATCCAACGTGAAGTCTTCAGGGAATACGACCTGTAAATTTAGATTAATCTCCTAGACAGTAGCTTAAAATAGTCCATCCACCTGGTGCCGTCTCTGCTTGAGGAGAACCATTTTGAGTAAGATGTTACGTGAGGATGCCATTGGCTATTGGCAACGTATGCGCCAGTTCACACCCAATGCACAAAAGCTGATTCTTAGTAACGTCTTCTCGGCCTTTGGTTGGGGAATCACTCAAACCCTGTTCAATCTTTATATCATCAGCTTAGGCTATTCTAACACCTTCGTCGGAAGCCTCATGTCCATCAACGCCTTCACAATGGCCATCTGCTCACTGTTTATGGGATTCCTTGTCTCACGGTTTGGCACCAAACGTTCACTTATCCTGGCTTCATTCATCACGTTCTTCGCTTCAATAACCCAGGTTCTCTTTCCTATGCCTCCAATTCTTTATGCAATGGCAATAATCAGCGGACTTGGTCAGGCAATGCGTAATGTGGCTTTTGGTCCCTTCTTAACCAAATGTAGCACCGCTTATGAACGGACCCATTTGTTTGGCACCTCCCAATCAGCGTTCATTCTGAGCTCCTTTTTCGCCAACACGCTAGCCGGATTTCTCCCAGGTATGTTCGCCTTCTATTTTGGATTCCCTTTGGACAGCTCCATCACGTTTCAACTGGCACTTCTCGTCCAAGCGCTCCCATTATCGTTAGGCATTCTTCCACTCCTTCTTGTACGTGAAAAGAATCAGCCCATACTTCGTGAGATTCTGTACGAAGTTGGAGATATCGAACCTGTCGTCAAACAGGATGTACGAAGACTGCTCCTTCAATTCGGGATTGTTAATGCCTTTATTGGCCTTGGGGCTGGATTCGTTATCCCTTACCTAACTATTTTCTTCTGGGACTTCTATAACCTCCCCACCTACATGGTTGGACTCGTTCAGGGATTTGGATCTCTTTCAGTTGCAGCGGGTGCTTTTCTCTCACCAGTATTATCAACGCGAATCGGAAAGGTGAAAACCGTTCTCGTAACCCAAAGCCTATCCCTTCCGTTTCTTTTCTTCATCGCCACCATCATCAACCCTTTTGTGGCGATTGTGAGCTACCTGTTTCGTGTAGTTCTCATGAATGCTAGCGGTCCGGTGGATCAGGCACTCCGAATGGAATTGACTCCAGAAGCCTACCGTCCACAGATGAGTGCGGCATCGTCGTTTGCCTGGAATTTCCCTTGGGCATTTAGCACTCTTGTGACTGGTCCGCTCTTCGATTTGGGATTATATTTAATTCCGTTCTGGTTCACTCTTGGTAGTTATTCAGCATCCACCCTTCTGTATGCAGCGTTCTTTTGGAATATCGAGAAAAGACAGAAACATACTCATGGACAAAACACCAACAAGGTGAGCTAACAAGAGAGAACACTGGACCGTGACAGGAATTTGCCCCATTGGTCCGGTGGATGGTGTGACTTAGAATCGTCGTCGCATCAGTACATAGACAATGATGATGCCAGCAATCATGAAGATGAGGCCAATCATCAGTCCTAGCTTGAAGGATCCGAGTGTTTTTTTAGAAAAGGTGGTTGGCGATAGCGTTATATTCGATGAGATCGTAGTGTGAGAAGGTTTATATAGGTAGACTTCTACATAGCTATGTAGAGCACTACATAACTCGGTGACTACATAATGGCATTCTGTGGTAAAGGACGCATTGAAACTAGTGAAGGCAGCGTCAGCTTCGTAGAAATTATCATCCTCACCCTCTTGAATCAGGGTCCAGCGCATGGCTATCGTGTGCTGCAAGGTCTGAAGGGCAGACTTGGTGGCTGGAGGCTGAAGAGCGGTACAGTGTATCCTGCACTCCATAGAATGGCTGAACGAGACCTTATTTCTAGTGAACGGGTAACCCAGGAGGACCGCCCGGATGCCGTAGAGTATCAGTTGACCGCAAAGGGGAAAAAGGTACTCGACGAAGCGCTTCGTAATCTCAGGTCCGAGTTCAAAGCGCAAGACCATTTTTGGCGGTTCTTAGGAACCAGCATGAATGGCAAAGCCCAAGACGAACTTTTAGATTGGAGTGTCCGCGAGCAAAGCCCTGCAGCTTTCATGGCCATGAAGATACAATGTGATTGCGAACCGGGCCATTGTACCCCACGACACCTCCTATTCATGAAACGCTATCGAGAATACCTGGAACGTGAACTGAAATGGGTTGAAAAACGACTCACCGAGTTGAAAAGCTCTGACGAATTAGAATAGAGGTGAAACAGCTATGTGTGGACCAACAGAACACCGCTTCGGGTTCCGAGGTATGGCTCCGTTCATAGGTCAGATGTGCTGCAGTCCTGGATATGAACCGAGTAAAGAAGCTCGCATCAAAGGTCTGGAAGCCATGAAAGCCCAGCTTGAAGACTACATCAAGCACATTGATGAACGGATCTCCGACCTTGAAAAAGAAGAGAAGAAAAGCGCTTAAGCCATTCTCGCACCCAGGGCCCTGGAATCTTCGCGACGTCGCATTTCCTTTTTTCTTATCCTTTCACAAGCTTTTATTATTGTAAGCACGAGGCAAGGACTACCGAATTGCCATACCAAGAACGCGGGGTAGTCGTCCTCGGTTTTTTGCATGGTTTTGGAGGAGCCATTCGTTGCACCTCGCTGAGAGTCTTAGTTCAGAGGCAGCTGCCTATTGGCATCGAGTTCAACGGTTCACTCCAAATGCACGACGAGTCATCATCAGCCAGGCAATCAGTCGATTAGGTTTTGGAATGTATCAAGCCATCTTCAACCTGTATTTGTTATCAATTGGCTTTTCCACGAGTTTCGTTGCCGGATTGCTCTCTTTGGGTTTATTCACTATGGCAATTGGTGCCTTAATCGCAGGCCCCTATACCACTCGCGTTGGCGAAAAGACAACCATGATTTTGTCAGGAGTTATCATGACTGTCGCCGCCAGCGCATTAATCACACTACCAATTCCTGAAATCCTGATCATGATGATGATCTTGTTCTATTTTGGAAACAGCCTTTCCATTACCTCATACAGCCCATTGATGGCCAGGAGTAGTTCCCCGTATGAACGGACTCACCTTTTTGGAACCTCGCAAGCCTCCCGTATAGGCTCCAGTTTCATCGGTAGCTTGCTAGGCGGGTTTCTACCCGGACTCTTTGCGCTGTGGTTCGTTGTTCCAATCGACAGCCCCCTTACCTTTCAGCTCACACTTATCATCTGGGTCATCGCAAGTGTTCTCGGAATTACCCCCCTCTTAGGAATGAAAGAGTCACGTCCACCTGCTAAAGCATCAGAGGAGAGCGATCTAATCCTAGATTCCATAACGTCTCCTGAGCCTAGAGGTCGGATCAGCATTGTTCTTCGGTTTATTATCTGTAATATCCTTATTGGTCTAGGCGCAGGCCTCATTGTTCCATTAATAAATGTCTTCTTCTGGGAATTCTATAACTTACCTACCTACATGGTGGGGCTTATCATCGGGCTTGGACAAGCGACCATGGCTACTGGAGTCCTCCTCTCCCCTATTCTGTCAACACACATTGGGAAGGTACCATCCGTGGTATTAACCCAGGCTCTATCGTTACCTTTCATCATCATCCTTGCCTCAGTGGTGAATCCTTTAGTGGCCATCATCTGTTACTTGCTTCGAAATGCATTGATGAACGCAACAATGCCCATCGGGCAAACTCTTCGCATGGAATTAGTTCCCAGCTCTTGGCGCCCGAATCTTCAAGCCCTCAACACCTCCGCCATGAGTTTTGGTCGCGCAACCAGCGTCCAATTCGCCGGACAACTCTTCGACCAAGGACTATACCTAATTCCCTTCTGGTTAACCCTAATATTCTATGGAACTCAAACTGCGCTATATGCCTTGTTCTTTTGGAATGCAGAAAAGCAACGAGATAAGGACATCAAAGAGCACGAAACCATTTTTCCAAGGAATATGATGATAGAAACTGACACCCATTGAGGTTTCAGCTTCATTTAACAATCTGTAAACTTATTAGGAGAGATTACGAATAGGAACCTTGAATGGCATTTAAGGTGTGGGAGATATTGTCTAATAATCGCGGCTTACTTATCCTAGCATTTGTTTTTGCTTTTCTTTTAATTAATATATCAACACCTGCTCAAGTACCTGTGTTGGCTGAGAATTTTGAATTGAAACAGCCCGATTTTGGAAACGAACTGATAGCGTTTATTAGCCAAGTGAAAATGCAAAACGGAAATGATAACTGGACAGTTCTTGTATATCTTGATGGAGATAACAATCTAGAGGAGTACGCGTTCGATGATTTGAATTCAATGGAGACAATTGGATCAACTCAAGATGTGAAAATTATTGTACTAGTTGATTTTTGGGATGGAACCTATACACCTTTTACAGGCGCAAAATGCTACGAAGTCAGCCAAGATTTGAATCAAAACGTTATTAACTCAATCGAACTTGCTACACCACTACCCACGGAACCGGATATGGGTTCTCCCACTATTCTCCGAGATTTCATCGTGTTTGGTCAATCGTACGCTCCTGCTGACAATTATCTGCTGATTATTTGGGATCACGGGAGTGGGGCGTTTGGCTTGTGTGAAGATGAAACTAGTCAGTCTCAATTAACGATTGAGGAGTTGGAGCAAGCGCTCAGTGATTCACAAATTCAACATCTAGATATCGTGGCCTTTGATGCTTGCTTGATGGGGCAACTAGAGGTCGCTTACGAAATCCGTAATAGTACGGATTTAGTGGTGTTCTCGGAAGAATCAGTACCTGTGACGGGATTTCCATATGAAGATATACTACTTAACCTCACGACGTTTCCAACCTCAACACCCAAAACTGTAGCATCCAGTCTTGTCTATTATTATGTAACGGCCTACGATATTGGTGGACGGTACTATGACCCTATGAACCTTGCTGTGTGTCTGTCCGCGATCGAATGCGATATGCTTGATGCAGTTGCTGAGGCATTGAATGAACTTGCACAGTTACTTTATACTAGTGTCAACGACCCCCAGCTCTATGAGGCGATATCTTGGGCACGGGAAAGTACACAAAGTTTCTCATGGACTGAATTCATTGACTTGGACTCCTTCGCTTCAGCGCTTGCCACTCACCTTAATACTAATCCGTACTTTCAACGAGCCACCAATTTGTCCTCTTTCATCCAAGCAGCCGTTTACGAGGAACTACATCTAAGTGACGTTCCTGGTGCTCATGGGCTAGGCGCTGTGTTTGGTACTTATGGGTCTCATCAACTCGCTCTTGCCACCGATACAGAATGGGATGAATTCATTGAGGCATATCTGAATATCGGCGCATCATTTACTGAAGCTTGTCCACTCGTGCAATATCAAGGCCCAGGAGCTATTTTGGGTCTGCACTGTGGATATCTTGAAGGCGCTTATGATTCTGTATATTATATCTACACTGCAACAGAAACAGGTCTGCATACCTTTACCATTGATGCAGCCTGGACCCAATTTGAAACTGACTTTGACCTCTACATCTACAATGCCTACCAAGGCCAACTAGCTGAGTCGATCAGCAGTGACTCGTCAGAAACCATCACCATTAATCTGAGCGAAGGTAACACCTACTATATTGAGGTGTATTCGTATCCAACGGGCGATCTTAGTGCCGGTATCTTTCTACTCCAAGTTTTCACCCCCTCAAGTACTGGTCCTGCCTTTCCAATACCTCCCCTAACCATGATCATGTTAATCGCAGGTATCGTCGTCGGTATCCTTGTTGGCGTTATCACCATCATTATCTACCGACGAAGACAAACCAGCAGTACCGAACCCCCGTCCCGCTACACTGCCACAACATACATGCCCGGTTCAGCACCATCAACCACCGAAAGCACGAAATTCTGCGCCTATTGCGGTGGAGCAATCCCATCCCGTGCCCACTACTGCCCCATTTGCGGTTCCTCACTGGATTGAATCCCACACCCAACCCTCCTTCCCCGAATATCCGTGTCACCTCAGACCACAGTAGGATACAAAAACTTCCCGAAAACTCTGACACAAACGCTGTTCTTTTGCATCCCAGTTGCCGACTTTAAGTAGGGTGCTGAGAGAGCCGTCCTGACCAACAATGCGTGGCTGGATCCTCGACGTAACTCCCCGGTCCGACCACTTGGTCCTGTGGTTGCGCACGGCAGCAAAATGCATTCCCTTGGAAATACCTTATCAGCCACAATTCTACTTACACGCACCTGGCGTCCAATTCGAGAACTATGCGCCGCTGTTCGAGAATCACCCACTGGTATGCGCTGTGACCCCGGCGTTTCGTCGGCTGCAATTGCGAGGCGCGCGACGACCGGTTCTCGCCGTAACAGTCTCCTCCTGCACCCAACTCTCCCGAGTCGTTCACGAAATCAAAACCCTCGCTGTCCCCCGTTTTCGCGTCTTCAACGGCGATCTCTCCGCAACCCAGCTCTGGTACCTCGAGCAACGGCGCTTCCCCTTCGAGCAGGTGGAGGTCCACACCGACCAGTCGGGGTCCCGTGTTACCCACATCGACTCCTGCGACTCCCGGTGGGCCCTCGACTACGAACTGCCGTCCTTTGATACTGTGGACCTCCACCTAGAAGGAGAAGACCTGTTCTGTGCCACCAGCACCTCTGGTGAGACGTTGCAGACCACAGAGCCCATGATGCTCCAGGATTGGATTAACATTCAAGATCCGGACATCATCTTCACCGAAGACGGCGACTACCGCATCTTTCCTACTCTCATTCGACGCGTCCAAGAGGAGGGGATGTTGCACCAGTTTTCGTTGAGTCGGGACCAGACTCCCCATGTCTTCAGTGACAAGACTCTGCCTGCAGGTCGTGCTGTCTTCCGGTATGGCGGCCCAGTCTTTTATCGTCCACACCCCTTTCTGCTCCATGGACGTTTGCATCTGGACCGATCACACATGACCTTCGGTAACTTCGACGGACTCATCGAATCAAGTCGAATTACCGCCTTTCCGCCCCAGCGTATGGCGCGAAGCAGCCCGGGCACCGGTATCAATATGCTCCAGATGCAAGAGGCACTCAACCGTGGTGTCCTGATTCCCGAAACCAAAGCCGACCCAGAAGAGTACAAGACCGGGCTTGAACTCCTCAACGCTGACCGGGGTGGCCACGTCATCACCCCGCGTGTTGGCATCTTCAGTGAAGTCGGCGAACTCGACTTCCTGTCCATGTATCCGTCGCTGATGGTCAAGTATAACATCTCGCCGGAAGCCTTGTTCTGCGACTGTTGCCCCGAGGACGCCACTGTGGTGCCCGAGATAGGCTATTGGTTATGTCGGCGCCAGCGCGGCATTGTCCCTACCTTCCTTGAACCTATTCTCAAGAAACGAATCTACTACAAGCGACACCGCCATGATGACCCTATATACGAGGCGCGGCAAGCCGCGTTGAAATGGCTCCTCGTCGTCTCCTTTGGTTACCTCGGGTTTCGAGCCTCACGATTTGGTCGCGTCGAAGCCTATGAATGTGTCACAGCCTTCAGTCGACGGGTCCTGCTGCAGACCAAAGCCGTCTGTGAACGCAAAGGCTTTGATGTGCTCCATGGCATCGTGGACTGCGTCTGGCTGCAGAAGCCCGGCGCCACTGTCGAAGACTACCTGACCGCCGGCGAAGCCGTTGAGGAAGTGACCGGACTACCGATAGAATTTGAAGGCCGCTATCGGTGGATTATGTTCTTGCCTTGTCGCAATCAACCCTACGGCGCGCTGACACGCTACTGCGGAGTAAAACACGATGGTACCATTAAAGCCCGAGGCATTGAACTGCGACGCCGTGATACTCCACCGTTCATCAAGCAACTCCAGATGGACCTCCTCACTTGTCTGGCGGGAGCTGAAGACACTGATGAGATGCAGCAACTGCTCCCGCAATTGCTCGATATCGTCAAAGACTATCTTGACCTTTTGCACAGCGGTGGAATGACAACGGAGGACCTCATCATCACTCAACGCATCAGCCGATCCCCCCACGAATACCAGCAGCAGTGCAGCCAGGCCATTGCCGCTGAACTCGCCATCCGATACGGGCAAGACATCCAGCCAGGACAAGCCATTAAGTACGTGCACACCGACTCCACGTCTCGTCATCCATTGCGCCGTGTCGCGCTCCCCCACACCGCAGCAGCAGTCCACTATGACAAGGACAAATACACCGAGCTGCTGCTCCGCGCCGCCGATACCCTCCTGACACCCCTCGGTTGGAATTACGAGCGGCTCACACAATACTTCAGCGATAAACCAGTCCAAACCTTGCTGGACTCTCATATTCGAGTGCGAAAGTAGTCTGCATCTACTTGTGTAAAAATTCTGTTATGCGTGATGCTGCTTCACGTATCCGATTCGGTGGAGCAGAGCCCACACTGATGCGAATGTTATTGGGGTAGGCAGACCCAAATTGATCTCCAGGAACGACAACCACGCCCTTCTCTTCGAGGAGAGAGACAGCAAATTCAGGTCCTGTCATCCCAGTGTCTTCCACATCGGGAAACAGATAGAAGCCTGCCACAGGTTCATAGGTGAATGTGAAGCCTTTGATGGGCTTGAAACTTTCAAGGGCCACTTTGCGACGATCGTCTAAGACATTACGATGCTGCTCAATGATTCCCTTGAAGGCGGTGGGATTTGACAGCGTCTTCATAGCACCTACCTGAATAGGAGTGGGAGCACAGGCGGTATTATATTGGTGCACCTGATAGATCGGACGCATCAACTTCACAGGAGCTATGACATAACCAAGGCGTAACCCAGTCATCGCTAATGCCTTGGAAAAACTATTGGCGATAATGACATTATCTCGATCAAAGTTGGCAGCACAGGTGTGTGGATGACCATCAAAACGTAAGAATTCATAGCATTCATCGGAAATTAGAATACTATCATACTCGCTAGCTAGTTCAACAATTGTCTTTATACTCTGATCTGAAGCCACTGAGCCAGTTGGATTACACGGTGAATTAATAATGACCATTTGAGGAGGTTTCTTTTCAAATTCAGCACGATACTTGTTAGCATCTAGGTCAAATGCTGAAGTCATTGGAATCAATTTCACCTCTGCTCCTGCAAGTTTTGCTTGGTTTGCGAAGTAACCAAACGCAGGGTCTTGAACAAACACCAAATCGCCAGGATTAATTAGAGCCAGCATTGCATCAAGCAGGCCCTCCAAGGCGCCACAAGTTACCAAAATCTCATCAGCCGTATAATCCAGGTTGTAGGTTTCCTGATACCGGTCGGCAATAGCTTGACGTAATTCAAGAATACCCGCATTAGAGGAATAATGGGTTTGCCCTGTTGCGAATGCGTCGGCAATGGCATCGCCTAGAAAGGGAGGGAGGGGTAAGTCCAAATCCCCAATGCCTAAGGAGATCACATCCACCCCTTTAGCTGCCAGCCTAGAACCAATTTCGAAAAACTCTCGAAGCCCGCTAGGTGAAACACCTTGTAAACGTGAAGCAGTTTTGACAGTCTTTGGCATAAATTCAGGCTCCTCTCGATCATCGTCCCCTTTCCATACTCGTTTCTCCTTGAAAAAGTTCTGTACACACCAAATAATCAATACCTAGACTGATTGGTGAAATAAGATAGAAATTTCTAAAGCTATTTTAAGGAACAAAAGGCAATCTTGAGTCATGAAAAAATATGATGCTATTGTAATTGGCTCTGGATCTGGTGGAATCATCCTCGATCAAGCTTACCGGGCAGGATTCAAAGTTGCTTATGTTGATAGAGGACCTCTCGGTGGAACCTGTCTAAACGTTGGATGTATCCCGTCAAAAATGCTCATTTACCCCGCGGATCGAATCGTCGAAATCCAAGAGGCACACAAACTGGGAATCGATGCGGAGATTAAAAATATCGACTTCAAGGCAATCATGAAACGGATGCGGGAACCAATTGACGAAAGCCTTTCTCACATGCGGGCAGGCCTCCAACATGCCCAGAACCTTGACTTCTATGAAGCAGAAGGCCAATTTACTGGTAACTACACCATAGAGGTTGCTGGTGATGAAATTCGGGGAGAGAAGATCTTCATTGTCGCTGGTGCACGCCCCTCCATTCCCCCCATCAAAGGTTTAGACCAAATCAACTATCTTACGAACGAGACACTTCTCGAGCTCACTGAATTACCAAAGAGCGTTATCATTATTGGTGGAGGATATATCGCGGCAGAATACAGCCATTTTTTAGCAGCCATGGGCTCCGAGATTACTATACTGCAACGTGCACCCAGATTGGTTCCCCAAAACGAACCCGAAATATCCCTCACATTGCAGAAAGCCCTCTCGAAGAGAATGCGCATCATCACAAATACTGCTGCCATTGAAGTGAAACATACAGCCTCGGGTGACACTGTTATTGCTGAAAACAAAACAACCGGAGAAGAGATGGAATTCACCAGCGAACGTATCCTTGTTGCAACAGGACGACGATCCAATGCTGATGTATTGAAAGTTGAAAAGACAGGAGTCAAAACCGACGAACGCGGATTCATTGTGGTCAACGATTACCTCGAAACGAGTAAAAAGAACATCTGGGCCCTTGGAGATGTCACAGGACGTTACATGTTTAAACATGTCGCCAACCGTGAAGCCCAAATTGCTTGGAACAACGCTGTAGGCGATCAGAAACAGAAAATGGAATACCACGCTGTTCCCTACGCCGTGTTTTCCTACCCTCAAATTGCTGGCGTAGGACTCACTGCTGCTGAAGCAGCTAAGAAATATGACATCCTTCTGGGAACAGCCAAATATTCAGATGTCGCTAAGGGTGAAGCTATGGTCGAAGAAGAAGGATTCGCTAAAGCCATCGTCGATAAAAACACCTACAAAATCCACGGATTCCACATCATCGGTCCCTATGCAGCGATGCTTATTCAGGAGGTGGTTGACATCATGGCCATTGGCGGTAACATGTGGACTCTCGCCCAAGGCATGCATATTCATCCCGCACTGACCGAGTTGGTCGTATCTGCACTTGGGAACCTATATGATCCCACACATATCCATCATCATGAACACGAGCAGCATTAGGAGCCCAACAGATGGCAGATAAAATAATTGTAATCATCACCTCAGGTGATAGAGGTGTTGTAAAAACCGCTTTGATGTATGCTCGGAATACTCTGAAGTACAAATGGCTCGAAGATGTCAAAATCATCTTTTTTGGCCCCTCAGAACAATTGGTAGCCAACGACCCAGACCTTGCCAAGGAAGTTCAAGAAATCTGTATGCAAGGAGATGGTATTGCCTGTAAATTTATCTCGGATAATGAAGGCACCTCTAAATCACTTACTCAGCTTGGGCTCCAAATCGAATATGTCGGGGCCATCATTGCTGATTTCATTAAAGGCGGGTACATCCCAATGGTATGGTAACCAATTTGCTGCTATATCGCAATGCAGGTTTCTGTGCGATTTACTCCATCCACACTATGGATACCTTCCATTACTTCCCTCAAATCCTCTGTAGAGGGAAGTACAGCATAAGCAATCACATCATAAGGTCCTGTTACGACATTGGATCGGTCGACACCTGAAATTTTCCCAATGGCTTGAGCGACATCCCATACCTTCCCTGCTTCAACCCGTATCAGAATGTATACAACTACCGGCACTTCAATCACTACTTCAAAGTATATCTCAACCAAGATATTAATCTAATAGATACCATTACAGTCGCCACCATCAAAACCTTTGAGATGTTTATAAGCAATGAAACTAGCTAAACCGATCTTTAACAACCTCTTCGAGGTGATTCAGAATCGTCGGTCAATGCGCCTATTCCTTGATAAACCGATCCCAAACAATGCACTCGAAGTCATCCTCAAAGCAGGTTTTCGTGCCCCCTTCGCAGCCCAATTGTGCAGCCTCATCTACACACGTGATCGAAAGAAAATCGAAGACCTAGGGTTTCTGGGGGTATATCCGACAACACAGGTACTGATATTTTTTCTCGTTGATTTGAATCGCCACGAGAAGGTCATGAACCAGCGAGGGCACAAATACGATTTTGATGATACTCTGGCTCTCTGGCTTGGTTTGCAGGATGTTTCCCTTGTTGTGGAAAACCTCATTCTAGCCGCAGAAGGTTATGGTTTAGGTTCCGTCTTGCTAGGTGCAACGCCTAATGCTGCTGATGAATTAACTAGGATGTTCAACATCCCTAAACGAGCCTTTCCAGTTGTTGGATTATGCCTAGGATATCCCAATCCTGCAGAACACACCGAAATTCGGCCCAGGTATCCGCTTACCTTTAGTGCGTTTGAAGACAGATATCATCAACCATCAAAGGAGGAGTTACTAGAAGCCATGAAAGTCATGGATGAAGGGTATCTCGCTCAGGATTACTATATTGAGCGACGGGCAAAGATTCCGCTTCGGAAAGGGAAAGACACCATCGATTATGACACCTATTCTTGGTGTGAGCATATCTCCCGAAAATTCATTTCAGGTGGATGGTCGAAAAGATCATTACTTGATACATTGCGAAAACACGGATTCACCTTAGACTGATGTCGCTGCTAGCCTGGGAAGTGTGGACCTGATAAAACTGGGAAATGATCCATTTGGCTCTTCAAGGCATCGAGTTTTTTGAGGAGTTCTTGGTGCATTGCGGTGATGCTCATAATCACCGTGCCATCTAGACTTTGCTTCTCAGCCAGCATTGCAGCTTCGTCTTGTAAGCGTCCAGCAACCGAGACCATATCCGCGAGTCGTTGAATCATGCTTTTCATCAGGGTTTCCGTATCGCTGATGACAATGCGATCGGAGCGGAAAATCTGTTTCACATCAAAGCCGTTGAAGCTGAGTGGCTTATCCTTATATTGGTCAATAACTTCAGCGGTGTACGATTGAAGGAATAAGGAGCTTAACCGGTTCAGCGCATCATTGAGCTCAAACTCATCATGATCGTTTGATGACAGAATCACAAAAACGAGACTCTCAAACACGTTAAAAGCCATTTTTACTTGTAACAACCGCAACCGTTCTAAAGCTCCTGCATTCCGCAACACATTCACAAGAGTGACTGCAAGAGTCGAAAACACGGAGGGATCCATCCCAATCGCCGCCAACCGACTTTTACCGGCAGGAGCCAAGTGGAAGAGTGGATTCTCAGTTTGCCGATGCACTATGAGGATATCATGGATCATTGTAGCCTTACCTTCCCAACACAAGTGTCTTTCAAAGACCTGTCTAACTAATTTTGTCAGATACGCTCTTAAATCGATTGCCTAGGTACTGACATTTCCAACTAAAATCCGAGAAAAGATGTAGCCAAAAAACACCTCATGAAAGGTTTCTGTCACCATTATTCTCTATGGATTCTTCTATTCTGAGTATATTTGTTGATGATTAGCAGAGAAGCTGCTATTCCGAAGATTAAGGCCAAGAAGCCAGCTAGATTTACAAAAGCATTTGGTGTTGAAGCTGAGTCTGATAGTGAGGGTAATACGTAGTCTTTGACAAGATTAAGAAACGGAACACCATCAGGTTCTTCAGCTGTAACCACAATCACTAAGTCATGTTGGGGAATGACGCAGATCCCCTGACCCCCAGCACCAAACGCAGCGTAAGCACCAATAATGGGATAGATTATCCAATGGTATCCATAACCATAGCCGGGACAGAACATCGTATGCATTTGTGTTGATTCAACAACCCACTCTTCCGAAATCACCTGTTGCTGTTCCCATCGCCCCTTATGTAAATAGAGAAACCCATACTTGGCCATATCTCGTGGTAAGAGACTAAGTCCAAAACCACCATAATTGATTCCCTGACGATCCGACTCCCAATAGTGGCGTGTAATCCCTAGGGGTTGAAACAAATGCTCAGCAGCAAAGTGGTGCATACTTTCTCCGCTAGTGACGGTGATGAGTGTTGAGAGCATGGATGAGGCACCCGTGTTGTAGTACCATTTCCAATTGGGTGCACATTCCATCGGCAAATCAAGGAAGAACTGGACACTATCCTCACTCTGTATCCATTGCACAAAGGAATTTCTTGAATCATCATAAGAGTAGGTTCCTTCATCCCATTGAAGGCCTGTTTTCATTGTTAACAAATCCCGAACAGCAATCATATCCTTCAATGGGTTCGGGTTTGCCACGGTCCGGTTAGGAAAATATGCGAGAACAGGATCCTGAATATTGCCAATATAGCCTTCATCGACCGCAATCCCAAAGATGCCTGCGGTGACGCTCTTAGTGACAGAAGCGAGAAAGTGAAGCTGATTCTCATCGTAGGCAGGATTAGGATAGGTTTCGAAGACAATGTATCCATGGTGCACGACCAAGAAAGCGTTATAGCACAGCTCATAAGAATTTAGCTTCGCATCTAATAGGTCCAAGAGACGTGAATCCATGCCCTGAGATTCCGGAGAAGCGAATAGCCAACCATCAGTGGGCCAATAATCTGGTTCACTTGGAGTACCATTAAGGTTCGATGAAGGTAGTGCGGCACTCACTGGAATGAGAAAAAACAACACAACCCAGAGAACCTGAAACCGAACATTCACTTGCCGTACCTCAGGTAGACCAGCCTCCAATCTAGTAGTTAAAAACTCAAATGATACAGGCAAATCACAAAAGAATCACAATTCGGCTTGCACCCGTCGCACAAACCCTTGGTAGTTGTGATTAGCAATCGAGCTCGCATGACCTGCCACCGTGGCCAGAGCCAGACGCAACTGTAGCACCTCCTGATACAGCCCCAGGATCATAGACATAAACAAGGCTTCAGAGGCACACGGACGAGCCACAGCACTGGCTGCATCCGCATAGGTCCGCGCATAGACAAAGAGGTTATCAAAGGCGGGTTGCTCGTCGGCACGCAACGCGGCACGAAAGATTCCCCAACGCCGGCGCTCCTTTTCCAGTTGTAGTCGATAGGTAGGTACTGTACGTCCCATCAAACACACCACCGGTGAGACTGGACGTACGGCTAAAAAGGCACCAGCACTGATGCAAGAAATCGCCCATCATTCCCCAGGAATGACCCAGTTCTTGCTGTCACCCCTAGGGGCTGTCCGTGAAGCGGACATCCTCACAAGTCGGGCACCCAGCATACAACACCTGCAGTCCTTCCAGGGATCCATCACGGAACACGGTGATGCCCTTCAACCCCAACTCATCCGCCAACAAGAATACCCGACGAATATCCTCCGTCGAAGCGTTGTTAGGCACATTAACGGTTTTGCTTACTGCATTGTCTGTGTGTTTCTGGAAGGCTGCTTGCACGCGCACATGCCATTCAGGATCGATTTCATGAGCAGTTTTGAACAAGCGCTTGATATCGTCTGGTACACCTTCCACGTCCTGTACAGATCCCGTCGATGCCACTTCCTGCTCAACAGCTTCACACCAGAAGCCACGTTCTTCAGCAATTTCGACGAAGTATCTGTTTGTATCCGTCAAGCGGACACCTTCAGTGAGTACCCGATCATGCACAATAGCAAACAAAGGTTCAATCCCACTACTGGTCCCCGCAATCAAGCTAATACTCCCAGTAGGGGCAATCGTGATTAGCGTTGCATTCCGCTTCCATTTCCGACGCTGCTTCAATAAATCAATGTGCTCGAAGTTACCCCGCACCTTCGCCAGTTCCGCTGACGCCCGCTCCGCACGATTCCGAATGAACTCCATCACCTGTTCCGCTAATTCCAAGGCTTTCTCGGAATCGTATGGAATCCGCAGCTGAATGAGCATCTCCGTCCAGCCCATAATCCCAAGCCCAATCTTCCGCGTGGCTTTGGTCTGAATGGCAATCTCTTCCACCGGATACTTATTCAAATCAATAATATTATCCAAGAACCGCACCGCCAACGGAATAATTTCACCCAACCGCTTCCAATTCACCTCACCATCCTCCACTAGGCGGGATAAGTTGATGCTACCTAACACGCACGACTCGTAAGGCAAAAGTGGTTGCTCACCACAATTTGAAACAATGATTCCTGATAGTTTTTTGTTCCCCTTTTTGCTTTCATACTCTCTAGTTATCGTGGCAAAATTATGATAGTCATCTACCGTGATGTTATAGACATCGGAGATTCCACAATCTTGAACCGAAGCAACTCGATGATTCAATTCAGCAATGGCAGGTTTGTTTAATGCCCTATAGGTATTGGAACAACCTCTTGAACAACATACCTGTGGTTTTGATTTGATATACTCAATTCGCGTACCACAAACCGGACACTCGCCTTCCAAATTACTATCTTTCCACCTTTCTTTCGCAGCTATGCTTATTTTCTCCCGAATTTCTTGATCAGCCATTACTTCATTCATTCTTTCTCGGAAAATCTTGCTAAACTTCTTGTCAGAGAATCTTCTTCGGGTTGATTCACTAATTTTTACTCTTGTTTCATACGAGTGAATTCTGCCGAACATACCATTGTCTTCACCAGATCTCCCAACAGCCAGGTGTTCCTTAATCCAATCCTCTGGCATACGATGATAGGGATTGTTAGATCCAAGCATATCTCGTCGATGAAGCTTTCTGTGCTCATGGGATGTCATAATTTGAATATTTGCCCATGAATTATCCAATGTATCATAGTTTATGTGATGAACAACCTCACTTCGCTTTAATTTCCGTCCAAGCATAAATTCTGCAATTATTTTATGCTCTCCACGATGAAACACATTCTGATTTTGATGAATATGCCAATACTTGCTTTTCTTACCTCGTTGTCTGTATTGAATCTTGAAAAATGGCATTATTCGATCCCCCTCCTTCAGGCTGCCTGCTTCAACATAAGAACCGTCCCTTAGCATCACTCTATGGTTTTTAGTGAGTTTGAGAGAACTATTATCATCAAAAGTAACTTCAACAATTGGAACTTGTTCTCTTGTTTTTCTTGGATTTCGACCCATTCTGACAACCATCCCATCGCCTGACCAACAAAAGACTGGAACACCTCTACCCTCTCGGGCAAGGTCCTCAATTGACACATAATTTCTCCCATCAGCGACGGCAATAAGCGTATCACCAGAAACACACGGATTCGTTGATTCTATTTGTTTGCCTTTGAGGGGGTGTTCGTCGTTAATGCGATCGATGAAGATCATGCCGGGGTCCCCGGTGTTCCAGGCGTTCAGGATCATAGAGTCGAAGATCATGCGAGCACTGATGGTTTGCTCGACTTCACCGGTGTGAGGGTTGATCAAGTCGATGTTCCCACCGGTTTTCAAGGCATGCATGAACTCGTGGGTGACGGCGACGGAGATGTTGAAGTTACGGAAGGATTTCTTGTCGGCTTTCGCACTAATGAACTCCATGATATCCGGATGATCACACCGCAAGATAGCCATGTTCGCACCGCGTCGCTTGCCTCCTTGTTTAATAACATCGGTAGCAGTATCATAGATGCGCATGAAGGAGACTGGACCGCTGGCGACTCCACCTGTAGATCCGACTGTTGTACCCTTTGGTCGGAGCTGAGAAAAAGAGAATCCCGTATTGTGTACTACCACAAGATGGCCATTTCCTGCTAGATAATTCTGGTTTATCGGAACAGAGAAGTCATAAAGAGTGGCACTTTCCCCTTTAATTTCTACATCTTTTACCTGAATTCTACGAAAACTGAATGGCTTATGTTTGCTTAGTCGGGGTTTCCGTTCGGTCGGGAATAAACGTCCATAGCCTGTTGAGAAAGCAATTTCCCATCCTGTGGATCGAATACCAAAACGGGTTCTATCTCGTCTTCTAACCTTGTAATTTATTCCGATCATTGCGAGGAGGCTGGAGAGAAAGTCCTTTAGTGAGTCTGATGATGTGTAAAGACTTATCACATCTCGACCAAAGTAGCCATCTCCGTCTAATAGCCCAGCAATAAAAGAAAATGGTGCACCAGGTATGAATTGAGGAGTTAGCTTATCTTCCCCAACGATTTCGTATAAATGATAAATGAATGAATCTTTCTTTTTGGTAGTGGTTTTTAGAATATAGCAATTTTCTCTTGGATCTTTTTGTAGCTTCAATCGGCGTGTGTTTCTATACTTTGCAATGATTCGATTTGCTCTTTGAAGAATTTCCTGACGTTCATCAAATAGACGTAGTCTAAGGCCATTGACTGTTATATCAAAACATCCATCAGCTATGATATATCCAATTAGCCACCAGAGACTGGCTTCCTTCTCAGTGAGTGGAACATCAAAAATCCCATTCTTCAGTAATGAATCACCTGAAACGAGCTCATCTGCACGTTTGATTTGGATTTTCTCGCCATTCCATACATAAAAAGGGTGCCAACAACTGGTTTCGATTTGTCCATTTGAACCATACGAGATTCGTACTGTTTTGTCTAAGGCGAATTTCCATCCCTGACTTACAGGTCGTTCTTCAAAGATTTGCAGTACAGGATTCCATGAATACAAGGTAATTGGAGATATTGTTTGTGGGAATCCTGTGATAGTTATATCTTTCATTCCGGGAATCTGCTCTATTTCTACTAGCCCATGTTCTTTTGTTAAGACCTTTGTTCCTTCTTTGACACACCCACCGCCAGATTTCTGAACTCGGGCCATATGCCAGAGGGTGTTGAAGATGGAGTCGATGTCGTCGCGAATTGGTAGCACAAAGCAAGCGCTGAGTTGTCCGATATCGGTGCCAGCGTTATAGAGGGTGGGGCTGTTAGGCATGAACTCGAGGTTGGCGATCATATCATAGAAGAGCTGTTCGTAGGTTTTATAGTCGGCACTTTTATCGAAGATCTTTTCGGCTTTTGCGACTGCTTTCGCGACGCGATGGAAGAGTTGTGATGGGGTTTCGATGGGAGTACCGTCATCGTCTTTGAGGAGGTAGCGTTTGGCCACTGTGGCGGCGTTCGGTCCTAATTTCAGATCGTCGACTACCCCTACGGTGCGGAGTAGGCGTCGTGCAACGGCTCGTTTCTCGCGGTATTTGATGTAGCGCTTTGCTGTCTCAGTATAGCCGTTGACCATTAGTACTTCTTCAACGATATCTTGGATTTCTTCAATGTGAATTGTGTCAACGTTTTTGTTCTTGATGATTTTGATAACTTTGTCTGTTAGTTTTTTTGCAGGTTTTGAATCTGCTTTATGTGATTCAAAAGCACGTCGAATGGCGTTCTCGATTTTGGTTGGATCCCAGTCAACAATACGTCCGTCACGTTTCTCAACTTTCACAGGATAAGCCTCCCATTAACGCCCAATTGCATGGATAGTTTCGGCGCACTCAAGCAGTGTCTCTGCTTAAATGCCTTCAGGTCTTTTGATGGCATTTCTGAGTGCGCAAAGTGTTACGGCTAGGCTCTAGCCGAACCAGATATTATACTGCACGCTGGGATTTAACTCCCAAGATTTTCAAGAGGTTAAGTGAAGTGAACCCAAGACGAAGGTATTGAAACTACAATTCTGTTTTGGCGATAGTTTTGCCTAAATTGGTCGTGAGATCAACTCGGAACCAAGTTCCGGCAACGATGTTTTCGAATTCAAACAGATCTGCTAATGGGTCGTCTTCGGTGTTCTGGAGGACAAGTTTTCCATCCCCAGCTAGCCCTTCATGAATGACGAAATCTAATTTGGCTGCAGTGATATGCTGCACGTCATAAGATTCACCGTCAACACTTGGAATGATTTTGAGGTTAATGGTGTCCCCTGTGTCAATCCATTCTCCAGGTCCTTCAAGGTCTATATCAAACTTCATTATAGGAACCTTATTGCTGAGAACTTGAGCTTTAATTCGGTTCTCTCTGCGAGAATACTTGAACTTGCCAGGTTTAGAAGGGAAGCCCCAGATTTCTCGATGAGCTACCATTGAAACAATATTATCAGTGTGCATGGTGACGCAATAGACGCCGAAATACGCTTCATAAAGACATTGTACCACGATCGCTGATTCCCAAATATCCCCCCACGGGGAGTTGCGGAACTGAGCAAGATAAGCCCCCCCCAATAACCCGGGTGTAAGGGGTTTGGGGAGGATTCGTTCTAGGCAGTTTTTTGTTGGTTGGAAAATTACTTGGATCATTTCTGAATCCGTATAGCGAAGTGGCCCTTGAAACCAGGGCTTATAGACTGGCATGGTCAATTGTTTCGTCAACCTTATTCCACATCCTTCCACAACTCATAATGTGTGACGAATTAGCTCATCTATGCAGATTTCACCTTTTAATTCTACGTCTATGAATTGCAAAAGCCACAGAGTTCTAAAATAAAGCATTAAAAGAATGAGAAATTTAGTTGAAGTGATAATGATGCGAACAATCGATATCGTGTGCCCATTATTATTGCTTGCCATTGCGCTCCTAATCACTTGGATTTTAGTTCTGATGAATCCAGTGATCCTTCCCTTTGCCTTGGGCTTCGCGGTCCTCCTTGTTATCTTCATTCTTCTTTCCTTTTGTACAGGACGGTATACTCGAAAGGATGCATCTGACCAAGTCTTGACCTACAAACGCTAGAATCCGTTCCGTGACTTAAGGGAAGAATATGAAAAACATGTAGTCGATGATAAAGTCAATTACGAAGATAAGAATCACTGCAATAGCTACGATTGTCAAACCACGGACAAACATCGTATCGAAGAAATGCTGTACCAAAACCATCCAAACAATGAAGGTAGCTAGCAGGCCAACCACAGTCCAAGCAAAGATAACAATCTCATTCAACCCGGGAACAAGAACGTAGCTGATGGTCCAATCAATCCCCAGCTTCAGTAACAACCCCAGCAGCGCGACGAAAATTGCATCCGTGACCTTGGCATTAACACCAGAGAGCAGCCGACCTGCTGCAAAGAATGCAATCGTCGCCACAATGAAACTCACTATAAAAGTTACAACAGCGTCAATCTGAGCAGGTGAAAGGAACAGCACCATTGTCAACTCCTATTCGACTAGCGGTAAGATACGAAGCTGCTTCCCTAAATAGCTTCGCCAAAGTGTTCATTGCAAAGTGATTGACATGATTAAGGCTAGGCTTATATCACAGAAGCCACCAAATCCTAAGCCACACGTCCGCATGGAGGATCACACGATGAGCAGTAAGAAGACCGTCAGCGAACGAATCAAAACCGCGTCCATCGCCCAAATAACCGGCATCGTCCTCATCTGGTACGCAATCAGCATCATCACCTCCCGCCTTATCACCGTCATAATCGCCCCTGGCATAAGCATTGAATCCGGTATCTACCATTATCATCACGTATTATGGGGATTGATTCTTATGATGATGGGAGGCTTCATAGCCTTGTATTGGGAAAGTCGACGCGCCAAAGTCTTTGGGGCCTTTTTCCTGGGTTTAGGACTGGGGCTAGCGGTAGATGAAGTCGGACTCATTTTAGTCACTGCAGATTCTGGGTATTGGGATCCTATCACGTATCCCGTTATGATTATCGTGGCTCAAGTGCTCTTTATTGCATGGATGGTTGCCCGGCAACAAGGACGATAATACAAGCTAGCGTTCTTCTTGCAAGCTCTCTAGGCTCTCAATTACAACGTCACGCTGTCCCTGTCGGGTGAGGCTCCGCAGAAACGTTCCTAGCACACCCACTTCACTGACACCAAGCCGTTGCATGGCATGAATTGTTCGTTTTTCGAAATCATCTAATGAGAGGGCTTGCGGGTCAATTCCAATGAACTCTACTAAACTCGATTCCGTCTTGACCTCCACCACCACATCTTCATGAACGGGTTGTGGTTCGCTTGGTGGTGGAATTGGTGTGGTGTCTGGTGCGTTTACTGGTGGTGGTTCCATCGGGACCACTACTTCAGGTTCAATAGCTGGCTCCGGTTCAGGTTCAGGCGTTACCTCAACCACTGGTTTAGGAATTGGCTCAATGTTCGGCGTAGGAGCCACAGGTTCCGGTTCTGGAACTGGCGCGGGAGCGGCAGGTTCAGCAGGTGGTGGTGTAGGCGCCTCTTCCACTTGGCCTGGCCACTTGGATCCAATAATCGTTTTTGCCATTAGAATAAATGCGTCTCCCACATTTTCGTCCATCTTCGCACTTGTCTCAACATACTGCAACCCCGCTTGCGCCGCAAAGGCCTCCGCCTCCTCACGTGACACAACACGCTGATCCAGCAAATCCGTCTTATTCCCAATCAGAATCCCTGGAATATTCCCTGCATTCTTCCGCGTCTCTTCCAGCCAACCAGCAAGGTGCTCAAAGGACGACCGATCAATTACACTTAACACATAAATGACACCGGTTGAGCCCTGATAGAACAAGGGACGCACACCCCCAAAATGGGGTTGACCTGCCAAGTCCCAAATTTGCAACTTGACAATTACAGTCCCAAGATCAACAGTCTTTACGGCAAAAGATGTACCAATGGTCATTTTGTATGTGTCGGTAAAGGTCCCCTGTGTATACCGGACAATAAGACTGGTTTTACCCACGGCGCCGTCGCCAGCAACAGGGACTTTGAAGATGTAGGTCGCTTTACTCATAGACAGTGTCTCCTTTAGGGGGTCAGTAAGGTGCTTAGGTATTTATTTTCTATGTTGGCTTTTAACTCGATTGGTGGTCCTTGCGTTTTACTTCGTTGGTGAATAGAAACACTACGTATTGAGCGTAGTTAATGCTCTTCGTCATCGTTGAAAGTCTCAAGCTGTTCGGGTGTGACGACCAAGATAGTGGTTTGATGATGAACCTCCTTGGTGTGGACTTGCTTTTTGGAGCGTCGTCGGCTGAAACCCAAACAGCTCACATTACAGACACAAGGAATAACGATGAGGACAATGACACCAATAACAAGAATATATACGAAGAGGCTACTGAGTGACTCAACCGGATTTGTCGGAGTTGTTGGAACATTAGTTGACCATTGATAACGTGTGAGGCGGAGGGTAAAGTAGAGAGTGAGAGATCCTGTGTTGTTAAGGACAAAATACCACTGGCTCTGATGGGGTAGGTCGACGATGGTGTGGAGGCTGTAGTTGACGACAGTAGTGTATTGGCAGTGGCTGGAAGAGCCGGTATCTAGCCATTGGTTGTAATCGACTTCGTCACAAACAAGGAGTGTGGTGGGGTGTAAGCCAAAACCGCTGATGGTGAAGTTGATGCCCCACCGTTCTGTAGGCCCACGAGAGGCATTGAAAGTCCATTGGCTATTGCCAAGAAGAGGTTCGAAGTAGCCGATGTAGTCTTGTCCGGTTGCGATCCAATAACCCTCATAGGCGTCAACGGTAGAGATAGTAAAGATCACGAAAAAGAGTAGTAACAACAGCAGATAGGTGCGCAGATGTTGGGCCCGCATGGGCATTACCTCTGCATTTGCCGCGTGATTTGGTCGCTTTTTATTTGTTTCGGTCCAAGCGAGTGGTTCCCCTCGCTCCCCTCTCCTCCATGAACCCCCGTGATGGAATAGATTCTGAAGTACGTGGTTAGTTGTCGCAATCGATGACGGTGTCGTCATCTGGTAGATAGGTTATTCGCCATTTGCGGGGATGCAAATAGGGGCGTTGGGGTTCCACTCGAATGTCACCGGTCATGTTGTTCACCAGTAACCCCTCTAATCAGAAGGTGACTTAAATAGTCTGAGAGGGTGGCTGCCAACTAATATTCTCTTGGGATTAGTTGGAGAACCGTTCATTTCGTTGGGCAAGAGGTTATAAAGTACAGGTTTCAAAGGATGGTATCGGTTGATGTTCATAGGTGTATTCAGATGACAATGACTTTAGCTCGTCAAATTATCCGGGATGCTTTGCGAGTGCGTGATCAAGAAAGAGTATGGATTCATTCGTGGGATCACACTTTGGAGTTAGCGCAGGAAGTGGCGCAGCAAGCATATCTACACGGGGCCTCAGTAACTCTTACTTTAATGACAGAGACTTTGCTTTCGCATATTCTGAAGAAAGCTCCGCAAGAAGCCGTAACTACGACACCGGCCCATTGGTTAGCAGGAGTGGGAAAGTCCGATGTGTTGATCGTATTAGATGGTCCCAATGATCCTGCTCCACTTAAAGCTGCAGACAAAGGGAAGGCGCTTTACGCTTCTGGGCAAATCATCCAGCTTCTCAGCACGGCAGTGTCAAATCGAGTACGGACACTTTTCGTTCGATCAACGGCGTTCACCGAAGCAGCAGCTAAGGCTTATGGGATTTCACATTCAACCCTAATGCAAGAAAATAACCAATGTATGTCAGCGACCCAGTCAGCCATAATCAATTTGGGAAACCGTATCACAGCACTTCTTAGTAAGCACAGAGAGATTCATCTCAGTTCCAGTGAAGGAACAGACCTGCGATTCCGGACCCGTGGTCGCCCACTCATCGATGATGGTATTATTGATCAAAATGACTTGCAAACCAAAAATGTCCTAGCCCAGATGCCTGCAGGGTCCGTCTCTATTCCCGTTGACCCGACCAGTGCTGAAGGCACAGTAGTCTTCAAGTGGCCTCGTGCATACCTTGGCGACACAATTGAAAATCTTCGACTGGATTTCAAGAAAGGGCAAGTCGTTGGCACCAGGGCGCTAAAAGGTGAAAAGACCATCGAAGAAGCACTACAGGCTGGAAAAGGAACAAAGGACCAACTCACTCGCTTAACCTTTGGCATTAATGAGAAAGCCACAACCCACCTTGGACAGCCCCTCGACGATTTGATTCCAGGCTCAATCACACTGGGATTGGGAGCGAATACATTCTTGGGGGGGAGTAGCCACAGCAACATTGCTTATAGTCATACCCTTAACGATGCCATTGTGAGCATTGGGCCTACAGCTATTATCATGGACGAAAAACTCACGATTTAACACCAAAACAGCACTCACGATGAGCTGGTTTCATCAATAAGAATAAGGATAGCCCCAATCACAAGAAGTAATCCAGCAATCCCCCACGCACCAATAGCTACAATAATACCCAAACCTACCAAATACAAAGCAGCGCGCATGGGATCTACTTGAAACCACTGAGGAAATCTATTGAGAATAAAATAGCAGATGCCTAGTGCGAAGATGCTGATAATCAGCATCAGTATCTCATAGACATTCACTGCAAGATATGGTGGACCAATCCCTAACAACACAGTATAACCCCAATATAAGCTCGAAAGAAGACCCAACACCAATCCCAGAATCGCGCCAACGCGAACAAGATACCCCGCGGTCTCAATCAATTCCATCGATATCACATGTTTGATATTTTCTATTCCTATTCGTTATGGCTTGGTTAATAGGGTTTACGAAGAAAAAAGGAGAGGAGACTAGCGAATAGATCGCTAGCTCCACGATTAATCGCTTTCGCTGGATTTCAAGCCTTTACGTTTTCTTTGTCCAGAACCACAAGGATTCCAGCAATGAAAATGAGAATTCCTCCAACGGCAGCCCAAGAAAGGATACCTAAGATAATGAGAGGGATCCAGGTTGCATGGTAGTCAGTTTCAAGCATGGGTACATATCTTCGCCAGACCAAAAAGGCACAGATTAAGGCAATGATATCCAGAATGATGTAGATCGTAGCACTTGGAAGGATGAAAATCGCCCATATTCCAGCCAGCATAATAGATACGCCTTGGAAGAGAATCGAAACTATCGCTAAGATCATAGCGATGATTGCACCCCAAAAGCTCAATAGACGGACATATTGTTCATAAGCCAAAATATACCATCCTCCATAACGAGGTGACAACTCTTGTATTGTATCCTTAGAAAAGGTTTTCGTGTCAGAAAAAAAAGCCCATAAATTGTCTTCCTAAGCGAAAGCAAACAAATCCGTTACCAAAATAAATTTAACATTTCACAGTGCGACTGAAGTGACAAATAGGTGAAAAAAGCAATGCCTAATGCTGTCCGATACTATCGTCCACCTAGACGCATCCCACGGGAAGAAGGTGATGATTACCCGTCTCGTTCCCGTATTCGAGACCTTATCTTGATCTTAGTTGGGTTAATCATTCTCATTGGCATCCTCTTCGGACTGAGTTATCTTTTTCAATTATGGGGACTTTACACCATTTCCCTTGCCCTGCAATTATTCACCATCATCATAGTCTACGTTTGTGTTGGTGTTGGGTTTGCGGTAGGTCTAACCTATTTTGTTATGCAATCTTTTCTTAAACGTGAATTTAGAAAACGCTTCGAACGGATGGATCAAGCCTATTACGAGCAATATCGCAAACGAATGGGACTTGACAACCCCGACAACGAGGAGAAGTAACCACCAGACTAATCCTAATTTGCCTCCATCTTCTGAGGTTAGTTACATCGAGTAAGCGGCATTTAAGAGTAAGATGTACGAAAGCATACAAAGGTGCAGGTTTATGGGAGGCGCAAACGATCTGTTTCAACGTGCAGTCATTGCCTTAAGTGATGAAGATTATGACCGAGCTGAAAAACTCACTAAAGAGCTCCTAGAACTCGAACCCAAAAACACAGATGGTTGGAACCTGCTAGCCAACATATACCAGCATAAAAAGCAGCTCGACGAGGCTATTCAGGCGGCGAGTAAAGCCACCAGCCTCGACCCTGAGAATCTCCAAAACTGGAACAACCTTGGATACCTCTACCTACTCCAAGGTAACTGGAGTGAAGGCGAACGCTGCTATGCAAAAGCCATCACCCTTCCAGATCCCACGCCAACGATTTTTCTCAACTATGCCTGGGCTCTCATCGAACTCGGAAAAGCAAAAGAAGCCGAACAACAACTCCGCAAGGCCTTAGACCGATCCCTCGAGGACACACTCTATGACGATATCGAAACAAATGACCACTATACCAAATTACGACCCATCTTCAAACAAATACGAAAGTAGCTCAAGAGTCCATCATGGCTCTTCCTTTATCTTGAAAAAGCTCCCCGAGGTTACAGTCTGCCCTACCCCACGAATCTGACGCAACTGATTAACCACAAGCTCACCAATCTCCTGAAGTGACCCACCCCGTGCTTTTAAAATGATATCCCATTGCCCTGCAACCACGTGCACTTCAACAACGTTTTTCAGCTTAGCAATGGCGCGAGCTACATCCTGTTGTGAGAGCCCGTCTACTGGATTATAGGTTACCAATACAAAGGCTGTAACTGGCAATCCAATCTGTGGATAATCAGGAATCGCGACAATCCGCGAAATGATCTTGTTTGATTTCATTCGGTCAATCCGATGTTGAACCGTTGAGCGTGGCAATCGTAATTTTCTGGCAATAGTTAATACCGTTTGACTTGCATCCAGCTGCAGCTCCTCGAGAATTCGCCAATCTTTTTTGTCAATCATAATTAGCATAATGCCAATAATAGCATATAATTCTTGCTATAGATGAGCAAATTACCATTGCCATTAGCAAAAAGCTAATAACAATTGACTAACCTAAAGGCGCTGGGTGCGTTCGAATGGAAATGGAATCAACCCCACATCGTCAGCTCTCAAGCGAAGTAACCACAGACATGGGACGTGGTGTTCGATTCCGCTACCGGTCCATCCGATCCGCACGAGCCCAAGCCATCCTTACCATTCAACATGAGATTTCTCGGGCGTGCCGACACGTCTTGGACAGTAAAGGATTCTTGGAAGTCCTAGCCCCAATCATTGGCCCAGTGACAGACCCAGGCATCCGAGGCGCAGGAACGATCGAAGTGCCATTCTATGGTGAGATCTATGTGCTGATGACCAGCATGATCTTATATAAACAGATGACAGTGGCGAGTTTCCCCCGTATATACGCTTTCTCCCCCAACATCCGACTTGAAGCATCAGCCAGCTCCACAACCGGAAGACACCTGGCTGAGTTTTATCAACTCGACTTAGAAGTGGCACACGGCTCCTGCGAAGATCTGATGACGCTGGGAGACACATTGATGTTCAAGGTCATCCACACTGTCCGAAACAAGTGCAAAAAGCAATTGACCGCACTTGGACGCACCCTTCATTTACCACCTCGAAAGCTACCACGTATCACATTTGCTGAAGCCATTGAACTCCTCCGAAGCGACGGCTTTACGCTAGATCCCAATGAAGAAATTTCATGGGAAGCCGAGTGTCACCTATCAAATCATTTTGGTACACCCTTCTGGGTCACTGACTATCCCGCCACATCCCGAGGGTTCTATTATCTAAGGGATGCTGACCATCCTAAACTCGTCCGATCCATGGATTTGGTGTTACCCGAAGGGTATGGTGAACTCTCAAGTGGAGGGGAGCGGGAACACACTATAGAGGGGGTAGTGCAGCGGATGCGAGAAACAGGCGAGGATCCTAAGAAGTATGGCTGGTATATGGATATGTTAAGGGAGGGAATTCCCCCTTCAGCTGGCTTTGGTATTGGAATGGAGCGATTAACCCGATATATCGCAGGTGTTCCCCACATCTGGGAATGCTCACCCTTTCCGAAGGTGCCCGGTGTAAGCTAGACTTGCGTAAATTGTGGTTTAATCAAGGAGTAGGGAGCGATGCGTTGACCACAGTGAGGACACTTCCTTTTCGATTCAACCCACAATCTCATTTCATTGGAATGGCCAGCAGTATTGCAGCGAGGGCAGGCGAGTAATGCTTGCCCCCCAGCAATGAAGCGTTGACAGATGGGGCACCGTTCTCTAGGCTCACCGCACGTTGGACAAGCGGACTCAGTTTCCTCTTCAATTACAGCACTACAATGCAAACACAATCCACCGATAGGGCTTGACTCAGGATCAAGAATCTGAGAGGGTGTATCCTGTGATCTAGTAGTTGGAAAGCTAGACCGCCGTTGGAATGGACGGTATCGTGTCCCTCGTGATGTAGTCTGGGAACTAGATAATCCTGAAATAACTCTGCAGAGCCCACAAATGATGAGAAATACCATTACTAAAACTATAATGCTAAAGACTAACAACCCAAATGGATTGATGGGAAATGCCTGCAAAATATGGCGTAACCTCCACTCCGCTTTCATTGGGTGAAAACAAGAATAAAAGGCTTTTACCAGAAAACACTCCTAAGTAAACCTCAGCATAACAAAAAAGAACAATCATCCACCAGTAAGCAAAGATATGGAGAATGATTTCATGAAAATACAAATCCTGTCACACACAGAGAATCCAGATATGCTTTGTGCCAAGATTGGCCGTTATTCCAACGTGCCTGAAACCTGGGATGAATTGGATCGCAAGATTCCAAGTGGCGGATGGGAGAAATTCCTCCAAAAAGTCATCAAGATGGGACACACCTCGGTCCTCGAACACGCCGTCTTCACCTTTGAAATCACTGGCGTATCTCGCGTCTTCACCCATCAATTCGTCCGCCACCGAATTGCCTCCTATTTACAGAAATCGTTCAGAAGAACCAAAATCAAGAATCTCATCCTGCCCCCCTCAGTCATAGAGAATACGGAAGACCCAGCGAAGCTTCAGCAGGCTGCTGAAAGCCTATACCGCGAGTACTACCGACGCGGTGTGCCGATGGAAGACGCCCGATACCTTGCCCCTATGGGATCCGAAACAGCGATTATAGCCACCTTCAATGCCCGTACCCTGTTGGAATCCTTCTTTCCCCTTCGTTTACACCATACCGCCCAATTTGAAATTCGTGCTATAGCCAATGAAATGCTGCGTCAAGTCAAAGAAGTCGCTCCCATCATCTTCCAAGAATTGGAAGTCGATAAAGGCGTGCTGGAAAAATACAAGAAAAGTTTTGCACGTTTCTGAGACAAGCTGAATTAATGGTAAAAGAAAAGAAGGAAAGATCAAACACCCATTTTAGCTATTTCTTTTTCGGTGTTGACCCTTCGTCTTCGTCTTCGTCCTCGAAGAAATCTACTCTCCGAAGACTGATCTCATCACGGTGTTGGCTAGCAGCCATGAGGAAATATTCGCCGCCTTCAAGTTCCATCATCTCGCGTATCTGCTTCGGGATAACGACATGATAGGAGGAGCCATCCGGTCGCATGTATCCTTTCACAATTACACGAACCCGTTTATGCATGATTTTATGCTTTCTAAATGGGTGGGGTCGCTCAGGGGATTCAGGTATTTTATCGTCAAACATTTTTTCTATCACCTCCGTATACTGATTATACTGAGTATAACTCGTAGCAAGAGTATACCCAGTAGTATTTAAAGATTCCGCCGAACAATACAAAATTAGAAAAATCAGTAGGCAAACCCATTCCCCTAGGAGGAAGGCTATTGAAGGTCCTCTTCACGTATCGAACACTAACCGGAAACACAAAGAAAGTCATCGATGCAATGCATGATGAAATCCAAGTTGAAAAGGAACTAAAACCCTGGTCTGAAACCGAATCCCTAGAAGGATACGATTTGATCTTCGTCGGATTTCCAATCGAGCAAATGGGCCCTGGACCCGCTGCTAAAGAATGGCTCGCAAAGAATGTTGAGGGAAGACGAATTGCAATAGTCATCACCCACGGCTCACCCGAGGACACTGTGCCCCTACAGGGATGGTTGCAACAATGCCGAGATGCAGCAAAAGGTGCTGAAATCGTTGGATTCTTTCACTGTCGAGGTGACATGAGCGAGGCCCTCATTGAGGGCATGATTCAATCAGGTAATCCACAGTTCGTTGAGTGGGGACAACGAGCCAAGGAAGCACCACGCGGATTCCCAGATGCCAATGCGCTGAAACGAGCACGCGAATTTGCAAACGATGTCATCAACCAATAGACCAGGTTGAATCATTCAAGAGTCTAATTTCGGATGAACGTTCATATAAGAAACCCAATCTTAAGAAGGGTGATTACAAAAGGGATAATCAACTTGGTCCACAGAGTGTAGCATCGAAGGGAACGAGAAGAAGAGATAACTGACAAGATAAGTGTTTGTGAAGCTGAACACCAAAAGCACTAGCCCTGTGCGAGAAATAGTAGTCATCAGGGTATCAGTAGCTTAGGTATCGTGATCGTGAAGAACAGTAGTAATCCGAAAATGGCGTTCCAATAGGGGTACAGCCAGTAAGCTTTTTCGATATTTGCTTTGCGATGGAGTAGCAGGTAGAGTGGAATTGCGGGATACACGAACATCAACAGGTTCCAAGGCGTATTCCAAGGGACGATGAACACAAGTACAACAGCGAAGGTGAGCCAAAAGACAAGACAGAGAATGAGAGATGGAACAGCCCCAATATACACTGCTGTTGTGGTGACATTAGCCTCTTTATCGGCATCAATATCGGGAACGGCAGAGAACAGATGCATGGCTGATGTCCACATGAATGCTGCAAAAAGGGATAAGATAGAGGGAATAAAAAAACGCAACTGATAGAAGGCTAAAATGGCTGGGACCACGTAAAGAAAGTTAGACATAAAATCTAGAAAAGGTCGTGCCTTGAAGCGAATCGGCTTCGCACTATATAGAAACGAGAGCAGTAAGAAAACACCAAAGAGCGCCATGGTAATGAAGTCAGGTTGCAAGAGCATCAACACAACACCAAATGCAAACGAAACGAGGATGAAGGCGAGAAGAGTTCGGCGATCCTTTGTTGTCACCCGATATTCTTTGCCGTCTTTTTTCGGATTGAAGATGTCTGTATCCTCATCATAATAGTCATTGATTCCATATAGGAACAAGTTGGCGGGAAACATGAAGAAGAACAACTGAAGGGCAAAGAAGGGATTCAGGAATTGGTCAAGTGTAGTCACCCCAATTGCATAACCGATCAGGTAGGTTCCTCCCAGATATAACCAAAAACGTGGTCGTGAGATGCGAAACGCCAAACTTATCATACTACTCATTCCGGTTCCGCCCCTTTTTCATCTGTGTCCTGATCTGGTCCATAACGATTTGGGAGGATACAATGGCCATGGGGACACCAATTCCTGGATGCGTATACTGTCCCGTGTAATAGAGATTGTGAACTTTTTTACTTCGATGACGGGGACGGAAGAAAGCAGATTGACGGAATGTATGCGTCAGTCCAACTGCGGTTCCCTTGTATGCGTGATAGTCTTGAGTAAAATCGTTCAAAGAGAAAATCCGCTTGATGCTTATCGAATCTTGGAATGATTCACCGATCAGCTTCTCCATGTGCGTGACGATTTTTTGAAGATAGGCTCCACGAATCCTAGGCGTATCTTCAATTCCTGGTGAGATGGGCACAGTGATGAAGATATTCTCTTTGCCTTTCGGAGCCACGAGTGGATCGTATCTGGATGGGCAACAGACATAGTAAGCAGGCTTTTCAGGCCATGCAGGTTGCTTGAAGATTTGATCGAAATGCCGTACCCAGTCATATTCTAAGAAGACGTTATGGTGTGTCAACTGATCCAGTTTATGGTCGATACCCAGATACACTACAAAGGCGGAGGGGGCGATTATCTTCTTCTCCCAGTAGATTGCAGGATAGGTCTGATATTGTTTGTCGAGTAACTCGATTTCGCTGTAGGGATAATCTGCATTGACAACGACAAGGTCAGTATCAATCACACCATCTGAGGTTTGAATCTGATGGGCAAGGCGATTCTTTACCGCGATTTGGGTAGCTTCAACACCAAAGTGGATTTCAGCTCCTTGCTCCTGAGCTAGCTTCGTTAATGCTTCAGGAATCTTCCCAATCCCTCCTCGGGGGTACCAGACACCTAGATTGTAGTCAATATGTGAAATGATAGAGTACAGTGCAGGTGTGTTTTTAGGATTGCCACCCAAGAAAACGATGGGGTACTCCAAGATTTTCCGTGCGCGATCACTTTTGAAAAACTTCTGAACGTAGCCATCGATGTTACTCAAAATATGCAACTTACGCCCCGCTTTCATGAGTGAAGGGCTGAACATGGACCAGAAACTGTCCAAGTCCTTGTACATGATACCCTGCATCATGAACTCATACGTTTCCTTGGCTTTATCCAAATATTCTTGGAGTTTTGCAGCCCCGCCTTCTTCAAAGCCTTCGAAGGTCTTTAGGTTTGACTCCAAATCTGCCGTGATTTCCACAATGTCATCTGCACCGAAGAAAATTCGGTAATTTGGATCCAGTCGCATCAGTTCGTAGTAATCAGCTACAGTTTTATCGAACTCGTTAAAAAAATTCTCAAAAATCTCTGGCATCAGATACCAGGAAGGCCCCATATCGAACACAAATCCTTCTGTTTCCCAAACACGAGCTCGACCTCCAGGTTCTGGGTTGCGCTCTATGACATCAACTGTGTACCCTTCTTTCGCGAGCAGTGCTGCAACCGCTAGCCCACCAACACCAGCACCAATAACCAGCACATTCTCAGGTTTCACGTTTGGCCTCTCCTTGATAATGCGCCATTTCTTTTTGTTTTATTTAATGATTGTGCATTAATATAGTAAATCATTAAACATTTAACAGATAGCTATATGAATTATATACTACCGATAGGAAAAGAGAATCGTTTAAAAGGAATTTCAATGGCTCATGGATTAAATTAACTCCGTTAAGAAGCCAATTGGAGCGTTTACTAAATGTTAAGGGGAGAACAGCACCACCTGAATATCGTTCCCACCCAAGTCCGAGTCAAAGATAATTTGACTATCGGTGATTTGAACCGAGCCTACGATTATTGCATGGGACTCTTCGCAAAGTATGCAAAATCCTTTCATTTCGCCTCACGCTATCTGGAACCAGAACAGCAACGGAGTATCGCCGCTCTGTATGCGTTTTGCCGAATTACCGACGATTATGTCGATGAAGTTAATCTTGAACCAGACCAAATAAACACCGAAATGCGAATATTAGGCGAGATTGTCTCACGCTTAGGCAATGGAGAGCAGTTTAACCACCCGGTTTTTCATGCCTTTGGGGACACATTAGTGAAGTATAGAATCCCAGTTCAATACATCTATGAATTGATTGAAGGCGTTCGCATGGACGTGCTTCGCCAAGAAATCCAAACACAAGAAGAATTGAACCTTTACTGTTTCCGCGTGGCATCCACCGTTGGGTTATCAATGTGCCATATCTGGCGTGCGATTCACCCTGAAACTCTTGAGCGTGCTGCTGAACTAGGTATCGCCATGCAACAAACCAATATCCTCAGAGACATCGCTCAAGACTATGGTAAGGGACGCATTTACATTCCTGTCGAGACACGTAAGAAATTCCGAATCCGAATTGAAGACTTCGAAGCACGAACAATCACTCCGAATTTTCGAAATTTAATAAAACACGAAATCGCCAATGCTCGCGCAAATTATGCAAGTGCCGAAATTGGTATGCAAGATCTTCCGCCCGCTGCATCCTTCACAGTTAAAGTTGCCTCGCGCGTATACGGAAATATCCTCAATGCAATTGAAAAGATGAATTATCAGGTTTTCAAACGACGTGCCTATGTGCCAAAATGGAAGAAGTTCTGGATTGCGCTTCAATGTCGACGTGAATATCTTCGCGATCTGAAACAATTTGTGGTAAACCCTTAATCGCAGAGCATTTACAGAATTGGAATATCTTAGGTGAAAGAATGATGAAACCGGTTAATGCTACTCAAACGATTGTTATTGGGGGAGGATTTGGTGGCTTATCTACTGCAGTGAGACTCCAAGCTGCAGGGTACCCTGTCATAATATTGGAGAAACGTAACCAACTAGGGGGACGAGCAGGAGTTATTGAGAGAGAAGGGTTCAGGTTTGATACAGGCCCAACAATAATTACCCCTCCATCTGTGGTAGAAGATATTTTTCGAGATGCTGGGCGAAATCCTTCAGATTATGTTGAACTGGTTTCAATTCATCCACACTACCGCCTACATTTTACTGATGGCACACATTTTGACATCGGAACCTTTGAGGAAGTCGCAGAGCACATTAAACAGTTGAGTCCGAACGATTTGGTTGGGTATCAAAAATGGCTCAAAATCCTTGAACCCATCTATGAACTTGGTTTTGAAAAATTTGCTACTACACCTTTTGAAAGTCTATGGAGTATGGTGAAGATCATTCCACCTGCGATTCACCTGAAATCCTACAAGAGTGTCTATGGACTTGTTGCGCACTATATGCATGATGAAAAGCTCCGAATGGCTTTATCGTTTGTTCCTCTATTTATCGGGGGAAACCCATTCACTACTACTAGTGTTTATTCGCTGATTGCATATCTTGAAAATAAGTTTGGTGTGCTTTGGGTGCGAGGTGGAACCCACAGATTAGTTGAAGCCCTAGAAAGATTATTCCTTGAACTGGGAGGAACTATCCAACTAGATGCTGAAGTAACAAAAATCGAAATCGATGATAAAAACCGGAATGTAACTGGTGCTCTCACTACCGATGGAATCTTTTATCCTGCAGAAATTGTTGTGAGTAATGCCGATGTGGCAATGACATACATGGGTATGATCAATAAGCGATATCGTAGGAAAAACACTGACAGGCGATTCAAAAACGCTAAGTATAGTATGAGTCTTTTCATGGTGTATTTTGGGACAAAGAAGAAATATCCTGAAATGCCCCATCATAATGTAATCTTTGGCCCTCGATACAAGGAACTCATCAAGGATATTTTTGACCGCCATATTCTTCCTGATGACTTTTCCATTTACTTGCATGTCCCTACTCGGACAGACCCTGAATTAGCCCCACCTGGATGTGAAACCTTTTATGCATGTATACCCGTGACCCATCAAGATTCGGGCATTGATTGGGAAGAAATGAAGATCCCTTTCAGAGACCGAGTTCTACAGTATCTTAATGACAATTATCTTCCAGACCTGCTGAAAAATATTGTAGTGTGTGAGGTTTTCACTCCAAAGGATTTTGAAAGTGAACTAAACGCGTACAAAGGTAATGCATTTCAGTTACAACCGCTAATGACTCAATCAGGTTGGTTTAGGCCACACAATCGATCCCGGGATATCAAAGGATTATATATCGTCGGTGCCGGAACACATCCTGGAGCTGGAGTGCCAAGTGTTTTACTCAGCGGAAAAATAACATCAGATTTGATCCTCAAAGATTACAAAATCACCTTAGATTAACAAGCCGACTAATACTTGCGATTTCAGACGCTTTTGAGAAGACTAGCTCTTGAATAGACTAGCTGCCAGTTCTATGGCAGAACGTGCATCTGGAGCATACCCGTCAGCCCGTACCCGTTTCCAGAGCCAAGGATCCAGGGAAAACACTCGGCCACCAACAATGATTTTCATATCCTTGAATAGGGGGTCCTTGCGGATTTTAGTGATGAGTTTCTCAGCCTCAATTACATGCCACGGAATAGTTACCGAGATAGCCAAAAGATCAGCGTGTTGCTCTCTGATTGTTTCAATGATGGCTTGAAGGGGTGTATCGGCCCCAGTTAAGTAAACGTCCCAACCACTTAACTCAAAGAAATCTGAAACCATCCGAATCCCAAGGTCATGCAGTTCACCGGCAACACAACTAGCCACAATAGTTCGGTTCACCCGTTCAGATGGTCGAATATACGACTGAAGGGAATTCATGATTTGCCGAGTAAGGTTAGTAATATAGTGTTCTTGTGCTACTGTTAGTTGATTTGAGTGCCAGAGTCGACCGACTTCAAGTTGGACATTTTCTAACACTTGGAGGTAAATATCCCGGACATCAACCCCACTCTTGATTGCATCATGAATGAGTTGTCGAGCTTTCGTGGATTTACCCAGAAGAAGTGCTTCAAGATACTGGGTTGCGAGCTCAGAAAGGGGAAATTCATCCCGTAGATATGATGGAATTTCTACAGCATCTGTATCAAGTAGAGTGAGTCCAGCATTCATAAACTCCAGTAGAATTTCACGAACGGGACTAGGCGCTTTTGCTTCAAACACTTGTTTAAAGCATTGAAAGTTAATCGCGATATCTTCAACTGGTATATTGAGACCAATAAGTAGCCCTTTGACCCATTCAATGTAAGACCCAAAGAGACCTTTACTCAAATATGTGAGAGCACTACGCAGGAACTTTAAATGAAATTTTATGTCTCGTTGGTAGTAGTCAAAGCCTTGTGAACCATACCGCGCCTGGATATCAGGTTGTACCTTCGCTTGACATCTAATAATATCATGGGTTAATTGATCGATATTTCGCGCCAAGTATTCACTCGCTTCATGCCCCAGCTGTTCCAAATTAAACGCCCCATTAATTTCATCTTGACGTTGATTTCGGGACACAAAAGTGCTCACATCTTGCTCATTTAACTCGCTCTAATTTGGACCTTACTAATCAGGCGACCCCAGTGCTATCGTTTCTACAACATTCATCAATTTCACAATATTGAGTGGTTTCTGGGGATCCAGTGCCTGCCATCCCTCAGATTTCTCCAACCCATGGGCGGCAAGAAAATTAGTTGATAAGCGCTGCAACCCAACTTCAGCCATACGACGAATTGCTTTTTCCCGTTCAGTGGTATCATCAACGACTACAAGCTCCCCTCTAAGGACAACGAAACAATATTGACTTAAGTCTGGTTTGAATGTCTCAATTTCGACTGCAACACGATTATCTTGTTCAATAAGCTTCATTTTCTTCCCATATCGAGTGAAATGAAAATAGAGGACTCCTTCGACATAGGCATATTGGAAAGGAGCTAGGTAGGGATAGCTTTCCCCTCTGAAGGCAATTCGACAGAACACTTGATTTTGCAGAAGCTCCTTGACCATTCGCCTCTTCAATTTGGGTAGCTTAATCAATGACACAATAGTCACCCTATAGATACTTGAGGAACGCCTTCTCACATATATTCGATA
>JBHLMI010000032.1:0-24885 GCA_048938295.1 Promethearchaeota archaeon
TCTTCCTCTCGAGCTGTGGTAATTTGTATAGCACTGTCAAGACCTCCACGGAGAATGTTTGCTCCCAAAGTGAAATGCTTTGGGAGCCCACCGCCAAGAATAATGGCACTTACGCGTTTTGCATTATGCACCACGTCGTAAAGAATCTCCATGTCTTTTAACCCATTGAGTTTCAAGGGCTGAAGCTGGCTGAAAAGGGCAATATGTAATCCCAGCATTGAGTCTAATATTCCAGGGCAAAAAATAGGAACCTTATTGAGATAGGCCTGGTGCACGATGGATTTTGGGTCCTTTATATATTCGCCAATTGTTGCGATGAGTTCTGAAGGTGAGAGACCCTCTCTACGCTTCTCTTCAGGAATTTTGCTCAAAATTAACCGAATCTCGTCTTCGAATTTTGTAAAACCTTCGGTTTCTACATAGACATCTCCTGCTCGACCCAGTTGCTGTTCCGCTAACTCGCGGTCATCGGCGCGCAGGTCGCCCATAACGTGGTGTCCTCCGATTGCTTCGAGTACGTCATGAACGATGTTAGCCCCACTGGTTACGATGGCGTGGATGCAGTTGGCCTTTATTAACTGGGCGATAATGTCGCGTAATCCTCCGGGAACCATTGGGCCCGCCATTGCTAAGAAGACGACATTTTCGGAGGTTGTAAAGATGTTTCGGACAATACGTGTAGCTCTCGCTACTCGTCCCGCACCTAATACGCCTGCCTGTCCATATTGCTCAACTAACTCGCGTAGGGATATTCCCTTTCTGAGTTTCATTTGCTTGACATAGCGACGCGACATTGTGCAAAATCCGGGTTAAGTGATTTCAAGTGGTTGAAGAAACCCCTTCATCGTCGGCGAATGAGCTTTCTTCGACCTAACACGATCCAGTATTCGATTTGGATGCCTTGCTCAATTTCACCTTCGAAGCTCTCTGGAGCTGGCATCGGGGCCTCAAAGCTCTCATAGCTTTCCATGTCCATTAACCCCAATTGGGGGGGAGTGGCATCGGTAATGTAGTTGACTTGAGCAACCCGCTTATCAATCACAGGAGAATCAACCTTGGTATCTGTAGGCAATACAATGCTTTTCTTTGACCCATCAAAGATACTCACTGCTGTAATTCGGGCCTTGGCATGCCCGTGTTTGCCTGACTTACTCTTCTCAATACTGACTACTTTGTAGACGTCCTCCTCGATTACGAGGTGTCGTCCGACTTTCAGGCTACCAGCTTCGACTACTTTATGTGACAACTTCTGCCACCGTTCCGGATAGAAATCAGGCGCTCTCTTAAACCTTTTTGCTACTTCGCAAAAGCCCAAATATGAGGGAATCGTGACCAGTTTTTAAAGTATATCTAATAAGCACTTCTAAATTTAGAGGCGTTAATAGTGCAACCACAACGACCTACCATTTTTATCATTGATACCTCTGCACTCTACCATCAACAACAATTCGCGGCAGAAGATATTCAACTAGCAACCACACCACTTGTTGAAAAAGAAATGCATCACAAAGGACTCAAGGAAAGCCTCGACCTCTTGATTGTAACCAACAAACTCCGCATCATCGAACCCACATCTCACTCGATTAAGAAGGTAAAAACCACTGCGCAGAAGCTGGGGGATTTGCCCACTCTCTCTGAACCAGATCAAGAACTCCTCGCACTCGCTGTCGACCTCACAACCCAAGATTACCGAGTTATCCTGGTAACCGACGATTACGCAATCCAAAACGTTGCCCAACAACTTGGTGTAGAATTCAAATCAGTCTCAACATCCGGCATCCGTGAAATCATCAACTGGGAAACTTACTGCAAAGCTTGTGGCCACAAAGAACCAGGATCAACAACTGAAACCACCTGTCCTGTGTGTGGGACTGCTCTCAAACGTCGCGCGATCCGCAAACAACATATCGAGTGATCCTGGGTGTGCTAGTCAACAAAATTTAAGAAGTCTTCGTGTATCCATCAGAATCACGCTAAACTAGAAAGGCGAACACGATGAGTGAAAACAAAACATCATTCTGCTCCTGTTGTGGTGGCCTCATAACACCCCGTGAAAACTCGGTCCAGTTCACATGCCCTGCATGCGCAAACTATACAATTCGCCGGTGTCAAAAGTGCCGGGAATTCGCAAATACTTACACTTGCCCGGCCTGTAATTTCGAGGGGCCTTAACTCGTTTTAAACCAGTAAGTAAAGGTTATTCATATGGGAAAGGTTCTTGCTATAATGAAAATTATGCCTGAAGACGCGAATGATCCAATTGGCGAATTACGCCAGCGGATTGACCAAGCCCTTGAAGGAGAAGTGCACATCGAAGCCTGGGAGGAGATTCCCATATTTGGACCACTCTATGCACTTCGTTTGCGCTTCATTGTCGATGACGAAGTGGGAGGCACTGCCTTCGTTGAGGAACGCATTAAGAAAGTCACTGGTGTTGGTGAAATCGAAGTCGAAGCGGTCAGCCTCATATAGACGCAATCTAGCCTCGTTCCTCTTGACTTTCTGACAGTTTTTTATGTGTTAGTGCTGTTGCATAATGTGGAGAATAACCGTGGAAGAAGATCAACCTCCGAAAGGAAAAAGCATCAACTTGCGTGTGAAAAAAGCTCACGAACGTGATGCAGGCCGCTTCATCATCCGCATAGATTCCTCAACGATGGAAAAACTTGGTGTCCAAACAGGAGACATCATCGGAATTAAGGGACGAAAAGAAACGGCCGGTATCGTGTGGCCAGCATATCCGCAGGATGAAGGACAAAGCATCATCCGAATGGATGGACGGATGCGCCGCAACGCTGGAATTAGCTTAGAAGAACCCGTCACGGTGTATCCAGTTCAAGAACGCCAGGCCCTCTCCGTTGTCCTAGCTCCGCTAGAAATGCGATTCCCGGTGAAAGATTTTGATGATTTTGTCAAACAGAAACTCCTCAACTGCCCCGTCTGCAAAGACGATGTGGTTCATGTGTCCATTCTTGGACGCCCTGTACGATTTAGTGTGCGCCGCTCGCGCCCCACAGGCGTAGTGGTCATCGCATTAAACTCACAGCTTACAATCCTGAGCGAACCGCCAAAGGAACTAGAAATCGGCGTTCCCCTTATCACCTATGAGGAAATTGGTGGCCTTAGCCACGAAATTCAACGGATTCGAGAAATGGTTGAGCTACCTCTGAAACACCCCGAGCTCTTCGCTCGTCTAGGAATCACCCCTCCCAAAGGAGTCTTACTCTTTGGTCCCCCTGGCTGTGGGAAAACCCTGTTGGCGCAAGCCGTGGCCAACGAGTCAGAGGCCCATTTCATCTCCATCAATGGCCCTGAAATCATGAGCAAATTCTATGGTGAATCCGAAAAACGCCTGCGTCAAATCTTCGAAGATGCAGAAAAGAACGCACCCAGTATTGTATTCATCGATGAACTGGACGCCATTGCACCAAAACGCGAAGAGGTTATCGGAGAAGTTGAACGCCGAGTGGTCGCTCAACTCCTCGCTGTCATGGATGGGCTCCAGAAGCGCGGACAGGTGATTGTCGTCGGGGCTTCTAATCGACCGAACGCTATCGATCCTGCTCTCCGACGACCAGGTCGGTTTGATCGCGAAATCGAGATTCGGGTTCCTGATAAAGAGGGCCGGCTTCAAATCATTCATATTCACTCTCGGGGTATGCCACTGGAATCTGTCAAACCTGAAGCCATTGCCGACATCACCCACGGCTTCGTTGGTGCCGATCTAGCGGCCCTCTGTCGCGAAGCAGCCATGAACGCACTACGCCGCTACCTTCCACGAATTAACCTCGAAGAAGATGAGATTCCCCCCGAAGTTCTCGCCGATTTACGCGTCACCAACAACGACTTCGTCGAAGCCCTCCGAGAAATTCAACCTACCGCCATGCGCGAGGTAACCATTGAAGTACCGAACGTGCGCTGGGACGATATTGGTGGGCTTGAGGGCATCAAGCATAAACTGCAACAGGCCGTTCAATGGCCAATACGACACCCCGACTCCTTTACACGGCTTGGTGTTGAACCACCCCGCGGGGTGCTCCTCTATGGGCCCCCAGGATGTGGCAAGACCATGCTTGCCCGAGCCGTGGCCACCGAAAGCGAAGCGAACTTCATTAGCATCAAAGGCCCAGAAATTCTTAGCAAATGGGTGGGTGAATCGGAGAAGGCTATCCGTGAAGTATTCCGCCGGGCCCGCCACGCTGCTCCCGCGATCATCTTCTTCGACGAAATCGATGCCATCGCCCCCTCAAGAGGAACAGGTGCCGGGGACTCACATGTCACAGAACGAGTAATTAGCCAATTCCTCACAGAAATTGATGGCATTCAATCTCTGAAAGACATCGTTGTTCTGGCTGCAACCAATCGTCCTGATCTCTTGGATCCTGCAATGCTAAGACCAGGGCGCTTTGATCGACATATCATTGTGCCTGCTCCCGATGAAGCCGCACGTAGGCAAATCTTCGAAATCTATACCAAGAATATGCCCATTGCCAAAGATGTAGATCTGGATGAGTTAGTGAAGAAATCTCAAAACTTCGCGGGAAGTGATATCGCCGCATGCTGCCGTGAAGCAGCACTTGCATCCCTTGAGGAAAACATGAAATCCACGAAAGTTACGCGAAGCCACTTCCTGAAAGCGATTGGCGAAGTACCTCCAACAATAACTCCGGAAATGGAAAAAGCCTACCAGTCCTGGGGGAAGCGAGCGAAGCAAACTCGTCCAGAAACCTCCCCCTTCGCTTAGGTAACAGTGACTCAAAGATTGAAGACGCTCTAGTCCTCGGCAATGGCCAGATACCGGCGTTCACCAAGCAACTCGATTTTTCGTTTGGTTTTGGTAATCTGTTGAACATGGATCTTCCCGCTTATCTCCAACTCCATTAACGTTCGGTCCAATTCATGGGCATCCACGTTCACTCGGTTGGTCTTCAGCAACCGCGTTAACTCCCTGTCGATGAGGACTCCTTGACGCTTTTCAAGAATTGAGAGAATGACATTACGAAGAGGAATTGTTCTCCACGTCATAGCATTCAACCTCCCTATACAAATTAGCAGAAAATATTCTGAACTGACTAGTAAGGTGCATCTCATCGAGATGCTAGGTCAAGACTTACATGGGGGCATTTTAAAGTTTCTCCTTCCTCGGGAAGTCGACGAAACCATACAACTTTAAGAAACATAGTGAGACATCCTATGAAAGAGCAACTGGCGGAAGCTTTCAATGTCAACTGATCCCTTCGTCCGAACACCAGCCGTGTACACTAATATCGGGAATATCACCTCCGATTCTGCAGGTCAACGCGTTCGTATAATGGGGTTTGTCGTCGACATCCAGGAGAATACAGGCTTTACCATTAGTGATGATACGGGGCGAATTTCTGTAATCGCTGATCAGCCACCGGAACTGCAAACTTTTGTAAGAGTATTTGGTACAGTCGCAGTATCTCAGGAGGGTGTTCCTCTACTTCGAGCCGAAATAACACAAGATCTCACCGCACTTGATAAACAGTTATTTAAGCGTGTATTGAAAATAGTCCAAACCGCCCCCAGCGGGAGGAGTTCCTAGTTGTTTGTAGTAAAATTTGATGATGCAAAAACCTGGCAATCTCTTATTGGTGCCATTTCAGCCCTGGTCGATGAAGCGAACTTCGAGATTTCACCTAAAGGTATGACGCTCCGAGCCATGGATCCCTCACGGATTGCGATGGTCGATTTCGAATTACCGAAGAGCGCATTTAGCCATTATGAATGTGACGAGGAAGGACGAATCGGAATAAATCTGGACGAAATGGACAAAATTGTGAAACGAGCCGGAGCAGGAAATAGCCTAGAATTAGGGCTTAATCGGGAAAAGAATCAGTTACGAATCACACTTCAGGGTCGTACGAAACGGAGTTTCAACATTTCTCTCATTGATCTTGGAGCAGAGCGCCCCCCAAGCTTAAATGTAGATTTTGACATCAATGTCAAAATTACCGCCGAAACACTCAAGGAAATCATACAGGATGCAAACATCATCAGTGACTTCATCGCCATTGATGCTGCCTCTGACAGCCTGCTAATCTCAGCCCGAGGTGATACAGGCAACTTAGAGGTCAAGATCGGAAAATCCGAGGAGGCGCTCTTAGAGTATACTGTAAAACAACCTGCCAAATCCCTTTACGCCCTTGAATATCTCAACGACATGATGAAAGCCGTTGCAGCCTCAGATACCGTGCAATTAGAATTCGGTAAGGGTACTCCCATTAAACTAGTCTTTGCCGTCAGTAGTGGAGGACACATCACCTACTTCCTTGCTCCACGAGTCGAAGACGACTTCTAAATTCCTAAATACCAAGTTCGCAATATTAGGCAACGAAAATGCAAGAGGATATTTCAATACATGAAGCAGCCAAATACCCCTGGTCAGTGATGGCTAGGTCCTTACTCAAAGAATACAACGTTTTGCTTGCTGAAGTGGATACCAATCCTCGGGTCATTAAGCGTGCAGAGCTGCGATTAATCGATGCCCTAGAAACTAAGGTTCCACGAAAAAGCATGGATTCAAATGATGATCCTTACGTCGAACTGACCAGCTTCTTTGTGGCAAAAGCGTTAGTAGACGCCATCGCTAGTATGTACTTGCGGCGTCGATGGGCGACAGCAGAAGCAAAATTGACAGAAGCGTTCCTCATCAAAGAAACTGATTTGAAACTCGCTCGAATCGCAAACCGTGAATTCAACTGGCAAGTGAAAACGGTGAAATCACAGATTGCAGGCCGATCTTTCACCCACAGCATTCACTTCACTAATTATTTAGCTGCGACCGAAGGGCTCCGTGACCTCAAATGGAAACTCGTGAATAAGCGACTGTCTAATGGGTTTGTCTTGCTCCGAAAAACTGAGACAACTCGGGTTATTCGAGCCGCAGTGGAACAACTCCTCGTACGTGATATCAAAAAAGTCGATGCCGAGTTTCCGCCGAATATTCAACAGGTATATGATGAAATTGATGCTAAGGTTCGAAAGCGAGTGGACCGCCACAGACAGGAAATCGAGGGGGAAATCATTCCTGAGGCGTTCCCTCCTTGTATGCAGGCAATTCTCTCAGATCTGAAGGAGGGTCGACCTCTATCTCATATTGCTCGGTTCGCCATAACGGCGTTTTTGTTGAATGTCGGTATGGAAGTTGATTCAATAATTGAGCTATTCATGAAGGCTCCTGATTTCCGTGAGGATTTAGCCCGTTATCAGATTGAACATATTGCTGGAAAACGGGGGGCTACAGTGTATACGCCTCCAAGCTGTGCCTACATGTTATCTGTACGACTGTGTGTTAATCCTGACCAAGTGGGCGTTCGACGACACCCTCTGAATTACTACCGATATAGGAGGAAAAGAACATCCAAACCATGACCTTTCTTATCAAGCACTTTGCAGACTACTACCGCAATCCAACAACACCCTTCACTCCTCCCCGTCAATTCGAAAGTCGGGAGTTTGCATTCTTTTGGTTTGATCGAGAAGGGGTGTTCCGTCATACTAATTTTGTCAACCCTAAGGAACTTGTCGAGTTCATCAGTAAGGAAGGGCCCGCGCACATATTCCACTCTGCAGCTTATTATGATATTCCAGATGCCCCCCAAATGCCACTAAAGGGTTGGCGTGGTGCGGATTTAGTCTTTGACATTGATGCAGATCATTTTGATTTACCATGCCAACAACAACATGACTCATGGTCTTGCTTAGATTGTGACCACCGCGGTCATGGAAATCGACCTGAGCAATGTCCTAGGTGTAACAGCACCCGAGTTAAAGCCTTCAAATGGATGTGCGAAGAATGCCTATCACACGCCAAAGCCGAAGCGATTAAGATCATTGAAAATTTCCTCATTCCCGACATGGGACTCTCAACAAAGGATATCATGGTTGTTTTCTCAGGTCACCGGGGGTATCATATCCACAGCATCGCTCCAGAGTTACATACCCTTGGTTCCCAAGAACGGCGTGAAATCGTCGACTACATCTCGGGTACTGGTATTGAATATAGGTATCATGGCTTTGTCGAAAAGAGCTATGGCGTTCCTAAGGGGCCAGATTCGAATTCTCCTGGATGGGAAGGAAAAATCGCAGAGGGCATTCAGCGCCTGTTTCGGAATCCACAACAACTGGGCTATATTCCTGGGCTCCGGGCTAATCAGATTCGACTCCTGCAAGATGATGCTCCCGCTATATACAAACAACTCACTGAAACGCCTCCACGCTATATTACACCCAAAGGAGTTGGACAAAAGGCCTGGTACACCATCACACAGTATGTCGTCGAATCCTTAGCGGCTGTAGTCGATGAACCCGTAACCACTGACATTCACCGGCTAATTCGTCTTCCCGGATCCTTACATGGAAAAACAGGATTTCTGGTAAAGAAACTTGAATTATCTGATCTTGACAATTTTGACCCGTTCAAAGATGCCCAGGTCTTCTCGGGCACTACCACAGTTCACGTCTTAAACGCTCCTGCATTTACATTGAACGGGAAACACTATCCTCCCATGCGCGAAATTAAAAAGGAGCTTCCACTCTCCGCTGCTATGCTACTCCTCTGCAAAGGAGTAGCTGAACTTGTGAACTAAAGAAGGGTTCCACAATGTATGCTACACTCCTCGAGCGATGGCAAGCAGAACGTGACTCATCAGACCTGCTTCCTCTTCGTGATTCTTTCTTCCAGAACCTACGGGACTATGTTGTGCAAGTGCTTGAACGAAGTCAGGCACAAAATACTTCAGAAATTCAACGGCGATTGTTTGAAACTGAGTTAATGAATCTGCGATTTATGATGAGAAGTCTGCTTACCATGCGGGTGGAAAAGATACTTGCCAAACTCATTGAGCAGGATATCGATTACGATCTCCTAACAGGAAACGAGCGTCGGTTTGCTGACCAAATGACTCGCAACCTCCGTTCAGCGCTCATGCCTGCAGAAGATTTATTTGCTTCTTTAGATGCCAACGGCACGTCAAGGTTGTTGGTTGTGCGTTTTCTCGATGAACACCCACAGCTCGTTGGAGTAGATTTAAAAACCTACGGACCTTTCAAAGCGGATGACCTCGCGGCGCTTCCTGCTGAAAACGCCCGGCTAATCATTAGAAAAAATCAAGCAGAACCTGTTGAACTAGGTGATATTCACCATGAAGGCTCCTAAAACCATGAGAACCTACTGTGCGCGGTGTAAAAAGCACACAGAACACACCGTTAGTCTGTACAAGAAAGGTCGTGAACGAACCCTTTCGGCTGGTCGACGCCGCTACGATCGAAAAGTAGCCGGATATGGTTCCCAACCCAAACAAATCCAAAAACGCTTCTCAAAGGTAACCAAAAAGCAGTGCCTCCGATTGAAGTGTAAAGAGTGTGAGCATGTCACTGTGCGTGAGGGTATTCGGTTGAAAAAACTGGAATTGGTCTAGCCTTGGAGGGAATAGATGTGACAAGAAAGAAAAAAGCCATTGACGAACCCCGGTCACGCTTCCTTTTAGTAAAATGCAAAGAATGTGACAACGAACAAACAGTGTTTGGACGGGCTACTCAAAAGGTCGTCTGTAACGTGTGCGGAAAACCCCTAACACAACCCACTGGGGGAAAAGCACAAATCCTTGGCGAAGTTATCCAAGAACTAAGCTAACCCTTCCTACCATCACCGGTACTGCTACCCAGAGGTGCTTCCCATGTCCCAAGAAGGCAAGAAATCATCAGGAGAATCGAAGCTTCCAGAAGTCGGAGATTTGGTTCTGGCAACAGTTAGTCGAATTACCTCCCATGGGGCCTATTGCCAAATGGATGAATTCAAGGAACAAGAATGCTTCATTCACATTTCAGAGATTGCCTCAACATGGGTTCGCAATATCCGAAACTATGTCCGTGAAAATCAAAAGGTAGTTGTTAAGGTTCTTCGAGTCGATGCTGATCGACATCAAGTTGATACTTCCTTGCGTCGTGTTACCAGAGAGCAAGGCCGTATGAAGATTCAAGAGTGGAAACGCGCTCAACGCGGAAGCAAATTACTGGCTTTAGCCGCTGAACGGATGAAAAAGACACCCGATGAAGCTTATGAAATCGCTGGAAAAGCCATGGAAGCTCACTACTCAGATATCTTAGAAGCCTTGGAAGAAACCAAGGAAAAGGGTCCAAAAGTCCTAACTGATATGGGCGTTCCGACAAAATGGGCTGATATATTATATGAACTCGCCCAAGCACATGTGATTATCCGGGATGTCAGCGTGGAAAAAACCATTGAGCTGATCTGTCGGGGGCCTGAGGGGGTGGAAGGAATCCGCAAAGCCTTACTCGAAGCAGAAGCCATAGTTGAACCATCAGGAGGAAGTGTATTCATTGAAGGAGCGCCTCGATACCGAATTCAGGTAAGTGGAAAAGATTACAAACAGGCTGATCAACTGCTGAAAGAGGCCATTGAAAAGAGCCTGAAAATCATTAAAGAATGTGGTGGCGAAGGGAAGGTCACTGCCCAATCTTAGTTCAATAGCCAACCATGATATGAGGGAAAAATAACTGCCCAAACTTTTGAAAAAATGTCAGCAGTGTAATACCTATACGCTTAACTCTACACAATGTCCTAAGTGTAAAGGACCGGTTGAAAGTGCCCATCCAGCAAGATTCTCCATTGAAGACCGTTACGGTGTATATCGGCGAAAGATGAAGAAAGAGTTACTCATGAAGCACGGCACCGAGAACGAAATGGGCTCTAAATAAGTCTGTTCAAAAATATTGGTCACCGAAAAAGGTGGCGGGTCATTAATCGATGAACTAGCCGGTGCAGCCTTGGAGGGACTCGGAGGAGACGGTGCCGCCTGTATCGTGATGGGGATTGTTACATTCAAGCCGGCATATAAGGGTTGGTCGCTCATATAGTGCAACTGCACATTTACTACTTCTCCAGCGACCAAATCAACATGCCAATAGTCAGCGTCGATGGTGATTCCCAGAATCTCGCCAGTGAATAGTACGCGCCCACGGGTAAGAATCGCATTTTCGATGGAAAAGTCCTCGTCATTCAGGAGACCTTCCTCGTCAACCTCGATGAAACCTTCTCCAGTATTTTGAACCTCTACGTAGATGGTGCCGTTATCATAGGCCCACGAATTGGCAACAAGACCTGTCAACTCATAAGCTGGCGCCTGTCTGACTGGCACTGTAATACTTGCTTCTAGTGGGGGCCAAAATCCAGCTACACTAATTGTGACGTTGATCTCAGTATCCACAGTGAAGTAGCGTTGCGTTCGAATGTGTAACATAACAGTTTCATCAGGTAAAATCGTCATATTACCTGTATCCGTTTCTAGGAAGAAATCAAGGGGCTGATATACCCTATTTTGTCCCTGTCGCGCATCCCAGTACTCAACTGTTGCATTAGCGATGGTAAGGGGATGAATACCTGTGTTATGTACTTTTACTACAATCTGGGAGAGATCTTCAGCCTCAGTACTGCCCTTGTACACAGGAAAAGCACTGGCACCTGTAATTTCCATGCCACTCTCAATGTAGGTGTAATTACACTGGTAAACCTTCATTAGCTGTGTTTGGCTGAAATAGGCAGGGACAAAGAGGCTGAATATCGTTTTCCCTGGTTCGGACGTCAAACTCGGTGCTGGTCCAGCTGTATCAGTTGAATTCAACGTTGGTGGGTCAATCCCGAAGAGGCTCGCGTTAAGCCAGAGCATATTGTACAGGATTGTATCGAAGAACGGTTCAAGGTAATTTTGTGTTTGTGGATCCCAGAAGGAGGTCTCGTTGGGAACCTCATTGCCAAAGACTTCTCCAGCGATACGGATCATCCACTGCCACTTGCCCTCATCGCCACTTAATCCGGGGTTATTTAACCCGAAATGTGCAAAGACATAGTCTATGTCGTACATCTGACATATTTTCAGCGCCGCTATTGGGTCGGTTTCCATAAACATCCGACCCACCCATGCTATCTGGGTTTTGTTATTCGTCGCGTTATCGACTACGGTGAATCGATCACCCACCCGTCGGGTCCAATAACCGTAATCCCACCAGGACACCATAATGCTTCCTTGAGGGGTATGGTGCTGCATCCACGAGAAAGTCTCGAGATAATCTCGGAGGTAGGTCGGATCTCCAGTAACGTCATCGCGTGTTCCGGGGGTAATTTCTGGAGGTCCCATGCCGTTAACAGCGTAAATGGCATTGACCGTCGTGGCCAGGAGTAAGATAATGATAAACAGATATGCGAGGCTAGCAAATCCTCGTCCAACCGGAGGCGTGATGCGACGCCGGCGTCGAGTGAGAATAGGGCGTTGCCAAAAGATGGGACGGAAGGGGCGGATCGCCATTAACAGTCCATATGCGCCGAGGATGGAGGCGGCAGGAGCGAGAATGAGGGTCAGTCGAATCATTGATCCTGTGAAATACAGTGCAGTAAGGGCGAAGATGATGAGCAAGATGTCCGTTTCGCGTTCACGTTGAAATGCAATGTAGAATCCAAAGGGCATAAGCAGGATTAAGAAGCTCAAGTTGTACCAGAAAGTAGCCCAGGGGGAAGGCAGGTGTTCACCAACGGATGCAAGGAGAAACGCGTTTTGTCGTATCAACGGATCAATTACGGTATAAAACTTACTTCCGAGGTCTCCAAGAATTCCTGGGGCTTGTCCTGAAGCGAGCGTAAGTATCAAACCAGACTGGTACAGATAACCTAGTCCTACTACAATCAGGGCACACATTGCCCCGAAGATATACGCGAAATAGGGGCGAATCCGTGTAGCTAGACCTGCCAAACGATCGGGAAAACTGAGTTCAGATAATCGAAAGGTACGGCTAAATTCAATTAATAATAGAAGGCCGAAAATGCCTAATGGTATCATACCTGTGGTGCTGGTCGGCCAGTCTGGTCCGATACGTGGGACACAAACGGCGATAATCATGCCTACAATGACGACACCGGAATATGCCACTAGGAGTCGACGAGAATACCGTCGAAGTAACACCATGATAAGGGCAAAGATAGCAAAAATCTGGAACACGTAAAGATATACACTCCAGCTCGCAGAAAGATAACCTAACGACAAACCACCCAAGATCGCTGAGGCGACTGAACCTTTCCGCATAGCGCGGATGAAGAAGAAAAAGGTAAGAAGGATAGCGAGAATACCAACAGCTTCATTGTCAAAGAATCCCGCAATAGTCCGTTGGGTATAGGCAGGGAGAACGGCCATAAAGAAAGCTGCAAGAAGACCTACCTCTTTGGAGCTTACTTCAACACCCAGCGCGTAGATGGCTAGGACACCAAGCACACCCATTATTGCTGGGAACAGAACCACTACGGTCATGACATCGACGTTAATCCCCACAGCGTGAAGTGCTAGGTACATAAACGCAGCAGTGAACGGGATACCAGGATACGAGGTTAGGGGAATATTCCGACCATAGGGAACCCATGTGGTCCAATCATACCAACCAAACCACGCACCGAACCCGTTCTGTAAAATGAATTCAACTTCTCGGATGTTGTACCAGGGATCGAATGCGCGTATTAAAATCTCGAATCCAATCATCGGGAGAAGACGAAGCATTAGAGTGATGAGGCAGATGATGATGAGTGCGGTGGCTGCTATGACATTTGATTTGGAAATCTCCATTCTTGGTCCATGTATGTATCGACGAAGGAAAGACCATATGGACCGTAGCGCGCCGCGTACAGACATTCAGTCACCAATAGGTATGTGAAGTGGTGCCATGATAATTACGTGTACTTAAAAAATTTCTTGTACCAACCACACCAGACTCTAAAAGAATTATTTTGCCAGTCCTTCAAGGAAACTTTTGTAAGTTTCCGCGTTCATGAGGTTCTTAACCTCATTAGGATTTGCCATCTTAATGGCTATCATCCATCCGTCCCCATATGGATCATTGTTCACCAGTTCTGGCGCTTCCTCAAGCTTTTCATTCATCTCCACTACTTCACCCGAGACCGGTGAGAACAGTTCTGAAGTGGCTTTTACCGAATCAACGGTGCCAAACACCTCATTGGCCTTAACTGCAGTGCCAACCGAAGGCAGTTCCACCATGACAATCTCGTGCAGCTCTTCTTGGGCATAATCACTGATACCCACGCGCACAATACCGTCCTCTTGGCGAACCCATTCATGTTCTTTCGTATACAGTAAATCAGTAGGAATCTTGCTCATTTTGCAAAACCTCGGTTCATTAGATGAATTCGCGTTTTAACCCTCTAACTATATAGCTCTTTAGTTGAAGCACTAATCTTCTCGCCGACAAAGTTAAAACACATAGAAATAATCCTTTGCCATAACTCTCGTGCGGGGGACCCTTCCGAAGGGGTCTTTGCCGCCATACCGGTGGCGGGGGTATCTCTCTTGGTGGAGACCCCACAGCCAAGCCTGGTTAAAGGCGCAGGAGTCACCTGCAACAGCAGGTAGACGGCGTTACTCAAGATCTAACCAGGTGCATGAGACATCCTGTCCGGCAGCGGTTCGAGGGTTCGAAGGAATAGCGCACTGCGAGCTCCGAAAATCCCTCCCCCCGCACCAATTTCTATCGTTACCTTTTTGACTACGATTTCCCTAGCTTCTACTACGGATTTCCTCTCCCACGGGGCCTTACGCATGCTACACGTGGTTTATCTGATGCATCCCAGCGGGGTCTGTCTCCTTGACCAAAAATTTGGAGAATTAGAACTTGACTCGACACTAGTAGCCGGCTTCTTTTCTGCGATTCGTGAGTTTGCCCGGATGATTTCAAAGGGAAAAGGTGAAGCACGTGTCGTTGAGATGGGTGAATTCTATATCACCTATGCTGCTGGTGATTACATCGTTATAGCTGCTGTTGTTGACAAAGACGACAATCGACTCCAAGTCCTTCAGGCCCTTGACCAAGTCATTGATCGGTTTTCAAACCTTTATGAAGACACACTCAAATCGTGGGATGGAAAACTCGTCTTCTTCTCCTTTACGCCTGAACTGAATCAAATGCTTAATAACGGCTTCATCGGTGAAGAGGATGCACCCCAACCGAAACTAAAACGGGGTCTACCCAAACTTATGGTCAAATTGGGACAAATCAGCGAAATCGAATATTGTGTCGCCAAACAGTGTAACGGCGAGAAAACTCCTAAGGATATCGCTGAAAACTTAGAGATGACCCAAGACGATGTGGAAGTTCTCTTGTATCGACTCAATAAACTCGACCTAATCGAGTAGGCGTTCCCTTTGTTAGCTTTTATTCACTAGCTTCTAGCAATACTCCCATCGCGATTATTCCAAGTGCAATCAGGACCAGGACAGGTGCCACGATTATTCCAAGATCGGGAAGCACAGCTTGAAGAACTCGGCCACCATAATAGACCAGTAACCCTGAACCCAGCAGGAAATTACTGGTCCGAAGTTGGCCCATAAGCTGGAATCCAATAAAGAAGAACAGCGCAGGCAGCACAATGACGTATAGCGGAAGGATTGCGTAGTTCGAGATGATATACCCGACGGTCAAAAAGCCACCAGTGAGGGTTGGTGGCCAAAACAGAACGGGTACCACCAAGATGAGTAACGCTATGATGAGTGGCGGAGATGAAATCAGGATAATTTGCCATAATTTCCTCTCCAAAATCTGGTAGGCTAGCGCGATGAAGACAGTGAAAATTGCTAGCCACGATGTCACGGTGGCCAGGCGCCACCAAATTTCGATGTGTGCATAGAAGTCCCAAATGAGATAAAAAATCCGTCCCACACCAAGTAAAAGAAAGAAAAACCCGAATCCTAAGTGGAAGGGGTTACGCTTCTCACGAAAACGAAAAGCAAGGAAATACACGAACAAGAGAAAGAAGTAGCCAATGATAACATACCATAAACCAATAATAAATGTGTCCGCGGGAGAAAATTGCATTATAATAACCTCTTTCCGCATGCAACTGTTTCATTACTGAGTCTCCTTGTCTCCCCATATAAGCCTTTTTTCTGAAAGGCGTTCATCTTTTCCTGCTCACAATTCACAAATTAGTTGCAAGGAACACGGTAAGAGGAAAATGTTTTTACCTTTACAAATGTCAAGGGGGCTGGCAACCTCCTTGGGGTGACCTTCGTGATCGATCGCCGGATAATTGATGGGTCCAAAATTGATAGTGAGCTAGCTGACGACATGACAAAGGCGGGACTTGATCGTATTCGGTCATGTATTCAATGTGGAACCTGCACAGGATCCTGCCCCTCGGGTCGTCGAACCGCCCTTAGAACACGCCAACTCATTCGAAAGGCGATTCTTGGATTCAGAGAAGAGGTAATATCAGATCCCGATCTATGGTTATGCACAACATGTGGCACCTGTACTGAACGCTGTCCTCGGAAAATTGATGTAACGGAAGCAATACTCTATCTACGGAATCTTTCTTGCCAAGCTGGATATATGAAGCCTGAACACAAGGGCGTTTCCCACAAGCTTATAGAAACTGGACATGCTGTTCCTATTGATGATAAGAAGTGGAGCGATCTGCGTGAAGAACTTGGGCTTCCTCGGCTACCACCGACTGTCCATTCCTACCCCAAGGCCGTAAAAGAAATCCAACAAATCATAAAGAAAACTGGCTTCGACAAACTAGTCAATTTCAAGGAGGACAAAAAGGATGGCAAAACATAGATACAGTTTCTTTCTTGGATGTGTTATCCCAAATCGCTTACCACAAATCGAAGCAGCAACACGTCTTGTAGCGCCTAAACTTGATATCGAACTCGTGGAAATGAAAGGCGCATCCTGCTGTCCTGCACCTGGTGTTATCAAGTCCTTTGATAAAGACACGTGGCTTGCTATCACTGCACGGAATATTGCGCTTGCAGAAGAAAATGGTTTGGATATCCTTGTATTGTGTAACGGCTGTTATGGTACATTAATTGCAGGGGTACATGATCTAAAAGATCCCGAAACTCGGAAACGTATTAATAAAATACTGAAATCAACCGGGCATCAAATCAAGGGCACAGTTACAGCAAAACACCTCGTTGAGGTTCTTTGGAACGATGTGGGAAGAGATGCCATCGAAGAAACTGTAATTAATCCCATCGATGCCCGATTTGCGATTCATGTTGGGTGCCATCTTCTGAAACCCAGTGATATCCGTCCATGGGGTGTTGTGGAAGACTTTACCTTAGTTGATGAGCTCGTTGAACTCGTAGGAGGAACACCAGTCGATTACAAATTAAAAGACATGTGTTGTGGAGCTGGTGGTGGTTTACGTTCTGCTGAACTAGAAGTCTCTCTTGATATGGCGCGAGAGAAATTTGAAGCTATGAGACAAGCAAAAGTTGACGCTCTCATCAATGTCTGCAACTTCTGTCATTTACAATTTGATCTTGGACAAGTGCAAGTGAATAAACAATTTGGTACAGACTATCAAATTCCAGTTCTCTACTATACCCAACTTCTTGGGCTTGCACAAGGTTTCACCCCCAAACAGATGGGTCTCGACAAGCACTACATACCCGTTACACCCTTCCTAGAAAAAATTGGGATGAGCCTGTGATGTTGACAAGGCAAGAACGAACCCCAATTATACCCGAGGAGGAGCAACCCACGAAGTACCAAATTGTTGTCAATGAAGATTGGTGTAAGGGATGTGGGTTCTGTTACACATTTTGCCCACGTGAAGTGCTGGAGAAGTCAACTAGATTTAACAGCAAAGGCTACTATCCCCCCGAAGCAGTCAATATCGATCGCTGCGTTGGATGCGGGCTTTGTGAGGCTTTGTGCCCTGATTTTGCTATTCACGTTGAAGAAAAAAAGGTCAAAACTAGGACCAAAAAGAGTGAGAAATAATGCAAAAGGCAGTGCTGACTGGAGAAATGTTCACTCAAGGGGATATCGCTGCTGCTGAAGGCGCACTCGCTGCCGGTTGCCGTTTCTTTGCGGGGTACCCCATTACCCCGGCCACCGAAATCGCTGAACGTATGGCCTATCGACTTCCACGAATCGGTGGACGCTACATCCAAATGGAAGACGAGATCGCCTCCTGCACAGCAGTGGTTGGCGCTTCTTATGCTGGCGTTAAATCCATGACAGCTACTTCAGGACCCGGTGTCAGTCTCATGAATGAAACCATCGGGCTAGCAGCGATGACCGAAACACCCATGGTCTTGGTCAATGTCATGCGTGGTGGACCATCAACGGGACAACCCACCGAAGCCAGTCAAAGCGATATCATGCAAGCTAAATGGGGAAGCCATGGCGACTATGAAATCATCGCCCTCATACCCTCTTCAGTCCAAGAGATGTTTGATTTAACCATTCACGCTTTTAATTTATCCGAAAGATTCCGCGTCCCAGTCTTTGTTCTTGCCGATGAAATCATAGGCCATATGCGCGAGCGTCTAGTTATCCCACCTGAGGACGAAATCGAAATCGTGAACCGCAAAAAACCCACCGTTCCTCCAGAAGAATATCTGCCTTTCAAAGCAGAAGACGACCTCGTCCCTCCTATGGCTACCTTCGGCGAAGGCTATCACTTCTATGCCACAGGACTCACGCACGACGAACGGGGCTACCCTGTCATGGACGAGGAAGCCCAACTCACCTTAGTTCCACGCCTCTGTGATAAAATCCGAAAAAACGCCGACAATATCACTCAAGCAGAGAATATAGAAACGGAAGACGCCGAAGTCCTCCTCGTCGCCTACGGTGGCGAATCTCGGACGGCTCTACGAGCAGTCAAGGATGCCCGGGCTAACGGCATGAAAATCGGGCTCTTCCGACCCATCACCGTCTGGCCTTTTCCCAAGGAACAGCTGAAAGAAGCTGCTGCCAAGGCTCAACATGTGGTTGTCGCTGAACTCAATTACGGTCAGTTAGTAGGTGAAGTAGAACGGGTAATTCGGAGTGAAATCCCTGTTCATTTTATCCCACGCGTCTGTGGAAGTCCACATACCCCAGATGAACTCATGAACGAAATTAGGAGGCGTATCAACTGACGCAAACAACACGTACAACAACTGAAGGGGAACACCCCATTCTTGACTACATTCGCCGCGACCGGCTTCCCCACATCTTCTGTAGCGCCTGTGGCATCGGCACTGTACTCCAAGCTTTCGCCAATGCCCTTCGGAGCCTTAACTTCGATATGGATCGCTTAGTTGTCATTAGTGGTATTGGTTGCACTGGGCGCGCTAGCGGTTATTTTGCGGCGGATAGCTACCACACTACACACGGACGCGCTATTGCCTTTGCGTCAGGAGTAAAGGTGGCAAACCCTGACTTGAAGCCCGTGGTTATCAGTGGTGATGGTGACCTCTTTGCCATCGGTGGTAACCACTTCATCCACGCCGCACGTCGAAACGTCGATATGCTGGTATTGTGCGTCAACAACTTCAACTATGGCATGACTGGCGGACAAATGGGACCCACCACACCCGACTCTGCCATCACTGTGACCTCTCCAGACGGGAATATCGAACATCCATTCAACTTGGTGAGTGTAGCCGCGGCCTCGGGCGCTGTCTTCGTTGCCCGTTGGACAGCACTCCATGCTCGCCGCCTTACCAAATCCATCGAAAAAGCGCTCCAAAAGAAGGGCTTTAAATTCATCGAAGTCATCTCGCCCTGCCCCACGCTTTATGACCGCTATAATCGACATGGAACCGGTCTTGATGTTATGAAAAAGTACCGGGAAATATCTGTTATCCGCAACTTTACAGATCCCATGAAGGCAGAAATCGATTATCGCACGCGAATCGTTTGTGGCGAGTTCGTGGACCTAGAAAAACCCGAGTTTACAGACCTATTAGGTCAACAAGCGGAAAAGCTGCAAAAGAGGTGAAGATGAACCAATGGCACGTACAGAAATTCGGCTTGGCGGGTTAGGCGGTCAGGGCGTCATCAAGGCAGCCGTCATCATTGGCGAAGCCGCCTCTATTCACGATGGCAAAGAAGCCGTCCAAACAGCCTCCTATGGTCCGGAATCCCGTGGCAGCGCCTGCAAAGCTGAAGTCATCATTTCCGACACACCCATTGATTATCCCCTCGTTCTTACACCCAACGTCATGGTGGCCTTATCCAATGATGCCTTCCACAAATACAAAGAGGATCTCAACAAAGGAGCTATAGTAATTATTGACTCAGACTTGGTGAAAGCGGGAAAAATTAAGGCTGGTGTACGCCTGTACCAAGTACCAGCAGCTTCCACGGCTCACCAAGTTCTCAAAAATCCCCTGGTGACAAACGTTGTGATGCTCGGTGCCTTCACCGCCATCAGTAAAGCAGTCACCCCCGAGGCAATGCGCAAAGCCATTGCTAAAGCCTTTCCCAAATATAAGGAACTCAACCTCCGTGCCTTCGACGAGGGCATGCAACTCGGACACAAAGCTATGGAACAATCAACCACGAAGAAGTGAGAAAACCTATGTCAACAGAACAACCCAAAATCGGTGTCTTCATCTGCCACTGCGGCTCCAACATCGCTGGTGTTATTGATATCCCCAAACTAGTCGAGTACGCCGCAACGCTTCCCAATGTTGTAGTAGCCGAAGACTACCGCTACATGTGCTCAGACCCAGGTCAAGACCTCATCAAAGAACGCGCCCGAGAAAAGGGGCTCAACCGCATCGTCGTCGCCGCATGCAGCCCAACCCTCCACGAACCCACCTTCCGCCGCGTCCTCGAAAGCATCGGATTAAACCCCTTCTTCTTTGACATGTCCAACATCCGCGAACACTGCTCCTGGGTCCATACCCACGAAGAAGCAGCAGCCCTCGAAAAAGCCAAAGACCTCGTCAAAATGGCCGTCGCCCGCGCTGCAGAACTCAAACCCCTCGAACAAAAACAAGTCGACGTTGAAGCCAGTGTCCTCGTCATCGGCGCCGGCATCACCGGCATCCAAGCCGCCCTCGATATCGCCGACGCAGGCTACAAAGTCTACCTCGTCGAAAAAGAAGCCAGCATCGGTGGCCACATGGCCCAACTCGATAAAACCTTCCCAACTTTGGATTGCAGCAGCTGTATCTTGACTCCGAAGATGAGTTTGGTGGGTCAGCATCCGAACATTGAGTTACTGACCTATAGTGAGGTTCGTGAGGTGAACGGGTATGTGGGTAATTTCAAGGTGAAAGTTGAACGGAAGCCCCGGTACGTCATCGAAGACAAATGCACTGCATGTGCAGATTGCCTTGAAGTCTGCCCAGTGAATGTGCCTGACGAGTTTAATGCTGGGCTCGGCTGGCGGAAGGCTATTCACATTCCGTTTGCGCAAGCGGTGCCCAACGCCTATGTCATCGACACTGAGCACTGCCTTGGTATGACTCCCATCGCCTGTGGCAAGTGTAAAGATGCCTGTGAAGCGGAAGCCATTGATTATGAGATGAAACCTGAAATGCTCGAGCTGGACGTTGGCGCCATCATCGTCGCTACAGGTTTTGAGCTCTTCGATGCGATGCGACAGCTCGAATATGGCTATGGAAAGTATCCTGATGTCATGACTAACCTTGAAATGGAACGCATGCTTAGCGCTGCTGGACCTACCGATGGTAAAATTCTTCGCCCCTCGACTATGAAGAAACCCAAACACATCGCCTATATCCAATGTGTGGGTTCACGGAACGAACGCTATAACGCGTACTGCTCACGAGTATGCTGTATGGCTGCGCTAAAACAAGCCCGGCAGATCCGCGAAAAATACCCCGATATTGCTGTCTCCATCTTCTACATTGACATGCGCGCCTTTGGGAAAGGTTATGAAGAATTCTATGAAACGACCGCTCGAGAATACGGCGTTAACTTCGTGCGCGGCCGCGTCTCTGAAGTGCGCGGATCCTTTGATTCCGATAAACTCGTCATCCGGGCTGAAGACACCTTCTTTGGTCAACCGGTGGAAGCCGAAGTTGACATCATCGTCTTATCTTGTGGCATTGAAGCCCCGAAAGATTTACCCGAGGTTGCCCGCGTTCTGGGTCTTCAACGTAGTGCTGATGGTTTCCTCTTAGAAGCCCATCCCAAGCTGCGACCCGTCGAAACCAACACTGATGGTATCTTCATCGCTGGAGCCGCCCAAGGGCCAAAGGATATCCCTGATTCCGTAGCCCAAGCCAAAGGGGCTGCGGCCAGTGCACTTGCCATGCTCGCTGCTGGCGAAGTAAAAGTTCAACCCTATACCGCGGTGGTCAACGAAGACCTCTGTGCCGGCTGCGGCATCTGTGAGGCTTCATGCCCCTATGGAGCGGTCAAAGTAGTCGATAATCGCGCCCAGGTCACCGAAGCCCAATGCAAAGGCTGTGGCACCTGCGCTGCCGCCTGCCCCAACCAAGCTATTGCACCTCAACACTTCACCATGGAACAAATCATCGCCCAACTCGACGCCCTCTTCCAGGAAGCGAAATAACCATGACTAACAAGAACTGGGAACCCAAAATCGTCTGCTTCGCCTGTCGCTGGTGCAGCTACGCCGGAGCAGATATGGCCGGGACTTCCCGCATCCAATACCCCCCCAACGCCCGGGTTATCCGCGTCAATTGCAGTGGACGCGTCGACCCCCAATTCATTCTCCGCGCCCTTAAGCTGAAAGCCGATGGTGTTCTCATCGCTGGCTGCCACTTTGGCGACTGTCACTACGTCTCGGGCAACTATCAGACCTCACGGCGCGTCGCGCTCCTTAAAGAGTACCTCAAGGAAATCGGCATCGAACCTGGAAGACTTCGCCTCGAATGGATCTCAGCTGCAGAAGGCAACAAATTCGCTGACACCATGAAGTCATTCGTAAATGAGATTAAGCTTTTAGGACCCAATCCGCTAGCCAACGGAGGACCCGATAAATGACCAAACCCAGTCTAGCAGTGGAAACCCTCAGCATCTGTTCCGGCTGCGAAATCGCCATCCTCGACTTACACCTGGCACTCGCAGACGTGCTCGAGGCCATCGACCTCAAATACATCCAGGTCCTCATGGATTACCGCGAACCCCCCAAAGAAGGGGTCACCGTCGGCTTCGTCTCTGGTGGCGTCCGCAACGAAGAACACCTCGAACGCCTCAAAATGCTCCGCGAACGCTCACAAATCCTCGTCGCCTTCGGAGCCTGCTCCGCTTTCGGCGGCGTTCCAGGACTAGCGAATTTGCATACTAAGGACGAAATCATGGAAGAAGTCTACATCAACACCAAATCCACCGTCAACCCCAAGAAAATCATCCCCCACAAAATCGTCCCCCCTCTGCTCGAAGAGCTACACCCCGTCGATGACTTCGTCAAAGTCGACTATGTCCTCCCTGGATGTCCACCCCCACCCAAACTCATTGCCGAACTGGTCACCTGTCTACTCGAAGGCCGAGAATTCCATCTCGAACCGAAAACTGTCTGCGATCAATGCCCCCTCATCAAAGAAGAAAAAGCCGTCACCGAATTCAAACGCTGGGGCACTGACAAAGTCTTCACCGAGCGCTGTCTCCTCGAACAAGGCTACCAATGCCTCGGACCCAGCACCCAAGGTGGCTGCGAAGCCCGCTGCCCAACAGCCCTCGCACCCTGCCGAGGCTGTTTTGGACCAACCGAAAGCGTCGAAGACCAAGCCGCAAAAATGATCGGTGCTCTTGGCAGCATCGTGGTGCAAGATCCCACCAAAGCTCCCGCCCCTGAGCAGATCGTCAAAGAGGTCCCCGATCTTGTCGGCACCTATCTCCGATTCACCTTTGCCCATTCCACCTTCAAGAAAGCCGTCCACACCTCCACCATCAAAACCAAACCCATGGAGGCAAAAACATGACCACCCAAAACAAAACAATCAAAATCGCCCCTGTGTCACGCGTCGAAGGGCACGGAGCCATCACGATAAATTTAGACGAAAAAGGCAACGTCGCCAAAGCTCATTTTTCCGTCATGGACGTCCGTGGCTATGAAAAGTTCATGCAAAACCGCCCCGTCGAAGAAGCCAACCGCATCGCCACCCGGATGTGTGGCATCTGCCCGGTCAGCCACCACCTGACCTCTTCGAAAGCCGCCGACGCACTCTACGGTGTCGACCCACCACGAACTGCAAAACTGCTCCGAGAATTAATGCATCAAAATCAGATGGTCCACTCACACGTGCTCCACTTCTTCTATCTTGCCGCTCCTGACCTCCTCATTCCCGACGGTGATCCTTCCACTCGACATGTCGTCACACTACTCAAACAAAATCCCGACTTGGTGAAAAAGATTATTCGCCTCCGCCAAATCGGACAAGATGGGATTAAAATCACTGGTGGACGATCAATTCACCCCGTCACGTCCCAAGCTGGAGGCATATCGAAACCTCTTAGCGAAGAGGAACGCGACGAGATGCTCAAATGGAACGACGAAGCCTTCACCCTCTTCCACGAGCTTTACCCCGTTGTTCGCCCCTTACTCGACAAGGTAGAACTTCTCGACCAACAAGACACCGCCTACGTCGGGCTCGTCAAGAACGGCAACCTCGAATTCTACGACGGCCCCATCCGCATCGTCGACCATGATGGCAAGCGCCTCGCTGAATTCCCCGTCAAAGACTACCTCAAATACATCGGCGAACACGTCGAAGACTACTCCTACCTCAAATTCCCCTTCTACCTCCCCAAAGGCTGGCCCAAAGGCATCTACCGCGTCGGCCCACTCGGCCGCATCAACGTCTGTGACAAAATCTCCACCCCCCAAGCCAACACCGAACTCGACACCCTCCGCGCCCAATTCGGCAACACCCCCGACCACAACTTCCTCTACCACTGGGCCCGACTCATCGAACTCCTCCACGCCATCGAACGCACCCACGAACTCCTCACCGACCCCGCCATCACCAACACCGACATCATGACCACCTTCACCATCAAAGGCGGACGCGGCGTCGGCGTCCTCGAAGCCCCCCGCGGCCTCCTCATCCACGACTACAC
>JBHLMI010000033.1:0-24535 GCA_048938295.1 Promethearchaeota archaeon
GTCATATTCTCGAAATATTTCGAATCCTTGTTTGGAAATTCACCTTCTTTGCACGCCCAATCATATTGAACCAAAATGTCACACTCCTAATATGCAGAATACCCAACTCAGCAGTATAATTGCTTCCCATTTGTATCTGCAAATCCCAATAGTGAAGCCTATAGTTGTAATCTTCGGAAAAAAGAAAAACAGTGAAGGTACATTTTATCCGACGCTGGACTAATGGCGATTATCATGTGTAAAATCTGCACAGCCCACGGTGGTGGCAAAAAGTGGTTCGAGGTCAAACGCCACGTCGAAGTTAAATTCGCGAAAGAAATGGGCTTTGAACCCTGGGAAAAAGATCATTGGCACTACGTTCACCAGCAATATGCTCAACTAGCAGCTCAAGCTGGAGACTCCATGGCAAATCCAGCGATGGCGGATAGCATTAGAAAAATGATGGATGACATGATCTTCTCGATTCATCCCCTCACGAAAGATGTTACATACACTTTTCCACAAGGACACGGGGCCCAGGTCCTTACACGGGAAGAAATCGAAGGGCTCATCAAGCTATCAGGAGAACCTTATCTAATTGAATGTCTTTGCCGAAAAATGATAAATGGTGCAAATGATCGGTGCTGCATTCCGCTAGGGCTGCATGGGGAAACCGCTGAAATGTTTCCCTCTAAGGACGAAAAAGTGGAACGCATAAGCGTTGAGGAAGCCATAGCTCTAACTCGTAAATTCAACCAAGAAGGTCGTGTTCACACCCTTGCAGGAACACCGCTTCCCATGGCGATGGCTGTGTGCAACTGTGAATTGCCTTACTGTATTGCTTTGCGTCCCCGAGTTGATATGGGGTTCAAATACATCATCCGAAGTCACTGGGTTGCCAAAGTTGATGTTGACAAATGTTCAGGCTGCCGGGAATGCCTGTCCCGCTGTCAATTCGGTGCTGTGACCTTCTCAAATGCCACTGAACGTGCAAACATCGATATGTGGAAGTGTTACGGCTGTGGTCTTTGCTATGAGACATGTCCAGAAAAAGCGATTGAGCTCATCGAGCGGGAATCATTACCTGCATTAAAGGATTGGTGGTAACCATGCAAAACTACTACAAGGTGGAATGGAGTAGCGATCAGTGTCAAAACGCCATCAACTGTGCCCGCTGTCTTCGCGTTTGCCCACAAGCAGTATTTGCTCTATACGCGCCTAACCGCGAAGAAGGGATTATCCCCACAGAATACGTGATTTCACCCGCCATGCAAATGTTCTGCAATGGTTGCAACGCCTGCGTAGAAGCATGTCCAAACGATGCACTCAAAGTCTATGCCAAGAAAGAAGCACAGTAGGCTCAATTAGAGCTTGAGCTCTTCAATTTTAGCAATGATTTCATCCACATGTCCGGTAACATTTACCTTAGGCCAGATGAACTGGATGACGCCTTCGCGATCAAGGAGAAAGGTCACCCGCTTGGCAATACCGGCAATTCCTTTCACACCATAGAGCTCCACGATTTTTTTGTCGGCGTCCGCAATTAACGGAAATGATAGCTCATGTTTCACTTTGAATCCCGCCTGCCTCTTCACACTGTCGGTACTCACACCAACCACTTTGACACCCATCCCAGTGAGACGGATCATATTATCACGAAAAGAGCAGGCTTCCTTCGTGCAGCCCGGTGTGTACGCCTTCGGATAAAAGTACAAAACTACGATGTTGCCTTTCAAGGAGTTTAACTCAAGTTTCGAATCATCATCAGTAATTCCAACAAAATTTGGGGCAACTTGCCCAACTTCAGGCATGCTCATTAGAACGACCACGTTCTTGCAAGAACTAACCTTACTTATTATTCGTTACGCTATTCTTAGAAACCTGTTTATATTGATCTAAACTGGCTCTTGCTGGCTCCGCACACGGGGCAAACCCAATCATCTGGGATGTCCTCAAAAGGAGTACCTGCTGGAATACCGTGATCTGGGTCTCCTACTTCTGGGTCGTAGATCCATTGGCAGACTTCACACTGATACCTGCCTGACTTTTTAGGTGCAGAAGTAGGTTCAATACTTGGCGAAATGTAGGTGGCTGCTCGTTTGGAGGTCTTTCCCCCTTTCACCTGGTGATAATACTCGTATGTTAGAGGAGTGCCGTCTTTCAGGCGTTTGGTGATCTTGACCTCGCCAATGAAAATAGTGTGTGTGTCAACATCAATGTGATCAGTGACCTTCACTTCAAGGTATGCAAGCGCGTTATCAACCACCACCGGACAGCTGTTGATGCCCTCTAAATGTGTGACATCTTTCATCTTATCCACTTCACGCCCAGACCGAAATCCAAACCGTCCAATAAAAGCCAACGGTGTTTTCTCATCTAGAATTGAAACTGAAAACATACGACTTTGGGAAATGAGTTCGTGGGTCAAATTCTCCTTGTTAATGCTTACGGCAATTCGCGGAGGAGTCGCTGTGATTTGGAAAACGGTGTTTACAATTTGACCATTAATCTTATCGCCTGCTTTTGCTGCCACAACGTACATCCCATAGCTGAGAAGGTACAGCACTGACATATCCAACTCTGAATCCACTTTACCAAACTCCATCCGGAAATTTTGGGAAATTAAACTGCACTAATTCTTGGGTTCAATCATATAATTGCAGTCTTTGATGATATAGGTGAATTGCTTAATCATCCGTAAGGCTTCTTGATAGCTTATGACACGTTGACTAGCACTTGTTTCGAGTAGCTCATCGATACCTAGACTCAACTCAGTCGCCTTTTCTTTCTTCAGATGCACTCGATGTGGCTTACAATTATTCAAGAGAGGATTTACTTTAGTCATATGTATCATCAACCAACCGTGTGCTGGTAACTGGTGTGATCTGGGGCTCTTTTGTTTGGGGTTGATGTCTCCCAGTAATATATGGAGGCTATTTATCCTTTCTGAGAATGCCAAGGAGAGACTAATTGGAGGAAGGGGGGTTGCCCGTAGCCTTTTTATAGTCGAATTGGTTTGGGGAGAGAAGCAGGTCCCATATTCCGAATCGTTTTCTCTTGTGGCTACCTCACATTGCGGCAGACCCCAAGGAAGGATTTGTATTGGAAACCTGGTAACTGAAGCAACGTGGTACCGAAAATGAGCTATGATCGAGAGCCTGTAGAGGCTACAGTCGCAGAACTGCGACCTTTTATGAAAAGTTTGAACATCACCTTCAAGGTCATCGAAAAGGGTGAAGAACGCGAAGTAACTTCCCGACGTGACGGCGAAACACACCGTGTGGTTGATGCAACCGCAGGTGACGCAACTGGAACAGTACTCTTGAGTCTTTGGGACGATAACATTGACGCGGTCGAAGTCGACAAGACTTTCCGATTAGAAAAAGGCTATACTAGCCTATTTCAGGGACACCTCCGTTTGAACATTGGCCGATACGGAGAAATCAGTGAAGCCAAAGATGCCATCGAAGAAGTTGATGCTGAAAACGATATGTCGGCTACAGAACACGAGCAACCCCAATATCGACGACGAAGTTTTGGCGGACGCGGTGGCGGTGGATACCGGCGTGACCGGGGTGACCGGGGTGACCGGGGTGACCGGGGTGACCGTGGAGGTCGCGGTGACCGTGGTCGTCGCTACTAAGTTTTCCTACCTCTTCTTGGCGGCCTTCACGTTTAATTTTAGCGCGTGAAGGACCTCCTTCCTATTTTTTTATCGTCAATCCTGTCGATTACATCTATCAAAGCCTGCGGTGAAGCCTCTGCCAAGAATAGTTTAAAACCCGTCTCATCTAAACGACTGCCTGATCTCTGAAATTCAAGGTGAGTAAAATAAAACTGCTGGGCGCGTACATCAAGTGAACTCACTGTAGCTGTAATCCACCCAATCTGATGACGTAATCCATACTGGGCTAGATGGTAGAGTAGTAGGCTTCCCATTCCTTGACGTGGTGGGATTGCACAAATGAATCGAATAACAAGTTCCGATGACTGATGATAAAAGTCGAGAAGTCCCTTTATGACGTTATTTTTCATAGCCAGCCAAATGATGCGCTTTTGTTCATCGTGAAGGACAATTTGCAAATGAACCTCAAGCGCTTCAACCAATTCTTTTAATGGTTCAGTCGATCCAGGAGGTGTTTCCATCAATAACCCCTGGGCATAGATACGTGCTGCCTGCTTGAGATTATTCTTTGAAAGGGGCCTGATCTCCACAGATGACGGTAAAGAAATTAACAACACCCCGCCTACGCTTTTTCTAGTGCTATCAGAATATGTGCTCCTCGAACAGTCACTCTACTTAAGATGTACGGATACTAGCAAACAATTAACTCTCTCATCTTCTGTTACTTCACATGTAGGAAGTGGTGCCTTCAATGCCTATTGATCGAACCTTCCAAACCACTTGGAAGCAAACCGATGCTCATCAAAACCATTCAGTTTGGCAATCAAAAACATCGGAACTGGGCATCCATGGGACACGGGTCGCCGTGGATTTCGATGAATGCACAGGCTGTATGAAGTGCTTGAAAGTATGTCCTGAAGAAGTCTTTGAGCTATTGGAGTTATCCTCTAGCCTCCTAAAAGCCGACCCAGTAAATGAGTCCGCCTGCCTTGACTGTCTAGCCTGTGAGCTTGTTTGCCCCGAAGAAGCAATTTTCATCGTGCGAAAACCACAAGAATCGGATACCTTAAGCGCTTTATTGGATTAACACCCATAAGGACATCACTCACTTCAATAATCTAAGAGGAAGGTGCATAGATGTTTGATGTATTACTAACCGATACTGAAAGACAGCTTCGTGATGAAGTCCGGGCATTTGTCCGTGACAAAATCGATCCCAATCTCATTATCCGTATGGATGGAAACGAGCAAGAATATCCCTATGATTTTATCAAATCAGCCACAAAATCGAATTTAATCGGATTAAGATTTCCCAAAGAGTATGATGGACGTGGTCTTAATTGGGTCTCCGAAATGCTGGCCATCGAAGAAATCGGCGTATTAGGTATCGCCTTAGGCTGTGCATATTCCCTTCCAAGCATTGTTGGTGAAGCCATCAATATTTTCGGAACAGAAGATCAGAAAAAGACGTATCTTGCTCCCACGCTATGCGGAGAAAAGATTTGTGCCGAAGGGTTAACTGAACCCCGAGGTGGTTCCGATTTCTTTGGAACGATTACATCCGCCATTCCTCAAGGTGACCATTATATCATTAATGGTGAGAAACGGTTCGTCGCTGGCGGCATTGGGGCGGACTACTTCCTGATTTATGCAAAAACAAATACCAAAGCCCCGCCACATCGGTCGATGAGTGTCTTTCTCGTCGATCGGGAGATGGGCGTAGAAGTGGACGAGCATTATAGCCTCATGGGTTGTCGTGGAATGGGTGCAGCTCGTATCGTCATGAAGGATATTGAAGTCCCCAAAGAGAACCTTATAGGCGAACTTGACAGCGCCACCGATATTTTCAACGCCATGATGGTACCAGAGCGACTTACTTCTGCAGCTGGGGCTATTGGTCTCGGGCGAGCGGCTTTAGAACTTGCTATTCGTTATGCAGCCCGACGTGAAGCCTTTGGGCACACCATCAGTCGTTATCAGGGCATAAGTTTCAAAATCGCCGACTGCACTACAGCACTAGATGCAGCACGTGGGCTAGTTTACCGGGCAGCCCGACTCGCCGATGCAGGACAACCAAGTCGGAAAGCTGTGTCCCAGGCCAAGCTCTTCGCCACCGAAACCTGCTATCAAACTGTATCCGACTCTATGCAGATTCTTGGAGGAATCGGCTATACTGATGTCTATCCCATCGAACGGCTGTTTCGCGATGCACGCCTCGCAACAATTTGGACAGGAAGTAGTGAAATCATGCGATTAATCATTCAAAGTGATACTTTCAAAGAAGTTCTAAAAGAGGCAAAAGGCACAAAGCGCGATTTAGAGTTGGATACACCAGGAGCTAATAAAACTGTTGAGAAAGTATACCGGGAGGATCCAGAGAAATATTTCACGAAGAAAAATTAGCTTCTAACTTAGTGAAAAATAGAACACTTCTTTCTGGTGTTGTCTTGTACTAATTTGGTTGGTTCGACGAAGCTGCGAAATTAAAAACGCCAGTGAATGAATAGGAATATCTAGCGACTGAGACAAATCTTTGAGTCGGCAAGGTCGACGTTGAAGCATGCTGAGTAATTCTGTTCGAAGTGATTGATGAGATTTCCAAGAGGCTGTTTGTTTTCGTGCGTCGTGGATACCATAAATCCAAATCCGTTCTGATGCATAGAAGTCTCGTAGATTTGATGCAAAATTTACCAACTCAGTTGTAGAAATGGGTTCAACAAGGTCATTGCTAGTCGGTCGCCAAGGAGTATAAAGCTGAATGAAATCTGCAACCGATGCTACTCTCTTTAATTCGCCTAGCAAAGATTCCCCAGCTTTGCCATCTACATTCGAAAAACCTGAAACTATTCTTAGTAACATAACTTCAAGAGCAATCGTAACAGAACTCGCCTTTCTAAGTTTTTGGATGCCTTTCACTAATTGATTATGCTCGAATGATGCAAACGGTCTATTAATTATTCGATGCGTCTTATCGTCCCCCGCATCGAACTTAATCGTCACAATATCAAACTCCTTTAGATTCTTCAAAATGGACCGATTCCCAAGCAACGACCCATTAGTTAATAATACAACAGGTATACCAGAAACCTGTTCACGGATTTGTTTCACCATTGATGCCAAACCTAAGTTAATGGTGGGTTCGCCAGAACCTGAAAACGTCACCACATCTAAACTTTCCACAGAAAGTTGTCGAAGATATTGCTCAAGGTCATTTCGGAGCATATTTACATCAGGTAATTCGTGTTGCCATCTAGAGATGTCCTTAACTGGAGTTTTGGTTGATCCCAGCTGGCAATAAACACAATTGAACGTACATCTTTTGGGTGGTGGAACAGCATCAATGCCTAAGGATCTTCCAAAGCGCCACGACATCACAGGTCCGTAGACTAAACCCATATCTCCTTGCCCTTCTCAAATCCCCATGAAACCATCTCAGCATTAATCATCGACAGGTCTATTTTCTTTCACAACTATGGTGAGTGGACGGTTCTCCGTTAACGCTGTAATCACTTTCTTTCGTCCGCTCTGAAGAAGCCGCCATACGGTTCCTCTCGAAACACCCATCTTTTTTCCTGCATCTTTTTGTTCAAGACTAAGCTTATCAACAAGTCGCATTGCCTCAAGTTCTGATGCAAAAAGCTGTATTGGGAGTGTGTTCTTGACCTCGGTAGGAATAAATGAAATCGGTGCAGGTATTTCTCCCAAACTAACTGGCTTTGGCGGACGACCCCGACCCCGCCATCCACGACGATATCTCATTTTAATTCACCATGAACTGCACATCGGATAGCTTTATATATTTCTGTGCATAAACACAAAATAGTTGTGTGCATAAACACAAAAAGAGGTGATAACCCAAATGTGGCAACGAGGTAATCGAGGACGTGGACGCGGTCAAGGACGAAATCAGGGTCAATGGCCAGGAAATGGCCCTTTCTCACACTTACCACCATGGCAACGTCCAGGATGGCTCTATGGGCCTGGTAGCTGTTGGTATGCAAACCCACAACAGCAAAATCAGCAAACAGACTCGGAACCAACCCCTCCCCTCCCAAACCAATTCACAACCGGTATAAACTTCTGCACCAAATGCAGTGCCCCCTTACCAATTAATGCCAACTATTGTCCAAGCTGTGGGATACAAGTTAGAAAATAACATCTGCCACTCTAGATGGTCTGAATCTAATACAAGTGATCCATCAATCTACATTATGAGCATCAAGCTGTTGCTCGATCTTTTTCCAGATCTTTTCTAAATTCTTAGAAAGGCTATTCGATGGAGCATATTCAACAATCGAGCAGCCCGATACGACAGCTTTGTACATGATGGTATCATAATTCAATTCCCCTACAATGGGTATTCCATTTTGTGTACAATATTTCACAATTTCACGTGTTTTTTGGTGATTCAAATCGGCTTTATTAATTAGAACCATAGCTGGAATGCGAAAATGCTGGAACAGATTCAGGACACGTTCGAGGTCATGAATGGCTGCTACCGTTGGCTCTGTAACAACCAGCCCAGCTGACGATCCAGTAATTGCAGATATCGCTGCACAAGCTATACCAGGCGGACCATCAATTATGATAAGGTCTTTATTATAGTCCAAGGCCAATTTTGAAGCAAGTTCGCGAACACGCGTAACTAACTTTCCAGAATTACTCTCACCTGCAAGTAAAAGAGCATGAGCCATCGGACCATACTTTGTTTCAGAGGTGTAAATATACCCTGAAAGTCGCTCCTTCATCACAATAGCATTGTATGGACAACTGATATGACAGACACCACATCCTTCACACATAATTGGATCAACCCGAAAATCTGGTGTGATTGCATCGAACTTACACACCCTTTCACAGACACCACAGCTCCTACATAATTCAGGATCAATAACCGCGACTTTTACCTCGACAAATTCTTCAGAAGATTTAATCTCTGGCGCTAGAAGCAAATGTAAATTCGGCGCATCGACATCACAATCAGCTAAGATTGCATTAGGGGCTAAAGCTGCCAACGATGCCGTAATCGACGTCTTTCCTGTTCCACCTTTTCCACTTACTATGACCAGTTCGTTCATTAACAAATTCTCTCCTGAATTGAGTGAAAAACAGCCTCCAGTTTCGGTTGCCATTCCGATAGTTGGGTAACAAATGGAATACCTTCGGAGAATAATTCAGCGATTCTTCGACTATGAGGGATTTCTAGTAAAATGGGAAGCTGCTCACTAGAGCAGTAGGAGTAGACTTGCCGATCACCAATTCCTGCCCGATTAACGACAACTCCGATGGGAATATCAAGCTGGCGGATTGTATCGACGGCTAGCCGTAAATCATGTAAACCAAAGGGTGTTGGTTCAGTGACTAAGATGGCGTAATCTGAACCGTGAACTGATTCCACCATGGGACAAGATACGCCAGGTGGACAATCGATAATCACGGTTGTCCCGTTTACCATGCTCACTCGTTCTTTCACAGCCTTGATTACTGGGACAACCAGAGGCTCGCCTACATCTAATTCACCGTAAACGACCTGCAATCCTTCCTTTATCCTTCCACGGTGAATTACTCCTAACTTACGTTGTCCCTCTTTGATCGCTTGATTTGGGCATGCTAAAATACAACCACCACAAGCGATGCATAATTCTGGAAACAACCTGACACCATTTTTCCCAACAAAGATAGCGTGGTTTGGGCAGAATTTTGCGCACTCTTTAGATTGGACACATTTTTCTTGGTCAAACTCGGGTACAAGCGTATATACGGGTTCCACTTCTTCATCATTTAGGGGAAGAAGGGTGTGCACATTAGGCTCATCTACGTCACAGTCTAATACCTGCACAGGTCCAGACAAAGAAAGGGCAAGATTCACCGCAAGCGATGTTTTTCCTGTTCCACCCTTTCCGCTAGCAATGGCGATTTTCACACTAACTACACCTTGGAAATTACGGGTTCTTAGCACTCATTACTTATGACGTGCTTCCCGACATCCTTCCGTTAATTCTACCAATTGATTTCCCTTAAAGGCTGTAAGAACTTCACCCAGCTGCGTTGATGACGCTTGCATCACAGCAACACCTTCAGCTTGGAATCGTCGAAGTGCACGCGGACCCATTCCAAAGGTAATTACAGTGTTGGGCGCAAAGCTAAGCAGAATATCCGGGGGGCGTCCACGACCTCCGAAATGCTCACTACGATTAGGTGCGAATTTAATTTTCCCAATTTCACCGCTTTCGGTAAGTTCAATGATGGCGAATAGAGGAGCTCGACCAAAGTGGGGGGATAATTGGCTTGCGTCACCCGCTTCATTCAACACAGGAACAACAACACGTTCAACCAATGTTACCAACACCTAAAGATGCCTTGTGACTTTTACCACCGATTACGGCCTCCACCGCGACCGCCCCCACGTCCGCGACCGCTCCCTATGCCTGTATGAGCAGGTGCAGTTGAGGACGCTGCTCTGGTAAGCTGGTTATTCTGGAATTGTTTGATAGCATCATTTACACTGCCAGAGATACCAGTATAAACCTCTACCCCTCCAGAATTTAGAGCATGATAGGCATTTGGTCCCACATGACCTGTTAAGACAACCTTTGCCTGATGATCCACGACAAATTGAGCAGCCTGGATTCCAGCTCCTCCACCTGTCATTGCACCAGGATTCGGTGCGGATTCGAACTTCATGTTTCTAGAATCAACAAAAATAAAGTTAGCACACCGTCCAAATCGAAGGTCAATGGGCGCATCAAGCGTTGGACCTTGAGCAGTAATACAAATTCTCGTTTTTATCCATCTCCTGTTTCATCAATTTCTGACTGTGCCAACCGACGCAAGTAGTGACTGTCACACTGTGGGCAGGTTCGAGGTCTACCGGTTCCAAATGGCTCATCCCATTGGTTATGACAGGTCAAGCAGCGAAACCACCGCTTTGTTGGCATTTCGATCGGTCCTCCCTCTATGCGAAGCGCTTTTCCATTCACTAAGGCATCTGCTATCTTTGAGTGAGCAGATTTCAGAATTCGGTGGATCGTCGTCTGGGAGACTTTTAGTTGTTCAGCTGATTCGGTTTGAGAATGGCCTTGGTAGTCATAAACTCGGATGGCCTCGTACTCATCGACACTGAGAACGACTTCATCGATGGTGCCGATGGGTATACCTCGGGGTTTGTAGTAGCTCACATTGGGTTCTGCGCGGACAAACCTGCGCTTATGGGGTCTTGGCACGTTATGAATATATATTCATAACCACCTAAAAAGGTATCTCCTGTTTACCGGCCATTCAACATAAGAAGACAAACTACACAATAGTCAAAAAATCGTACGTTCCTGTGGAGATGTGATGTTGTGCCTATTTCAGGTGGCGAAATTCTTGCCCAATGCCTTGCCAATGAACATGTGAAATATATCTTTGGCATCATTGGTGACCAATGGAATTCTTTTTTTGATGTCCTAGCTCGAAAAGGTGACCAGTTGGGCATCGAATTCATTACGACACGCCATGAAGCCGCGGCTGCTCACATGGCTGATGCCCATGCCCGATTAACCGGAAAACCTGGCGTCTGCTTGGGAACAGTCGGACCAGGTGCGGCAAACCTTGTGGGCGGCGTATACGCTGCCCATGCCGACAGTGTACCAATTGTGGTGTTGACTGCCCAGAACCAGACGTGGCGGATTTATCCAGATACTGGGATGACTCAAGGCCTTGACCAAATCAATCTCTTCAAACCTATTGTAAAATGGAATGCGGTGGTGTGGACGATTAACCGCATTCCTGAGCTAGTCCAAGAAGCCTTTCGTCGAGCCTTATCGGGTCGACCAGGACCAGTGCAACTTGATATTCCTTCAAACATCCTTTACGGAACTGTGGATACACCACCTCCTCTCATCCCACCGAGTAGATACCGACCAACCAATCGGCCAACGGCTTTTCCAACCCTTATCGGACAAGTAGCACAAATGCTCCTTGATGCCAAGTTTCCTCTTATTCATGCCGGAGCCGGTGTGTTATGGGCAGAAGCATCAGAAGAACTTGTAGCGCTGGCAGAACATCTATCCGCAGGCGTAACTGTGAGTCCTTCTGGACGAGGGGCAATCCCAGAGGATCATCCGCTCGCATTTGAACCCGGTCTTCAATGTGGGGTCTTTGTGCAAAACTGTGCGGATGTCGTTCTACTCGTAGGTGGTCGCTTAGGTGATCTTGATTTTTGGGGGAAACCACCTGGGTGGAAGACGCCTGAAAATCAGAAGCTCATTCAAATTGACATCGATAGCCAGATGATCGGGGTTAATCGGGAAGTGGATTTAGCACTTGTTGGTGATGCGAAAAGCACTCTTCAGTTTCTGCTCTCGGAAGTCAAACGACGTAGTGAACCCAAAGCGCCTTCTCCTCTTCTTGAGCAGTGTCAAACCTCACGCCAATCTTTCTATCAATCCCAATTGGATATTGCGGTGAAAGATACTGCGTCTATTCATCCTCTTCGTTTAGCAAAGGAGGTTCGCGATTTCTTTGATCGAGACGCAATTATCTGTGTTGATGGTGGGAATTCCATCCTTTGGAGTCTTCACCTGAATCGAGTTTATGAACCCCGTTCCTACCTTTACGCCTGTGATTCGGGGCATCTTGGGGTCGGGCTTCCATATGCGATAGGAGCCAAACTTGTACATCCTGACCGTCAAGTCTTTCTAATTACTGGCGATGGCGCTTTTATGTTCAATATTCAGGAACTAGAAACAGCAGTTCGACATTACGCACCGGTGATTGCTATAATCGCCAATGATCGACGATATGGAATGATTGCCGGAGTTCAACATCTTCTATTTGCAGATCGATTCTACCAGGTCGATTTCACCGATGTTCGATATGATAAAGTAGCGAAAGCGATGGGTTGCTTTGGAGAACGTGTTACAAAGGCGAAGGAAATCCAGCCTGCTCTTAAACGAGCGTTAGAATCTAAGCTACCTGCCGTCATCGATGTTATCATTGACAGGGACGCCAACCTAAATCCGCCTGAACTTCCTCTCATAGGATCAGTATGGCTTGAAGGCTGTACACCACCACCAGTTGAAGATAAGAAAAAGGAAAAGAAAGTGGTCACCGAAGTCGTTGCAAGCTAGATAGATAATTGGAGGAATATTAGTGACAGATTCGAAGCTTCAGTCCTGGAAATGTCTCAGTCAAAGAACGGTCTACGAAAATCCGTGGATGACAGTCTATGAAGACCAAGTGCAACTGCCGAATGGGCGAACCACAATCTATGGGATAATGGAAGCGAAGGAGTTCGTTGGAATTGTGCCCTTACTTGATGTCAATACAGTTGTGATGACTCGACAATATCGCTACATTCAAGGTGAAGTGACCTGGGAAATCGTCTCAGGAGCCATTGATGAAAACGAAACACCTGAACAAGCGGCCCAGCGTGAACTCCGTGAAGAGGTTGGATATGAAGCTAACCGGCTGAAACTGATTAGTGTTATGCGATCAAACAAATCACTCATGCGTGATTTAGGGTATATCTTCCTTGCTTATGGACTCACACCCTGTGCAGAAGAACCAGATGACACTGAGGAATTTGAAGCCGTTCCACTTTCCTTGACCGAAGCGCACGACATGATAAGGCGCCACGAAATCACTGACTGTGTTTCCATCATTGGGCTCCTCATGGCAGGAACCCAATCCTAATATTCCCGTTGAAAATTAGGCTCTCCGCTAGTCGATTTGAACCTGTCTTTTTCGTTTCATTTTGGGGACATGTATCTCTAAGAAGCCCTCATTGAATTCTGCTTTGATTCTCTCAGCATCAGCATCACGTGGGAGGGAGACCTTCTTCGAAAGACTTTGGAACCGAATTTCCCGTTGCACCGTTCCCCACCTTTCGTATTGGACCTCTTCGCGCATTTTCGCTTGGACACTGATATGTTTATCTGTCACAGTGATTTCGATGTCTTCCTTGTTGACCATGGGCAAATCCAGCGTAACAACATATTCGATTTCAGTCTCCTGGACATCGCCTAAGGCTTCAAGGCAACATGCATCTCCATCCCATAGTGTACGAACCCTTGACATAAAACCCAACGGTTCGCCAAAGATTTCATCAAATCGATTCTGTAAGGCTTTCACTGATTCGTCTATTCGTTGAAGTTCATCCTTCCGTTTCTTTGGCTGCTTCACTTCAGGCATTTTTGTCTCCTCCTACGAATAGAATGCAGGAATATGAAACTCCTGCTCCTTACCACTGGTTTGCATGGTTGTAGTCGTCTGATTCATTAAATCTCGAACTCGGACACGCACCTCTTCAGCCCCTTCGATAAGAGCTTTCGTGGAGATAGGGATTCCGGTCAAAATGGATAAGGTCTTCACTATTTCTGCTGCGGCACCGGGATCAGGGAAATTCAGGAAGGCCTGTGCCATTATGTAGGTGATGGGGATTCTTTGCCGCTGGGCTTCAAGGAGGAGTATCGCATAGGCACCAGCCACAATCCCCTCATCCAGGAACTTGATTTTCTTATCCATGATTCGATCATATACCGACTCTGTTGTGGCGACTGCGTATACTTCGGGAACCTCAAGTTGTGATCTTAAAGCGGGGGGCACTGGTGTACCTCCAAGGGCGGTTATTGATTTCGGCTCCACCTCCTGAAGATACTGTAAAATCGCCGTGGATACTGGTCGCATTGCTTCAGCAGGGAGTGGAATCTCTGACACAATTAGCAGGAAATCATTATTTGCATACAGCTGAATGGGTGGGCGAGCCTTCCGATTATGAATCACAGCTACTGGAGGCATAATCTCCGCGTCAATGTAGCCAACTAACTCCATATTGAGCGCTTGAACTAAATGCATCCCTGCAATAGTTCCTACTAAGCCCGCATCGGGCAGCGCAATGATGGCGTGTTTCTTACCTTTTGGTTGTTCAACGAGCTCAACAATCTCAAAGAGCGTTTCCTGAACGACCATGACATCTTTGTCTTTCATGACTTCATCAGGCATACAGGAACGTAAAAAAAGTTATGGACGCAAATGAATCTGAACACCGATGACAGGTAAAGGGCAGTTCATTGGAGAACGAATCTCCGTTGATGTCGTCGATTTAGAAAGACCTGTTAGTTTTACCTGGCGTAACCAGAAATACAATATCGTCGAAATCGAAGCAAGTGACCGGCGCCTAGACCTGCGAAGTACATGGTATCGAAGAAAACACCGAGACTATTTTATTGTCAAAGTCGAGGATGGAAAACGCTTCGAGATATACCGCCATCGGGTTCCTGGAAAACCTTACTGGATTTTAACCCGAGAACTCCCTGAGCCCGGTTAAAATCTAACAATTGCTCTTCTCTTTTTCAGGTAATTCAAACACGATTACCTTATACATTGGAGTCCACGGAAGGGTTTCAGTATGGCTAAATCCCAATGGTTCTAACCTTGAGGCAAACCAATCTGCATCTTTGATAGGTGTAACATGAAGGGTCTGGGGGGCGACTCGGAACGCTACACGCCCATTTGATTTAAGAACTCGATAAATTTCTTTGAACAGGGTATTTGGTGTTTTCAAACCATTTAGTAATCCAGTTACCAATGTAACTAGGGTAAAAGTAGAATCACCAAACGGGAGGGGCAGTTGAACATCTCTGCATAGGAACTTGACATTTTTCTGTGTTCCCTCTAATCGCGTTTGGCGTTGAGCCTCTTGAATCATCTCTTCAGACCAATCAATGCCAACGACATGACCACGAAACCACCGCTGTCTAGCGACAAGACGCGGTAGGTGCCCGGTTTGTGTGCCTAAATCTAAAATATCTTCAGCTGGGCTGATATTTAATCGCTTGATTAAGTGCTCCCATAGCTTCCAATCATTACGAACCTCAAATGAGACCGATCGACGATTGTACCCCCATCGGATGAGACGTTTACCAAAATAGCGTCCCTCGGTGGCTATGACAAAAATAAGAAATGCTATGACTATGCCAATGATTGCTAGAACTAAAAGCAAAACCCACATTGTGTCAACGGTATAGTAGAATGTATGAAACTTAACTTCTTTTAGGAAGAAGCAGGCATAATAGGAAGACGCTTAGGATGGATGGAAAATGGCTTCAACTGCCCAAAAAATTGGAAAACTTGCACTTCCGCTCATTCTTATCATCAGTATGTCAATCCTCCTCATCGTGCCCTTGGATATCATTCCGCCACTTGGAGGGCTCATCGATCCATTCACCGGTATATGGACAGTGTATGAAGACGCAGAACATCCTCCCTTGGCGATGGTGCACATTCCAGACTTGTCCGAACCTGTAACGGTCATCCGAGACAACTGGGGAATCCCTCACATCTATGCCGCAAATGAACCAGATTTGTACTTTGCCTTTGGGTATGTTCAAGCCCAAGACCGACTATGGCAAATGGACATTACCCGCCGACAGGCCCGTGGTCAACTTGCAGAAATTCTTGGTCCAAGCTATCTGGTTGCAGATCAATTTCTGCGTAATCTAGGAATGGAGCGAGCTGCTCAACAGACAATTGACCAAATCTATTCCCAACAGGATCAATACAACATAACACTGAGGGAGAATCTCGCAGCGTTCGCTGATGGTGTAAACTTTTACATCTCAACCATTGGATCAAACCTCCCCTTGGAATTTAAACTTCTTAACTATCGTCCTCGTCCTTGGACGCTCCTAGATTCCATTTCAGTTGGGCGAATCCTTGACTATGGTCTGTCTTGGTCTGACTCCGATTTACGCTTTGCCAATACAATCGTAGAATTAGGAAATGATTCAGCCTGGGAACTCTTTCCCCTAAATCCACCTCTCCAAACTCCAGTCGTCCCAGAATATGGAGTTACCACCGTTCCTGCCCCCTCTTCAGTCCTCGGCAACACAGAAGTCCCTGAATCCTTACAACTTACCCTCAAGACCTTTCTCGCATGGACCGAAAACATTCCTGATCCGAATAATATCCTATCACAGTGGCAATTTGACTCATTAGGTTCGAACAATTGGGCTGTCAACAGCACGAAATCTGTAACGGGTAGTCCAATACTCTGTAATGATATGCACCTTCCTCGTGATGTCCCCGCTATTTGGTACCAAGCTCATCTCGTAGCCGCCGATACTGGACGGAATATCTATGGATTTGTTCCACCTGGCGTTCCGCTAATTATTGCAGGGCACACCGAATATGTGGCTTGGGGTTTCACGAATGTGGGCGCGGATGTGATTGACTGGTACTATTATACAATTAATCCTGAAAACTCGAATGAATATTGGTATAACGGAGCTTGGCAACCCTTTGAAGAAGAGACCACCACTATCCTAGTAAAGGGAGAAGCACCCTACCAGCATACGATAAGACGAAGTGTTCATGGACCCGTTATGTCAGATGTTGGACTTACCTACAATGATTATGTCCTCGCTCAACGATGGACCGGTGGCGAACCAAGCTACGAAATGATAGCGCTTGACAAAATGACCATGGCACGCAATTACACTGAATTCATTGAAGGGCAAAAATTCTGGTGGACAATTTCACAAAACATCGTGTTCGCCGATGTTTATGGCAACATCGCAATTCGCCCAACTGGCCATTGGCCCATTCGCGATGGATGGTTTGGTGGTTTACCACACAACGGCTCTGCGGGAGAAGGCGAATGGATTGGCTTCATCGACTTCGATGACTTACCCTTATCCCTAAATCCTGATCGGGGGTGGGTTGTCAGTGCCAATCAACTGGCCGCAGTGCAGGGTCCTGGATCCTACCCCTACTATATCCACCAAGGTTATGATCCAGGATATCGGGCACGACGCATTATTCAGATGCTTGAGACTGATAATTACGTTACCGTTGATGATATGAAACGGATCCAAAATGACGTGCTCGATACCGCGGCTGAAGCTTTTGTTCCCTACTTGATCGATGCCTTTGATAATGCTGGTTCTTCGATAACAAGTAATCCAGTATTGTCTGCCGCGATTGATCAATTACGCAGCTGGAATTTTACCATGCTCAAAGAATGGGCAGCACCGACCATCTGGCGAGCTTGGTTTGATTACTACTGGGACGATATCTTCAGCGACGAATATCCTTCTGATCGTGGAGGTCTCCTTTGGCCTTCACCAGTTATCGTGGAAAACCTCACACGGTATAATCCAAATTCACCTTGGTTCGACGATGTAACCACAGGACCCGTTGAAACCCGCGACGATATTATAATCCAGTCATTCCAAGCAGCCATGACTCGGCTAAGCGAAGAAGAGGGAACTGACGTCAGTCAATGGACTTGGGGTAAATTCCACTTTATAGTGTTTACTCATCAGGTGGGTCAAGCTTTGGGACACGGTCCTCTACCTGCGGATGGAAGCGGTTTCACTGTGAATCCATCACGTGTGAATATGTGGGAACGCGAACAAGGTGCCTCAACCGGCGGTGCAAGCGAACGCCTAATAGTTAATTTCAATGACGTCATACATGCCCTCAGCGTAATTCCTGGGGGTGAACGGGGAAATCCGCTTTCACGTCACTACAGCGACCAGCTCTTCCAGCTTTTCCTTGTTGGTGACTATCATGTCGACTATCTCTACTTCGATCAAGAGGATCTTCTTTTCTCTGCGTTTCGAGTAGAATCAATCCTGATTCTAACGGGGTGATATCGAATGTCTACAACACAACGAATCTATGACGCGTTTGCCCAACAGAATATCCTGAAAACCTTTCTCCTGACGGTCGTTTTATCTGTGGTTCTGCTTTATCTAATCAGCTGGCCAGGGGCAATAATCGCAGCCGCGATTTCAGGTTTCTTCGTGAGACGATATTCTCGAGCGGCCTTAGTGGGCTTCCTGGGTGGTCTTACGGCGTGGGGACTCCTCGTTGGTATTCATGCTGCTTTGGGAGGAATCGCGGTCCTTGACCTCTTTGGAGCCCTTGCAGGATTAGAAGGAATGGGCGTAGCGCTAGCAGCAATCATCATCCTCATTGGAGGCGTACTCGGGCTCGCTGGAGCTCTCTTCGGTAATGCGACTTTCAGTTTTGTCGAACAATACTTCATTCCTAGCCCAAAGCCCCCAGAATAATTACATATAGGTATTCAATAAGTGCCCTCAGTATGTACTAGATATGTCATAGGACGGTATGGGCTATCCAAACGTGATCTGAAATGGCGGTTCTAGTATTCCCAAACGCTTAAAAAAATTCAATTGCATTGATGGCGAAGAAACGAGACCTTGAGGTTAATCCTCTATGAAGAAGCTGGTTCATAATGGTGTACGCGTGGCTGAACTGCCAGAATCCACTGGAATGGTTCTCACCATCAGGGACAAAGAGTATACACTGAATGCACGGCAAGAAGAAATGGCGCGGGCATTCGTTTCCAAACGCCATCTTGGTTACTGGGAGGATCAAGTCTTTGTGCGCAACTTCCTGAAAGACTTCAGCAAAGCCTTAGGTATTAAACCTGCCCTTAAACCCCAAGAAGTCAATCTAGTAATTCTCTTTCGTGAAGGTATCGCGCGACGGGAACGTGAACTGCAGCAGAAAGAAGTCATGACCAAAGAAGAAAAGAAAGAGCTAGCAGCACAACGAAAAGAAGTCCGGGAAGCCTTACGGGCTCATTACGGGTATGCAGAGATCGACGATGAGCGCGTGGAAGTGTCGAATTGGACCGCCGAACCAAGTTGTATCTTCATGGGTCGAGGCAAACATCCACTTCGTGGACGGTGGAAACCGGGACCGCAAGAAGAGGATATTACCCTTAATTTGAGTCCAAATGCACCTATGCCCGATGGGAACTGGGCTGGCCGCCTTTGGCAACCCGACAGCCTCTGGTTGGCTAGATGGGAAGACAAACTCTCAGGAAAAGTCAAGTACGTCTGGGTATCGGATACCGCATCAATCAAACAAGACCGGGAAGCCCAAAAATTCGCTGTGGCTCAACAACTGGCTAAACGCATCAATAGTGTACGCCGTGCAATCCAAGAAGACTTGAATTCCAATCAGCCAAAAAGACGAAAAATCGCCACAGCTTGCTATCTGATTGATGCGTTAAGCTTGCGGGTGGGCGATGAGAAAGATCCTGATGAGGCTGATACCGTGGGCGCTACCACACTCCGACCTGAGCACGTTACAATAAAAGAAGATGGAATAGTCGAGTTTCAGTTTCTTGGAAAAGATTCAGTACCTTGGCACAAGACCGCAAAACTACCTCCTGAGGTCGTAGTGCAATTGCAAGTGCTGATAGATAATGCCAGAGCACCCAGTTCTGGCGATCGGCGCGGTCATCCAAGCCTTGACCGTCCCCAAATATTTCCCGATGTGAGGAGCCGTAACGTTAACGCCTATCTCTCCGAGATCATGCCGGGACTTACCGCCAAAGTCTTCCGCACCTACCATGCCAGCAGTACTGTTCGGACCTCACTCAGCCACTCAAAAGTAAAGCCCGTCGACCCGAATTGGGTGAAGAAAGATGCTGCAAAACGGGCGAATCTAGAAGCTGCAATTGTATGTAATCACACAAAACAAGTCCCTAAAGGTTGGAACGCCCGACTTCAACGCTTCCGTGAACGGCAAAAACGAGCAAACGAACGTATTACCAAGGCGAAAGAAAACCTGGTAGCCCGGCAAGTCCGTCAAAAAGAACTTGAAACCAAACAACAGAATAAACTCAAACAGCTACAAGAGAGAAATAAACCAATTCCCCGGGGGAAGAATCGACCCTATGCCGGATCAATCGCTTCAGCACGACAAAGCGTTGAAACTGCCAAAGAGCGTCTTACGCGAGCTTTGGAGGCGAAAAATAAACTCAATGCGCAAATTAACATTGCCAAGAAAACCCAGACCTGGAATCTGGGAACAAGCCTTAAGTCCTACATTGATCCGCGGATCTATCGGGACTGGGGCCGGCAAGTTAAGTACGATTGGAAGGATTTCTACCCCACAACCTTACAACGAAAATTCGCTTGGATTGACAAAGACGACGAAAACACCGAATGCTAGTCGGCTTTGTTTCTCGGTTTACTGGTGAGTTTGCGGATTTCTGTTTGAAACGCTTTTGCAGCCCGGGAAGGACTCTTCGCCTTGGTTATCCCTCCACCAGCAATCACGATTTCGACGGGGTAAGCCAAGATATTGGGTAAGTCAGCTACTCGAATACCTCCTGCAACAGCCAGGCAGGGATGACCGCGTAAGCGAGAAACTTGGTCAAGCTCAGATAAGGGCGCCCGTCGTGCCGCCCGTCGATCTAACCCGCTGTGAACCAAGGCGTAATGGATTTCTGTCCCTTTGTATTCTAGACCGATGATATCCGCTAGACGACTCACCGGAATCCGGGATACAATTAAATCTGCCATAATCTCGACGCCAAATTCATGGGCTGCTTGCAATGCCCCAATGAGCGTTTCATTATATGCATCCGCAAGAACCGTTACGATATCGGCTGATGCACGGGCTGCCATGTGCACCTCTAAATATCCAGCATCAGCGGTTTTGAGATCCGCACACAAAGCCTTGTCGGGATGGGCCTTCTTGATGGCTTTCACCGCTTCAATCCCTTCTGCTTTGATAAGGGGTGTTCCTACCTCCATGATATCCACATACGGGGCGACCTCTGCGGCGACTTTGAGGGCATCAGCGAGATTCTCATAATCCAGGGCAACTTGCAGCCGTACCATGGTCAGCACATCCCATACACATCCCCGAGGAGCTCCTATAAAAGCACCCATCACCCTTTTTTTCTCGCCAAGAGAGAAGAAAATACAAGGAATCAGTGGAGACATCAGTCGCTTCGGTCACGCGAAAGGATAAAAGGCGTAAACTAGTCTACTGTCACATATGAGAGCATTAACTTGTATTGCGATTCTCTTCGGAATCATCGCAATCGCTGCGGGATTCCTCGGTTTGATGTTCTTCATTGCCACAGTGGGTGATATCATCGCCAATCAAACGACTGCCCTCCTGCTCTTCGGTGCGGCAGGGATTATGATTGTCGTCGCCATCATTCTTGGCTATATTGGTCAACGGCAACCAGAACGCGTCGTTGTCAAAGCCCAAGTCGATCTCCCTGGTGACTTTGATGTTAGCCAGGTCAAATGCCCCCATTGTGGTGGCTCACCCGATCGTGAACACCTCGCCTACGATCCACGAATTGGTGCAGTTGTTCTCACCTGCCCCTACTGTAACAGAGTCTCACAACTTGTCGAAGATGTCAAATGGTAACCGTGTAACTAAAAACAAAAAAGCTTGAATCACGCTAGCACCCACACGAACATAGAATATTGCCCTTTAAGGACACAGATTGAGCTGAACCCGTAAATGGCCCCAACTCCCTCTAAAGAACCTCCCACACCACTGTCATCGGACGAAATTGTAAAACAGATTTCAAAAGTCTTAGAGGACTTGAAGAAAGAGGGGAAAATCGTCCGAATTCGCATCTGTCCCAAGTGCAAATCTCCAAATATACAGGGACAGGAAACCTGGTATGATATTGGAGGAGCGATGGGCATTACGCCACCCAAATACCATTGCCTCCACTGCGGATATTGGGGACGAGTTATCCTCGAAGCCACCAACGAAGACTTCGACGAACGGATCCTTGATGAGCTCAATCGCACGGATGTTCAAAGCGCCCAAAAACTCTTGAACGACATCAACCAACAAGCAACTGAAGAAGATCAATGAAGGATGTGCACACCTGATGACACGAATCAAACTCATGCCACTTACTCTATTGGCCTTTCTCCTCATCATGTTCGCTAGCCCGTTTATACTCACACAACTTCCTACAACAGCTGGCATGTCAAACAGTACTGCTCTTTCGCATCGGTCGAGTCCTATGAATTATGATTTCCGTATCCTCAACGAAACCGTGCAGGTCCTCCCCCAAATTGATGCTTCAGCGATTATCAATTATTCCATCACCTTTGAAAACTATGGCACCGATTTCGACTACATCGATATCGGCTTGCCGAATTCCTATTATGTGCTTTCCAGTTTCCGCGCCTATTGGTCTCTCAACAATGCACCCTATGTTGAACTGAGCGTCGCGACATCGGAGGCAGTTGACATCGGCATCGAAATCTTCATCCCACCCGCTCTCCGACCCGGAAACGGGGAAAACGGGACAATCATTGCTTGGGGCAACCAACAGCGCATGGTCTATCTTGACACCGATCCTGCAACTCCTGGATATGTTGGGTACGAATTTGTTCCAACCTGGTTCGGGTCCAGCTATAACCGTGGGACCGATTACCTCGGATGCCACCTTCACTTCCCCAACGGGTTCAACAATGGTACCCTCGCTAAATACCACTACACCGCACCCACAACCCATTACTGGACAAACACTAACCTCGTCTACCTGTGGGAATATACTAACCTCGCCAACTACCAAGGACTTCCCCACGGCATCAGCTTCCCCTATGATGAATCCTACATCACCACTTACTTCACCACAGGAGGCGGTATCGATTGGGGCAACATTTTCGAAGAATACTTCGATATCATCATATTTGGCGTCATCGCCATTATCATCTTCGGTGCCTGCTGTCTCAGCATTACCCGAAGCGTCCGAGCAGGGGGTACCGCTGGTGGCCTCGTCAAACGCGGCTATCTACCCCCCGCCGTGAAAGTCGAAGCGTTGGGAGTTCGTCGTGGCCTCACGGTGGTAGAAGCGGCGGTGCTCAACGAAGTTCCGCTCAACCGCGTGTTCACCATGATCGTCTTCGGCCTCCTCAAAAAGGAGCTTATCACCATCCAACGCGAAGGGAAAGCCAAACCCACCTTTCACACCAACCAGGCCACCATCGCCAACGCGGCGAGTAGCCAGGGCCGCTTCCACTATTATGAGCGCCTCTTCATCAAAGCCATCACCCCCCAAGGCAACCTTGACAAACCCGCGGTCCGCACCATGCTCAACACCCTCATCAAAACCACGGCCCGCAAACTCGAAGGCTACTCCCGCACCGACACCAAAGCCTTCTACACCCGCATGATCGACCAAGCCTGGCGCCAAATCGGCCAAGCCACCACCCCCGACGCCCAAGTCACTGCCATCAATGACTACGCCGAATGGCTCCTCCTCACCCCCGACTACGACCACCGCATCAAACCCTACCACCACTACTACGTCCCCGGCTGGTACTGGTGGTGGATCTGGGCCAGCCACCCCCGCCCCCACACCCTCACCCCCACCATCCCCGCCCCCACTATCCGCCCCACCACCGCCATCACCCTCACCGACTTCGCCAACGCCACCGTCACCGGCACCCAACACTTCGCCAACAACGTCGTCACCGGCTTCCAAAACCTCGCCAACCAAATCGCCACCGCCTTCCGCCCCCCACCCCCACCACCCCCCCGCAGCAGCTTCAGCGGCCGCAGCTGCGCGTGCGCTTGCGCCTGCGTATCTTGTGCGTGTGCATGTGCCGGAGGAGGTCGTTAATAGACCTGCGCATATTAAGGATATTAGCCGTCCTGCGTTCCTAGGGTAATACCGTAATTTCGTATGGAGAATTATTTATAGTTGGAACGCTAGGCTGTAGGCGGAGGTTATGGAGGCATCGTGGCACCGCGGCGATTCATTGCGTCTTTGTTCCTGTTCGTGGCCCTGGTTTGGGGAGGAGTTGGTCTTCTTCATCTTTCAGGGAGTGTCTCATCGGTTGGAGCGGTGGAGCCGCCCTCGTTGCGGAGTCCTGTGAATTATGATTTCACGGTGAACAATGAAACCGTGCAGGTGTTCACAGAGACCGATGGGTCGGTGACCATCAACTATTCGATTACCTTCACCAATTATGGCACCGACTTCGACTACATTGACATCGGGTTTCCCAATGACTACTATAATCTGGGTAGCGTGACGGCGTATTGGTCGCTTGAAGGGGCGCCTTTTGTCGAGCTGACGGATATTGATCGCTCAGCCTACATTGCGATCGGGGTGGAAATCTTTGTCCC
>JBHLMI010000009.1:0-22519 GCA_048938295.1 Promethearchaeota archaeon
AACCTGGAGGAAGCAAAACAAGCGCTTCGTGAATCAGTCATTCTACCTTTGCTGCGGCCCGACCTGTTTACCGGAGCAAGGCGTCCGTGGAAAGGCGTATTAATCTTCGGCCCACCGGGCTGTGGCAAGACCCTGATCGCCAAAGCGGTGGCAAATGAAGCGGGTTGTACCTTCTTTAACGCGGATGCGGCGTCACTCGTTTCGAAGTGGCTGGGTGAATCTGAACGGTTGGTAAAGAATCTCTTTGCATCAGCCCGAAAAGAGCAGCCAGCGATTGTGTTTATGGATGAAGTCGATGCGTTAACCGCTGAACGTGGCGCAGATCAGGTTGGTGGTGAGCGGCGGCTGAAAACTCAGTTCTTGATTGAGATGGATGGGATGAAGAGCAAGAAAGATGATCATATCGTCGTCTTGGGTGCTACAAACCGTCCGTGGGATCTGGATGCGGCGTTTCGTCGACGCTTTGAGCGACGAATTTTGGTGCCGATTCCTGAATTTGAGGCCAGGGTGCGGATTTTTGAGATTCATACCAAGGGTATTGATTTAGCGCCGGATGTGGACTTTAACTTCCTCGGTGAGAAGACCGATGGATACGCGGGATCGGATATTGCGCTCATTTGCCGGGAGGCGTCTCTGCAACCCGTTCGTGAATTGGACGCATCGGGTGCCATTCGTGATAAAGAAGTCATGGCGCGGGCGGTGAATCTGCAAGATTTCCTTGAGGCTTTGCAGAATATTCGTTCGGTCGTGTCGCCGGAAGAGCAAGCCCGGTATATTGAATGGGATAACACGCATGGTTCATAGGGGAACAAAACGTGTCGAAGGAAAAGCCCCGGGAACGGGTGAAAGAGAAGGAGAAAGATGAGCTTCGTGCAGATGTAGAGCTCACGGAAGAAGACTGGTTAGACCTTCTCAAGAAGACCCGTGAACATATGAAAAGCGTGGAAGAAGAAGACGAAACGGCAGTCCTGGTCTTGCCGGTTACCGAAGAGGAAGAAAAACAGCTTGAGGAATTGGCCCATCAAGTGGTGGAAAAACTCGGTCGCCGGTTTGTATGGATTGCGAAACGTGGTCGGTACGGGTTCATGTTTGTTATTCCCACCTCCGAATCTGATATCGTTCAATGGGGTGCAGAATGGGCGGGGTTTACCGTTGATTATTGCCGTGAAATGCTATTACACATCGTTTCGACGCGCACCCTAGTCATGTTGGATCCCTTCAATGACATCCGCCCAGATCGGGTAAAGGCCGTGAAGATTATCCTCGACGTACTTGTAAAAGAAGAACTTGGACGCTGGATTGATGAAGCGGAAGGGATTGTCCGAATCACCTGGAAAACGGATGATGAATGGGCAAACGAGATTAGACAGTGGGCTTTGAAAACAGGAAGAACTACCTTTACACTCTTTAAACTGAAAGAACACCGAAGAGATCTTGCCAGCTTGCCTAAATCCGAGCTACGGATTATTCTTGAGCGCCTTGTTGAGAGGAAACAGGCAAAATGGTTAGACCGGGAACGCGAAGTAGTCGAAGTCCTCGTCTAATAATTTAGTAGAAGCGAATTATTCTGCGGGATTGAGTCCTGGGAAGAAGTACCGTTTTCCGTGTACGAAGGACTCGTCGATTTTAGCAGCTCCGACTGATTCGAAGCTTTTCAGGGCAGCGTCGGCTCGTTCTTGCGACCAATTAGTTTGGGTCATCACTTCTTCCAGGGTGGTGTAGCCTGACCGACTAGCGATGGAGAGGACTGCAACTTGGTCGTTAGTGAGTTCTCGTGGGACTAGTTCGGCAATCCGGATTCCTGATGGGAGTTTTCGAATGCCTGGAATGAGTTTTGCACTCGCAAGGTTCTGGATGGCTTTCGCGATATCGACTTGAGAAACACTCGCCCTTCGTTGTTTATTAACAATTAGAACAATTTCCGCTAGCGTCATGATTCCCCCTGTTGCGTCACGTCGCCGCTTGGCTATGTCAAGAATCTGGAGACCGAGTTCGTCATAGAAGCGTCCGCGACCGGTTAGGCGTTCCATTAACCCGGGCTTTTCTTTCATGTCTTCGGAGAAGGGAATGCCAGGCATGGTAATACCGAGTTCGTGTGCAATAGCGGCAGCCTTCTCACTATATTCGGGTGACACTTCGATAAATTCCCCATAGGTTTGCTCAAAGGCGTCAGCTTTATCGCGAAGTTCTGAAATAGTTTGGAGCATATGCTCGAGTTCTTTGAGCATGAGCTCGACACGTTTCTTCTTGTAGGCAGCATCCATTTCCATTTGTTTTTCGATTTCCCAAAGTCCCATCTAATGTTCCTCCTCATATTTGTCGGATGTAGTTGAGCCAGGTTTCAGCTCGCATCGCGAATCGTCGCGCTTCTAATTCCTCCACATGTTGGGTGAGATTGGCACCATATTTTGACAAGAAGTATTCATACCATTCCTGGGCTTCTTGGGTTACCGGGTGATTGGGACCGAGCATTGCTTCCGCAAAGGCAGCGACCACATCTAAATCTTCAAGAATATATTCAGCATTGATGCGCAGATTCGCTTTATTGATAGCGTTCACCAACCGTTCGCGCATTTCTGCAAAGGAACGCATTGGGTGTACCATCAGCTTTCTGCCTCAACATTTATTCATCAGCCGCCATCTCTCGGAGTCGTCGCTTGAAATCATTCAGCCATCGGACCGCTTGAAATTCCAGCTGTTTGGCTTCTTCTGGTGAAAGGGGTTCCTGAGGGTCGCGGTCTTGCAGCTGGTTCCGCCAATCTTTGAGGGCTATCAATATCCAATATTGTGGTGGAAAGTTTGGATACTTTGTCAAGAGGATGATGGCATCATCCAGGAGAGGTACAATAAGGCTCATTTTTGCAACGTCGCCGAGTTTGGCGATATCAATGAGTGTGATAAGATCCGAGACAATATCGGCGGTTTTCGCAGCCATTCGGGCAGAAGTTTGGGGGGCTAGTTTTATAGTTTCTTCTCCTTCAGGAGCCCGTTGTTCAAGTTGGAGTTTCTCGACCGCGGTGGGAAACCGTTCGACAATCTTTTCATCCTCGACGAACTCGTCCCAACTTTCGCCCTCAGCCTCAAGCATTTGACGTGTCTTAATGGTATCTCGAACAAGTGATTTGAATTGACGTTTGTATAGTGCGGGTTGAAGATCGCCCTCATCGAACTTCTCAGAGATGCTGTCAAGGGTTGCTATCGTGCCATAGAGTTCTGCTTCTAATTCAACAACCTTAACCGGTTTGGGTCGTTTTTTTTCACGCACTGCCATAGCAATCACTTCTGAATGACTGGCTTATTGGTATTTTTCAAGCGCTTTGTCGATTTGGTAGAGCCGTTTCTTGTATCGCTTGTACAACTTGGTGTATTCGGTAGAGGTAATTTCTGCCGCATCAAACTTCTGTTCAAGATTCTGCAAAAGGTCAGAGATGGCTAGCTTCTCACTCTCAAGCTCAAGCTTCTCTCTTTCTTTTGCATCAGCTGGAAGAATCAGATTATCTAGTTCTTCTTCGTCTGTTACTTCTCCAGTAGTTAAGGAGCCAGTGTCGATTTGAGCAGACATTCGGGCGAGTTGTTCATCACGGTCCTGTACTTTCTTAGTAAGGCGTGAGACTTCGCGTTCAAGTTGCTGATAGCGTTGTTGGAGGACTTCCTCTTCTGGAGGCATTGTAACCTTGGGGGCTTCTCGGGTTGCATCTGGCACAGGAGGTTCGCGGGCGAAAAGGCCCTTAATACTATTGACCACCTGGTAGACGTGATAATGAGGTTGCCATTGAGTGACTATTCGAAGATGAATAGCTCCAGACTCAGAGTCGACCCGAGGATGCTTGGTTGGAGCAAGCATTCGAGCAACTGGTGGTTGAGCTGGAAAGTTTGCAGGGACAATAATCTCGACGAGAAACTCGTCTTTACCCCGTGGTCCACCCTTAATCTTCCCACGCCAACGACGGAGATTGGACTCAACAGGTGCAAAGGTGGGTGCACGACGATACATTAGCTGGGCTTCGCGTGCAATCGCCAATTCTGTTTGACTTCTCATAGCCTGTGCCATTGAAACACACCATGATATCTGTTTGAATTCTTCCTGTGAGAGCGGGCATTTAATCTTTGGCACCTTGAACCTGTCAAAGTAAGTTATGTTGAACTACTCTTAGTCTTCTTCTTGGACAGCACATTCTTTTTAGGCGTTTCCGCTTTAACGGCTTGTCGGACGGTAATCAAGATATTTCCTTGAAGTTCGCGGAGAAATTCTTCAAACCGCGTTTCAAAGAGCGTGACCATTTCCTCAAGTCGCTGCACGGCCTGGGTCAAGGTGGGAACAAGTTCCTTCTGCAGTTCCCGTAATTCCTTGGAACCTGATTCGGGTTTGCTTTTCGCAACTTTATCCATAGTCTTCTCAAAGTCCTCAAAACGGTCGACTAACACGCCCAACCGTTCAACTGAAGACTCCGACGCAATGGTATCATCAGCTACCAACTTCTGTAGTGTTTTGACCTCCCGCAGGAGGGCCCGAATATTCGCCTCCATCTTTAGATTCATCCGTCCAAGGTCAGAATCGAGTAAGTTCAAACCTTTCACTATACGCTTCAGAGACTCAACAGTAGGGACTAACCCCTTAGGCGTTTTGATGGCTTCAATTTCTATCGCATACTTTGGTGGATCAGCGGACACGGTTCAAGTAACCCCCGAAGCTCTCGTTCAAGTTTACTCACCTCAGACTTTTAAGCTTTAATTTGGATGGTGAAAAAATTCGAAAAGACTAGGCTTTTACGAAAAATCCAGAATCACACTCAGGGTTGCCGCATTTCCATAGTTTTTTAAGAACGCATCTAGAAGAAAAGCCCAAGCGGAACCGAATAAGGGGCCTTGCCATGGCACAAGCAGCTGGACGGTTTGTCATTTCATCGGTGAAAGAAATTGGCCGATGGGATTGGACCCAATCCACTGACATGTGTTGTGTCTGTCGGCTCCAAATCCGTGATGGTGAACAAATGGTCCATTGCCCGCATTGCGGGAATCCTGCCCATTATCGGCATCTAGCAGAATGGGTAAAGATGAAAGGCTCTTGTCCCATCTGTCGGAACCGCATCAACATACGAAGGTTGAAACCGGTTAGAAAATAGTCGGTGGTTAAAATGCGAATAGAAGTTGTACCAGCGATTGGTGGCAGTGACCCCATTGCTCTTGAAGTTGAACCAAACACAACGGTTGGAGAGATTCGGAACCGTGTGGCTCAAATGCGCCGGATACCGCCTAACATCGTTATCCTTGCATATCGTGGAGCCCAACTGACCGATGAACAGACAATCAAGAGTGTTGGCATCACGCCCCACGATAAACTGTACCTCATTACGAGGACAGAGGGCGGCTAGGACAAGCAAAACCTAACGGTTTCGATCTCAGTCGCCCCCCTCTTTTCTCTTCATTACGTAGAATTGGTACCTGATTCATTCTGCGTTTGCCTTGAGCAAATGAAATTTCTACTACTACCAACCGAAAAGGTATTTACGACAAACGCAATTGGTAAGTGTAATGGGGACCGGCTTATCTAGGCAGAGGCGCTGTCCACATGTTATCAGAAGACGATTATTGGGCAAGATTAGCCCTTGAAGCAAAGAACATGGAAACCGAGGAACCATCGTTCCAGCCAATCCAAGGTGATCTCCGGCGATGGCGCGGATTTATACTGGGCACTGGCATCTACGATAATGGCGTCTTTGTTGTACAAATCAATGTTCCCCGATCATTCCCCTATGAACCTCCACAGGTACAATTTATCACTCAGATATGGCATCCCAATATCTACAGGAGCCGAGTCTGTGTAGGGATTTTGGGAAAAGATTGGCTCCCCAGCATGTCACTTACAGGTGTAGTAGAAACGCTTCGAAATCTGTTAAATTTCCCCAATCCTGACGATCCTTTGAATCAACGGGCATCACGGGAAGCAAAGCAGAACCCAGTGGCCTTTGAACGTACGGCTAGAGATTGGGTTAAACGCTTTGCTGGTTGGGATCAAATACAACGAGGATGAAATTAGCCATGGATGAGCAGGTCGTCGAACAGAAAAAGAAGGTCCCTGTGTATCATGGCACCGAGAGATATGCTCGTCAATTACTCCTTAATGAATGGAATCAAGAAAAGCTCTCAGAGTCAACTGTTGTTGTAGCCGGTATGGGAGCATTAGGCACAATCATTGCCTTGGATTTGGTTCTCACTGGAGTCGGCAAGGTCGTATTAATTGACTTTGATACAATCGAATTATCAAATCTAAGTCGTCAATTCTTATATCATGACGAAGATGTAGGTAAAGCAAAGGCTGTCGTTGCGGGCCAACGGCTTCGTGAAATGAACCCAGATGTACAGGTACTTGCTTTAAATTGCACAATTCAGGATGTGCGTCACTCCATATATGAGGAGGCGGACTTGATTGTTGAGGGGCTTGATACCTTTGAAGCCCGACGATGGCTAAACTCACTTTGCGTCCAGAAGAACAAGGTCCTCATCCATGGTGGCATGTATGGTTGGTGGGGGAATGTTCAACGTGTAGTTCCCTTCGAAACCGCCTGTTTGGAATGCCAACCACTGGTGCCTGCTGAACGCCTACAAAAAGCTTGTACACCTCCAGGAAAACGTAGAAAAGTAGAAGAACCACTGCCTAAGTTCCCCGCACTCCTGAGCGTCGCCACCATAATAGCAGGAATTCAGTTTCAAGAAGCTTTGAAACAACTTCTAAGGGTAGGATCGCCTCTTGACAATTACCTCTTTTATGACAGTCTTCACCAGCAGTTCACAATTCTGAAACTCGCCCGTAACCCCAATTGCTTTTTGTGTAGCGATCGATTCCGCCTGGAAGGGGAAATATACGCAATAGGGCGGAAAGAGACTGTGGCAGAATTGAAAAACAGATTAATCATGACCTTTGGAATGCAAGATCCCAAGATTATCTTGCGTGGAAAAGTCTTATTTGACGAACAGGTCTTTGGAAAACTCCGGATGAAGGACAAAGAACCACTTTTCATCATTGATACTGCATTAGCACAACCGTTGAAACTGCTAGCTGTCTTTAAATAATCGGAATAACGGTCAACCGGACTAAAATCGCTACAACGACGAAAAAAAGAGTAACACTCATTGTGATGAGTAGGGCTGTCGCTGAAGGCATCCGATAGCCTTCTCGGATTCCTAATGATAAAATCAGAGCACCCCATAAGATAGCAATGCTGGCAAGTGCGTATACTACTAGCCATATAGGATGAAGGTACAAAATCGTCATGTTTGCCCAGGTAGTGGGGAGAAGACCGACAGAGAGCAGTCCAAAGGAGAGAAGGTTCACAAGAAGAAATGGAAAGAGCGCATACTGTCCCATGAGAAAGGTTTTCGAGAAATCCCCCTCATGACCTGAATAGTTAATTATTACATGTATGATTCCGAAATACACCAGGTTCAAGAGCAGGTATAACAACGACAGAATCGCAAATACTCCGACAAACCCGTACAAGAGCAGGGAGCTAGCATCACTAACGTGTAGCGCCATGGCAACATACCAAAGCGAGATGACTCCAAGATTGCCCAAGAAGATCAATGCAGGTCCGCGAGTGTCTGTGTCGTGTGCAATGTCCCAAAACGTTATGGAAGGAAAGCGAATCACACCCCAGAGTCGCTGCCTTAGAGTTAGTCGGCTTTCCCATTGTTGCTCGGGACGTTTCATAAAAGGAAGGATGCGTTCGAACTGCTCCGTCCGAATTCGATATCCACACTGGGGGCAGACGGCGTCTTGGGATTCCAACTGGATAAGGCACTCAGGGCACCGGAGTTTGGACATAGAGTAGACACACCCGTTATCAGAACCTCGTAGAGGAGGCTTATTTGCTTTCGGTTCGCCGGGTTTGGCGAAACCTTTAAGTTAGGAGCCTTCAATCTTCTCTGCGAAGTGATCCCCGTGTGGTATGACTTTCTCCCAAACAATTAATTCTCTGCAAAAAGCTAACTACCCCAGATTATGGAGGGGATCGCGACGAAAAAGAATCCTTTTGAAGGTAAACTCTTGCAACCTAGGGGAGGTTCGATACAATGATTGATTCTAAAGAGATTGAGCCAAAGTGGCAAATGCGATGGCGCGAAGCTCAGGCATTTGAAGCAGATCCTAATCCACAACGCCCTAAATTTTATCTAACTGTTCCTTACCCGTATGCCAACGCACCGATGCACGTGGGACACGGTCGAACCTATACAATCGGGGATATTATTGCTCGATACAAACGCATGCGTGGTTTCAATGTTCTGTGGCCTATGGCGGCCCATGTAACTGGAACGCCTGTAGCAGGAGTGGCAAAACGAATCCGAGACAAAGACCCAGTCATTTTGAAAGAATATCGCACCAGTATTGGATTTTATCGACCAAAGAAAGACATTGAATCGGTATTGGCAACCTTTACGGACTTGAAAGCCATTGCACAATTTTTTACCAATGTCTTTGAAAGCGACTTCCGAAAACTAGGCTATTCAATTGATTGGCGGCGCAAATTCACCACAGACGATCCCGAATACCACGCCTTCGTAACCTGGCAGTTCATCAACCTGCAGAAACTCGGATATATTACCAAGGGTAAATATCCCATCCTCTATTGTGTGTCCTGCGGAAACGCCGTTGGCGAAGATGACTTACTGAAAGGCGAAACTGCAAAAGTAGCCGAGTTTGTGGCAATTAAATTCCCCTTCGAAGATGGATTCTTAGTTGCAGCAACTCTACGCCCAGAAACAGTATACGGCGTAACTAATGTCTGGATCAATCCAGCGGGCGATTATTCGAAAATACAGGTTGACGAAGAAATCTGGTATGTATCTAAACCTGCAGTCCGAAAACTGGTAAACCAAGGCTACCGTTCAAAACGAATAGAGGAAATCCCTGGAATGGAATTCATCGGAAAGACCTGCAAATCACCAGTTGACGAGCGAGAGCTATTAATTCTACCAGCTGAATTTGTGGATCCTGACAATGGCACCGGAATCGTTTACAGTGTTCCCTCTCACGCCCCATTCGACTGGATCGCACTACATGATATCCAGCAGACAAAATCCGCAATTCACGGTTTCAAACTCGATTTTGATGCTATAAAAGCAATCGAACCTATCTCCATCATTACAATCGAAGGTTATAGCGAACACCCAGCCATCGAGTTAACTGAGAGAATGAAAATTAAGAACCAAAAAGCAACTGCAAAACTTGACGAAGCTACAGAGACGCTCTACAAAGCAGAGTACTATCAAGGCATCATGAAAAGTAATACGGGACCATTTGCTGATCGAAAAGTGAGCGATATCAAAGAAGAGGTCATTAACTATCTTGAAAATCAAGGGCGAGCTTTTCGATTCTATCAACCTGACCAGAAACCGGTCATCTGCCGATGCGGAAATGAAGTCGTTGTTGCAGTCTTGCCAGATCAGTGGTTTCTCAACTATGGCAATCCTGAATGGAAAGCAAAAGCAACAAAGGCTTTAGACCAAATGCTCATTTATCCTGAGGTGTATCGTAAGCTATTCGAATCCACCTTTGATTGGTTAAAACAGCGTCCAGCAGCACGAAAACGTGGTTTGGGAACCAGATTACCCTTTGACCGAAAATGGGTCATTGAATCGCTTTCTGACTCGACAATCTACATGCTTTTCTACCTCATTATCGCTCATATCAGAGCTAACCAAATAACGGCCCAGCAATTGGATTTAGCTTTCTTTGATTATGTTCTATTAGGAGAAGGGGCAATTGATAAGGTCGCTGAAAAAACTGGAATTCCCGAAGAAACACTTACAGCAATGCGATCAGAGGTCGAGTATTGGTATCCTAACGATCAACGACACACAGCGGTAGGACACATAACCAATCATCTTTCCTTCTTTATCTTCCACCATGCCGCATTATTCCCTGAACGATACTGGCCAAAAGCAATTACGATCAATGAATATGTTATTCATCAGGGTGAGAAGATGAGTAAAAGCAAGGGTAATTTCATACCCATGGCTGATATTCCAAAACGGTATGGTGCAGATCTTTACCGCCTTTATATTACCCAAATAGGAGATCTACAAGCTCTTGTCGATTGGAAGGAGAAGGATGTTACCACCATACAACGTCGCATCAAACGGTTGACTAACATTCTGGAAGAAGGTGCAAAAATCCCTGAAATCACACTAGCTGAAACAAAACTGAGCCTGATGAGCCGCTGGATTCTCTCAAGAATCAACACTGCAATCCAAAGGGCAACTGAAGCATTAGAACAGATGCACCTCCGAACGTATGCGATAGAAACGTTCTTTCAACTACTAGCGAATGTCGAATTCTATTTGCGGCGTATGAAGAAAAACAGTACCGAATATAATGCCGTCTTACGTTATATTGTCATTCGATGGGTGAAATTACTCGCCCCAATCATGCCTCATTTAAGCGAAGAGATCTGGGAACAACTAGGCAGCATTTCATTCGTCTCTCTTGAAGCCTGGCCAACATCCGAAGAACAATTCATCGATGAAAAAATCGAGAAAGCAATGGACGTCGTGCAACATACCATTTCAGACATCAAAGAAATCAAAAAATTGCTAAAAGGAAAAGATGTGAGCACTGTTCAGATTTTTATCAGCCCTAGTTGGAAGTACACGGCATTGAAGAAAGTGACGAAAGCTAAAGCAGCCCCCACAGTTCAGGAGTTAATGCCGATTTTAATGAAGGATGCCAAATTCAAGAAACGTGGAAAGGAGGTCAATGAGCTAGTTCAAGCCATTGCCAAGGCAGGAGGGTTTTGGACATTCGTTGATAAAACAACGGAAACCACGGCACTTTCTGAAAACCGTGACCTAATTGAGTCAGAAACTGGATTTAAAGTGAACATTCAAGATGGCGACAAACCCGTTAAGGATCCGGAAAACCGGGCACCAAAAGCGTTACCAGGCCGTCCAGCGCTCTTCTTAGAGTAACTTATTAGGCAACACGCCGACCAAATTGCTGAACTTGCTCCTCACCTTCATTCAAGGAAAACTCATGTTGGCAACGAGGGCACTTAGCAAAACCACATTTCCCCAAAGTTGCCGAGGGACAACTACCACAGGCCATTATGCGACCATAACTAGTGTCGAATTGAAAACCACATTGAGGACATGTAACAACCGTCATCTTTGAATCGACTTCGAGGCATCCTTCCCAAACTGTGTAAAAAGGATTTCGGACAGTTAGTCCCGTGCGCGAGAACAACGAATTAACAGAACAAGTTCGATAATAACCAGAAAGGCAAGCACTGCAGCTAAGATGATGACTGGCATACTAATCGAAAGGAAATCTGCGGCGGGGGGAATACCCACACTGACGCCGGTAGTGATGACACCGATATTATAAGCCATTATTCCCACATAATCTTCGAGTATGGAAAATATGGCACGTATCCATACTAGTGGAACCCCAGAGTCAGCTGAAAGTTGCTGAGCAAATTCACCAGCAGCTTGAAGTTGGGCGACATCAGAAGCTAATATGAGATCGATTGATCCATTTCGTAATGTCTGTTCAACAGCTAAGAGTTCAGGACCTGAAATGAAGACGTTTTCACTTTCCATTAGCAACCCCTTAACTTGGAGACCTAGGGTTTCGGCTATGTAGGCTTCTGCAGGAAAGGTAATAATCACTTTCTTGTTGGACAGCTGATACAACAGGTTCTGTTCCGAAACAAAGGTTTCAAAATCAGAGACTTTGGTGACAAACTCTGTGAACCGGTTTTCCCAATATTGCGTGTACGTCGAGTTTAGCGAGGCGCAAAGGTTACGTGTCGCATTGGCAATAGCTATGGCATTTTGAGGTAGAAGCCAGTACCCATGCAGGTTTTCGTTTTGATCATGCTGTTGACTGCTAAGAAATAATGGGGATTGAACACTTACATGCCCAAATAGTGGAAGAAGCATGGCACCAAAATTTTCATAATCCCCCAAGGTGACATACGGCTTTCCGACTTGTGTCGCGAGTTCTTCTTCCCAGTTAAAATGCCCGGTTAAGACTAGCATATCTGCAGCATTTGCTGCATCAATAACTGATTGGGTAAGTGAGAAGGCGTGTGGTTCAATACCTTCAGGAAGCAGAACAGCAACATCAGCCTGCACACCACCAACTTCTCGAACAATCCCAGCTAGAGGTTGTATGGAAACGGCTATACGCAGCGCTGGAGGTGATTGGGCGGAGGTGTTAGGGAAACCACCAATTACTCCGAAGGTTACCAATAGGATTCCAAAAACCACTACTAATTGCTTTTCTCGCATAGCAATCACATCCTTGTGGGCATTATGAAAGGTTATTAACTTCTATGCCATTTCTTATTAATCCCGAATATTAATAATCTTATTGGTATTTTTATTAACAGTAACGCCCTACGGTGATTCTATGTCCATAATTAGTATTTCAGTAAACGAACAAGATCTGCAAACGCTCGACCATTTACAATCATCAGGAGGCTTTGCCAATCGTTCAGAACTATTTCGCCAAGCTGTTCGGACGTTAGCCAGCGAGCTCCAAGAGATTGAGACCATCACCGGCAAAGTATCCGCCGTAATAACAATCGTATATGGAAAGAAAGGAAAGGGCATTGAGAGCAACTTTCTCCTTCACCGCCAGGCAAGCCTCATTGACGCTTTACTCCACTCTCACACGGTAAACGGCGAGTGCGTGGAAGTTGTCGTAGTGAACGGCCCAGCTAGCGAAGTGCGTGAGTTGGTGAGAACGCTGAAGGGAAACCGAAAAATCGTCCAGGTAAAAGTAGCCATTATTGGAGTGTAGATAACCGATGGCAACAACTCCTTTGATCGAAGCTGAACATTTAGCAGTGAAATACCCCAACGGCGACCTCGCCCTTGAGGATGTCACCTTTTCAATTGATCCTTCAACATTTATGGCTATTATCGGACCGAACGGATCAGGAAAAACTACGCTTTTAAAGACAATGCTCGGCCTGCTTAAGCCTACCGAAGGGTCACTTCGAGTCATGGGTCTGGATACTAGGAAGGCATATCGTAAAATTCGGCACATGGTTCGGTATCTGCCACAGCGTGACGAAATTGAAGCAACAGTTCCAATGAAGGTCAAAGACATCGTATTGATGGGGCGACTCTTGAAGAAGCCTCCATTACGTTTGGCTTCTAAGAAGGATGTAGATTTTGCTAAAGACGCATTACGACGCGTTGATTTAATGGATCTTTGGAACCATCCGTTTCCTGAATTGTCTGGAGGACAACGCCAGAGAGTACTAGTGGCACGAGCTTTAGCCGCAGAAGGACAAATAATGATGCTTGATGAACCGATGTCAGGGGCAGACCATGATAGTCAGGTGAAAATCGTTGAAGCCCTCAAAGAGTACTATGATGAAAACCAAGTTAACATCATCATGGTGACCCATGATCTGAATCCAATCCACACTGTGGTAAAAGATGTTCTTATGCTGAATCGTAGGGTCATGGGAATTGGACACCCCTGCGCAGTCATGGACCTTGAACTCTTGAAACAGGTCTATGGACCCACAGCAAAAATCGTCGAAATGGCAGGACACAAATACTGCATAACAGGTGACTCGGGGTTCGACCGCCATGATCATTGATGCCTTTTACCTCATTCTGACCTCACCTATTATTCAACGTGCATTGATCGCGTCCATTCTGGTAGCGATTATTGCAGCTACATCCGGGACCTTCATGGTATTCCGTGGATTATCATTTCTCACTGCAGGCGTTGCGCATGCCGCGCTGGGAGGAGTAGCTTTAGCGTTGTTTTTGCAGGCTACAGCTATTGCACCATGGTTTGATCCGATTTTAGGAGCTGTCATTTTTGCAGTCTTTGTCGCTGTGCTAACTGCTTATGCAGGTGAACGAGGAGTTTCCCAAAAAATGGAAGTGGCTGTGGGGGTCTCCTTTGCGCTTTCCATGAGCATCGCTGTATTTTTGATGTACTATTTACCCCCCACGCTGGTTCCCGTCATCTGGGGATATTTAATCGGAGATATCCTTCTATTGGACAACTTGGACATCGTCCTTTTACTGGGGGTTGCTCTATCCCTTGTAACCCTTTTCACCCTCTTCAAGAAAGAATTCGTATACATCAGTATTGATATGGAAGGATCAACCGCGCATGGTATGAACGCACGAGCCTACAACTATCTCCTCCTGATATTCGCGGCTATCGCCATTGCCCTAACCATAAAGGCAGTGGGGGCAATTCTCGTTTATGCCATTCTCATTGCGCCTGCTGCTGCTTCAAATGAAGTGATGAAGACAGTCAACAACGTCATTATTGGCACCTTCGTCTTGGCACTCGTAGCGATGTTTCTTGGGCTAGCGGGTTCATTTAATCTCAATGCCTCGCCCAGCGCAATTGCAGGAATTATCGCTGCCCTCTCCTATATCATCGCAATTCAAGTGAAGCGATACATGCGGTCAAAATAGTTACACTGAATCCCCTTAAATTGCAGTTCATGTATAAAATCGGTTTTACCACGTTTAATAAATCGTGCTGCCTGTTAGTTCTTTGGAGAGATGAGTTTATGTCATCGAATACCGATTACGCCCAAGGAGTCGTCTTAATCAATGGCCATGCTTATCCAGCCAGAGAGGTACTGCAGGCATTAGAACGCCAAGCCATGACGTCCTTACGGGCGGTTGGCGACGAACTCTGGATTGGCAAAGAGCGGGTTCGTCCAATTGGGAAAACAACCCCTGAACAAGCTATGAAACTTACTTGTTATGGTAGCCTTGCATTTTGTTGTGATCTAAATCGCGAATGTCATCTAAGAGATCAAGCCATTGAATTGTTGGGAATCTCAAAGGAGGAGTACAGAGCAATCCAAAGAGACTGCCACCAGCAGTTCCTACGATATGGAGAGCGGCGGTGGCCACAAGAGCAATATGGTATTTCAGATTCTGAGTATTCCCGTTCTTATTCACCTACGGAGGACCATACTGAGCACGAATCCTTTGAATCGTGGCGAGAAAGGACCAGTTCAGGACGATATAGCACGAGTCGAGAATCAACCCCGCCCTCTAGTTCTGGAAAAGTAGATTTAGGCGGTTTGTTCGCAGCGCCTGAAGAGTATAGTTCCAGATCACTGACAGATCCAGATCCCTTTGGTCCCACCTCATCTCGTGGAACTCATGAGTCCAGCGGCATTTCATCAGGTGGATGGTATTCTTCAGGTGGAAGTGCAACAGCGTCAGCCCACTCAGCTCCGACTGGATTTTGCATCTTTTGTGGTCAAGATTTACGAGAGGATAGTGAATTCTGTAGCCGTTGTGGACGCAGCCAAAGATAGATGACATAGCACCAGATCTAGATTTCAACAAAGATTTCAAGTCACCAAGCAGATTTGTTAGCCCTTCTTGGCTAATTTACGCAGGGTATCGATCTGCTTCGTGAGTTTTTGGAGATCCTTTTTCCAGCGTTCAATCTTCTCCATATCGGCTTCAGTCTTAGCTCCCTTAACAGCTTCAAAGTCAGCTATGCGACGCTCAAGTTCGAGGGCACGGCTGCTTAGCCCAGCAATACGAGCGTGCACTTCAGGGGTAGGAGAAACAATTTCTAGTAAGGTTTTAACAGTGACCCGGATTTCTTCGACAACCGTGGCTAGCTGAGTCATTGTTTGACGAATCGAAGACAGGCTCTCACTAACAAGTGTGCTGGATTCCTCTGTGGGTCCTTTTCGGCGGATGAGGAAAAGACGCACCTTCGAGAGGATATCAAAGTAAAGTTGGACCAGAGATTCCTCATCACGGAACCAGGCTGTGAGAGGATTCCATTTCGAAACCAGTTCATAGAGCTTTTCTAACTCTTGACCAAGCTCTTGTGTCTCAGCACTATTATCAGCTTGAATAACGGCTTTCAATTGTGGAATAAGGGAGATAATCTCAGCCTTAGCCTTGACTTCTTGGGCGGTGGCGATATCAGAGCCCATGAGTTGCCGATACAGTTCTTCGAGCCGCTGAATAGTTTCGATTTCACTCACGCTGTTTTCAAATCCTCAACTTTATCTGAATCCAATTGTAGGTGCGATGAGCTAGTATCCGAGTCCTAACCGGATTTCCCGTAGAGATTGATAACCTGACGGGTATCCGAGCATTGAATAGAGCGATGCAATATCCACAGCGTCGGCAAGAGCCTTCGCCCGCCCATATTCAGCCTCGTCTTCTAACACCCAATGGGTCATCGAGAATTCGACCCCGAGCTTCGTCAACGAACTGATGAAAGATAGGTTTTCGATGTAGTCGTTGAAGTCTTTGGAACCCGGATCGGGTAGAATCGGAGTCCAAGGAAAGACCTCAATGGCGATATTCTTACTCATTTTGGCAATGGTGTCGAGATCCAACCCCAGATTGGTTCTTGTCCCAGCAACATATCCGTTCTCAGAGTCAATTGGATATGCAGGGATTACCTTCAGGTCTGGTTGGACTTCCTTTGCCGCAGTGACCAGTTGTTGAACCATCCCAGACATTTTGGCTACCCGCCATTCAATCCATTGATTATAGAGTGCAGGATTAGCCGTCTGATCGGCGATTTGGAAGGTGTGTCGCAGGTCAGCATATTCACTGAATTCATTTCGACAATCATTGCAATAACAGTAACTTGCATGAGAATACCCAAGGTTACCTAAGAAGAGAGTTTCAATTGGGTTTTCAGTCACTTCTTTAATTACCGTAGTCATGTGTTGAATGAAAGATGGTTTATTGGGGCAGACAAAGTTGTTTAACGGTTGACCATCAGCAGTGAAAGTTTTGAATTCTTGGTCAGCAGCAAAGAAGGCGTCAGCAAAGACGTTTAGGTATGCACCTGCACGGATTCCCACCGCATCTGTCGTGTCAATGAATTCGTCAAAGAAGGTGGGATATTCTTCATCCGCTGGTGCCACTTTGCTGGAATAAAATACGCGCCCCGACATATCCTTTGCAACGGCAACAGCGTATTCGAGGTATCCACCATAACTTGCGAAGAAATCGTCAAGGCTAGTTTTTAGTCCGCGAGGATCCACGATGAGTGAAACCCCGCGGGTTAGGAGGTCCCGTATCTCCACAGTTTCCACCTACAAGAGTAACTATACCAACTGTGGATAAAAGCCTGAATAAAGTTATGGTCAATTAGCCGAAAAAGGTATCCAGTCTACGCATTCCTATGGTATCCAACCATTCAATACCTAAGGCATCAAGGACCTGTTCAAAGGTACTTTTCACCAAGTCTTTGTATTTTGATACATCAATATCCTGGGCGGTAGCTTGCTCTACAGGCTTCACTCCGTCAGTTGTTTTGACAAAAGCGATGATATCTCCCGCTGTCACTTCTTTTCCGGCTTTTTGGAGCTGCGTAGCCGCCTTGACATGTTGCGGAGTAGTTTTGGTGTAAGCGCTGAGATTCTTCGTGAGTTGCACCCGAATGGCAAGATCTTCCACATCAAATTCGCGACGGTCCAACATTGTTAACTTATCCCTGGCAAGTTGGAGGATTCGTTTTTTCGCAGAGGCAAAACCATCAGGGTCACGAACCTGACTTAGGATATCTATCATCTCCATAAACGCCTTCTGTAAAAATAGGGGTGTATTCCGTTTCTTCCCCGTCAAGCCCTTAATATCAACCTGACCATCCTTTGACACCCCCAGATAATTCTTCTTCCTACTAGACAAGGCAACATACCGGTACTCCTTTTCAACATCCAGCTCCACCCTCAGTTCCTTCTCGCTATAATCAATGAGCCGTTTCAACTGATCGTTAGTGGGATTATCCAAAAACAGGCTGTCAGTATCCCCATAAAGCACCGTAACTCCCAGCTCTTCCGCTTTCTCGATCGTCTGAGTGATTGCGTATCGACCAAGGGCCGTTATTGACTCCGCTGCAGGAGCGCAGTAGAGAGGGAAATGCGAAGCCCCAAGAACACCGTAGCTGTTGTGGGTCACAACCCCATTCGTTGTGACAAACCAGCCATTACCAGTCTCTATGTCGAAGACTTTCTGGGTGTCAGATTCAATTTCAATCGATTTGACTCGAACAAGATTCGTCCCGTTGAAATCCATTAGCCCCTGATATTTCCTTGTATAGTTCTTGCCCTTTGTTTCCACAATTCGAGTAATATCAGAATCCCTATGGAGCGAAGTAAATCTCCCAAGTGCACTTAGGAGGAAAAGCAAATCCCTAACTAGTTGTTGGCTAGCCGTACTATATCGGCGACTTCCCTTTAAGGTGAAGTTTCCATCGCCCTTGAAGTAGGATTTCAACAAAACTTCTGCTCGTGTTTTATTCAGAAGCGATAAGGGCAAACGCTTGTTTACTGCATGGGTTCCACATAAAGTGCATATGACTGAGGAAATCACATTGGAATGAACAGTGATTGTCTTATCGCTATAAAAGACCGCAGGCCAGCCTAATTGTTTTAGAAGAGAAAGGATTTCAGCAATGTTTTCTGGATTCTTTTCGAAAGATTGAGTTAATGAAAATCTGTTTTGCTGCCCGTGGCCCTCAGCGACATACCAACCTAATAACTGAAAGAATTCTTCTGAAAGTGGGATGCAGAGATCCTGCCAAAAACCAGGAGAACGATGGCTTCGTGCAATCTTTGCAACAAGAAGACCAGGTGAAGTGTTCCGAATAACGTCTCTTTCTTCTTCAGAAAGATCATCCCAATACGCTTTGTATATCTTCTGGACTTTGCTATATTCGAACTTTCTGTTGATTATTGTAATTAATTCATTATCTGTTTGCTGCCCTTTTCTGTAGGAGAATTGCTTGTATACACTTCTTTCCATCCCGATCAATAGATTTGTGGAATCGATAAGATCAGGGATGAATATGCGGTCTGGAACTGGTTCTGTGAAAGGCATTTGACTGCATAGAAGCAGTTCATCCCCAGTTTTTAGTTCGCCTGCAGGAATTTCATCAATCCGGAATGTTTTGCCATACCGTCTTCCAGTTTGTGTAGTATAAATCGGAATAACATGGTTAGCCGTACAACGCAATTGCCTTCCATCACTGAGTGTTATCTTCAGTACCTTGGCTTTTCCGGTTTCTGCGAACCCTTTTATCGGAACAAATATCGGTGTGCCAAAATGCCCATTATTCGCATTAGCATTAATTGATAAAACCTCAAGACCTGCCCAACAATCTTTCAGTGACGCAATTTCTCGCTTCTGAACCTGCCCCGTGGGAGTGCGAATGATGACTTCCTCATTAGAGGGTAAACACGCGTTGAGAAACACTTTGAGTGCTTGTTCTACGACGCTGAACCAGCTGCGTTGGGCGGGTTCGAGGGTTTTGTCTTTGGCTCTCGGTTTGAAGTGTTCGACCCGGACGTCGCGTATTAATCCGATGATGAGGCTGGTGATTCCTTCGCGCCTTGTGCACACCCAGTGGGGCGTGTCGGGAACGAGGTTGTCTTTGCATTCAGGATGATCGCAGCGCACGGTTTCATAGCTGAGATTGTAGGCCTTCATGATACTCGGATAGAGGCTATTTCCAGTAACAGCAGGTTTACCATTTCTTCGCGCAATAATTGTTCCATTGGGTACAGAAACGCACCATACTTTTCCTTGATAGGGGAGCCTCCAAATCCGTTGTCTTTGCCCAGAGAATACGTTCTGTCGAAAATAACTTAGAAATGCCCGATAGCTTTCATGGTTTCTGTACACTTTTTCATCGATTTCACAATCATGTATTTCGTGTTTCACTTGACAACCATAACCCAACCGCAACGCTAATTCCTGAAATTCATCAACGAATCTCCTTGTTATCGAGCTGAATGAGTGGCATTTACCACGCGACCAACTTCCATCTCCTAGTAGCAAACTATCAAAAAGGAGCTGGAGGTGTTCCTTCTCAAAATTCAAGATTGTTCGAGGAATCCCCTTTCGTCGCCCTCCCAACTCATGATCTAACCAATTTCTTAGAGCATTAGCAAATTCTGAATCGTTTATGTCAAATCTATGATATTTTCGACCTTGACCACTTGTATACTCTTTTTCTGTAAATTTGAAACCAAGAAGATTAATCGAATTCCGTATATGTTGAAAGTTCTTTTCTTTAGACTGATGAATTCGTACAGAATATTTGTCGAAGGATCCATCAGTTAAGAGCCACCCCAGGAATGGCAGAAATTGGTCTGGAGTGAAAGTAAACCGTCCAAAATTCACATTATGGGATCTACCAACCCAGTTACCAAATTGAGGGATTTTGAACCAATACCGTTCACAAAGTTTCTGGGCTTCTTCTAATTCAAGAGAATCACTCCATTCCATACGATCTCTTTTGTTAGTTCTTCGATTAAACACCATTCTATGATTGGGAGTAACTAATAGATCAACTCCACCGCAGGCGAAGTTGTACAATTCTCCTTGATAATCATACTCATGTAATTTTCCAAGAGGCTGAAATTCAACCTCGCTAGAGAGTGGATTTACTGTTGCTATTTTTAGAAAAGCCCCATTATTCGAATGAGCCCTAACAGAATCAAGTGAAAGCCATCCGAGGTTTGTGAGAATTTCAGTATCTTCGGATAGACACGCAAAGTCTACAAGGGTGACGTTGAAGTGGACGCCTTCTTTGGGTTCGACGACGATGGCGCCCATGTATTTTTTGCCTTTGATGATGGCTTCGGTGACAGCTTCGCCTTTTAGGCTGGCGATTTCGTCTTGGCGTGGGATGAGGTAGTTGCGTTGTCGGTGGGCGTAGTAGAGGAGGCTGCGGATCCAGTTGGATACAGCGGCGCGAGTGAGGTCGTGCATACCTTGATGGGAGATTCGCATGAGCAGGAGGATGAGGCTCATGATGAGGTCATCATCAAAGGTTGAGAGGCGCATGGTTAGGCTTGCATCTTGCCAGTTGTATTGGGCGAGAAGATGAGCAGGAATTTTGTTGATTTCGTCTGGGAGTGGAAGCTTACCTTCTCCGAGGAGGGCTTGGCTGACCGTTTCAAGGCGAACTTCGCTGTACCGATTCCGAAAGGCATAGATTTGAATCGATCGATTATGAAAGAATCGATAGAGGTCGATGTGGACGCCATATTCGAGTTCTGCTTCGGGATTGCCGCGGAAGCCGCCTCGTAAGCGAACAGGATTGTCAGCAGGGGGGATACCGAGTTTCTTTGCTCGATTGACAAGGTATCGAAGGTCAAAGTTATCCCCGTTGAATGTCAACAGAACCGGAGTACGCCATAGAATTCGAAAGACCATTTCAATGAGAGCTTTCTCATCAGCAAATTTCTCGACGGTCACGGTGTCGGGAAGATTCCGTGCTTCCCGTCCCTGTGAGCCTTGCTCGAGCAGCAGTACTCGACCAACACCTGTATCATCGACGACTGCCACTGAAATGATAGGTTGTGGGGCTTGCTCCGGATCAGGTATTCGATCGATGAATTCTGATTCTACTTCGATATCAATAGCAAGTCGTGGTAACGACGAGGCAGGAGTCAGAAAAAGGGGAAGATACTCTTCAATGAGCTTAGAGAGCTCCTTGTCGTCTTTGAATAATCCACGAATCTTGGTGGCGTCTTCAGCTGAAAATTCCTGGGGAACGGGAACTAGTCGACCCTTTTGAACCCGATACAGAAGACCTGGTGTCAGGGCTCTGTCCATTGTATAACATTGTGTGTACCGGATATCTGCCTCCCAGGCATGGTCTCTTCCGATTTTCTCGCGGATGGAATCGGGGCGTCCACCAATTGCTAAAGGATCTTTTGCGACGATGATGGTGTATTGTTCTTCTGAATCACGCAGCAAATTGTATTTGGATCCTTCCTCGAATTTGAGAAAGCCTGAATGGCCAACGACATCATTTTGTTGGGAGAGATCCTCGCGAGATAAATCTGTTAGGCAATATGGTAGATGTCCGGTGTTATCCAACCATTCATAGATTTGGCCGCTAGTAGTATCATAGAGTTTGAGTTTGGCAGCCCCTACGTTTCCTTGGTAGTCAATGTTGATTAGAACAGCTGGAGGTCCCGACTCGGGAGTGTAGGGGTATTCAGAGGGACGGATGGGCTGATCTTTACTCTGAGTAACGATCTGGGTTAATAATGAGAGTCGATTCTTCTTTGGCTTCGATTGGTTCTTTGTTTGCGGATTAGGTTTTGATGGGCCCATCCATGATGACAGAGTAGATGGCACGCAATATCGCTTCCGCACCGATTAAGAACCATCCCACTTTTTAGCCTTTAGCTCCCTGATAGAATCAGTATATCAATGGAGAGTTGATGATGCCGTCTCGTTCCTTCCCTGTGAAAGAACTAATCGTTGCCCGATTTGATGCCGGTGAAGATCTTTATCAAAACATCAAGCAAGTAATTGAGAAGCACGCGGTTAAAGCGGGGATGTTCACGGTCATTGGAGCCGTTGACCGAGCCAGGTATGGCTTCTATCATCCCGTGAAGAAGGCATATACCAATCTTAGTTGGGAACCCACCGCAGATTCATCACTTGCGCTTGAGATTGTGAATTGCACCGGAAACGTTGCACTCCTTGATGATGATGTAGTTATCCATGC
>JBHLMI010000009.1:22619-81462 GCA_048938295.1 Promethearchaeota archaeon
GATTCATCACTTGCGCTTGAGATTGTGAATTGCACCGGAAACGTTGCACTCCTTGATGATGATGTAGTTATCCATGCGCACATCACTTTCACCGGTGAGCGTGGCGAAATCATGGGTGGACATTTACTCGAAGGTTGCCGTGTTAACCCAACAGCAGAGTTAACCCTTCTGAAAGCTGACGGAGTATTAAGGCGTAAGCGAAATAACGAGTTGAATCTTGCATTACTTTCGATTTAATAGCGGTTAGGGTGGTCTGAGGACCCTGCACGAAAGACATTAAATCGTCAACAGACTATCTAACTTGAGCGAGGTGTGATGGACCTTGGCTTCGCAACAGCCTCCAGCAGGGTTAACTATCTCCATTAAGGAACATGAACATACTCGATTAACGGCGGATAATACTATTTCTCGATTCGATCCCCGCGGACAAGTGATTGTGAAAAATAGTTCTCGGAAACATTCGGTGTGGGATGCAGAACTGGAACTCAATCGACAAAACCGCACTACCCTTGGAACAGACACACTTGATATCGGGCGACTAAATCCAATGACCGAATGGGAGAAAGATTTCATTGTCAAAGAAATTGAATCGCCCATGCTACTCCTCTCAGAAGCCCTCGACACCTTTTATGAACGGGTGGGCGTTAATAACACGTTAGTGTATGAGTATAAGATGCCTGTTGAAATCAGCCTGAACCTTCGAAACCATTCAGGGGCAACTATTCATGACATTATTGTGACCAAAGAGATTCCCCCGATTTTTCAGGATATTAAGATTCAACAGTCACAAATAGGTAAGGTGGAGTACGATTCAAAGGCTGGCCAAATAGTGTGGCAAATCAAAGAATTACCTTCCGAAGGTGTTGCCGTTCAACGTATTCGCGCAACTATAACTGCTGAAGATACGGAACCAAAATCGGGCGGAAAGGTACGTGCCACTTATCGAATATCTGATGTCGTTCGGAGCACACTTACTCCCACACTCCATGGGTCAACAGAAACTGAAGTGAGCGTCGAGAAGGAGGAAAATCCTTTGCGGGAGGGATTTTGGCGATGTAAGGCTACGCTGACCAACGCCAGTGAATTTCCCCTTCGCCTTAAACGGGTTCAAGTTGTTTTGACGGCTCCAGAAAACGAGTTATTATATGAAGGAACCCCTGATCTCCGCCTAGACCCGGGCGAAGTCTGGGGACATGAACTTGAAGTTCACGCTGAGCAACCCGAATTTGATGTCATTGCTCTCTCCACTGTCGAGGCCCCCTTACACCGAGAAATTGTAGGAACCATTGAAAAAGCCGAGAATGTATTTCCGGTGCTCCGGATTGAAGGCAAAAAACGAGTTGAACCCCTAGAGCTACTAGCATGGGAGCCTGCACCTGTAGCCATTACTTTGCAAGCAAGGAACACAGGAACCACAGACTGTGACGAAATTGCATTCACCGAACCTCTTCCGCCAGGTTTCGAACCTCCAGATAACACGCAGATTCGGGTTCGGATTGCCGACAAACCAGTGGCTCGAACTCTCAAGGTCGATATTCGTCCCAAGGATCGTGATCCGAAGTTACCCCATACTCTCAGGATTCTGCTTCATGACCTGATCGAGAATCATTCACCAATTAAACCTGGTGACACAGTGACCGTCAATTACATCTCAATTGCACGGACACCCAAGCCAAATCAAGAGCACCGACTTCCTGTCACAATCGAAGCCAATACCTTTCCCCCGGGACCCAAGGCCATTGCTGAAGTGCCCGAATCAATGGCACCTCTCATCAAGGTTCGATCGGTGGTTCGAAAACTCCGCAAGACCAGAACTGTCGCTCCAACGGATGAAGCAGGTGAATTACTAGTTACGGTTACATTTGTTAATGATGGAGAATCAAGTTTACAAGACCCTGAGCTGCAGGATTTAATACCACCAAACTTCGAGTATGTGGGTGTTCCGTCGGGAACCCCTGAACCAAGTATCCGTGACACGATGAATGGTACAGTAGTTACCTGGGCATTGCCGACCATGATGAGTCGAGAAAGCTTCGTGGGTAAATACAAGTACAAGCCCAAAGCCTAGCAGGATTAATAATACCAGGTTTTGAGTTTTGGTTCAATTAAGGCCCGTTGCATGTCATCAGTTGAGGCAAGACAGACATATGTAAGTGGACAGGTTCCTTGACAAGAGACATTCAATAATTGCTCGACCACAAAACAGTCCATCGTGCATCCTGTTACACAGATTGGATCAACTGCTAGACAACACCGGCGACCGAAATGCCAGAAGAAATCATCGAGCTCGAGCACAGGACGCCTAGCATATTGCCCGACTAGCGAATAAGCGTCTGCAATTGTTGACCGTAGAAATACGTCGATATCCGATGTAACTGGTTTGTGCATTCGAAGCTGTTTAGTAAGCTTGGGCGATACAGAAACGATGCCTACCCGGAGTGCAATTCGGGTCAGATGATTATCCACCGGAATTCGAACCGAATCTAAATCAGTTACCGACCAAAGATTGCGGCGGAGAAGGAATTTTAGTAACAGATAGCTTTTCTTGTGAGCGGGATCCTGGTACGCTTTGAACTGGGACAGTAATTGTAAAAGTCCAGCCCGATTCGTTTCGGGATCAGGTGTTACCCGGTTATTTGCGTGTTCTAGTAAGGAGAGGGGTGACCCTGAATAATTCTCTAAGAGTAGTTTTGCGCAGTTTCGGAGTAATACTGCCCGCTCTTGGGGACGTCGAATCGTAACACGTGTTGGAAATTGGACAGTGTACCAGTCTCTTACCGTGGCCGTCGTAATCTGAGCCATGTTAGAAGGGTGAAATAACTGCGGATTTTCTGTAAATTTTTGTAGGCTCAAATGCCACAGGAGGTCAGCGCCTTGAAAATATTTACCGTCTACAGTTCCTTCAAAGCTTTGGTTCGGAGGGCTAGTGCGGTGATCTATTCCCGTTACGAAGAAGAAGAAATTAGCAACATCTGCAGAACTATGGTTTTGTGATGGAAAAAATTGAGAATCCAAGAAGTCTTCGGTGTGGGGTTGTAGCTGGTCTAATCGGCGACCAAGCTTCCGGCTTTGACCTTGTGTAACTGTCACTGAATTATTCACTGAAAATAACACACCCCTTCTTCTGCGAATAGGAAGGAATAAAAGTCTTTGTCAGAAAAAACAGCAGTGAAGAGTGATGTCTGAGTTCAAAGAAGCCCAAATGGATGATGTCTTCCGACAAATGACCGAAGTCCTCGAAAGGACATTAAACCGAATAAGCGAAGTTGAGCAGCATATCTCGAAGGATTTGGAAAGTATTCGCCGCCAACTAGATGCTGTAGGTGTACTAAAAGATAACATCGCAAACCTAAACAATCGCATCGACTCTCTAAGCAAGAAACTCACAGAGCTAAGCAAATCAGAACCTCAAGAACTCAACCGCATGATGATGCGAGCCATCAGTGAGTTGGACAAAAGAATGCAGATGTTTACTATTACTGAGGTTCTTTCACGCCTTGAAACAGGACAGGGATTTACTCCACGGAATGTAACCCGTTCACCCGTACCAAAGCCAGTAGAAACCAAAGCACCATCACCAGCTACTACTCCATCTAAAGCCACAGAAGCAGCGCCTAGCAGCCAACCAGCTGCGGATGCATATGCAGAAACTAGCGGTACAGACCAGCCCTGGCGTGAAAAAATGCGTGAGAAGTATGGTCTGAAGAAGAAACCTGGACAGGTTTAGTGACATTATTTCTTTTGAAGCTCAAGGTAGCGTCGGACTAGACGTTCAATGCGTAAGCAGTACAAAGCGTCTTGTGCAGCCTGCAAAGTTTCAGTGAGTAATTCCAAGGTTTGTGCATCCGCAGAAGAGGTTCGAAGATCACCGAGAGATTCGAAGCCTTGTGCGATAGTGGCTGCAAGCTGAGAATAGTGGGTAACACTGCTGCGTCGTTGTTCGCGGAGATTTGACAAGAGTTCCTGAAACTGTGGCTCAATTGTTTCTAATCGGGCCTTGACGAGTTGATCAATGTGGTTGATTGTTTCCTTAAGATTAGATACGTCTTGAGTAAGGGTACCCAACCTAGTGAAAAGATTGTTGAATGCTTGGGTTACGAAGGGAATAAGAGATTCATCTCCTGCAGCAGGTTGGTCTGAAGGAGGTGCAGGTGGAGGAGGAGGTGGTTCAGTCATACGCATACACCATTTTTATTTGCCTTGTTTTCTCGAAGCCTCGAATTCTTTTACTGATTGAAGGACTTCATCAAGATTAATTCGATTTGTCAATTCATCGACGATTTCAATAATAACACGGATAGCTTCTTCGATATCCTTGAGGTTGCTGAGTTCTTTCGCCCGTTCCACCTCGGCGAGAAGCTGGGTTTCGACCAGTTGGCGTTGTTCGCGGAAGGTAGTTACATCACGGTGAATCTCCTCTGCAGCTATATTGGCTTGTTTCGCTGTTTGCTCCATCTGTGCTGAAAGATTTTGTCCAAGCTGCTCAATTGATGATTGGGTAGCTTTGAGCTGTTCACCCAGTTCATCTAGTCCTTTTTCGACTTTTGCGATGGCGTCTTTTACGGTAGAAGTGTCCGTCATAATCTTTCCTTCCTTACATTTTTGCGGCGCCTAGCCAACTACTGTAAAGTGGATATTCAAGGTCATAAACCTTGACGGTGAGGTGAGGAATATGGGATTTAATATCCGTTTCTAAGCGCGTCGCTAGACCGGGCATCATTGACCCTCCGCCAGCAAAAACGATATTTGAGGCTAGTTCAGCGCGCACCGTAGGGTCTACTCCTTGTAATACATTTATAATTGCCTCAGTTAAGCCTTTGTCTCCTACTCCCAGAAGTGTCGGTTGAAACAATACCTCTGGAGCTTGCCAAGGAAGAGGACCAAGTGGCAGGTCAACTCCTTCAAAGGTGAAATCGATGTTATCTTCGAAGACATCGTCGACGGCCATAGGAAATACTTGGCAATGTGATTGTTTAATTGACCGTATTGCATTTCCATTTGTTGCAAGCCGGTTGTAATATGAGGCAAGCTCAGTTGGTGATGTCTCGACTTTGTGGAGGAGGAGTTTTCGAATTTCTGCGGATATGAAGAAACTACCGGTAACCAATGAGAGAATTTCCTCTTCCAATAGAAATCCCCGATATATCGGGGTGACAAATGTGCTTGTATACCCGATGTCAACTATTAGTCCGGTTTTTCGTCCCCAGTAGCCCCATGTCAAGATTTGTTGAATCGCGGCCTCAACATGGAGGCACCCAAGGGCATCTTGCAATTCCTTACACATCGCGGTTACCTGTTCGACCTGAACTTGAGGAAACAGCAATAGTGTTAGTTGGAGTTTCTTGCGCTGCTTGTTCATCGTGGGGAACTGCTCTATTGCGAGATTACATAGGTGAATCAGCTGAGATGTATCTTGGGGGAGTAGCCCATCTTCGAGAGGAAACACCCAAGCGCTTCGCCCTGGATCAAGATCGCTGAATATCGATCTATCACTGCCTGGCTTGGGATTCTTGAAAGCAGCAGGAATGACTATAGGTTCCGTTTGTTCTGGGAACCCACATTTCATGTAGCCACTACCCATGTCAATGATGAGGTTAGCGTGGGTATCTTTCACAAGTGAGTGTGGGAGGCATGTTTCAAAACAGTTTCTATTCCCAAGGCTTGAATAGTGGCTTTGTGTGAATAATTTGAAAAATTAAACTAAGAGAAGCCTAATTCTAGCGCCGGTTAAGACTTTTCAGGTGGCCTGTGTAGGGCTGCGGCGCCCGTCCAGGCATTTGTCAACGCATCCTCTAATGCATAGCAGTTGACGGGGAGGTGGGGTAGACGCTTTTTCAATTCATATTCAAACCGTTCACGAAGCCCAAGAAACAGCGATCCGCCCCCACTAAGAATAATATCATTTGATAATTCCCGGCGAATTGTGACGTCTGCTTGTTCAATTGAATCAACTACTGCATCGATGAGCCCTTTGTCACCAATCCCAATGAGCGATGGATCGAAAAGAACTTCTGTTGCTTTCCATGGGACTTCTCCCAAAGAGATATTGATATCTTTGCGCCGGTATTGCCATTCTCTTGGTAATTTCTTGTCGCGAGGATTGGCGCGAACTTGACAGAAGTTCCGTTTGATGTATTCTATCGCCTTCACGTCGGTGGCAATTTTTGCGTAGTCTGAATATTTCGTGGATTCTTTCGCCTTTTCCTCGAACAATCGGCGTAACGCTGCTGTGACATAAAGGCTTCCCGCCGCTGTATCTTCAACATGTTCTCTCAGCAAGAAGCCCCGGTATATAGGTGTAGCCATTGAAATTGTATGACCAATATCAACAACCATTCCCGTGTGCTTTCCAAGGAACAAGAGGGTGAGTACTTGTTGATAGGCGGCAAGAAGCTTCCGACACCCGAGATCTTCTCTGAGGGCATCACACACATCATAGATGCGGTTCTGGCTAACTGTGGAGAAAACGAGGAGTTGAAGTTCAGTCGCTATCCGTTGGTACCCCCCAATTGCCATCCGGTCAAAGACATCAAGCATCAACGGTTTCAGCACTTCACTATCGGGAAGGTTTCCATTTTCCATGGGAAAGAATTTACCCAACCGAGTGGGATCAAGCATGAGGAGATACGAATCGCCTTGGGAACCCCGTTCGCTTTTGAGATATGCGGGCATGATATGGGGTGTAGTCAGATTGGGATAGCCATACTTGAGAAATCCCGTTCCTAAATCGACAATTAAGGGATTGTTCATGGCTATTTAGAACACCTCGACGAGTTAAACGCATTAAGACTGTATGAGTAGTGTAGAGTAGGGGAAAGTAGGTTCAATAAAATTAAATGTAACTTGTGGACATTCGACCCGTAGTATCTGGGTGAGCCGACTCATTCCGGGGATTTCGGTGGTGAGCTGGGGCAGAGCAACAAGTTTGATTTTGAGTTGACTTGCCTGTGTTGCCAACTCGTGAGTGATATGTCCCGTAAGATATGTGTCATATCCCTGCTCCCAAGCGAGATGCAGCCACTCAGGAGTTATCCCGTTTCCACTAACGATTACGAGCCGTTCCACTTCGTCATCCAGATTTCCTACATAATCTATTGACGGAGCTTTCAGCCGCTTAGACACATATTGGATAAAGGTTTTCAGATTTGCTTGTTCGGGAACACCACAAGCACGTCCAAGAGGGTATGTATCACCGAGAAGTGGAACACGAAACACATCATTGACTTTGAAACCGAGTGCATACGCCAAGACGTCATTCATGCCCCCATCTACCATCGCCCAGTTGTAATGGGCTATGTAGACAGTGATCTTCCGTTTCAATAAATGCTCAAGGAGGAGTTGAGGTAATCCCGTGAAACTACGTGTAGTAGATATAAAGGGAGATCGATGTGCAATTAGGATACTGGCTTTATGCTCATCAGCCCGAACGATTACAGGCAATGTGATGTCGACACAAATGTCTACGGCGGATACGCGAACACGTTTCTGCTTTGTTTCATCACTCACTCCAATAATCACACCATCAATATCATTTTCTGGCACATACAATGCTGGTGCCAATTTACGCACGTGTGAGATAACCTCCCATAGCGTCGTCATGATAACCCAACCGATTTAGTATTTGCACCCATGAGATGCTATCTATATTTTTAGTCTTTTGTGGGGTAACCAAAACTAAAACTCGAAAGGTTTTATAATCCACCTTTGCCAGGCAACGCGAGGAGAAGCAGAATCGTGTCGAAGACTTCCAAAACTGAAATCAGTCGTGAAGAAGCCTCTGCCGAAGTTCTTTGTATTTGGGAAGAACAGACACAATCGTTACGTGCCGCGATGAACCAGCTAGCCAAAGACTGGCAAATAAGCGACTGGAAAATTCGGACCGCCATTCACAGTCTTGTCTTCGAAACGGTTCGACGACTCAATACCCTCGATTTTCTTCTTAACAAAGTACTTGAAAAGAGCCAAATTATCGACTTAGATCCCATCATTCGGAATACATTACGTGTTGCCACGTACCTCATTCATTTTACTGAGACTCCACCCGCTCTAGCAACGAACGAGGCTGTGACCATCATCAAGCGACGAAAGAATAGACGGCTTGCCGGACTGGCAAATGCAGTTTTACGCAAGGTCCAACGAATTGATCGCGAAAGCATCAACAAATGCTTCCAAGAGCAAGGCTTTCCAGAGCTGAAATATTCAGTACCCCGTTGGCTATTTGATTATATTAATCAGCTTTTCGAACCAGACGAAGCACAGGCATTTTTGTCTGCGATTTTACAGAACCCATCAGTTAATATTCGTGTGAATACGCTGAAACAGCCGGTCGAGGAAACTATCAAGCGGCTTGAAATGGCTGAATTCCTATGTACCCCCATTCCAAAGCTCTCAGAGGCTTTCAGAATACAACGAGGGGAAAAACCAGTTAGTCAAACAGAAGTCTATGAACAGAGTGCAATATATCTGCAGAGTCTAGCCAGTATCCTGGTATCTCGGATTCTAAATCCTAACCCTCGTGAAATTGTGGTCGATTTATGTGCCGCCCCTGGAAGTAAGACCTCTCATCTTGCGCAAATTATGAATAACACAGGAAACATATTAGCGATCGATAATATGTCTAACCGCGTTCAGAAGTTGAAACGTAATTTACTTCGATTGGGAGTTCAAAATACCCATGTGATTTTCGCAAATAGTTTCAACCTGCCTTTTCGAAAGAGCTTCCAAGCGGATGCCGTGTTGGTCGATCCCCCTTGTAGTAACACCGGAGTGATTCAAACCCGCCCTGAAACAAAATGGATTATGACCCCCGACAAGGTTCGGCACCTTAGTGGAATCCAATCCAACCTGTTGGAAGAAGGGAGCCGACTGGTTGCACCAGACGGACATGTTGTTTATTCCACTTGCTCCATTACCCTCGATGAAAACGAGCATTTGATACGCGATTTCCTTGACATTCATCCCTGGTTTGAATTGGTTCCAACTGAACCTCACTTAGGCTCCGATGCATTTGAGGGTCTAACAGCATGTCAGAGGCTATTTCCGCACCAACACAACACTGAAGGTTTCTTCATCGCAAAAATGAAACGAACTGAAACGGTTCATGGAGACCGGCTGTAGCCGTTTAAATGAAAATAGGCCACATGGACAAGTACTTAGGTAAAGTCAACTGTCGAAAAGGTTTACCTTTACTTGCGTCATTGACAATTTTAGCTAAGGCTGAAGGAGTAATAGATTCGACCGTTGGATTCTTTGCAGTTGATTTCTCACGAACCGTAACAGGTATCTTAGCTGCATTCATTTCTTTATCCCCGATTACAGCGACAAAGGGTATCCATTGTTGTCCCGCATTACGGACCTTCCAGCCCACGGTTTTTCCTCGGTCATCAATTAATGCACGTACGTTGTGAGCACGTAATTGGTCTACGATTTTTTCTGCATGTTCTTTGTGACGATCCGCAACGGGTATAACGAGTACTTGTACTGGTGAAAGCCAGATAGGAAGCATTGGTAGATGTCCTTGTCGTTGGCGTTTAGCAGCACTTTCTAAAAGTCCATAAATGAGGCGTTCTAAGCTGCCGATGCTGGTATGAACGATGATGCAGCCTACCTCTTCACCTACTTCATTGGTGTAAGTGATGCCATAACGTTCTGCATCACTAACGTCAAGCTGTACAGTGCTTAACTGACCTGATCCTTCTGCGGCGTCAACAAATTGGAATTCGTTTTTCACGTTCCAGTAGTGGCTCATCTCAGGAAGAAGTTCGACTAGGATTGGACGCTTTAGGTCCTTTGCGAGACTTATTAAAAGATCCTTAGTCTGATCATAGTATTCTTCAACGACACGGAAGACGAGCACGTAGTCGATTCCAAGACCACGAATAAGAATGTCATAATTTTTCGTGATCATGGCGAAATCCTCTTTGCCCTGTTCATAATCGGCGCAGAAGCAATGAATGTCAGGCATAGTGAAGGCTCGAAGGCGTCGGAGCCCGACGCATTCACCACGCTTCTCTAGCCGAAACGAAGGTGATAATTCGAAGACCCGAATGGGAAGCTGGCGCTGGGACATCTGCACATTTTTCATCGTGGAAAACAGGCCGAAGTCTCCGGCGAAACGAAGGAGTAGTTCTTTGTCTTTGCTGATTTTAATACGGTAATCTTTCTCAAGGAACTTGTCAGCTTGTTCCGCAATATCTTTTTGGCTGAGCCGGTACATCAGAGGGGTTTCAATGCGCATTGCACCAATCAATTCAATGGCGATTTCAGTCACATAATCTTCCATCAACTCTTTCAACAAAGAACCCTTGGGAAAGAATTTGAAATGACCCACATCGGAAGCAGGTTCGTAATCAATGAGTTCCAGTTGACGCATGATTCGAATATGGGGAGGTTCCCCTTTTGCTGGTCGACCAAGTTCTTCTGTCTCAATGAAAGTGCGAAGTTCACCTTGAATAGCTTCATGGCTATCCAAATCGTCTAAGTCAAGTGACTTTTCAACACCTTTTGAGTCAATGAGTAAGTACTTAGCCAAGGCTTTCGCCATCCTATACAATTTCAGTTGTACTCGGCAAATCTCGTGTCAGTAGGGATAAAAGTTTCCCTAGCCAACCATGTATGTGAGAGTGATAGATACTATGAAGGCTACCCTTATCCAAGAGAAAAGTCAGCAAGCCTGCGACCTCATGAAGGAATTGAACTTGGATGTCTGGATGATTTGGGTTCGAGAAACAAAACTGATGGCAGATCCAGTCTTGGCCTTAATATTAGGTGTTGACTTGGTTTGGGAATCGGCGCTGATTTTCTCGAAGACTGGGGAGCGAATTGCTATTGTTGGGAATTTTGATGCCGCGGGGATTGAACCTTTGGAGGTTTTCCATGAGATTATCCCCTATACCAAAAGTATTCGAGAACCCCTTCGACTAACTCTTGACAAATTGAACCCGAAGACGCTTGGAATGAATTTTAGTCGTAATGATGTGGCCGCAGATGGATTGACTTATGGGATGTATAACTTGCTGATCGAATACCTCCGAGGAACCCCCTATACAAAACGCATTACGAGTGCAGAGCCACTACTCATTGAGTTGCGAGGGATAAAAACTGCTGAAGAACTTCGACGTATTCAAAAAGCAGTAACGATTACAGAAAAAATCTATCAGGAAGCACAGAAGTTTGTCCGCGTAGGACAAACTGAATTAGAAATCTACCATTTCTTTCATGAATGCATGAAAAAACATGATGTCACCCTTGCTTGGGGAACTGCCCACAACCCTGCCGTCGACGCAGGTCCGAACAAGCAGTTTGGTCATGCGGGACCAACTGATAATAAAACCAAGTTGGGGCATCTACTGCATTTCGATTTTGGTGTCCGCTATCAAGGGTATTGCTCAGATTTGCAGCGCATGTTCTTCTTCGGTACACCTCGTGACATTCCTGAAGAAGTACAAGTAGCCTTTAACACGGTTCGTGATGCAATTAAACGGGCCTCTGAATTCATTAGACCTGGTGTTCGAGGATTTGAAGTTGATACCGTTTCCCGAGACTTCGTTCAAGATCAAGGATATGAGGAATATCAACATGCTTTAGGTCATCAGGTTGGACAAGAGGCTCATGATGGAGGGACTCTCCTGGGACCGTTGTGGGATCGGTACGGCTCTAGCCCAAAGGGATTGGTCGAACCAGGCAATGTTTTCACATTGGAATTATATGTGACTACAAAGGATTATGGACAGGTTAGCCTTGAAGAGAACATCGTGATAACGAAAAATGGTTGTAAGTTCTTGTCAACTCCACAAACTGAGCTTATTTGCATTGAATAACATATGAAAACATGGCGGGCCCGCAGGGATTTGAACCCCGGATCTCCGGATCCGCAATCCGGCGCCATATCCTACTAGGCCACGGGCCCAGAATGTAGGTATCTCTTGTAGGGGTGAAGTGTCTCTTTTAATATTGTCGTTGAGATTTTTTTGCCTCTTGGTGTTCGAAAAACCACTTGCCATCTAGCGATTAACCCTCCAACACCCTGATGAAATTTTTGTAGTTTATAGACATTATTAAAGGCTTTACTATATGCCCGACTGGAATCATATCGTACCAGTCATTAAGCGGCAGGGCTGCATCTCCGTGCATGAAGCCCCCTCCGCTATATGCAAGAAATTCCCTTGAAGAAAGGGCAGGTGCGGGGCAGAGAAGCGAGAGAACCTGGCAAGTTTTGGGCCAAACGCGCCTTGGCGACGAGCGTAACGGTAAGGAAAAGTCCAAAGCCCTACCCATCTGGGTGAGGAGGATGGCGCAGGCTTCTCCTAAAAATAAATTGGCAGTAATAATACCCCGAACTAGCTGCCTGCTAAGATGTTGCGCCATTCATCGATGTCGGCCAAAAGGCTTTCTCGGTGTTTCGGGCTAAGGTCTTGATTAATCTTATATCCTTCCAGGGTGCGAATCCACCGCGCCCATGGACCCATAAGCCGCGGATCATGCCCAACGAGTCGATGAGATAGTTCCCGGCGTTTTCGCATGGCTTGTAAGATGTCTACTGCCCGAGTTAAGCGTTCAATTTCACGTTTCATAGCATCTACCTCACCTAACGCTGGGTTTGTGCCGTATTGATCCGAATTTTGAGAAAAGCGATCAAGGATCTCTTCGACTTCAATGGGTTGGAGATTTACCGCACGGAGAGCTTCATCTGTCACCATGAGGGCTTTTTCGAGGATTGATCTCAGAACAACCATGTTGTTTTGTGCGATAACATTTGGTGGGCTTTCTAAGGTTTTTGTGGTATCCTCAAGAAGTTTTTCGAGTGTCTTCCGGTGGTCACGGACTTCTTTTTCATAGGACATGAGTTTCGACCTTTATATAAGGGAAATAGGTGAGGTCCGGTGCCTAGGAGAAATATTGAGGAAACTCGTTATAACGTTTTTCTAGGTTTAATTACCATCTAGAAAGAGATTGAGTGAAAATTAGGGCCCAAGCTAGACAGTCTCGAGGGGAATTTGATTCAAAACGGTAAATTCACCCTCTTTTTGGCAAACGATTGTATCACCGAGTCGGACACAACCCACTTCAGGTGAATTAACTCCTACCTCGATAGTAAAGACCATCCCAGGCGTGAGCGGCATTTCCTCTGTTACAGAAATATTGGGTGGTTCGATAGGTTGCAAACCAACCCCGCTTCCCATCTGCGGATCTAACTCCTGAAGAAACCCACGATCATCAGCAATGCGCCGAATGCTTAATGCAATATCACGTACGAGGGTTTCAGGATTAAGGCTAGTTTTTGCTGTATTTAGCGAATCACGTGCACAATCGAAGATTGTCTTGTGTTTCGTCTCAGGTTTTCCTGTAAGTACAGTACGTGTTAAATTGGAGCAGTAATCATCGTTAACTGCTGAAACAGAAATGACTACGAATTCGTTAGCCCCAATTTCTCGGCGGTTAGCAGGGACGAACGGACACCTCGCACGGGGTCCTGAGGCGATGACTGTTGGATACCCAGTGTGTGTGGCACCAGCTTTCCGAAGAGTGCGTTCTACTTCAGCAGCTACTTCAATCTCAGAAATCCCAGGACGAACAAACTCAATGGCGGCACGTAACCCGTTTTCCGCGATTTGAAAAGCTGTCCTGAGTTTTTCAATTTCAACATCATCTTTAATCATCCGCAACTCGGTAATGGATGATGAGATATTTTTGAAGCCGGCATCAGGGAGAAGTCGCTTGATTTCCTCGAACCGACGGGCTGAAACGTAGTCTAGTTCCACGCCAACATCGACTGAGCGCAGGTTGTGCTGGTCAAACGCTTTTTGTATTGAATTCAGGATAGCTGAAGAGCCATTGATACCTGTTTGGGAATTGTAGGAGTTTACATGACGAAACCAAGATTCCGCTTGAGCAAACTCGGATTCTCCTTGTGGAACAATTAGTACAGGCTCAGCATCCATAATAAGAACCGCCGCAGAGTGACCCAATATTCCAGCAGGTTTGTAACCAGTGAGGTATCGAATGTTAAAGGGATTGAAAAGGAGAATACCGTTGATTTCTTCACGGGTCATTATTCGTTGAGCCCGGTCCAAACGCATTCTGGGAACACCACTGTACCATCCTGTCCAGTGTAGTTAAAGCTATATCTCTTTGCCCCTTTTTTGTCTCCGGCATCCTCAAGTCATTTATATAGGAGCATGGATTCCCTTCGAAAGACCAATTTGGGGGCCCTTGGCCTAGTATGGATAGGGCGACAGGTTCCGGACCTGTAGGTCCCGCGTTCAAATCGCGGAGGGCCCGCCATTTCAAATCTCTTATTCGCAAGTTAGTCCTGGCTTATCTAAAATCCTTAAAGGGCTCTCTGGCTAAGACGCAGTATATTTGGAGGTATAGACTAGTGCAGATGGAGTCTCAGTGTGTCAGCTGCTTAATATCGCGGGCGTTTCAGGAAGTGCAACTGGCAACTGGAGATTTGGATGCCCAGTTAAACGCGATGACTAAGGTCGTCGAAATACTGCATGGTTCACTCAGGCAAGGGGGGAGATTGGAGAAAATTCCTGCTTATGTTGGCACCCATCGTGATCATGCAATTCAACGGATAACTGGCTGTCCAGATCCCTATGCTCAATTGAAACGGAAATCGAATGCGGCAGCTTTGAAACTCGTTGAGCCATTGGAAGATTATGTGAAGAAACCCAGCGATTCTAGACACCGTTTTCGACGGGCTTGCATCGCTGCTTCTCTTGGCAATGTCATTGAATACGGGGTTACTGGTCACGTAATTCCCTGGGACAATCTGCCATTACTTATCTCCCGAGCTGAGAGTGAATTAACCATCGACCATATCCCAAAACTATACCAATTGGCGAAAAAGGCACAGAGGATCCTCTACTTAACTGATAATGCAGGAGAGGTGGTTTTTGATCGAATACTAATTGAAGCGATAAGTGAGTTGGGCTCGCAGGTAACTGTTGCAGTTAAAGAGGCACCAGTTTTGAACGATGCCATGTTAGAGGATGCAGAGACCGCTGGATTAGCCACAGTTGCAGATATTATCACGACAGGTGGAGGTGCTGTGGGAGTTCTTCCCCAATGGTGTTCAACAACATTTCTCGATCAATTCAATAAGGTCGATTTGGTGATCGCCAAAGGGATGGGACACCATGAGACTCTTCCAGAGTTTACATTACCGACACCGAGTGCACACCTACTTCGAACAAAATGCCATCCAGTCGCCCGGTCCCTGAATGTTGCTAAGGATCAAAACGTTGTTAATGTTTTAATTAATCACCGAGGACCTTTAGGTACACTCCAGAAGTAGACAACTAATCTGGGCTATTCGCCTTCTGTACTAACGTAGTAATATTCTCCGCGCTGTTTTTGTTCACGATCCAGGCGACTGCCTTCTTTGTTGACTCGAGGTCGCCCTGTTGCATGATCGCGTCGAAATGTAACTCCCATTCCCTGGAGAAATGCGTTCATACCTAAACGGAGATCAACTGGAGCCTGACAGAGTCCATTTACCCCCGGGATTCCAGTGAACACTGAAATAGTGTCCGCAAAAGCCGAGATTGTAACCATATCATGTTCGACAACAAAGGCAGCCTTTCCTTTACTGTGTGCGACAGAACGAATCACCTTGGCTGCAGCAAGTCGTTGTTCAATGTCCAAAAAGGCAGACGGCTCATCGAAGAGAAAGAGGTCTGCACTGCGTGCCAAGCATGCAGCGATAGCAAGGCGTTGAAGTTCTCCTCCACTTAATTCATTAACCACGCGATCTTCGAGTTTATCAAGTGATAGGGGACGAATCACATCAGATCTGAAGATGCTCGTTAGCACCGAAGCACCACCAGCCTGTTTGAGCGCTTCAATAACAGTGCTATCACTTTCAGCTTTGAGATACTGGGGTTTGTAACTGACCTTAACATCAGTTTCTGGGATGGCACCTTCATCAGGTTCTAAATCATGGGCTAGGAGCCGAACAAAGGTCGTCTTTCCTATGCCATTTGGTCCAAGCACTCCAATCACTTCCCCTTGATGGACTTGACCAGGCATTACTTGGAGCGTAAAGTCTTCGAACTTTTTCATCATAGCCTTATATTCAAGTAGAACTTCTACTGAAGTCCAATATTCTTCGGAGGGAGGACTGGTGTCAAACCGGATTTCCTCATTTCGAAACCGTACATTGCTATCTGGTAAAAACCCGTTAAGGTAGATGTTGATACCTTCTCGAACACCATGGGGATGTGATACAATTCCATATACACCTGGTTCACCATAAAAGATACAGACATAATCAGAGATGTAATCGGCAACGGCTAAATCGTGAACCACACTAATTACCATTTTTCCTTCAAGTGCCAGGGACCGGATAGCCCGGGCGGCACGTACCCGTTGATACACATCAAGATAGGAGGTAGGCTCATCGATGAGATAAACATCCGCATCACGGGCCATGACTGCAGCGATAGCCACGCGTTGTAACTCACCGCCACTGAGCACCGCAATATCCCGGTGCAGAATACCTTGGAGTTCTAATTGGTCTGTGAGGATTGAGAGAATGCCGCGTTCATCGGTGGCTTCAAGTAGGGATTGTACTGACCCTTTGTAGGTCTCAGGGATCAAGGTTATAATTTGTGGCTTGTAAGCGACGGTCAGTTCGCCTTGGGAGGCTTTTTCAAAGTAGGGTTGAAGGCCTGATCCGCGGTAATGGCGGATGATTTCGGACCATTCTGGTGGTTCATCAAAGTTTCCTAGATTGGGCCGTAGTTGCAATGCAAGGATTTGCAATGCTGTAGATTTGCCCGTTCCGTTGGCTCCAACAAGACCTGTCACAGCTCCAGGGGAAGGGATGGGTAAGCGGAAGAGTTTGAAGCTGTTGGGGCCATAACGGTGAGAAGTGTCAGTTTCTAGTTCATCAGCGAGGTTGATGATGCGCAGTGCGCCGAAGGGGCATTTCCGTGTGCAAATTCCACAGCCACTGCATAAGATTTCAACAATACGGGGTTGGGCATCTTTCTTTTGTTCAAAGATAACGACTTCATCTCCCATACGCTGAGGTGGACAGAAGCGTTGACACTCTCTTGTGCACTTGGCGGGATTACAGACTCGATGGTCTAACACAGCGACACGCATTGAAGTAATTCTCCGTCATCTTCGATTACCGTTTCGGTTTTTAGTTTTATGGGCATTGCGAATCAGTGGGCAATAGACTATCGAGAGCGTAGCCATTCAGCGCGTTGGTGAAGAAAACGGAGTGCGGTGGCAGCTCGTTGCGGCGTGGCGAAATTAGGGATTCCGGCTTTAGTAAGGGTAGGTAGTCCTGCCTTCACGATATCTTCAGTTAGCCAAGAAGTTACCAATGGTTTTTTTGGATTACTCATCTTCGCTTGCGCAATTCCTTCGGATATTGCTTTGATATCAGAAAAAGCAGTGGGGACACATAAAACAAGCACCATATCAATATCTGGATGCTTTAGGAGGATTTCAGTAACTCGTTGATAAGTGGCAGGTGATCCTTCAGGACCCAAGTCCACAGGATTCACCATCAGACAGAAGGGTGGCAAGAAGGAGGAGAATTCTTGGACTAAGGTTTGGGGAAAGGGTGTGACGGCAAGATTTGAACGAGAGCAGGCATCGACAGCAAGGACCCCTGGTCCTCCACTGTTTGTTATTATCCCTACACGATTACCCTCAGGTGGTATCTGATTTGATAAGATCAGACAGCCATCAATGAACTCGTCTAATGTCAAGGCCTGAAGAATTCCAGCCTGTCGAAAGGCACCAGCATATAATGCTTGCACTCCACCCAGGGCCCCAGTGTGTGACTGAATGGCTTGGGTTGCGGCTTGTGTTTCTCCGGGTTTGAGAACGACCACAGGTTTAGATGGGGTAATGGTTTGGGCCACTGATAAGAACTCTCGGGCGTGTTTTATGCCCTCAAGGTAACAGCCGATCAACTTCGTGGGTGCATGCCCTCCTAGGTAGCTAAGCACTTCGTCAGGGCCAATATCGGTGGCGTTTCCGTAGCTGACAAACATACTGAATCCGAGACCCACTGCTTGAGCTAAAGCCAAAATGACCGCACACATGGAACCACTTTGGGAAATAAAAGCTAGTTGTCCAGGTTGGAGCCGGTTTTCAAAGCTGGCATAGATTCGTTCAGTGGTAGCAGCAAATCCTGCACAGTTCGGACCGAGTAGTCTCATCCCATACTTCTGGACACATTTTTGTAGCTCATCTTCTGTGGTTTGATCCCCTGACTCGCTAAAAGCTGAACTCATCACAATGATAGCGTTGACACCTTTTCGTCCACAAGCGTCAGCAGCCTCCAAGACGCGATCCTTTCTTAAGACGATAATAGCAAGATCAATATCCTCTGTTACAGCCTCAATGGAAGGAAAGGCAGGAAGCTGAAGGAGAGTTTTAAGTTTGGGATTAATTGGGTAAATCGGACCGTTAAAACCGCCTAAGAGCAAGCTGCGGACGACTTGGTGCCCAATTCTGTAGCGGTTATTCGTGGCCCCGATAACGGCGATGGACTTTGGCTGGAATAGTGAGTTCAACGATTGACGAGACACGTAAGACACCACCAGGTCGAAATACTGCTAAAGTCTCCCAAATAGGGCTGTTGGATTGCAAGAACCTGGGGTGTTTTAAGACTTACTGGCTGTTCATGGAAGCGAGCTGTGACTAGTCAGGTATTACATAAACTGAATGATTTTCGCAATTTCTCGTTGTCGCGAACGTAGGGTAACCTCAGTAATCCCTAGCGTAGTGGCAACAGCTTGTTGTGACCGAGTTTCACCAAGTTGCTTGGCTGCCAGATAGATTGCAGCCGCAACATAGCCTTTTGGATCTTTTCCGGATAACTGCAGTTTTTGTGCAGTGACACCTAAGATTTCCACCGCGCGTTGCTCAACGGGTGTAGATAAGCCAAGAGCATTAGCAAAGCGTGGCACAATTGATGTAAGATTTTGTTTCTTGGGCTTGAGATTCAGTGTTTTCACCAAGAGTACATAACAACGCTTAATGACCCGTTCCTCTTCTGCTGACATTTTCAAAATACTATCTAAGGTTAGCGGAAAACCGCAGGTTTTCGCGGATGCAAACACACAGGCCGCAACCATGGCCTTGATGCTGTGCCCGCGAAGAAGGTCCTGCTTGTAAGCTTTTCGATAATAAATAGCCGCGGTTTCCCGAATATGCCCAGGGATACTCAACTTCTCAGCCATTCGACGAATCTCTGTAAATGCAATAGTAAAGTTTCGTCGACGCCAAGTCGAACGTGAATTCCAACGCATGATCCGTTCAAGTCGTCCGGCTCGTTCCGCAGAAACACCATGTCCGTTTAGGCGGGTGGACACTTTTGTTGATAAGCCAAAATCAGGGAGCATCTGCGAAAGTGGTAAACCATTGGTGCTCCGCTCGGCTTTTTCTTCCGGTGTGAACGCTCGGACACCAGCACGAGGATCTATCAGGGATTCGGAGAGAACCATGCCACAGCTTGTGCAGATGAGTTCACCCCGTTGGGGATCATGCACGATATCTTGTGATCCACAATCATGGCAACGAGTTACATCAGAATGCTTTATAGTGGCTAATGCATTGTTTGTATATTCTACAGTCAAGAAGCCTTTAACCTCAAACATCGAGAGGCGTAAGCGTCTTTTTATAACTCCGCAATAATAGCACCAAAAACATCAACTTGTGCTTATAAATACACGATTTTTTGAAGGCTTGTGCTACCGATGAAACTGATGGATTCACATATTGAAACTCTTGTGACTCAACAGATTATACAGCCAATACTCCATGATGATTACGACTCAGCTATCGTTTTTATACCTGAGATTTTGGATTACTTGTATGCACAGATTCCGCAAAATCGTAGGATATCGTATGGACGGGTTTACACCATCAAAGTTCTTAGCGAATTCTTGTACAGCGAGTTGCAAAAGCTGAACGCACCTGTATTTGAGATCGCAAGTCGATTGTTTGACCAATGCAAAGAGAGCCGTATTAAAGGTGTAGCCCTCGGAATCCTTTCGCATCATGGATTATCGAAATATCACGTTGTTTTGCCTTATTTTGCAGACGCGGCGGCTTCACAGGACTGGGAGGTTCGGGAATTTGCTCAGATGTTCTTTCGGAAAATTATCAAGAAGCACCCCGTTGAAGTAAGAACGTTTTTACTGACTTCAGTTAAATCAGAAGACGCGAACATTCGCCGGTTTGTTGCTGAAACGCTGCGTCCAGTTCAAGAAAATCAATGGATTTACTCGAATCCAGAGTATTCGGTGTCGGTTCTTCGGCATCTGTTCACGGAACCAGAGCCTTATCCTCGAACTTCGGTAGGGAATAATCTTAGTGATTTAGCCCGTCGGATTCCTGACTTGGTGTATACTTTAGTGGAGGAATTAGTGAGGAGCGGCAATGAGGATTCCTATTGGATAGCCTACCGGGCATGCCGCAATCTCGTTAAAAGAGAGCCCTTGAAGGTCATGGATTTGCTTGAGGTCGATGAGTATCGGTATAAGAAAAGGATTCACCGAAAGAATGACTATTCAAGTGAATAAGCAGTAACATGTTGGATTCGATAAGTCTATTCAAGGTTTTCAAGGAGTTGCTGCAGGAGCTGACTTCGAAGTCCTGGGAAATATTGGTGGTGTTTGGCGATTTGTACAGTCACAGTTGGTATGTGCTTGTGATGACGAGTCATTCGGGTGATATTATCCAATTCGGTGAGGTTTTCTGCGGTGAGGAGACTGATGATGATGGGAGCTTCCACAGATATATACGATTCCCACAAAGAAAGCGCAAAGACTTCTTCCAACCATGAAACAATTGCCTGGTGATCCACTGCGCGTTCATCCCAAGTCATGCGCATTAAAAAAGGAATACTCCCTGCTGCCCCAAGTTCAACAGAGGCTCCAAAGCTCACAGCCTTCCCATCGACGATTTCATTAAGGAGTTTTCGGACCCGTCGTGCTGTTAATCTGGACCGATCCGCGATATCAACGATGGACATGCGAGGATCCTCCGTAAGCGTCTTTATAACACGAAGATGCAGTTTTGAGAACTCCATGATGTGATCGGGTGGCCTTAGTATCTGATGGGTTTCAATACTGTGGACACAGTCAAAACTGCGAAGAAAAGCACCAATGTCCCAAAGGTCTTGGGAATCGCGAAATTCCGCAATAAGGGCATAATGACCACCAGTATAGGAAGCGGCTGCAATGATCTTATCATTTCTCCCTAATGTATTAACAAAATCAACTTCATCCTGCGAACCATCAGTAGCCAGCATCCCAAATAGGGGATTGACTCCTGCCATATCATAGGACAAGCGAGCCCTATAGCTGGAAATTATCCCGGTATCTTCAAGTTTTTTGACTCGCTTCTTAATAGCACTGGATGATATGTTGAATTTCAGGGCTAGTTCACGATAAGTAATCCGGCAGTTCTTCGCTAGCTCGATGAGAATCCCTTTATCAATCACATCCACTAAACATCACCTTCCAATGCAAAGGAAGTTGAAAGGGGCAAACAGCATATGTTATGTGAGATCAAAATAAAAGTGGTGTTCAATCGGCTTATAGTCTATCGGCTATCTCCTTGAATATCTCGGCTAATTTATCCAAGGGATTATCTTTGAATTCATGGTGGGTTGGTTCTTGGTTCATGATTCGGTCGATTACTGCCTCCAAGCCCTCGATATTATGAACTCTGGCAAGTGGATAGCCCAAATCGATTAGATATTCGAATTTGGGAAAATACTCGGGATAAAAAGAAATGGCTGGGATTTGTTGAATGGCTGCTTCCACTGCCATTGAAGAGCCACCGGTGATCACTAGTTGAGCTCTTTCAAAAAGTTGTTCAGGAGGCACAAACTCATGCTCTTGGTAGCGTTCCAACTCTAAGAGGTCAACACCATGATCTGAACAGATTTTTCGAAGTTCCTTTTGAATGTCAGGAGGCACCTGACCTTTGGCATATGCTGCCTGATGTTCGAAGTTTCTGTAAACAATGAGATCGGGATTTTTCCGTTTGACAGGTTTTGTGTAGAAATGCTCTTGTGTTGAATCCATGTAGATAGCCACATCGGGTTCATAATCCCAAGCACCGCGTGTCAATTCTTCCCGTAAATGGTATGTGGCGGTTGGGATGATTTGCCGACTCAGATACTTGCGTTTTGGAATGTCTATCAGTACGATGACTGGTTTTCCTAAACCCACGCCCATTGAAACCGCCGCGATTGATGCTTGGGTAACCACTACATCAACTGAATCATAGTTTTCAGTAAGGAACTGCTGGCGGCGAGTTCTTTCTAAGAGTTTTTGTTTTGTCTCTTCGTGTAGATTTCCGTAGCTGGCAAATGGGGCTCCATAATACGTCAGAATATCATTGGTTTCAGCATAATACCTTGATGTGATTAAAAGTTCATACTTACCAGAAAAGCGTTTCCACACTGCGGCTGCCATTCTAGCCTGTTTAGGTGTAAGAACATCGAACAGGATTTTCACTTTGTAACCTCCTTTCGTCAAGGGATACGTCCGATTTTCCACGAAGTACGAGGAAGCATATTTGTCGTGTCTATTAATCGATTTCCCACAGCGGTAATTTTAGCCTGAGCCTCTTGAAATTCTGTATGTGATGCAATAAGAACGACACAGTCCGCCTTCAAGGCTTCCTCGAGAGATGAAGGAGTGAATCCATAATCGGACAGTTCTTGATTCGAAAAATAAGAATCATACGCGAGAATCCCTTTCGGATGATATTCTCGGAGTAGTTCAAGAATTCGAAGGCTTGCGGCAAACCGTGTCTCTTTGACATTTGCTCGGAAAGAAATACCGAGAAGGCTCACTGTTGAGCCTTTTACAGATTTCTTTTGGGCATTAAGGCATCGAATAATCAACTCGACTGTATGATACGGCATACTATCGTTGATGTAACGGGCTTGTCTAAGCAAATGAGGGGCGACGCCTAGCTGTTTGGCTTTGTTAATGAGAAACCACGGATAGACAGGAATGCAATGGCCTCCGACACCAGCACTCGGACGATGGATCATACAATGCTCATGTGTGCCCTTGTTGGCTGCAGCAATGACTTCCCACGCATCAATCCGCAGGGGTTCACAGAGTTTGGCCAAGAAGTTCGCATACCCAATGTTTATGTCACGATAGGTTCCTTCAGCCACTTTTACTAACTCAGCAGTTAATAGAGATGAAGTCGGGATAACATCACCAAAGACACCGTAGACACCAGCAGCTGCTTCTGTACTTGCTTTATCAATCCCGCCAATAACTTTGGGGAACTTGTAGAGATTTCGCAAAACCCTGCCTATCATTAGTCTTTCAGGGCTATGAGCGAGCCCGAAATCCTTACCTGCAATTAGTCCACTGAATTCCTCCAGAACAGGTTTGACAACAGCTTCAGTAGCACCAGGTGGCATAGTCGTTGATGTAATAACAAGGTCCCCTTTTTCCAAGCCCTTTCCGGCAGCGCCAGCGGCGTTCTTAATAATCGAATAATCTTCTTCGCCTGTTTCCGTAACAAGGAGGGGAACAAGAAGGATGATGACATCTGATTCTTTTGCGGCAGCCGGGGCATTAATCGTGGCTCGAAACCGGCCAGCAGAAACCATATCCTTGAGAAGGTCGGGGATTTTGGGTTCTCCGATAAGAGGTGATTCTCCTCGGTTTATTTGCTCCACAATCTCTTGGTCAGTTCGTACGCCGACAACCTTCGCGCCTTCGTTAGCAAAGGCTATGGCTACAGGAAGACCCATATTTCCAATACCGACTAAGTCAATTGTAATGTCTCCCTTACGGAGTAAGCGTGAGACCTCTGTGGCGGATTTCCCATATACTTTAACCATCTCAGCAACCTCGCGAAGTAAGCACCACAAGCCCGCACTTAAGGGTTATTGTCAATGTTTTTTCTCACGAAACCAAAATTATAACCCGTTGAATTCCTGATTACTTGAAAGCTAATTTATCACTGAGAAATGCCAAGATCATGGAAATGATATGGTTTAGGCGACGCGTCCAGAAATGATTTGCACCTTTGATGACGCGGAGATACTTCTCCTCCACTTGTAATAAGGCATAGATTGTTTCAGCTTCAACCAAGTTGACAGATTCATCATCTTGCCCCTGCACCACATAGGTTGGACACGGGACATAGCGGATTGCATCTCTTACCAATCCCGGCTCTAGATTGGGGAGGCGAAGTGGGGCACTAATTGTAACTAGTGCGGCGGGTGTAGCATCCATCGCGGCGGCTAGGCTCATACTTCCTCCAAAACTATAACCCAGAAGGCTAATCCGTGTACTATCGGTGTGGGGATGATTACGGAGAAACTTGACAGCAGCAATTGTGTCTTGAATTTCACCGATTCCTTGCCCAAATTGACCCTGGCTTTTCCCGACTCCACGATAATTAAATCGAAGAGTATTGAAGCCTTTGGCAACCGCAGCTTGTTGAATAGCGATAAGACGAGAGTCATCCATGGAGCCACCAAAGAGCGGATGAGGATGACAGAGAACTAATCCAGGCTGGTTGACTTTTTCTGCTAGGATCAGAATTCCTTCTAAGGTAAGTTGGTGTGATATAATCGAAACAGCTTGTTCTCGAGATTTGGCGGAGTCCTTGGTACCATATGAAGCTGACATTCTAGTCTACGGCTCCAAAAAACCCTAGGCTACTATTGTTTCGTGGTTATCTCACCCTTTTAAACATGCGTGCAAATGTGGGATATTCCTCTTCGTGTCTAAGGTTAGATTACAGGTACGAAACTGCATCACATTCTTAAATGCGGATAGAAACGACGCATACTGGAGGTTCTTCGGTGTCGAAAGCAACACAGAGGTTACACGAACAGCTGAACTTGAAGATCATAGATAGCCATTCCCATTATCTATCCTATGCGACCTTTCAGTCATGGCAGGTCAGCTCGAAGACCATTCAGCGCCGTATTCGCACGCGAACTGACATGACAGAAGTTGAGGTGCCGAATCCAGATGAAGATTTTGCCCAACGGTGGGTCAAGGAAATGGATCGATATGGTATTACTCGCATAGGTATGATGGTAGGTCCTGAAACATGGCAGGAATTTGCTGATGCCCTCAAGCGGTTTCCAAACAGATTTTATGCCTATGCCAATATCAACCCACTATTGCCAGACGCTGAAGACCAAGCACGATACGTGATTCACAAACTGGGTTTCCATGGCTACAAATTATATCCTGTTCTAAACAACTTCCACACTTATGACGATGAGGCGTACAAGATTTACCAGATTGCTGATGAACTTAAAGTGCCTGTGCTTCACCATTTCGGCATCTCAATAGGCGCAGGGGTGAATTTACGTTACGGGAACCCATTGGATTTACAACCTGCTGCTCGAGATTTTCCAAATGTAGAGTTTGGAATTGCCCATCTTGGAGCGGGTATGTTTCGCGAGACCCTATTACTCTTCTATCAGCAAGATAATATCTACGTTGACACTTCAGGTTCAAATGTTTGGATGCGATATATCCCCTATCCTTCGACCCTAAAGGGCGTCATGGAAAGAGCCCTAGAAGCTGGAGGACCTGAACGCATCGTCTTTGGGACCGATAGCTCAATGTTCCCTCGAGGATTTCGATATGATATTCTGGAAAAACAGCTTCGCATCTTTAAAGAATTGAAAGTATCTGATGAGGATTTACAGAAAATCTTCTCAGAAAACATCCTCTGCATCATGGGTGAGAAATAGGATTAGACCTCGAGTTGGGTTTTGGGTTTCTCAGTTTCCTCTCTTGGCTGTTGGCGTTTCAGTGGTTCTTTTTTATCAATACTGTAAATCGCTTTAATATACAGGGTTCCTTCACAACGGGGGCAGGGACCAATTTCTTGAAAGATATGATTCCCAGACTCAAGTGGTCCTTCAGTTTCAACTCCACATTGGTCACAGGCGATGAGTCGTCGGACTTCAGCGAATTCAAGTTTTGCTGGCGACCGGGTTCCACGGTAGACAAGGACAACGAAAACGATAAGAAAAGAAAGACCGATACCCCAAAAAAGGAGAATGAACGGAAAACCAACTAAAATCCCCCACACCAAGAACACGAAAATGAGGGTTATTAGAAGTGCCCACCAAAAACGCTGGCTTGAACCACCAGTCGCTAGTTCTGGAGTGGGTTCGCCTGCAGCTTGGGTTTCAATCATCTTCATTTCTTCCGAGTTGATTCTTTGGATTCGGTTTTAAGCGTGGTGGTTTATTAAATTCTGGGCAGTGCTGTTAGAGGTTCGTGCTATTTGGGCTTGCGCATTTGTTGAATGAAGGAGAGGGTTTTTTCAATTTCACGTTCGCGCGCTTCAATCAGTGGCCACATGCTCAGTCCCATACTTTCACCCGAGATTTCTGCGAATAAATCGATGAAGAGCCCTACCTGGTAGGCATACATATTGGATACGGTTTGTGAGGGGCGTCCATGCTTGATATGGAATTCGACTAACGCATAGTCACTCCAACGACGATAGGTCTCACTCTGCCAAAGCGTCGCGGCATGGAGGGGAAAATGCATTAAAGCGTTTTTCTTTCCAACATTCGGATAGAGAAAAGGAGCTTGGAACGGGTTCAACACATTCCATTCAATATGGAGTAAATCCTGAGTTTTTAACGGGTGTAACTGACAGGGCAGAGCCTGATTATCCCGCCGGACTTCAGGCGTGGTGAGATCATATGAATGCCATTTTCTGGGAACATGCAAAGCAAAGAGACTCTCAGAACCTTGAAGATTATCAACATGGCTTACACGACGGTCATGTGGCACCCCTTGGTAATAATAACTGCCACCAAAGGCTTTCGTCATATAGTCAGCCATGGGATTGAACTCATCCGGAGAAATCTGTAAATCTTTACTATCCCAGTTGATAAAGGTCCGAATAATGTGGCCAGGGCGCTTACCTCTTAAAAGTACTCGAGCCCCATAATCAGCGTTGAAAGAAACAAGGAGGGGTACGAAGGTCTTCCCCTCTTTCCTAACTATGACATACACTGGTTCGTAGTCATACCAATGCCGGGGGAATAGCTGGATTGGCCAATAGGCAAAATATTGGATGCAATACACGTCCTTATCCGCTGGGTCATGACTTACACGGTACTTCATCACACAGGTGGGGATTTTTTCTGATGCAAAGATACTCGCGAACAAGCTGTGAACGTAGTTGTGGAATTGAGTGGAGTAGTCGGATCGAAGTCTGTCTCGAATCTTATCGAGCACCCCATGCATCTCTTTGTCCCAGGGAAGGTCGCTTTCAGGAAGGTCGACACCTAACACAGCGAGTTTTGCGCCAGTTAGATTATTGGGAAATTCGCCAAGACAAAAGAGAAAAAGTGAATCGACAACTCCTGCAAACTCATCACCACGAAACCGTTTCTTCAGGGCCGCGAGCCGTCCTTCTGGTTCAATTAATTCGAGATTCTTTGCAAGGTCTGTCTGCTCTTCTTTAATGAGCGCAGGGTCTGCGTATAAAGTGGGGCAAAATTGCTGGGCGAGTCGATGTTCCTCATCGGTTGGTGTACGCAAAGCCGGCTTGAATCCAGCCAACGGAAAGGCTTTCTTCCAGCGCGTGGTGATTTGTTCTGCTGATGTCATATTTCGAATCTCCGGCGTCTACACCCGTCAATAGCATAGAAACAGCTTATTATCTACTTTTGGGTCTTTGTTTTCTGATTCTCTTACTAGAGAAGAGCATATTTGAACGAATATGAAAACTGAGGATGAGTTCCAAACCTATTCGGAACGGATAACCCGTCCATTTGCCATGCGGTATTGATGTTCGGATGCCGAGAGCACGGCCGTTTGATGGCTGACTACGATAATCTGTTGGAAGGTTCGTGAAAGTTCATCCTGTAAGAGCCGAATGATGTTGTCCCGTCGTTCTATGTCCGACCCGCCAAAGGGCTCATCAAGGAGCAGAAACTGAGGGGCCGTTCCCCGCCCTTGCGGGAGGAGAGCTATGGCAAACCCGAGACGTAATGCAAGGAGAAACTGATCCTCGGTTCCGCCACTATAGAGATTAGCCCCTACATATTCTCCGGCTTCAGATGAATACACTTTGAGACTATAGTCCTCACTCAGTTTTGGAAACCGGTATTTCCCGTCGGTAATCGTCGCCAGTAGCCTTTCCATAACGTTTACAACGCGCGGCCGGACTTGTTCACGACCACGCTCGGCGACTTCACGGAGGAATTCGATGATGAACTCACCGGTTTTGATGTCTTCTTCGAGTTTGGCAACTTCGCGTTCTTTTAGCACATACTCGTCAACGACACCTTTGTTCTCCTGGAGAAGTGATTTCAATTCATCCATGCGTTCAACAGTCTTTTTTCGTTCAGTTTGCAGTCTTACTTTCTCTTCGCCCATTTTCCTGACTTGGTGGTCTAACTCCTCATAGAGCCCGTCAGAGTAATCACCCAATTCTTTAGGTAATGTGGGAAAACTTAGGGAGGATAACTCGTCGGTGAAGGTGACGATTTCAACTTTGGTCTGCTCCAAATCCTCTTCCGCTTCAGCCATTCCCTTCAGTTGACCCTCAATCGAAGTCAGCTGTTCGGATATCGAATTTACCCCTGCCTTAAGTTCGAATAACTTCTGTTCGACCCTTCGCACCACCTGCTGTAAGGCATCCACTTCAGATTCATTGGGTACTTCGATATCTTCGAGAACCGAAGGAGAAAATTGCGTTAGCTGAGCAAACATTCGCTTAGCGATGACATCGATTTCTTTGGATATTTTTTCCCTGTTTTGAATGCGATCTTTAAGTTGCATTTGATAGTCTTCCATGACCCGGTACTTTACAACTTGTTCGCTGAGCGACTCTTCACGCCGCCGGAGTTGATTCAAATCTGGAGCAGTTCCACTGTAAGAGAGAAAGGTCCATGCAAGGTAACCCAAGAAAGGTAGGGCAGCAACAATGAGAATACCCCCGATAAGGGGATTGAAGAAGATAGATCCAATACCAGCGGCTAGCAGTCCAATGGATGGAACATAGAGTAGAGGAGAGAAAATCCGTCGTCGACTGGCTTCAGCCTTTTGGCGTTGCACCTTCACTTGCTCGTATTCGACAAGTACTTGCTCCAGGGGTTCGAATCCATCGATTTGCCCTTCTAACCGACTGATGAGTTCGGTCACCATTTGCTGTTCATCAATTTTGATTCCGAGTTGATCCGAAGTCTCTTCGATTTTTTGGAATTTTGCCATATCGTCTTTTAAATAGTCAAGCTGCTGCTGTTGTTTTTTGAGACGTTTTTGCTGGGATTGGAGTTTTGATGCGCTGGCAAGTTGTTTGGTTAATCGTGTCTCAGTCTGTTTTCGAAAGGTAAGCTCCCGTTGTAACTCGTTTTGTTTGTCGTGTACGTCTTTGTAAGCCCTAACTGCAGCATAGTTCTTCTCGGTTTGTGCTAGTGTCTGGCTAATCAGTTTTAGTTGTTGTTCGAGTCTGGTTAGCGCTTGCTGTTTGGCTTCTTGCTCTTCGGTTTGCTTTTCAAAATCCTCTTTGCGGTGTCGAAGCTGTTCGAGGGCTTTTTGCTCGGGTTCAAGTGTTTTCCGAATTGGTCGGAGTTCCAAGGCGAGTTTGTCATCTGCCCGAGAGAAGCATTCCCGACCCATCATGGCATTAATGACATGACGGCGTTCCATCTTTGGCATTTGTGCTAAGCGGTCTAGGTCTTTTTGAAGAACGATATTGCTTGCTAGCAAGTCAGCAAGAGAAATTCCATTGAGGAGAGTGTTAATCTCTTTGTCGACGTTCGTGACTCCGGTGGCGAGCAAGGAGGCTTGACCTGAAGAGTCGATTTTATGTAGCTGAGCCTGCGAGGGACGTTTTCCGCTGTGAATTTGTCGCGTGATTCGGTATTTTGTTCCATCCAGTTCGAAGATAAGCCGAACAAAGGTTTTTTCGGCATCGTAATTAATGAGCCGATCTTTTTGACCCATAGGTGCTTTATGTGTGCGCCCAAAAAAGGCGAACAAAATGGCTTCAAAGATACTTGATTTTCCGGATTCGTTGGGCCCGCTGATTGCTAGAATCCCTTGGGGAAAGGTAATGTCTACATCCAAATGCTTGAAATCTTGGGTGATAAGCTGACGAAGAATAACCATCATTACCAGCCTCCCGACTCTTCAAGCAGCGCAAGTCCGCGTTCAAGGGCGTTTTGTAAGAGCTTCTTTCTCTCAGGATCAGTTTCTTGCTTGATACGTTCGAGGACATACTCACGGTATTCTGTGTTGGGTGGTTTCAAGTCCGCTTCAGGGACTTGATAATCGGGATCCGGACTGATATACTCCAGATCGTCGATAATTTCTGTTGAAAAGCACTTTGCGAAGCCATGTCGAACAACTTCAGCCCTTCGATATTGTTCTGCCGACTTGATTGTCATAACCCCCTTTAGGCGGAAGCGGAGAATAAGCTGGGGATTACGGAGACGAGTTATCTCTTTGGTGAGTATTTGGTTGATGTTTGCATCCTTTGGAATAGTAACGTTGATGGTTTTCATGGGACGAGTGTCGATAGGAATCTGCTTGAGTTGTTGAACTCCATCGGTGTTAATTTCCAACCACACAAAGCCCTTCTGGTGTGCTTCTTCGGCAAAGGTAACGTGCTCCGTGCTTCCTGGAGTGCAAATAGTGGTAGCTTCAACCTGTTGTTTTTGGAATTCGTGATTATGGCCCGCGGCAAGATATGTGAGGTTTCTGGGGACAGATTTGAGGGGGATATCAGGTTCATGCGGGAAGGTTCCACGTAAGCCTTCCACGTTGTAGTGCGCCAGTAGGATATTCACATCACCCTTCCCAGGTATAGATAACTGCTGAAGAGGATCTTCAGTGGGAAGTAGGATAGGATTAAAAGAGATTCCCGAGATTTCCACGTCAAGTCCATTGATCGTGATGGTATCGGTGTGGATGACATCCCATTTTTCAAAGAATTTAACGAACCCAGCGCGAGCATATTCCAGTAAAGGAGCCACGCCATGTCGACGCGCACGTGGGACATCATGATTTCCACTGATAATATAGATTGGAATCTGGCTATCGTAGAGTTTTCGGAAGGTTTCCATGACATGGGCTCGGACCGGATTGCGGGGATTTAACCCATCAAATAAGTCTCCAGAATGGAGTAAGAGATCTGGCTTCTTGTCTAATGCATATCCCATGACTGTATCGAATGCGTTGAGAAAGTCTCTCTTACGTTCATAACGCCTAGCTTGGAATTTAATAGCGGGAACATCCAAGTGAGAATCTGAAGTATGCAAGATTCTAATTGACACAGGTAATCAGACCTCGGAGAAGGATCCGTCGAGCCTCTTCTCTTCTTTTCGTTCTTTCAAGAGCTTTTGATCGATGCCGACATCCTTTCGTGCCTTTTTAAGGCGTTCAACCACATCAATGTCTGCCCCCCCTTCCTTTGTTATCCGGGGTCTCACTTTTATCATAACGGGTGTGCGGGTAATGTCACCAACAACAACGGCTTCTCCAACGTTAAGGCCGGGAAGGTCAGAGATTAAATCCTCACTTAATCGCTCAGAGGATTGAGCAATGGCATTTTGATCACGGGGATTGGTGATTTTTAGGACGATTTGACTGTTGCATTGACTGAGGCTGTCGGGATGAATACGACCAGGGCGTTGACTGATAAGAAGTAGAAAAACCCCGAACTTGCGACCTTCCTGGGCTATGCGTCGGATGATGTAAGCCGAGTAGGTGTCTTTCTCAGGAGGAACGAAATTGTGGGCTTCTTCAACTACTAGAAACACCGGATAAGCGAATTCGTCTGTGACGACTGCTTCGAAGACATCGCGGAGAAGGCGACTGACAATATAATCGGTGCTTCGGTTACTCAGCCCAGAAAGGTCCATTATCGCCGCATGGTAGGGCTTAATGATTTTTCCTAAAGGAACACCACTTCGTGAGAAGACCCGCAAACGTTTGAGCCGGTGAATATATTTTATAGCATTTCGCGCACCAGCACGGATCTCTTTACTTTCATCCTCATCAACAGCTACAGCGTTTAGTTCATTTATGATATCATCCATCAGATAGACAACATTGCGGTCATTCAAACGAGTCAAGGCAACCTCAAGGCCTGCCCGAATGACTGTGAAGGATTCACCGATTCCACAGATGCTGCAGAGTTCTTCAAAATCTAAGTCAGCTAATCGCACCGTATATTCTTCGACATGCCCAATGTCTTTCTTACTGTATCGACCAGTACTTTCAGGATTTTGAAACACCGTAACATGGTCAGAAAAGCTGTGTTTGTCCCCTTTTTCAGTTTGACTTAAGAAGACATAATCTGCGTGGGGGTCGATAATGATGACCGTTGCACCCCGTTCCATTAATTCTTCTATGAGAACTCCGGTGAGATAGCTCTTCCCGGCCCCAGTCTGGGCTAGGATTGCTACATGTCGCCGGAAGCCGTTGATACGAATATTGACTGGAATTTGGGGACGGGAAATGAGGTTGCCGATATATAGACTGGCATCGGGAGGGTAGGCGTAAAATTGGGCTAAAAGGTGATCAGGAGCGATGTAGATGGGATTTCCTGGAGTGACTGCCCTTCGTGGGAGAAGGATTCGGGGAGGCTGACCCTTCTGTGTTGGCACTAGATATCCAAGAATACGGGCAACACCCCATGTCTTTACATCATCGATGTGAGCTTCTTTGATGCGGGTAATCGCATCGATATCCAAATCACGGCGTAAGGCGAGGCTCTGTGATATAATGCGTTCGACTTGTGCCAGCACTTGAACCGGTTGTAGCACGCCATTTACAAGTTCTTCGGATTCTACTGTAAGGTACTCAAATTTTGGTGGATACCTTTTCCGATCGCTAGCGAAGTAGAATTCGGTCGCTTTGGCTTCCTCGACAATATAACCAACTGGGTCTGCATCAGATTTTGGCAAGGCGAATCCTCCTGTCTCGGCGTTTTGGTATTAATGGAATTTTCAGCTCTTTCTCTATTAAGGGTTCATATAATGTTCGCACATCCTGCATGGGAAGACGAGCCTGTTGGTCTGCTTTGACTAAATAGACATTGTACAGCTCTAATCCACCATATTGACCCAACAAAATACCTAAAACGTCGGTGACACGGGTTGGTGGAGGGTCAAGCAGGCGTGAGGAGGTTATTTGCGATAACCGCGTAGGGAGCCCAACATTGAAGGCCGGCATGTCGATTCGCATTGGAGTATCGTTGTGCCTTAGTTTTGCACAAAAGGTCACGAATGTGGGAATCTGGAAGAACTCTTTCATAACTGGAATTGCCCAGTTTTCGAAATCTTCTTCCTTTTCATAGTCGTTGTAGGCGTTAGCAAAGCGTCGCTGAACATAGGCGGCAGGGTCCTTGGATTCGTATTTGAAGAGGGGTACATCGGGGAAAGGTTCAATCGGGGTCGTATAACCGGCGGTTTCTGTCCAGGCATGAATGAGAGAAAAGTCGGGTCTGGGTCGGCGCAGCTCATATAATAGGTCCCAGAGCAGATCATATTGGTCACTACTAATTGGTAGGGTTTTGAGGATGCTGCGGGCAGAAACGGACTGTTTCTTCTCGGTATCAAGCACTTGAGTTAGTTGATCTAATTCGTGGTTTGAAAGTGCTGGGCTGAGATCCGTGAGGATTTCAGTCTTGAGTGATTCAAGAAGGAGTCTCGTCATGTGGCGAGCCACTGAATCTTTGCTGATGCCTAGGAGTAGGATCTTGCGTTTACGACATATTTCGATGAGCTGCATAAAGGTCTCCAGATAACGCAGGTAAAGATCCCGTTCGCCTGGGTAGTTGAATTCGATGGGAACGTGAGTGATGCGGCCATATAACGAACCGTCTATCAAAAGCACGTCTACATCAGATGCTTCCGTTACGGCTTCAAGAGCCACCTGATGTTCGATATGTTCTGATCGTATGCTGGCTAGGTCGATGAGTTGTTCTCTGGGAGAAGCGATCATATGCGCGTTTGATGAAATCCGTCGATGTGTAGGTCCCCATGAAGTGATCGCGCATGCTCGGCAAATATACATGAAGGAACCGGGTGCGTACTCTTGGGTTGATCGACCACTATCCACTGCTATGACGCGGAGATCCGGTTTGGTTTCATCAGGAAGGTTTCGCCATTCTTTCTGAAAGGCGGTTTTCAGAAGCCTATCGAGACTTGTGGATTCTTCGCCGGTGAGTCGACGACGAAGCGCATCTCTATTTTCCTGTATCTCATGGAGGAATAGATCTAGAAAATGTGGCATAGCACCATCGCCCTGCTGTATGCCTCAAAGAAGCTGGATTTACGCCTTTAAACATAACCCCCGCACTCTGATAAGTTAACTAAACCAATCACCACTTCTTCTACATGAAACACAAATTTTCCCTAGTAAAGCTTTATTGGATACTACAACGAAAGGCAGGCATAATCAGCAAAAATCGGTGACCCGCATATTGCAAATTGGTCTGTTAATTCTACTCGTTGGAGAACTCGCTCTAGCGTTCGTTTTACGAGTCATTACATTATTCGTCGCCCTATACTTTGCGAGCCGGATTGTAACCGATCGGAGAATGACTCTGAAAGCGGCTTTCCTCGGAGCCCTCACCATATCAATTGTCTATGAAATATGCTGGGTTACTTTCTACTTTGTCAACCCTGCCTTTTCTGATTGGATCGCCCTAATCTTTTCATCAGTGGTACTCTTGGGTTTACTACTTAGATACTATGATTTAGGACTTTTCAGTAGCATTGCGTTGGTTATGCTTTTCATCGGCATATTGTTTACAATTATCGCATTTCGAACAGCAATTATTTACCTGTTCTTTCTCCCCCTTCCAAGCTAGCCTGCGTCCAATATGAATTTCAACTAAACTATAAATGGTAGAAGTAAGTATCAGAATACACTCACTAACATTGGTGATTCTAACTAATGCAAATAGTAGAATTGATTGTTGAAGGAATTATCTTCCTAATCCTCTGGCTTTTTGGTTCACTAATCCTTTGGCTAGCAGGAAAAGTCGTGTCTGGTTACAATGCTAAATTCACAGATGCACTGATAATTTCACTACTGGGAACCATCATCTCTCGAGTTTTTAACTGGGTTATGGTAACATTCGTATCTTCATACCTTCTTTCTCTCGGACTTATAGGGGCCATTCTAGTAATTCTTATTCCACTAATCATTGTCCTTATAGTGTACATCGTGCTAATCATGCACTTCTTCGACACAGGATTTCTCGGTGCCTTAGCGGTAGGAATACTCTACGTCATCTTCATGGTTATCATTCTAATCATTCTCGGGATTTTCATTGGCGTCTTAATCTTGCTGTTGTTGGTTCTATTCCCATAATAATGAAGGAGGGAGCCCAAGCTACCGGCTTCCCTTCTCCCTTTTCTTTTTTTAGCACAGGATAGAATTTATTTTTAATCAAATTTCGTTGCATATATCCAAAATATCGGAGTATAAATGACTGCAGGTACGTCCCATTCTAGACCTTTTTCTTGAAGTAATCGGGCCTCAGATTGAATCTCAGTTCTCATGGCTTTGGCGTCGTAAGTCCAAGAAAGAATCCCATACTGGATTTCATCGAATCGCTGCTGTCTCAACTCTCTTGGGAGATGGCCTCCAGTAAAGGGATCAGCTCCAAGTCGAATTAGCGCAGTGACAATCGGAAACGGGGGTTTGGGAGACAAAACGGCCGTTTTATTAAAAAGCTCGATTCTTCCAGCATAATCAGGTTCGATGCATGCTAGAATTCCATGAGGGCGAAGGGTTTCCGTGATTTCTTTAATGGCTTGCATTCTGTTAGGGATCCAGAGTAAAGTGAAGTGATCGAAGGCAAAGTCCACTAATCCAGTGCGGAGGGGAAGAGATGTGGCATCAGCGAGAAGGAAATGCAGTGCTTGGTTATCTTGAGAGCTATGGACACCTTGTGTCAATAGTTGGAGGTCGATGTCGAAACCTATAGCTGTGCTTTGAGGTATCTCTTGCGTCAGTTCGGGCGTAATGGCACCTGCTCCGCAACCAATGTCCAAACATATAGGAGCAGCATGCCAGACTGTTTTTTGATAGAAAAAGTGGCGAGTTGGTGCGGTGCGTTTAGCCTGGTCATGAAGGTATCGTGGGGTATAAGGTTGCACATTCTGTGCCTCCCGCGGTTCGTCGGGGGTGAATTTATGGCGCTTGGGTTCAGCCGCCAACATTATGGTGGCAGCAAACTTCTTTGTATTCGGTGAAGAGTGGACACCCACCACCGCAGGCTTTGAGGAGGTCGCACGACAGGCATTTGTCGGCAAGCTTGGTGGTTCCTCGAAGAGCCTTCGCCGTGGGATGATTCCAAATAGTGTCCCAGGCATCGGTTAGGATGTTCCCTAAGGGTTCAAAGTAGCTTTGGCAGGGGAGGACTGCGCCGTTGGGTTCGATTGCAAGGCTCGAATAGGCGGCACTACATCGCCGTGGACCTAGCCCGTATGCAGTTGGATCAAAGTGGCAGTACATCGTTGGGCTATACCAGATTAGGCGAATGTCATGTTCAGCGGCTTCGGCTAGGATGTCGGTGATGATTTCGTCGAGGTCTTCTTCGGGAATGGCAAGAGCGTCTGCTACTACTTTTCCGCTTCCCGAATATATGAGCCCGTTCATTGCAAATTGTTTCTGTCCTAATTTCGCAAGGTAGGCTACGGTTTCTGTAATTGTGGGACGATTTAGCTGGGTCAAGGTCGTGTTGGTCAAGGTATAGATGTCGGTGTCAATGAAGCGTTTGAGTCCTGCAAGGGTTTCTTCCCAAGCGCCTTTTACTCCAACCATTTGGTCATGGATTTCAGGTAGATGCGATTCGAACGTAATCTGAACATAATCTAATCCCGCATTGACCAAATCATCAACGAGAGTTTTTGTTAATCGACGCCCATTTGTAACTAAGCCGGCGATGATGCCGATATCTTCTGCATATTGCACCAGTTCGACTAAATCATCCCGAAGCGTGGGTTCACCACCAGTAAAGGTCACATGGGGAATAGCCTGGTTCAAAAGGGTATCAAGGACTTTCTTCCATTTTGCTGTCTCCATTTCGCGGGTTGCATCCCAACTTCGCCGCTGAGGAGGAACGTAGCAGTGAGAGCAGGCATTGTTGCAGCGATAGGTGAGTGCCAAGTCGACGCGATAAGGTGCAGATGGTTCGTGTGAAAAGGGTTCCACTTCACCAAAGTCGAAGGTTTCAATGGGAGATACATCAGGTTGGGCGATGAAAGAAAGGATTTTTTCTTTCAATTCGCTGTAGTGTACCCGGATCGTGTCTGGTTTAGCGCCGCGATATTTCTTGCGAATGAATTCGATGACTTCATCTTCAGAATGCCCTTTAACTGCTGCAATTGCGTAATCGTATCCACTTTCATTCAGAAATAGTAGTCTAGACGCATCGATGACGATGGTTCCACCTTTAGGATCCTTGCGGAGGTGAAATCGGTGGCCTTCTAAGTCTCCTTTCCCGAAGAGGATTTTGCTTGTTTCGGTTTCCATTCGTGTTGCTCCTGACATGCGTTATGACTTCTTCATCAGACCATCAACAAAAGTCTATCGAACGGAAGCTCCTTCGCTCTTTTTTAGTGGATTGATTGTTTGGTTCTGAAAAGTCGTAAGGCTTTTCGGGGAATTATGTTTAACAAGATATGACGGAAGTCGTTTATTGCCATGTCAAAAATTGATGAAATGGAGCAATTAGCTCGAATTTCGAATGTGGGACCGATTGCTCGACGTTACTTCGCCATGAACGCCTTTGACGGCACCCTTACTGTCATGGGAATTGTCCTCGCTTCCCATTTTGCTGCACATTTTGATGCCCGAGCAGTGGTGGCAGCGGGTATTGGTGCCTGTCTAGCTATGATGTTTTCAGGACTTGCTGGAACCTATCTTGCAGAAAAAGCGGAACGTGAGCGCGAATTACGGGAAATGGAAAACGCTTTACTTCGAAATCTGGATTCAACCATGTACGAAAAGGCGTCGCAATTCGCCATCCTTATCTCTTCACTTGTCGACGGGTTTGCACCATTTATCACAGGTCTAATTCTACTTGTTCCTTTCATCCTCGTGATTTTCAACTTAACTTTCTGGGGCATTGGAGTGATTGTGTCAGTGGCCACAGGATTCATCCTTCTATTTCTATTGGGGATTTTCTTGGGTCGGGTGTCCGAACAGAACCAGTGGCTCTATGGGCTGCAAACCCTTGCAGCAGGTCTTGGAACCGCAGCAGCAATCATCCTCCTTGAGATCTTCCTAGCCATCTAATAATGCCCCCAATGATGCTGGGAGCCTAAATCCTCCATGTTCTCGTAGGTAAAGATGCACTTGTCTCAGTTTGGGTGCAGCTTCTTCAAAATCCCTAAGGGAGTGACTATCCGAGCCAACGTAGAAGTGAGCACCAGCCTGAACTAATTCTTCAATTAGTGATTGCGATGGATGCATTTTCCCCCATGGATGATTCAACCCGCGTAGATTTACTTCAATGAGAACTCCTGTTCGTTGACATAACCCGCCTAGTTCAAGGGTGCGTCGTTGCCAGATTTCATTGAGTGATGTATCACTGGGATATAGTGGTACAAACCGCATGACTCCATCGATGTGGGCGATTCCATCGAATAGCTTTGACCTAATTGCACCTTCAACCTCAGTGAAATACCGTTCAATAGTTGAAGGTAATCCGATTCGTGATACGAGAACTCTCAATTCGTCTAGGGTTGTAATAGCAAAACCACCAATAACATGCACTGTACCAATAAGATAGTTGAAGTCATTTCGAAAGTCATCACAAAATTCTGCAACGCCTGATGCCTCATCTGAATAGTAATCTACCTCTAATCCCAATGACACATTCGGATAGTTAGCCTTGGTTTGGTCGAAAGATTCGAGAAGACGGGGTAAAGTCTCATAATTGAGATAGTTTGGACGATTGAAGAAAGCTAGCTCGAAATGATCTAAGAACCCTACATGGATTTCTAACTGCTCAGCCAATTGCGCATAGGCTTCTAAGGGAATAGTTGAATCGGGGCTGAATTCAGTGTGTAAATGCAAATCAAAGAATGACGGTTTTTTGGACATTAGTGGAGCAACACGAACATAGTGGGTTGCTGGTGTGGATATTGTTAGTCTTTGATATAGTATTCGAATCCTTTGCGTTCGTATGCGTGCACCTGTTCATCGAAGGAAAAACCACGATTCTTGACGATTTGAATCTGGCGGAGGGGAATTTCTTCTGGTGGAGCAGGTAGTGCGGTGAAACGGACAATACTATCGCTTAATCTTTCAATGCTTTCGGCGAACTGAGTGGTATGCATTTCGGGGTAGAACGACGCAATAACGGTAAGTTTTCGATGTTGAATTAATGGTAAAAGGGCTAACCAGAACTGCCACGCAGCACGATCCGACTCCATAGAATGGAGGAGAACACTTAACGAATCAATATACATTCGAGCAATTTCGAAGCGCTTGACTGTTGTTCGTAATTCTTCGTAGAATTTTGCAGTGTACCGGACGTTGGAACAGCGAATTACACCCTCTTTGGGTGGAAGCGATGGCACACCATAGGCAAGGGAAGATAAACCGTCCATTAATAATATTTGATTAGGTTTCGCCTTTTCATAGAGCGTTTCAATGGGTGGCAGAAGATCATACTCTCCAACAGTATGTTCTGAGAGGAGGATAATGGCGCCTTCTCCATGTTGTATTCCATCACGAAGAAACGAGATGCCTAAGAGTCCAGATACTCCTCTAGATTCACCTCTCAGTTCTTCGACGAGGCAAGTGCTTCCCCGTCTTAGACCACCTCCGAGAAGACGATTAATTGCACCCCATTCACATTTAATCAATTCTTCTTCAGTTGACATGAAACGGAGTATCCTCCTGGGTCTGTGGGCTTAGATTGGCTATTAATAAATCTTAGCAGTTTTCAAAAGACAACTCACACGATGAGTTCCTTTGATAACTTATATAGGTGGGAAGTTGAGGTGAGAAAAGGTGTTCTCGTTTGACGACCCAACCAACTCCTGATCAAGCTGTGTTAGTGACCGGTGGAACTGGGTTCATAGGATCCCACCTTGCTAAACGCCTAGTGGCAGACGGCTATAAGGTAATATTATACGAGGCTAGACCAAATCTAGCCCGAATTGAGGGTGTTGCAGACCGAGTGACGGTTGTTAAAGGGGATGTGGCAGATTTAGATAGCATCCTCACTACGCTCAAGGAGCATGACATTCAACACATCTTCCACACTGCAGCTACCCTTTCCGTTGAAGCCGAACGGGATCGTGACACTGCTTTTTCCTGCAATGTATCTGGAATCTATAACGTGTTGGAGGCAGCACGGGCTCTTGGTGTGCAGCGTTTCATATTTGTTAGTAGCCTAGCGGTGTTCGGAGCGAACACCCCGTTTCCATTTCACGAGATGAGTTATCGCGATCCGGGGAGCTTTTACGGGGTAAGCAAAGCCTTTGGAGAAATGTTAGGTAGCTACTATCATATGCGGTATGGATTCGATTTCAGGGGAGTGCGATTTGCAGTGGTCATCGGTCCTGGACGCCGTGGCGCAGGAGCCACAGTGACATACTCCAACTTCATCGAAAGCATCGCTCTAGGAAAGCCTGGTATTATTGATATTCCTGATACAACCATTCTGCCGATCATTTACGTTGAAGATGCAGCTGATTTTCTAATAGCCTTATGGAAAGCACCTAAGCTCTCACGCTGCGTTTACATCGCAGGGGGAGTGCCGATTCCGATTAGGGATCTAATCGCTGAGGTGAAGGCAATTATTCCAGAGGCGCAATTCGCATTTCAGTTGGACCCCGATGCCGAAAGGGTAGCTCAAACCTGGTCATTTCTTACCACCCTTTTGGTGCAGCAAGGTAAAGAGACCCTGTATCGTGACATTGAAGATTTCGGATGGAAGCTGCAATTTGACTCGATGCCAGAGATTGTAAAACATTTCATTGAATATGTTCAAGCTAGAAAGGAGATTTATTCGAGATTTTAGTGGAGTTGGAACAAATGAGTAAGATATCACGGGCTACAATTCTTGGTGCAGGAGCGATGGGTCACGGAATCGCCCAGGTATTTGCCCAAGCTGGATGCGATGTTGAACTATACGACATAGATGTCGATGCGCTCAACCAGGCAAAAGAGCACATTAACACCAACCTTCTTCAGCTGATGTCACACCGTGCCATTGCCAGGGAAACTATTCCCTTCACTCTTTCGCGTATCCATATAGAACCAGATTTTGATAAGGCGGTTTTGAAAGCGGACTTGATTGTTGAAGCAGTGCCTGAACGGTTGGATCTCAAACAGGAAGTCTTCATGAAGGCAGAAAAAGCATGCCCGAGGAAAGCGATTCTGACTTCTACTACATCCGTGATTCGGGTCGGAGATATTGGAAAGGGGCTGAAAACACCTCAACGCCTGGTGGGTACACATTGGATGAATCCCCCCTTTATCCTTCCTCTGGTTGAAATCATTCGTGCCCCGAAAACTTCTAACGCAGTAGTAAATCAGGTCAAACTGTTTTTAGAAAAAGAATGTGGCAAACGCACGATTATCTGCAAGGATACACCGGGGTTTTTGGTCAACCGATTAGCAGGGGCTGTTCTAAAGGAGGCAGCTAATCTCATAGAGGAGGGCGTTGCTACTCATGTTGAAATTGATAGAGCCTGGAAAGAGCATCTTGGACCAGTCTTCCTACAATATGGACCTTTTGGGAATCTCGACTATATCGGGCTAGATGTTGTGGTTCTTGCGTCCAAATATCTGGCCTGGGCACTCGATGATGAAGGATACAAATTGCCTCAATGGCTAGAAGACACCGTTCTCAAAGGAAACATAGGAATCAAGTCTGGCAAGGGCATTTATGAATATCCTAATCAAACTCCTGAAGACCTACGGCGTAAACGGGCAGAAGAGCTTTTAGCATTACTCCAACAGGTGGGATTAGCACCGGTGCATAAGTAGCGTTTAATAGTCCCGTGTAGTGGAGAAAATTTGGGAGAGAAGTGTCATGTATTTTCGAGAGACACGGACATCAAGCACATAGGGTTGACCTGATTCCGTGGCCCGTTTTAGTGCTGGTCGGATTTCATCAGGTTTTGTAACCAGTTCGCCCCGAGCTCCCAATCCTTCAGCAAGTCTGTCTAAACGAGCGTATTCATTTAGTAGAGTGCCACAGGAAGCTTGTTCTTCTGATCGAGTTTTAAGCAGGCGGGTGTGGTAAACGAGACCCCAAGCACAATCATTGTTGACTATGGCGACAACTGGGATATTATGTCGTACTGCAGTGTCTAATTCACTGACATTGAACATGAAACTACCATCACCTGAAATGAGATATACAGGGATTTCAGGACGTGCAAGTTTAGCAGCTAGGCTAATTGGCAATCCGGCACCTAGATGTCCAAGGGGCCCTTGTGAGCCGATGATTTGTCCCGGATGGTTAGCTCGAAGGTAGAGATAAGCCCAAGCTGTTGTATCACCCCCATCTAACACGAACAGACTATCCGATGAAGCAAATTCCCGGATTTCCTTCATCAAGCGTTGTGGTTTAATCGGCACTTCATCGGAATCCGCATCTTTATCGAGCACTTCGAAAAGTTGCTCCCAAGCTGCATGTGATTGCTTTGCAAAATTACTGACTGAACGCTTTTTTGTCAATTCCTTTGCGGTTTGGAGCATTTGCGTCAATACCGCTTTGGCATCACCAAGAATTCCCACAGAAACTGGTCGATTCTTTGCGATTGCATCTGGTACGATATCAACGTGAATGAAGTGTGCATCCTCCGAGAAGAAGCTTGGATCACGCCCAAATCCAAGGAATTCGTCAAGTCGAGCACCTACAACCAAAATCGTGTCTGCTTGTCGTATGAAAGGATTGGCAACAGCATTTTGGATTGAGAGAGGATGGTTTTGAGGGAAGCACCCGGTTGCTAGATACTCTGCTGCGACGGGAATCCCTAAGAATTCAGCGAATCTCACAAGTTCCTTGCATGCTTGTGACCAGTATACACCACTTCCCGCAATGATGACTGGCCGTTCGGCTTTGAGAAGTAAAATAACTGCTTTTTTCACTAACGTAGGGTCACCAAGAAGGCGTCCCATCGGGCGGTATTGGGTAGGTTTCAGAAAGCGTTGTCCAGCTTCTTCACTAGGAGTGGCAATTATATCCTTGGGGATATCTAAGAGCACTGGGGCCATTCTTCCAGTGAGAGCGGCTTTGAAGGCTTTTTGCAGGTACTCACTTATACGGTGAGGAAACACGCATTGTCGTGTCCATTTTGTTACGGATGATACAAGAGCTTTCAAGTCTAAGTCTTCAAAGGCATCCATTTCTACTAACTTGTGAGAAATACTGGAGGTAATGGCGACGACCGGGCTACCCATCTGATAGGCTTGTGCAAGCGCGGGGACAGCATTTACGATTCCAGGTCCCATTGGAAGAAGACAAACGCCTGGAGTCCGCGTAACTCGGGCCCACCCATCAGCAGCATTTCCTGCTGCCTGTTCATGCCGTGTTGTTATAATTTCAATTCCCTCAGCGATGAGAGCATCATATATGGGCAGGATTTCCCCACCTGGGAGAGAGAAGACATGAGTAATGCCTTCGACTTTTAGAACTGCCGCTACCAATTTACCACTGTCTGTTTGAGGCATCGATAACCTCACCTATGCACCATATAGGCATACTATATTGGTTCTAATTCTTTGCCCTTGGTCTCGGGTAGCAGCCATGGCAGAATCAGCATTAGGATGAACCCGAAGCTTCCAATTAACATCGCTTGAGCCATTGGCCAACTGAAGAAGTCCACGAGAATTCCAACAATAACGGCTCCAAGCGCGAATGCACGGGCGGTACTGAAGATGAACGAGGCAGCCGCTGCTCGAGAGCTTGTCGGAAAGATCTCACTTGTCCAGATTCCAAAAAGACCATGAGAACTGAATCCGAGTGCCAAGACAAACAGCCCTCCGACGGCCACGAAGGGATTGAACAGGACAAACATCGCTACTACGAAAATCGCGGAGCCGATAAGGCCGAAGAATGTTGGTACCATGAAGCCTTTTCGTCGTCCGATCCTATCGCCGATATATCCTACCAGGGGAAAGACGAAGAACAATATTGTGGCTATGAGGAGGAAGATTAGTAACGCTAGTGTGTTTCCGAATCCAAGTTCAACATTGATGAAGTACACGCCCAAGTCGACATAGGCGTGATAGGCGAATTCTGCAGCCCAAAAGAGGACAATGCAGATTAGGAGGAGCTTGAGATAGCCTGAACTGACTAGTTTCTTGATCTGTTCCATCATTGGAACCGATTCTGAAGATTCGAGTTCGTGGTATTTGAGCCATAGTTGAGATTCAGGTAGCACGAAGTAGAGAATGGCAATGAAAGGTAGAGGAATGAGGGCAATGAGAAACACAGGTCGCCACCAATTAAGGCCAAAGATTGGAAGAAGGATTGGTTCGAGTAGCAGGCTAGTGATTAATACACCGACAAAGCCAATGATGAACATTGCGTGGACAAAACCACCCCAGGTTGCTCGTCGTTTTGGCGAATAGACCTCACCCAGAAGAGCGAATGCAATCCCCCATGAAACACCGAGTCCGGATAAAATCCGCAATATGGCAAAGACTATGTAATTGGGGGCAAACGCAGATAATCCTGTTAAGATCGCATCCCAGGCGATGGTTAAGAGGAGAATGTTCTTTCGCCCCATTTTATCTGCTAACATGCCGAAGATAATTGCACCAGGAACTGTTGCGATGAATTGGGCAGACATCACAAAGCCCAGTGCTGAAATTGGTATTCCGAATGACAGTTGAATTGGTTCTGCAAGAGCTGTGATCAGTGTTAGTCCGATAGCGTCATGAGCCCATCCGAGCGCACAGGCAAAGAAAACAATGATTTTCTCTGTTCGTGTAAAGGGTGTTATTTCCAAAGGGAAACCTCCTTTTGGAGAGATGAGAAGCTGTTCTAGAGTTTTTCCATCTATGCCTAGTATCTACCTAAAGGGTTTTTGATAAGCACAGTTTCTATGACAGAAACATCTGAAGATTCGGTTTGTTGAGGGACTTTATTATTTCACGAATTGAAATTCGTAGTCTTTCAAGGAGTAGATGTGTTTTCGGTCATCGAAGGTTAATCCTCGGTTCTTTATCACTTGTATCACACGCAGAGGTTGGCCATTCGTTTTGGGTTCACTGGTGAATTGGATGATAGAGTCACAGATACGTTCAATGCTTTCAACAAAGGCGGGAGAGTGCATTTCAGGATAGAAGGAGGCTGCAACGGTTAGATGGCGGGATCGGATAAGCGGGAGTAAACTGAGCCAAAAGCGCCACGCAACTTTGTCTGATTCCATGGCATGTAAGAGGACGCTTAAGGAATCAATGAACATGAGTGGACGCTCAAACCGGTTCACTGTGGTTCGCCATTCTTCATAGAATTTGGCTGCATATCGGACGTTGGAACAGCGAATTATGCCATTTTCACTAATACCAGGGATTTGAGCAGGTTCTCCGTAGGTCATCGAGGAGAGGGCATCCATGAAGATGAATTGATCTGATTTTGCCGTTGACAGAATTTTATGAGCGCCAGGAAGGTCTTGAAACTCTTTAACGGTATGTTCAGAAAGTAACAAGATTGCACCTTCTCCACGTTGCACACCGGCAGAGAGGAAATCCGTTCCAATAATTCCGGTTAACCCACTGGATTCACCGTGTAATTCTTCCAAAAGACAGGTGGTTCCAGGTCGTAATCCTCCGCCTAAAAATGTGTCAATAGTGGGAATTCCTATCGATATGATGTTCTCATCTTTGGACATGGTCTGTTATCCACCTGAGTGCTCAGCCTACTAATTATTATGGATTCGTTTCTTAACGATTTTTCTCTTCCTCAATCCTCATCGAACTCAGGTCGAGAGATTATGAGCGGAGGTCTAGTAAATCGTACGGGCGATGTCTTCGATGAAATCTGACCGATGCTCTATTAGAAGCTGTGGATCCTCAACGAAGATGGTGATTGCATAGGTCAACGCCATGGAGCTGACTGAAACCAAGGAAAAGACAGGCTCAAATCCAAATTTCTGTTCCCATCGTTTACATATGTCACTAAGGAACTTTGCATAATCTTCTTCTTTCACTTCAATGGGAAATTCCAGCTCTAGGGTGTATTGGATAAGATCAGAAGGATCAATGACTTTACTAATGCTTTGCCAGATACGCGAAGGCATAGAGGTGCTTCCTTTGGTGTCCTTTTCCGTTTTTCTCTTCTTTCTCTGTTTACGGTCAAATTTGAAGTTCGTCACCGAGGAGCTCATAACATTGTTGTTGGGTATCAGTGTGACAGATCCATTGATTTGTCGCAGTTTAGTATAGTTCATGCTCACTTCAAGGACAATGCCTTCATTTCCTCCAATGCGGACATAATCACCTACATCAAAAGGATCCGTAAATAGCACATAGATGCCAGCGACGAAGTTGCGCATGGCGGCACTAATTGCTATACCCACTGCAAGACCAATGATTACCGAAGCATCACCGACTATCAAGCTTATCCAAACTAAAAACTGGGGAGGAAGGAAAGCGGTCAACACGACAATCGCTATCCAAATGAAGATAAGGCGTATTGCGAGAATCAGCCCGTTTATTGCATCAGCGGACATGCCTCCGTGCACTGCTCTTCTTCTAAGAAATCGGGCGATGAAGGATGAAATAATCAGGAGAATGATCCAAATGCAAAATACTACGATAATATTGGGAAGAAACGGGCTCCAAAACTGCAACCATTGTAGAAAATTCTCAATGATTATTCCGAGGGGGTCTGTAGCTTGCAGCATAGATTTCACGGGCTTTGATTGAATGTGTTGGGTAATTAGGGGGATTTTAGATTCAGGACTCCTGCTTCGGAGAGGGAGGAAAGAGGATTGATTATGATCAATTCCTTCAGCGCAGGTGATATGCCATTGTGAACCGGGTTTATTTCAGCCTTTGGCTCATGATGCTTCTATAAGACTACAATCCACAGGTCGACTAGTTTATCTAGCCCCAAGCTTTTTCAATTTGCAAGGGCTACGCTACGCCATAGTAAAGGATGGTTTAAATGATGCAGGAGCCCGGAAAACGGCGAATCGACAAAGTTGGGCTTCCCCCTGGAACTCTTTTATATGTTGGTGATAAACCCGTCGAGTCAACGGTTATTTCATATACTATATACGATGAGAAAAATGTGAGCGGGAAGGTTGTTTCCTCCATCGAAGAGTTACCTGAGGTTCCTTCAGCAGAATCTGTACTGTGGATCCAGATTACCGGACTAGGGAACATCGAGCAAATCCAGCACATGGGTGAGAAGTTTCATTTAGATTCACTCGTATTGGAAGATGTTCTTGCCACAGATCAGCGTCCGAAACACGAAAACTACGACGGATACGAATATACCGTGATACAAGCCCTAACCAAGAAAGTGTCCAAAAAGACACCCGACCAAGAACAAATCAGTTTGATTCTAGGTTCAAATTATGTAATTTCGATTCAAGAACGCCAGACGCTGCTGTTCCAATCCATTCGGGAATGGATTCAACACAACCACGGTCAGATCAGAACTCGTGGTCCATACTACCTCCTCTATTCCCTGATAGATTCAATCGTAGACCAATATTTCGTTTTCCTAGAAGCCTTTGGCGAAGAAATTGAAGATCTTGAGGAAGAGCTGGTATCAGATCCAACCCAAATTACTCTACAAACGATCTACGACATGAAACGTACGATGGCGATGATGCGGAAAGTTGTTTGGCCTTTACGAGAAGTAATAAGTCGCCTAGAACGGACTGAGGCTCCAGTACTTCGAGACCGTACAGGACGTTTTCTGGGAGACATATACGACCATGTTATTCGGGTTCTTGAAAGTGTAGAAACGTCCCGAGAAACCCTTTCGGGGATGTTGGATATTTACTTGACCAGCATGAGTAATCGTATGAACGAGGTGATGAAAGTCTTAACCATCGTCGCCACTATTTTCATTCCCCTGACTTTGATTGTTGGTATTTATGGTATGAACTTCCCTAACATGCCTGAATATCACTTTCCATACAGTTATCCCATTTTGTTGATTGTGATGCTCTGTATCGGAGTAGGGTTATTAGCGTATTTCCGGAAAAAGCGATGGCTCTAAAAGGAGGTACTTTCTGTTGACCGGGGTATCCGACAGTATCGTTATCCCAATCGAGGGGTGTTGAACTGAGTGTCTGAGGTCAAATATAGGAGCGCAACTGGCTACCAATTGGCTGCCTTAAGGCGATATCCAGGCGTCACCATTGCAGCTACAACTCTAGCTCTCTTTGCCTCTTATCTGTTAACCCTTCCTGCCATCCTGATTGGAAATGCCATCAACATCCTTGAATCTGAAGGATGGGGCTTAGCCTTTATCATACAGGTGTGGACCATTCTGGGAATCGCCTTCACCCTCTTCCTCATTATCTTGCTTGCGGGTTACGCATTCGCTATCATTACTTTACGCTGGGAACGCGATGCACGCCAAGAGTTCTTCGAACTTATCCAAGACAATAGCATGACCTTCCATGACCAGGTGGATAGCAACCAGCTACTTGCGGTCGCCATGCAAGATGTACGTTGGGTAAGATTCTCGCTTAACCCCGCTCTACGCAACATCATTTCAGCGCTTGGCACGCTGATTATCGCCTCCATCTTCCTTGCCTTGATGGATTTATGGCTGGGAGTCATCGTGGTGATTGGCGCACCATTGTATCTCTACCTAGCATACCGCTATGCTGTGAAAATTGAACCCGTCCGCCGGAAACGATCAGAACAGAACGAGAGCATCACTTCAATCAGCCAAGAGGTATTTCGTGGTATCGAAGTTGTACGAGCCTTTGGATCCGAAGAGCGAGAACAAGAAAAGTTCAATGACGCGGCAGGAGTCTATGAGGAACTAACAGCTCGTGAAGGGAAGCTTGGATCCTTTTATCTCCCAACCTTGATCCTTATTGCCATAACAACGATCGCGTTCGTGTACGGGGCGTATCTGGTCTTAGCGGGGACTTGGTCTGTCGGTATGCTTGTCACTGCCCTTGGGCTGTTTGCTGCCATTGAAGGGTTTAGCTTCATGCTTCCCCGCTTCCTACTCGTTATTCGGGGCGGACATGTTAACGCTCAACGAATCATTAAAGTGCTCAATTGGCAAGACCCTCTCCAAGAACCCGAACCAGGAGTGACGGATGTCAATTGGACCGGAGATATTGTGTTTGATAACGTCAGTTTTCAATATGCTATTGATGGTGGTCACAGTAATTCTTATGCTTTGAAAAACGTTAATCTCACAATTCCGAGTGGCTCGCGGGTAGCACTAATTGGAGGTCCGGGAGGAGGCAAGAGCACCATTCTTAAACTCCTTTTACGACTCTACGACCCCACAGAGGGGCGTGTTCTTGTGGGAGGTGTTGATCTTCATAACGTGTTGACGCGAGACGTACGTGCGGCAGTCGGGCTTGTTGAGCAGGATATCTTTCTTTTCCGGATGAGCGTTCGGGACAATATCGGATTCGGTTGTATTGAAGCATGTGAAGAGGAAATCATCGATGCAGCGAAAAAAGCGCAAGCACACGAATTCATCATGAAATTACCCCAAGGATATGACACAATTATTGGCGAGCGTGGGATGACGTTGAGTGGTGGACAACGTCAGCGTTTAGCTATCGCACGAACCTTAATCCAAAATCCGAAAATTCTACTTTTAGATGATTCGGTGAGCGCGATTGATGCCCAAACCGAATATTCTCTGCGAAAAGCACTCGACGAAGTGATGAAAAACCGAACAAGCATAACAGTCACACAGCGTCTCCGAACACTTCTGGAGTCTGACCTGATTATCATTATTGATAAGGGTGTTATCGTTGCAACGGGAAGCCATGATTCATTAATAGAGAGCTCCGAACATTATCAGCGTATTTTTGAGAGGCTCCCAGGTGCTTTGTCTTTTGCTAAAAAGAAGCCAAGAAAGGAGGAAGGTAATTAATGGCGATACGTCGGGGACCCACTGCATTGGCAGGAGAAAGATATAAACGCAGTCGATCACTCCGCCGTCTCCTAGCTGCACAATTTGGTTATCTTGGACGGTTCAAGAAACTCATTGTAATTGCAGCAATATTTGCCATCATCGCCACCGTCTTTTCTGCAATCGACCCCATATTCTTAGCGATTGGAATTAATCTCGTTCTCACCCCAGGGTCCCCCTTAAGCGCGGTTTTGTTCTTAGGAATAATCTATGTTGTTTTAAGGGCGGCTAGTTGGCTTCTAAATTCATTATACACGTGGCTGCTAGCAGGTGCACAGGCAGGATACATCCGTTCACTGCAACAAGATATTTACAAAAAATTGGTTCACACAGATTTGTCTTATTTTCGTACCAAACAGAGCGGAGATATCACATCTCGGGTGACAACAGATACGGATAATCTAGCTGTTGGTATTCAGATTATCATTGATTTCGCTAGTCAGATGCTCTTGTTAGTTGCTACTTTTATGATCATGTGGTTGGTAAACCCCTTAATCGCACTCACTTCACTTGTCGTTGTTCCGGTTGTAATCATTATTGTTGTGCTTTTTGGTACTGTTGGACAGCGCACTATGCTTGCTTCACAACGAGCAATCGGTTATGTCTCCGGGCAAATTGCAGAGAATCTCAGCGGAATTCACATTGCCAAAGCCTTTAATCGAGAAGACGAAACTGCATCGATTTTAGGTAAATTAAACCAGGAATCATATCGGTATGGATTCAGATTCATGATGCTTATGACACTCATGCAGCCCATGGTCCGAGCTACTGGTATTGCAGCAGTGGCAGCTGTGCTATTTGTTGGGGGAAGCCTTGCGATTGGCACTACACCGCTCCTTACCATTGGAGAGGTATTTCTTGGCGTGATTCTTATTCAACGGTTTTTGTGGCCTCTTCTTAATCTAAGTATGATGGCCACTCAATTCCAAGCCTCCCTTGCATCTATGGATCGGCTTCTTGACATCCTCGAAGCTAGGCCAACAATTCAAAATAGCGAGACTGCTGTTCCACTTCAGGCGAATAGCGACGGAATCACCTTTGATGATGTTAGCTTCAGTTATGTTGAAGGGGCCGAAGTATTAGAGGAAGTCAACTTTACCGTTAGTCCAGGGGAGATGGTTGCGATTGTGGGTCATACTGGAGCAGGCAAGACTACAATCGCTGCTCTTATTAACCGGTTTTATGATCCCCAAGAAGGTAGCATCAGGATTGGTGAACAAGATCTATGTTCAATTACCTTGGAATCGCTTCATGAGAATGTGGCTCTGATTGCTCAAGAGCCCTATCTGTTTGATGACACAGTGATGGAAAACATCCGGTATGGACGGCCAGAGGCCACCGACGAAGAGATCCTCGAACTATCTAAACTAATTGGTGCACACGAATTCATTGAAGTTCTTCCCCAAGAATATGAGACTAAGCTCTCCGAAGGAGGAAAGAACCTAAGCGCTGGGCAAGTGCAAATGATTTCCATTGCCCGGACTATGTTAGCAAATCCAAAAATTCTTATTTTAGATGAAGCTACCAGCCGATTAGATGCCTACTCGGAATCCTTAGTACAAACCGCCCAAGAACAGCTGTTTTCGAAAAGAACCACAGTCGTCATTGCCCATCGACTAACTACCATTGCTAACGCCTCACGCCTATTTGTTTTCGAAAATGGTAGACTCATTGAGCAGGGTACTCATGAAGAGCTCCTTGCGATGGGAGGCCACTACAAAGCCCTCTACGACACCTACTATGCTCACCAAACAGCAGAAGAAATCACCGAAGAAGTCCTCAAGATTGCCCAGGAAGAATTAGCAAAAGAAGAACCACCAAACCCCTCGCTAGGACCAGGTATGAAGAGAGATCAGAGCGGCGGATAGCAGAGTACTATTTCGGATTTCTTAATAGGTGTGCCCACTGCTTTGAAAAGAGTGAAAGCCGACCAACACGGTCGGCAATACTTCGTTAAACCTTCTTTTCACATATAAGTGCTGATCAGCCAATGGCCAATACTGGTGACGATCATATTGATACCGAGGAAGACGATGAGCCAACCGCAGAATGTGACAAACGCTGTGACGGGGAGATAATTCAGACTATACATGTACGCAGCCCAAGTAATACCAGCACTCGAAATGATACCACCGATTGATTCGATTTGGCGCCGATATGAATCGCGAAAGACAACTCGAAGGACTAGTACAATGATGTTAATGATGATGGTTCCTAGGAAGAAGAGATACATCGCATTGTAAACAATGGCGTGTGCTGCAGGTGTTGTTGGTGTCCACCACCAGATCCCAGGAGTGACCTGGGTAAACACCATATCGAGGAGGAAGTTAATGATTGAGGGTAATAGCGTCGGAATAGCAACTAAGAGTCCTGCCAGCAGTATGAGAATGAAACCAAAAGTAACTATGCCAAAAACATCTGGATCTTCACGCTTTCTTTTATTCAACACAATTACCTCCCACTACCCGACCTCCGTACTTAAACGACGTTTCCGTCGTATCGCGTTCAACGCGAAGAGAATGAGAATAACACCGACAGCAATGGCAACGATTGGGCCGATAACAAACCAGATGGGGATTTGGTAGACTAATGCTAATCCCAGGACGACAACAACGATGCCGAATAGGATTCCAAAGATGGCGCCTCCACCGGTAACACCGAAGCATTCTTCTTCAGCTCGTGTACCGACGCGCTCCCGCCAATGACGCTTGACAGGAGTTAATGGAGTACCGCACTTTTTGCAGAAGTCTGCCTCATCGGCGTTTTCGGTACCGCATTTCTGGCAATACACCATGAGAAACACCTCATCCAGCAGTAGCAACCTTTAGCTTCTTAAGACTTTGGGGAACCCGCAATCTCTCTAAAAGTGAAAAACCTGTGAAAGAGAAGTTTTTATTAACCTAACCACTAGGAACTAATCTTGTTGGGGACTGAGAAAGAAATTCGGACCGGATTGGTAAATATTCAGGCACCACTTACTCCCCTAGAAACCATTCCCTCTCCCCTCCAATTGTGTCCTTTTTGTGGGGCCTGGATTGCCATTACTCCGGTCTTCATTTTTCTTAGCTGAGCTGTGGGACCAAAGGGTTTTATTTTCTGATAGGGGATAGCGGATGCACGATTCGTTGGGTTTGTGTTGTTTTGAGAATCTTGTTTGTTGAGCCTCCGAAGAAGCCATGGTTTGTGATGGGTGAATATTTGCCACCGCCGTTGGGGTTACTGTGTTTAGCGGCGTACGTGGAGGCGAATCTGTCTGGGGTTGAAATCCAAGTGATGGATTGTCAGGTGGAACAAGCAGGGTGGAAGGAGGTTGAGCAGCGGATTCGAGAGTATGGTCCGGATGTTGTGGCTCCCAGTACGGTTTCAACGTGTAATGCCAATAATGTCCTTCGTGTGGCAAGCCTTGCGAAGGAGGTGGATGAGGAGATTGTGACGGTGGCAGGGGGTCAGCATTTTTCGGTGCTGGCACAGGCAGTGTTGGAGACGCATCTTCAGCTGGATTTCATTGTTCGGGGTGAGGGAGAGCAGACCTTGTTAGAACTTATACGTGCCTTGGATACTCGTGAAGGTTTACAGGGAATTGATGGAATCTCCTTTCGGAAGGATCACCAAGTGGTTCATGCGCCAGATCGGTCGATGATTCCAGATTTGGATAGTCTCCCGTTTCCAGGGTACCATTTTGTCCGAGAGCATATGGGGAAGTATCGGTTTCCAGCGGGTAAGGATTTGCCTTATGCGTTAGTGGAAGGGAGTCGGGGGTGTGCACATGCCTGTTCGTTTTGTGGGCAGTGGCGGTATTGGGGAGCGTGTCGGCGTAAGTCCCCTGAACGTGTGGCAGATGAGTTCGAGTATTTGTATCGGGAGTTTGGGAGCCGGTTTCTTTGGCTGGTCGATGATTTCATTCAATTGGATGAGTGGATGCTTAAGCTGTGTAATGAGCTGATCGAGCGTGGAATTACTGAAGAGTTGATGTGGTTCTTTCAGATCCGTGCGGATGAAATCATTTCAGGGAAGGAGTTGTTGCCAAAGCTTCACAAGACGGGGGTCAAGTGGGTTATGACAGGATTAGAGAGCCACGATGAGGCGGTGCTTGCGGAGTATCATAAAGGCATTGAAGTCGCCATGGGAAAAGAGGCTATCAATCTGTTACGGGAAAACGACATCCTGTCCCAGACAACGGCAATTATTGGACATCGTCAGGAATCTTATGAATCGATTAAGGCATTTCGTGAGTGGATTGATGCGGTGGATCCAGATATCGCGGTGTTCATGACAATGACGCCGTTTCCAGGTACGCAGTTGTATGAGGAGGCGCTGAAGAATGGGTGGATGGCGGATCCGCGTTGGAGCCAATTTGATATGGTTCATGCCATTATGCCTACAGAGCATTTGACTCGGGAACAAGTGCAAAAGGAGCTTTATGCCACGTATCGCAAGTTCTATGGGTGGCGTCGGCGAATTGGTGGTACATTATCGATTAACGAAGTAAAGCGGACCTATTACCGACATATGATGTGGAAAGGGTTTCTAGGTTCGCTGAAGGGACTCATACGATTATGACGACAAGAAGACGAGGGGTAAGTTTCCCACTAATTACTCTGGCCTTATCATTGGTTGGGCTTGGTTTGTTGCCATTGTTAGTGTTGACGGCACCTCCTTCCATCATCGTTCCTTGGCAGAATCAGCTAATGGGTATCAGCTTCGCATTAATTTGCATCTTGGGTATCATTGCAGGGGTTTCTCCATCACATTGCTCTCGTCGTTCCAAGACAAGTGAACTTCGCGTAGCAGAAACAATGAGGTTAGAAGCAACCGAAAGTTCTACTACATTAATACACAAAGAAGGACATCATCCCACATGCGACCAGTATCACGGTCACATCCTACGAATCTATAATCGTGTTTTATGTGCGGGATGTACAGGATTGGTTACAGGAGCAGCTTTTGCATTAATTGGTACTATTTTGTTTTTCTTCGCAAACTTTCCTATCATATTACCGAATGTTATATTCTGGATTGGGTTTATTCTGGTGGCATTAGGGCTGATTCAACACTTTGTGTATCGTTTAGTTCGGGTTCAGCGTGGAGAGGTTCGGATTATAGTGAATGGGTTATTCGTCATAGGGGCATTCCTACTACTCGCTAGTGTCGTACAACTAACCAACAACCTCGTTGTTAGTGGGTATCTGCTAATCCTTACTCTCTATTGGGTATTCACACGGATAGCCATGTCTCGTTGGTCGCATCAACGCATATGTGTACGATGCCAGGTTGCAGATTGCCCTTTGTCAGATGCTTGTTGATCATGAAGTCTGCCTTCGGCGGATTGAATAAACCGCACCAGCAACAATCAATACTCCAATAGTGACCAGAATAAGGGGCCAGAAGTAGTCGAAGATATTCCATCCGAGAAGCGCTCCAACTGCCCAGAGGATAATGATAATCCCAATGAGTAGGCCACAGATTGCTCCACCATATGGAAGGCCGAAGCATTGTTCCTCGTCAGAGCCATAGCAGTCTTTGTCTTCTGCATGAGCTTTTGGTTTGACAGTTTTATCAGCAAGATGGGCGCCGCACCGAGCACAAAACTCTGCATCCTTTTCGTTTTCATAACCACAGGCTGAACATTCTTTCATGAGAAGCCTCCTTGGCACTACCATCAGAGTCTAACCTCTTAAAATTTCAGGTTAGCCTGTTTCCTTATGAAAAATAGTAGTTAGGCATAGAATCCGGGTTGGTGTTGTTGATCCGTGGGTAGACCAAAATGGTGCCCGAAGGTCCAGATGACAAAAAGCATGCTACGAAACACATCATCAATAGCCTCGAGTAGTGAGGTTTTGGACAAATTGTCATCAAGTAAACGGACTTGAAATTGTACAGCATCCCAGACGCCCTCATTTTCTTTGACCGAAAAGCCTGGTCGACGAGACAGGAGCTGGAGTTTAAGATCGTGAGTGATAGACTTTCGTTTCTCGGGTGAGAGCTTCGAAAGAGCAGTCTTTTGCGAGGGGGCAACGCGTATCACCGAGATGACTAGAACGCCATCTTTCATATCTCGGGGTTTAACAATCTCAATATGATAAGGAGAGCCGACTGGATAGTTAATGCCGAAATGGAAACCTGCCTTAGGATCATCAACTTCCTTGCGAAACATACCCTCCTCAGCTAGCCAATCATAGATTTTTTGTTTCCATTTGGCGGCCTCGTTTGTTAGTTTCACTGATTTTGACACAATTATCCCTTCAATGCCGTGTTCGCTGAGTTCATCAAGTAAGAGTAAATAAGAACCTTTCTTATCATTGGTTCGGTCCAGTCTTTACTGCCTAGAAATTGCTCTTCCAATCAGGGAGACTTTAAAGAGAATGTACGTTCAGACCAGTAGGCGGATTCTGGCTGGTCGATTTGGATTTATCTCGGCAACCTCAGCGTAGGCCAGGGCCGCAGCGAACTGGCTGGCGGAGGTGGCCCCGGTTGTATGCGGGCGCACTACAGCGGCCACAGTTCCTGGATTCGGTTGACCAGTGGTGGCACCTATCTTCATCCATCCACCGGGAGGCAGAAACTTGAATTCCTTAACGAGATCATCTACCGCATTCATTTGAACCGCAACACGAGCTTTTTTCTCACCAATGCGGAATACCATTTCAGTTGGTGAAACTGATTCAACAGTGAATTCCGCACCAGTAGGCGTTTTCAGTGTCGATCCATTTGCAAGTTTCTTTCGGATCGCTTGTCGAATAGTATCAGATTGAATCATTTTGCATGCAGCTCCAATGACCTGTATATATTAGCAGTGCTGCCTTTTCAGACTTACCTATTCGAATTCTGTTTAAGTCAGACTGCCAAATGATGGGCCCTTCCTTTTTTCCACTAGCTTTTCGCTGCTGAGTGGATTTTTAATGTAAAATTTTCACATGTGTTCTAGGTCAAACTTGCGCCACAAACGCCACAGAATTGGGCATCAGGATCTGCGACGGGATTTCCGCATGCGGGGCAGTATTTGACACCAGGAATAGGTTTAGGAGCTTCCTTCTTCGTTGAAGCGGGGGTTCGAGCCAGAGTTGTGGTGGATTCGCTTGGAGCGATAGCACCTGCAATTAGAACTAAGAGTCCAGGAAGGAACCCAGCGAATAGTAGACCAAGGATTCCAGTCACAATTAATCCAGCTCTGTGTTGACTGGGTGTGCTACGCCACATGAGCCAGAGAATCGAAAAGATCAGAGCCACGACGGTCATTATACCCATGAAAAGGGTTCCACCAAGCATGACATTCATTAAATCAGCTAGGGATGGGGAACCTGGTGGAAGAGAAGATGGGGGAATTGAAAGAACAGCCGCAAATAAAAACGTAATTAGCGCTGTAAATGCCATCAGCACGAAGAAGAAGATGATTTGGATTATTGCAGCAATTAATACGAGGGTTGAGGATGTACCTTCATCAGCCATTATAAAGATCTCCAGAGGAGTTCCTAAGAATTGCCCTTAATCTGGGCGTATAAAATTATGTATCGAAGCTCAGGCTAAAATAAGTGAGCTGGAAGTCCAATAGGTTTTTCTACAGCCGTTTTCCATCAGCCCCGGAAGAATGTGTGATAGAAATCTAACAGGAATAGATGACGATGTGCTATCACTACACTGTTCCTGATGTCGATTCGTTGGAGTCTTGGTTCCATGCAAAGGCTTCTGATTCGGTAGAATTTGACCGCGTGTATCACGTATCGGGTTTTGTCAAACCAAATCTACCTGTGATCACGGACGAGCGGCCGGACACTATTCAAATGCTGACGTGGGGGCTTATCCCCCACTGGGTTACAGAAATCGCTACTGCCAAACAACTTCAGGGGCGATTACTCAATGCCCGGTCAGAGACGATTCATGAAAAGCCTGCCTTTCGGTCTTTAATTGCTACAAAACGGTGCCTTATATTGGCTGATGGTTTCTTTGAGTGGCGTCACTTCAACGGTCAAATTTATCCTTACTATATTCAACTTGCTAGCCATGACCCCTTTGCCTTTGCTGGACTGTGGGATAACTGGACTAATCCCGATACAGGCGAGGATGTGAAGACTTACACCATCATCACCACGTGGGCAAATTCCTTGCTTGAACAGGTCCACAACAAACGAAAACGGATGCCCGTCATCTTGCACAGGGCTGATGAGAAACCCTGGCTAGAAGTTGAGTTGACCCGCGACGCGATTGATAGCCTGTTAGTCCCCTTTGAGGCAGTTAAAATGGTGGCACACCCGGTCTCGCGGTTAATCACCACAAAGGGAGCAAAGAAAAACATCCCTGCTGCCATAAAACCCATTGACTATCCTGAGCTCCCAGCAATTAAACGCTAACCTTGAAGGTGTCAATAAATGACGTCGTGCTATACTGCGTTTCAAACTCCCTTCGGCGAAATGAGCATCGTCTGGGAGGAAACACATCCCCAGATTCTCGTGAAACATATCTTCCTTTCAAAACCCCCGCAGCCAGCTAAGCAACGAGCAATGAAGCTGTTCCCTGAAGCAGAACCTGCTACATCTCCTCCAATTGCTGATCTTGTTTCTGCGCTTCAGTCGTTTCTGCGTGGCGAAGTAGTTGAGTTTGATTTAGAGTTGCTTGACTGGTCTCAATGCTCAGAGACACAACAACGGGTATTACGAGCAGAAGCAGGGATCCCACGGGGCTGGATAAGCACCTACAAACGTATCGCCCAGCACATTGGTATCGTGAATGGTGCCCGTGTAGTAGGGAA
>JBHLMI010000009.1:81562-83334 GCA_048938295.1 Promethearchaeota archaeon
CCACGGGGCTGGATAAGCACCTACAAACGTATCGCCCAGCACATTGGTATCGTGAATGGTGCCCGTGTAGTAGGGAATACTCTAGCGAGGAATCCCTTTCCTCTGGTTATCCCCTGTCATCGAGCCATCAAATCCGATGGCACCCTGGGCGGTTATCAGGGTGGTCTAGCGATGAAACGCAGGTTGCTTGAAAATGAAGGGATTCTCTTTACTCCGAGTGGAAAAGTTGTTATGAGAAACGTTTACTACTAGCGCTCATGACATTCTATGCTACTGTCGTTGGGCATGTCCGGAAGCCCGATGATGGCTCCATCTATATTGAGATTGAATCCGAATTTTGGGAAGCAACGCTCCACGTCGACAAGTTTTCGCACATCATTGTTTTGTGGTGGATTACCGGACACGATAATCCGACGAGCCGGACACACCTTGCTGATTATCCCCCGCAAGAAAAAGCGGAACTTTCAGGTGTTTTTGCCAGCCGTTCACCAGCTCGTCCAACACCAATCGGCCTCTCCATTGTGGCTATTAAAAGAATCGAAGAGTCCACCTACCGGATTTACATTGATCAAATCGATGCCAACCACGGCACCCCAGTCGTTGATATTAAACCGTATATGCCTTTTTCTGACAAAGTTGACCACGCTAGGGTTCCCACGTGGTTTCGAGAGAACGCCCCTCGCTATACTTCCAACCCCTTGTAAGAGCATACTAGCTCTTTGGCTTTTCGGCTAGTAGTGAATAGTGGCTTGAGGAGAAGACACGAAATTCAAGGATCGAAAAACTCTGGAAAAGCGTGCGTAATCGTGTTTCCGTGAACAAATGATGAGGAAGCCCTTTTTCGATGCCACCACAAGGAACCCATGTCCCGGGTTCAATTTCTCGTCCCTGTTTCGATCCATGGCCTTGGGGGACTGGAACGGTGACCCAGATAAGTCCACCAGACCTCAATACCCGTCGCATCTCTTCGACGGTTTCGCGGATAATAGCAAGACGGTTATGGTGAATGACACGAACACTGATAATTGCATCAAAGAACGCATCGTCGTAAGGGAGTTGCAGTATATCTGCAAGGGTAACATGGCCCGAGAGGCCTTGAGAAGCTAGCTTTTCGATGGTTGTACTAAGCCCTGTGGGTGCGATATCCAAGCCAAATACGTCAAAGCCTTGTGCCGCGAGATAAACGGTGTTCCGGCCACTCCCACATCCGTGATCCAGTACGCGGTTGACACCATGAGATTTGAAGCGTTTTGTAATATCGGGTAATTCACGGTGAACAGGCTCATTGAGAAAGAACCCTTTTCGATACTGCCGTTCCCATGCATATCTAGCGTCGGGGAACTCATCATTTGAATGCGTGAACCTGGTCACCTTCAGGACTAGAAAGCAATTGCTTGTAACTGAGCGGCTGGAGATAATTCTCTGATACGCTCAGCAAGCTTCATAGTTACATAGGCTATTAAAACAACCTCACGTGAAGAGAATCGGTGGCGTTGCCCCTTGAAAATGGTAAAATCATGTTTGGCTGGCGTGAAGACAAAAGAGTTGTAGCGTTTTAGTTGATCGATGAGGTCCTCGGGGAGCCCCAGACTTTTTGGTTGTAATCGCCGTATATTGTTTCCTATGGACCTTGTTCTTGTGGCAGCATCGCCTGTGAGTTCGAAGGTCCATGCACGAACTAGTAATTCGAGATATTCAGCAAGGCGCTGGATCGCATCACGGGTAAACCGAGGTAGCCCCTTTAAGGCTTCCTGGGCTGCGGCTAAAGGATG
>JBHLMI010000034.1:0-23055 GCA_048938295.1 Promethearchaeota archaeon
TGACGCGAGTTTACCATGAACCCGAATGTACTCCCCACAGTTTTTGCACCGGTATATTGTATAATATTTGAATCGCGTCAAAATCCATCCATCACATCATATCAAATATGACAAACCACTAATTGGATGGAACGGGCTTTCTTAAACTGTTGGGTTTAGCATTTCACAATAAGACCTGCTTTACACAAGCTTTTAATCTTAGACGAATTCCGAAGGGTTGAAGTCAAACAAGTGGGTGGAACTCGTATGTATGACCAACTAGATGACAGCTTCATCCTTCGAACAGGCACAGAATCTGATATCAAAGCCATCAAAAAACATGTTTTAGCAGTCCATGGGAAAAAAGGGCTACCCATGATTGATCGATTGTTCAGGCTGCACCCCAACTTTCCTCCATCTGATAATTTCTTGATTGAAGACTCGAAAACGGGAGAAATCGTAGCCTATTTTTGTCTCAAGCTTGACACAGGTATTCTGGGAGGACAGAAAATCTCCGTAGGGCAAATGGAAATTGTAGGAACGCTGAAGGAGTTCCGGAACCGTGGTTTGATTCGTAAACTCAATGAGGCATTCGATCAGCGAGTCGAAGAATACAAACTCCCCCTGGTCATTATCGCTGGTATCCCCTACTACTATCGAAAATTAGGATATGAATACGCCATACAAATGGGTGGCTCTCTTACAATTCCGCTAGAACTTATCCCACCTCTTAAGAAAGGTGAAATCGAACCAATAACGATCGAAGAAGTCACCACAAGCACCTTTCCCAAATATCTGAAAATTCGAGGAAAATGCACCTCCTATCTTGATTTGTATCGAAACATTACACAAGAAGAGTACCCTTACCTCTCAACTGGAAGGCTTGGTGATGAAGCTGTGTATAAGTTCAATCTGGTGCGGCAAAACCAGGAAATCGTTGGAATCTTTATCCTTAGTATCGGCTGGGGAGCTCTTGAAGTGGTTGAATTATGGGTTGAGAATCTCAACCACCTGGTTCCGCTGCTCCGTTTCTGGAAAACTTTGGCAAAACGCAAACGCTTACCCCTACGCATTCATTTTCCCTCCCGTCCCGGAATCGTCCAAGCTCTTGAGAGTATTAGTCGCTCAAAATTCGGACGACCATATGCTTGGTATGTGAAAATCCCCTCAATTAAACGATTCATTGAAGCGATCAAACCTGTCATTGAGTACCGCATAGCAAATTCTGATTTCAAGGGGTTATCTGATTCAATTCGAATAAGCTGGTATCATGAAGGTATCGAATTGGTGTTCAAGGACGGGATATTTCACTCGATTAACCCAATTCCGCGTGCTGAAATCAAGGACATGAATGTTGCTGTGCCATTCCCCGTCATTTATCAGCTCCTCTTAGGATATCGAACTATTGATGAACTGCACCGAATATTTCCCGATGCTGGTGGGGATGCAACCAAAACTCCCATCATTCGACAAATCTTCCCTAAACTCGCAGCTATCTGGGCCCCTGAATTCTAGGTACAATATTTCACATGCTAAATGAGCGGTTCCTCAGTCAGCTCAGGAGAACTTTCGGTGACCACTTGTTCTCCCTTCAGAATGAGCTGTGCAACTTCTAGGGCCCCATCTTTGAACAGAGGGGTATTGTTGTTACCACACTGATAGGAATATGTACAAGCCGGACACCCTTCAAGTGCTTCACAAGCACATTCATCTAAAATCACCTTCACCCGTCGAAGCGCTTCCTCCAACCGATCGAAAAGAAGCTTGGACAATCCACTTCCGCCTGGACTTCCATCATAAATGAAAATGAGTCCCGATGCACCCATTGAAACTCCTCCGATCGCATTCCGTCCTCCACCTGTTAACATATCACTGGTTTCAATCAGGGTATGTTCCAAGGCATGAAACCCACCCACAATTAGTTCATTCTCAGTGATTTCATCTTCATCATTAATTGGAACCTCGGTTTTAGGTCTGGATTGAAGCGCCGTAGTAGCCTCTTTCACGGATTTCACAGGATGTGGTGCTGTGAAAAAGAAACCCTTTGTAGGGTAGGTAAATTCTAAGGCTTTGTCTAACTCTTTGGTCTTCAAAATCCTGTCAGAATAAATGTCTTTAATTACATACCCGGTGATGATTTCTGTCATTCGAAGATCCGCATAATGTACCGTCATGCCATAGACTTGCCGTGTATCTAATACCCGAATGATCTTCGGATTCACATGACGTAACGGTTGGGTCATTTCCCGGTGACCATGGGGTAATTTCTTCACAACCGCCCGGCCCACCCCGTGACGGTATTCGAACTCCAACGCCTCATAGGAGGTCCCCCCGTGTAAATAGTATGCTCCTGGATGTAACTCACCCATAGCAATGGGCATCTGGCGTTCACCAATAATCTTCCCTTCATGGATGATTTTCACACTATCACCGATTCCACGAATGGAATATGGGGCTAGGATGCGTCTAGCTTCGATGATGTTCGGTTTCAATTTCTCCTTGTCATCTTGCAAGAGGCTATCTGTTTGGAGTTGCTCCAAGATGGGCTGAAACTCGATGAATTCCTCTTTTCTAATGGGTAAATCTAGGGCAGCGGATAGCAGCTGATGATACGCCACCACTTCGTTGTGTGGTTCCACATAGGCGGGATCGATGTCTGTGAAGTAATCGTTCGGGTGTTCGCGGTAGTAGGTGCTAATGGCGTCGTTTGGGCGTAAGGCTAAGACGGCTACACTTTCTTGCCCTTTTCGTCCTGCACGTCCAATCCGTTGAGTGAGCCGTGTGATTCCTACCAGCATCGACACCACGCCTTCAAGGTCACCGATGTCAATTCCCAGCTCTAGCGTGGGTGTGGAGACGAGTACGTCTAGTTCGCCGCGACGAAAATCGTCTTCAACGCGTCGGCGATAGGCCATTGGCAGCCCTGCCCGGTGAACGGCACTCTTCAGCTGCGTTTGCCGGGCAATGAGATTGATAACTTCAGCGTTTTTATGAGTGTTGGCAAACACCAATGTCTTCAAATCATGACGAACTAATTCCCGTGCGACACTAGCGATCATTGTGCTTTGGCTGATTCGCTCAGGATACAGCATTAGGAAGTGAATCACTCCCTTTTTACCCGTGTCGCAATGAATAGAAATCACAGACCGCCCAAACAACAACTCAGCGAATTCTTGAGCATTCGCCACAGTAGCTGAGGCTCCAATCAATTGAAGGCGGGGGCAAATACGTTGCAATCGACGTAGCAAAAAATGGACATTTGCACCAAAGGCTCCCACATACACATGAAGCTCATCTAAGACCACGTGCTGAGCTGTCCGAACCAGCCGCCGAATCGGATCCCGTGGACGAATCAAGTGAATATGGAGCATATCCGGATTCGTAATCAAAATATCAGGGGGTTGACGGAAAATTGTTGCACGGTCCGACTTGGGAGTGTCTCCATCCAGCACTGCCACATCTAAACCGACGCTTGATGCTAGCACAGCAAGTTTCCCGGATTGGTCCCGGGCTAGCGCTTTAGTGGGGTAAATGAAAAGTGCCTGGACGCTGCGCTTTTCTGCAGCACGCAGAGGTCCCCAGCCAACCTGGCGTTCGAGTATCTGCTGAATTATCGGCAGTGCGAAGGCTTCAGTTTTTCCGGTTGCGGTGGGTGCAGAAACCACCACATCTTTACCCGCAAGTATCTGATGCACTGCTTCTTCTTGAAATTGAAACAGATGCGTAAGGCCTTGCTGTTTGAGAGCAGTCTTTAATTGTTCATCGAAAGGAGCGCTATTTATTTCACACCCCAGATCCGGGGTCGTGTCAGGGGCCTGTTGGTATTTTACCAAATGGTGCGCAGGATCTGCAAGTATTCGCTGCACAACCTTGGGTAATGCTTTCAGCGATGAAACTCCAGCCTGTTTCAGCTGCCGTTCCCATTCCTCTTTGGAGCGCGGCAGCGAACGTTCTGAAGGCGGCTTGCTACGCTGAGGCGGTTTCACTTTCACAGTAGCCCCTTGAGCAGGTTCACCACCTTCCATGACATCCATGAAACGAAAATAGGCGGCTATTGGATCATTCACTTCTCCTGGTTGAGTCTGGTGACTGGCTCCACATTGCGAACAAATGACCTTGAAATGCTTACCTAAGCGTCGCACCTCAACAAACCCTGCACAACGTGGGCAGATACGGTAAGACATTGTTCGCTCCCATCTGCGAATGCAAGTTAAAGAATTTAAAGCCTTTAGGAGAGCCCAAATAAAAAGTAAAGCGAGAACCAAACTAAAAACTTAATATGCCCTATTTAGAATCATCTCTTAGGGTGATTGGGATTTCAATAGCCAAAGAAGGGAAAAAACCTCGCCTAAGCGAGGAACAAAAACGACAGCAAAGCTGTGCGCTCATAGTCGTGCTCATCCTAACTTTGATCTTTGCCTTTTTTCTAATCACAGCCCCACCGTTTGCCGCCATTTTTGTGGTCTTTTATGCTATGGTTATCGTGTTCATGCTTCTTCCACGGGACCGAGTTCCAAGGTCATTAAAACGTATTAGACGCGATATCGACCGTCGTGCTCATTTTCCTGCAGGAGGGTATGGAAAAGGCGTCATTTCCTTTGAAGACGGAGGGCCCACCAAGCCCCCAAGAGATGAAGAGGATTATTAGTAGGAACGCGCCTATCGTGGATGTGACGAAGTGCGATACTTCTCCATGAGATAGAGGAGCTCTTCTTCCAGAGTTGGAAAGAATTGGGGGTTTTCAATAATGCGGGCAACTTCTATACCCTTTAGAGTGTAGATGAGAATTGTTGGAATGGCTTTGATATTGAGGGTATTTACTTCTGGTGGACTGGGTGGAATTGCCCATTGGCGGTTAGGATTTAAAGGATCGGTTTTAACTCCACTTAAGATGTAGACGCGAAGCCCTGTGGCTTCATGCACCAAATCTAAGACCGGAATATTGGCGACGCAATCCTTGCACCAATCTGCGCTAATTGCTACCACGATAAATTGATCCGCATTCTTCTTAATCGCCTCAAGCGTTTCAGCCTTTGGTGTGTATTCTGCTCGACGCGCTTCGTATTTTGGCTTGCAATCAACGGAACACTCATGCATGTATTCTTCAATGGGGGATGCGCGATTGAGCATATCCTCAAAGACAAATTTAGCCATATTAGATGTCCTCCCAGAACTGGATTAGAGGGTGATGATTTGGGTATCACGGGGCACAATGATCTTCCCTGAAAATGATGCTCGTATACTTGTGAGGGCATCGCCTAGCTCTTCCAGCAGCTCTGGGTATAAATGTGTCAAGACTAAGGTCTTCACATTCGCTTCAGCGGCTAATTTGCCAAGATCACCCGGTGTTGTATGGGTAGTCGCAATCTCTTTCATGCGGTCAGGGAAGGAACACTCATGAATCAGTAAATCCGCACCCTTGGCAACACGAATCACTTCCTTACACGGAGCTGTATCACCAGAATAGACCACGCGTTTACCTTCAGCCTCGATGTGAAATCCATAGGCTTCGAAATCGCCATGCATTACTGGGAACGCTAACACCGTCCACTTGTTGGTCTTCGTCTGAAAGCCTGGCTCGACTTGATGGTATTTGAGCTTCACCTTTCCCTTGAGGTATGGGAAAATCTCGCTTAAGTACGTCGCCATCTTCATTAGCGCTGTAGGTCCATACACGTTCAAGGTCTTATCATACCCTGACAGCCACAAGCTCTGCAGCAAAGCAACGATATCGGATACATGATCGATATGCAAATGGCTGATGAACACATGTTCAATCTTGTTAATATCATTCAAACTGCATGACAGTCGATGGAGCACACCTGCGCCTAAATCAAAAATTAAGGGTTCACCCGCAGTTTCGACCATCAATCCCGACGACACACGGTCGGGTGACAACAGCGATGCTCCGCTGCCAAGAATTGTCACTTCCATAAGTCTCGACCCTACACAGCCAAGGACACTTAACTTTTATGAACTTTACCCAAAAGTAAAAAACCTTAATCTATGGAGACTAGGGACGCAAAGTTGAAATAGCTTCGACTCTAAAAGCAAAGATAAGCGGACGCTATCCCCAGGGGATTCCGGATGATACACCACGTCTACATCATTGACGCACGCGACGAAATCGTCGTCGAGAAAAAATTCTGGATCATTACTGTCAACGTCAAGGAAATGCGAGATTTTGCCAATCGCGTTAAAGTCGCCCGAGACACCATCATCGAAGAAATTGGCCCAATCAAATACATAGGCAAACCCCTCGGTCGGGGCATCGTCGTACTCTGCGCCGAAGGTGTCGACGATGACGACACGCTCCGCGAAAAACTTGACCGTGTCACCTACGAATTCCGCCGTGTCATTAGCTACGAAGTCGAATACGAAACCTTCATGGACAAAGTCGACGACTATGTCACCACCACCCTCAAAGTCAGCATCATTGGCTACGGGGGCGTTGGCAAAACCACCCTCGTTACCCTCCTCAACGGCGGTGTCCCACCTACTAGTTATGTCCCCACCATTGCCATCGACATTCAGAAAATCGAAGGTGCCCGTATCGGCACATACGAAGTTTCGACCTGGGACTTTGCGGGGCAGGATCGGTTCCGGAAGCTGTGGGAACTTTACTTCCGTGGTAGCCGAATCATCTTACTAGTCACTGATTCGACGCTAGAAAACGTTCTGAACAGTAAGGATATCATTGATTTGATCCGACGAAAGGATATTGCGGCTCAGTTATTGGCTATCGCAAATAAGCAGGATCTTCCTGGCGCCTTATCTCCTCAGTTAGTACAACGTATTTTGGGTATCAAGGCGTATGGCATGGTTGCCATCGACCCGAATAACCGTGAGAAAGCGCTGGACATCATCAAAGAAGCGTTGAAGTTGTCTGCACCTAGGGAAGAGCCAGTGACAGCCAAACCAGAGATGGTTTTTGACATCTAAATTTGAAGTGAGTTAATCCACATCTCCTTTTTGAAAGAATTGGATGAGAGATGGGTGTGAGGGATGGTATTCCTTCTCAATCCTTCCGCTGTCGATGAACTCTTTGATCAGCAGAGTTTGTTCAAATCGGAAATCGAGTCCATTGCGTTCATTAGATTTGGATTCACACACAATACTCACTTTATCGAGAAAGCGCTGTTCCTGCAATACAGATAAGAATAATTTCCAGGGAACATTTGAACCGCCTTCTAAGGGGGCATGGCTAACCTCTCCTCGGCGATTGGCAAAAATCCCTGATAGGTGGACTGGCAACCGCCACCGAGACAGGTCAATCATGTCGTCAATGAGGTCTAGGCGTCTAAGGATTCCTGTTTCAGAGGTGACATCGTCGCCTCGGGCAAAATCATGAGCGAAATCCCAACAGAACAAGCACCCGGTTTCTCCGGCCACCTCACAGACTTCCCTAAAGCTCCCAAACCCAGCGACTTTTCCCGCTACTTCTGGGGCAGGTACAGCATTGATTTCATCGGCTTCGATCTTTACCATGATTTCCTTCAGTCGTTGCAGGACAAGGTCCTTTGTTGCGGATTTAAGCTGCCGGGAGCCAGCATGGAAGGTCACGTGTGTTGCACCTACGAGGTCAGCAACGTGTAGGCAGCGGGTCATGTGAGCGCGACTGGTTCGCAACACCCCTTTCTCCGTGCTTGTCAGTGAAATCGTATAAGGACCGTGTATACTCACATGGAAATCTTGGAGCTTGTCTCCAATACTCTTCGCCCTTTCCTTGGATGGATACCCTGGCAAGCTACCTCTCGGATTTCCGAGAACATTCGAAAGACAAAGCAGTTCAGCCGCTTTTAGGTTCTCAGAACGTAATCGGGTGGTGACTTGTTGAATGATTGTGTCTGAAGTAAAGGTATTCAGTGGAAATGCTGCCATGCCAACGACTGCGATGGTAGGTAACACGAGAGAATCGCCTACCTGAGCTTTCTTAAATATGCCTTTAAGTGTACGGAATGTGCCTTTCCGCTTCTTTTACATTGTTTTATCGATTCTGATTAAATTAGAAAGGTTTATATTTGTGAACGATTCTAATCTAATACAGAACGAAAAATTTCTATCGTTTCGTAAACGTTTCCAATCGTTAAAAAACCGAATGGAGTCGGATGAAATGAAGCAAAAGAATAACCATGATTGTTGTGTTCGAGAAAAGATGTTAGTCCAAATTTTACGGTATCGACGTATCTGTTAGGAAGTGAAGAAGAAATGTCTTGGTTTGGACGCAAGAAGGATAAAGATAAAGAATCTAAGGAAGGATTACGCGAAGAGATGAACCGTCTGGAAAAGCAGATGCGGGAACTCCGTGAACGGCTAGAACGAGAAGGAAAGACTACTCATCGGGATGAATCCGCGAAATCTCCTGAATTTTCCGAATCTTCACGCCCTCGAAGAGGTGTGAGGTTTGACTTTGATGATGAAGCTTTTGGTGAGGAAATGGCCGAGTTCGGGCGTCACATGGGAACAGCGGGGAAAGAACTTGGTGATTATATTAAGTCAGTGGTCTCTGATGCTATGCGTGGTGCAAACCGGGCGATGCGAAGTGTCTTTATTGGACCGGACGGTGCCCGTATTAAGATTGATGAGAATGGTGTCGCGGTAGGGAAATCTGCTGCAGAGAGAGCTAGGCAAGTGCCACCCGAAGAGGCAGAACGGTTACTGGCGCCACTTGCTAGTGCTGAACGGATTGACATTCTGTATTTACTTGCAGAAGAACCACGTTACCATCAAGATCTCATGGATATGTCTGGATTGAAGCCAGGAACGTTGCCCCATCACCTGAAGCAACTCGAAGAGGCTGGTTTTGTCACGCAGGAACGGGTTCGTGGTCGGTATCTTATCACGATTCCCGGTCGCATGGCGTTAACGCTCGCCGAGTATCTCTATAACCAGATGGTTTCAGGGATTGGAAAAGATACTGAAGAATAATGGGTGTGAGGTAAAGTGAGTTCAAGTTCAACCTGGGGTTTTGAACACCGAGACTTAGTCCTGGGTGCATTGGCTGGAACTGTCAGCCATCCCACAGATATAGCCCGATCAGAGAAGGCACTGCTTAGCGTGAACGAAGGCACCATCTATTTTCCGATCTTCTATCACAAGCAGGAAGTAGGCGGAATCTTCATTGGCTATGGGCAGGCGATTATTGATGCGATTGCAGAAACCCATCGTGGTGCAGTGGGAAAAAGTTATAATTTCCATTGGAATGGCAGTCTTCTCTTATTGAGCCAAGATAGTGAATGGACACCACCCAGCACCTCGCATGTTAGTGTGAAGGAATTGAAGCAATTGCATCTGAGTTCAGCGGAGGAAGCCTTTGATAGGGCACAAGAAATATTCAATCGATTCTTCGATTACAATCGAAACTGGTTTACTGACACTTTTATTCAACGGCGGAAAGGCTGGGTCGCCACGATTTTGGATACACAATTTGGGAAATGTGGAATTATCGCTAGTGAGGATCGGTTGGTCTTCAAGAAGGGCGAACTGAAAGTTGTGCTTAGTGGTAATAAGCTGGTACAAACCGAAGGTCGAAAGAAAGTCTTTGTCGCTGGAAGAGCGGGTAAAATTGTCCGCTTTGGATAATTATGAATAGACCCAGAGCGGATCGCTCTTCCCCATTTTTACTTATTTCTAGTCAAGTCTCAACTAGTTGTCCTCAAGGCAGAGTGGAAGAGCTTTTGAGGAGAAACGTCTATGAAAAGACAAATTTCGTTGACACCTCTCCTTTTACGGTGTTGGCGAGTTGGACTTGAAGGAGTAAAGCACGATGGCTGCCCTAGATTATGAAATGTTGGTGAAAGCCTTTAAAGCACTTTTCAAAATCGCTCGTGATAACCTTGAAGAAATTGCCAAGCACTTAACAAAAACAAAGGGACAAGGTATACTCGATATCCTCGAACAGATTGCTGAATTGCTTCAACGCATTGAATCGGCATCTGATACTCCACAACTGGAACGTGAGGTTGCCCGCTCAATCGCCCGAGACTTTGATACTATTGCGCAACGATGGCAAGAGATCGAAAAATACTTCGCTGATCAAATCCATTATGACGATTATGTCTATCGCTCCGATGAAGAACGGGCCGAAGCTGCTGAAAAAGCGATGAAAATCATTCATGACCAAACCCTCCACGCATTGGACGCAGCTGGAACCATGTTCGGGGTAGCCCGTGAATGGCGACATGCAGCTAAATGCTTCAGTACCGTAGTCCAAGCTCGCAAGGCTGAAGATTTACCGTTAGCCGCGCTTCCCCCACTGATTCGGGAATACCGCTGCTATGAGGAATTGGAAGATGCATCAAATGTCTTGGTAATTGGTCGTGCCATCCAGCAGCTACTAAGCGGAGTTAGCCGTGAACTCTCAGATCAAGACCGGGATATGGTGACTGAAGCCACAGAATTTTTCCGAAAAACTGCCATGAACGCGGTTTCGAATCGGAAAAAAGATCCAGATCTCAATATTCCTTTGGCTGCGATTTTCTTATGGAATGAAGCTGAGGCACTTGCCCTTATTGGTGGTCCCGACGATGAGATGGCATTGAATCGCTTCCGAGCCCTTGCTGAATTCTTTGAACAAGTAGGAAAGGAAGAACTAGCGAAATCTGACCCCTCAATTCAACGGTTTGTGGCCAGCCAAATGGAAGGTTCCTTTGCATATCTTCGGGTTACTCGGGACCTTGATGGTTTCACCCAACAGGAAGCAAGCGAAAAAAGCCTCTCGTTAACGCAATTTGCCACTGATTTCATCCTCACCTTGTTAGAACGGTTAGGATATCAACGAGTGGCAATTGTAGAAGACCCCGCGAAAGCTCTCAAAGGCCTATTTGCTATCTTTAACATGGTGAAGCGTGGTTATGAAGGTTCACAGGCGTTCCAAGAATTAGCTAGCCAAGCAGGATCTATTCTCGTGCAAGCACAGCAACGTCAGGATCAAGTGGTTATCGACCTGGCGATGGTATACCGCTGGCTTTGTGAAGGAGCTGCTCGTGGACTGTATGTCATCTGCTTGAAACTCATAGCTGATCTCTACCGTATCGGAGTCATTAGTGCTGTCTTAGATGTTGGCTCCAAAGAGGAACTAAGAAAGAACATCTTTGACCTGTTAGTAGTACCCGATGAAGATGAATTATTCGACATCTTGGTTAACGCTGAGGTGGAATTTGACGATGTTGTTGATTTATTCAAAAGTCTCAACCTTTACTGGGTTGCAGCCATCTGCAAGCTTAACCAAGGACAGCTTCGGCAGTGTCTAACCTTTATTGAAGCAGAAGTGGAGGCGGCTCCTCCAATTGAACCAGTTGAGGGTGCTGTAGAAACCGCAGAAGTGGCACAGGGATTACCGTTCTGGGGGGCGGCTCCATCTGAGGACTTTACCACTGCAGCCAATCTCTTTTCGCAGGCATATCGACTCCAGCGAGGTGTTGAAGAAGACCTACCAGAAGAGAGGAAAAGAACTTGGATTCCGTATCGTGATTCAGAGGATATTCGAAGACGGTCAGCATATAGTAGCTGGCTGGCTGGGCTCGCCCATTTAGAAGAGGGGAATATAGACGAAGGTGGACGCGAGCTTTTCCGGGCGAAGAATGCCTACGAACTACTGGATCGCCACCATGAAGCCATCTCTTGCCTCGAAGTATGGTTGGAGCAATTGGTCAAAGGCATTAGTGAAGAGGAAGGCCTTGGCGCTCGACCCACTCAGGCACGACTTCAAGAAGTCTTGAACATATGTGATGAACTGGTTGGTCTCTATTCCATGCGTCGAATGACAGCTGATACAATCAATGATATTCTGAATACTGTTGGGTTCCTTCAAGGTCAAGTAGGCTTGGAAAACTGGACGCTAGCTGTATATCTTCGTGCACTAGAATATACGCGTGAAGCTCTCAGAATTGGTCTCACACTGGGTACTCCAGAATCTGCTCAAGAAAAGCTACGATTTCTAAGAGCAGAAGTGAGGGATTTTTTGAATAGCGATTTTGCTATTGGAATATATCCAAACTTCGACACAGAAACCACCATCTATTTTGAAACCGAAACTCCAGTGAAACTCAGCGTTCTAAATATCGCCAACGAAGAAATGGCTGATCTTACCATTCGACCATTAGGCATGCTCCCTCATCTCACTCCCAGTGCAACACAACCATGGCATGCTGCCCGTGATCCATCTCAGATTACGATGAAGTACTTCTACATCGGGACAGACGATGACGCCTTCGAAATCGATGAGCTGTTCTATTATCAAAAACCTGCAGATGCCTTTGGTCCTCCCAGGCCAGTTCCCGTTGTGCTAGCTGCAGCACCATCACCCGACCTAGAGCCTGATTCACCATCCGAACAAATAACCGGTGAACAGCCTTGGCTTGGAATCATGTGGACTGGCGATTACAGAGGAACACCATTAGGCACACTCGCTGGAGCCACCGAAGAACCTCCCAGCGCTGAAACCACCATCTCAACCATCGATGACCTAACCCAACCGGCTTTCTTTACCGTCTTCACGAAATCTGCTCGAGAAGGTAACATCCTTCCAGGCCAAGTTTTTCCCGTGAGTTTTGGCGTCTACCATCGAGGTACAAGTGATCTCCTTGCAATCCAAACTGTTTTCTTCAAAATCGCAAGTCGTCCCAAAATCCTCAAAGCCGAAACCAATTGGGAAAAAGACATCGGAGACCAATGGGAAGAAACCTTTACAATAACCTTCGAAGAAGGCGCTCAACTCCCACTCTATGTTCCTCGGTTTGCCCCCGAATATGAGCTCAAAGACTACGTCAACCCTCAAACCCTCACTCCGATTATTACATCGGGCTCTGATGCAGTTACTCTCACTAAATACCTCAAGCATGTTCCATACCAATTTACACTTCGTTATAAAGGCAAACGGGAACTACACTCGGGTAACAATTATTCTGTCGAGAGTCGAATCTCATTAGAGATGCCTGTTCCTGGTCAAATCGGCGGTGAGTATGAATTCCTGCGAATCCGAACTCCTCCACGCATCATGACCACCGAAGAGTTGACCATGCCACGACTTCGAAATGGCGTAAACTTCCAAGAATTGTTCTACGGTACTGTCTTCATTGGTGACGCCGACTATGATGGCGAATACTACATCTATCGATTGTGGATTTGCTTCGAACCTGGCGAAGTGACACCTGCTCCAGGAGCAAATTATCGCCAAGGTTGGACAAACCATCGTCTTGACATATTTCTTGATCCCAAGACCTGGGAACCTCGGCTGCTTATCACCGATTATTACATCGAATTTGAAGACGGACGAGGCGAATGGGTGGAAGCCCTCTTCACTTTTCGAACTGCAAGCTCCACCCTCTTCGGCATCCGGCGGTTAACTGCTGATTTATATCGCGAAGCAAACCTTGCCACCTACCCTGATGCCTTTGAATCAGAAATTCGGCACTCACTTGCACTCCTCGACGTCGATGGGACAACCCCACTTAAAATCACTGGATTTGCCCTTGGACAACGACTAGGTTTCATTGAGCTCATTCGTGCCAGTTGGGCGAAAAACAAACACGACGGGCCAGTCATCTTCAAGCCCCCACGAGCACACTTGTTCCGTGACTACTGGAGTCAGCGTTATGAACATGGCCTTTACCGAGAAGATTGGAAAGGAGAAGAGAACACCAATCTGTATGAAATGAAAACAAACGACCGGACCGGTGGGCAATCCAAATACATCCGGGGCTTTCAAAAACGAGCCTTTCCTCATGAAATCGGTATTATGGCCCGTGAAAACGACCGCTGTGATCTTGTTATTACTCCTCCAAGTGATAGCGAACCGACCATCATTCGTAACCTAGTTAATCCGCGTAAAATCGAGTTGTGGACCCGACCCCATGTGAGTTTTAGTCGTCGATTCAACTTCATTGCTAAATACTTCGGGAGACCCCCGAAAATCCATACAGCTAGCCTCTACTTCTACACCACTCGCCGACAACTCAATCCCTACTTCAAGACCCGTATCCGAGGTAAAGACCAATGGATTCACTATCCTGAACCTCGGTATTGGGATGGTAAAAAGTGGGTTCCAGTGCCTGGAGACTTCCTACCCGCCCAACACCCTGAAAACCTTTCAGTTGGCATCAACACGTGGCTGGAAGCCGATGCTTATTGGGTCTACCGTTATGTCTGGTTCTGGCCTTTAGAAATCACTTTTCCCCTCCCGCATGAAGACTGGGAACGTGCAGACATCTGGGTCAATGCTCGAACCGGTAAAATCGAATGGATCACCTCCGACTATCATTGGAGGGAGTTATGGTATCAAAACGCCGTCAGTGTCAGCGGTGTCAACCCAATCGTTGATTTCCTTTTTAATTGGAATACTCCTGAACCTCTCACGGTTAAAGATGGAGCTCCCATCCATCAATCAATTACTCCCTATTTCGAAGATGGGAAAACCGTAGGCGAGTTTGCAGACCAGCTCCCCTGGATGTTTGCTCGGTACAAACACAGTACCGAACACATGCATAAGCTCCATTCATCTTTCTGGAGCCGACACAAGGTGAAAATTGTCTACAGTGCCTTGGCTATTTTGATGACGCTCCTCGCTTTGTTCCTTATTCCTCAAACACGCAATATCATTCTAGGCTTCATCGCATCTCTTTTCCCCTAGCAGAAATCAAACCTACACGACAACATCAAGCTTTAAGAACATCAGGCACGCACCTCTTTACCATTTCGAAAAATATTCTCTACTGTAATGGTGATAAATGTGAAAGTAAAAGATGTAAAAAACATCACCGTACTTGGCGCTGGGCTCATGGGTCATGGTATTACCCAATCCTTTGCTCAAGCTGGATTCACTGTAACAATGGTCGATATCAAGGATGAATTCGTCCAAAAGGGCCTTGGCAACATCCAGTGGAGCCTGGGGAAATTCCTTGAGAAGGGCAAAATTGCACAAGCAGATTATGACGCCATCCTAAAGCGGATTACTATCTCCACGGATCGTGATGCTGCCGTAAAAAAGGCTGACATCATAGTCGAGGCGATTCCAGAAGTACTTTCGCTGAAACAGGAAGTGTTCGCTGATGTTGAAGCGAAGGCTCCCAAACAGGCTATTATTGCTACAAACACTAGTTCACTACCCATCACTGATGTCGCTGCCGCCACTAAACACCCAGAGAAAGTCGTGGGCATGCATTTCTTTTCCCCCGTCGTTCGAATGAACATAGTCGAGATCATCAAGGGTGAGAAAACAACCGATGAGGTTGCTCAAGTCATCTATGGATTAACAGAGAAGATGGGCAAAGAGCCAGTAATGTGCAACAAGGATGTGCCAGGATTCATCGCCAATGGCATCCAGATGTTTCCATTGAATTTCGTAGGACAGCTTGTCGATGCAGGTAAATTCACTCCTGAAGAAATTGACTCTGCAACCACAATGAAGCTTGGACTCCCCATGGGTACTTTTGGACTCCTCGATTTTGTCGGAATTGATATCGTCTACAACGTACTCAAATTCATGGCGACACGAATCCCTGGAATGAAGATGGCTAAGGTCATTGAGGCGAAGGTCCAAAAAGGCGAACTAGGAGCAAAGACAGGGAAGGGCTTTTATGAACATCCTGGGAATCGCTGGCAACGGCCCACTGTCTGGTCCCAGGAGCTAGCCGATAAGTTCGATCCCCAACTTGTAGTTGTCGTCGGGATTAACCGTGCTGCAGAATTAGTCGCTGATGGTGTTGCTTCGCCAGCTGATATTGATAAGACCATGAAATTAGGCTTCAATCAACCCGTTGGCACGCTCGAACTCGCTGATTCATTAGGTATCGACGCTGTCATTAAAAAACTTGAATTCATAGCTAAAGAATACAACAAATTCTATGCACCACACCCTCTTCTTAAGCAGATGGTCAAAGATGGCAAGCTAGGGATGAAGACTAAAGAAGGCTTCTTCAAATATTAGCTCTCAAAGGCTAGGGTGTTGCAACGACGCCTTTTCATTCTTTTCTATTCTTTATAGTCAAGGATTAGCGGGTGCATGGGTTTGGAGATAAAAATCCAGGTGGGTATGGGTTCTTTCGAATTCATGGTAAATGCCCGTCGTGCGATTTTCTACACCTTTCTTACCTTGTTTATGGTTGAAGTGCTGGGTGCTGATTTCATTCAAATTGGATTGGTTATTACTCTCCCCATGCTCGCAAATTCAGCGATGCAAGCCTTCGTTTGGGGACGTGTCAGTGATAAAATAAAAAAACGGCGACTACTCGTCGTGGTGGGTGAAACCGCTGCGGGGATTGGTTATCTTCTGATATGGACTAACATCACTAATTGGACCATAATTATTGGCTTGACCATCATCGAAGCTATTTGGTCGATGTCGAACACCGGGTGGTCTGCACTCTTTGCTGATCTTACTGAACCGGATGTGCGATCAACCTTGATGGGTCGGATAAACGCCGTAGGAATTATTGGTCGCATCTTCGGTGTAACAGTAATCGGACTGCTCTATGACTACCCTTTTCCAGGGGCCGGGTTTTTTTGGGTCTTCCCCATTGCAGCCGGAATTATGTTCGGCAGTGTCCTTGCTCTCATTGCAACTGTTCCAGAAGTGCAGCAGGCTATTGCATCTGACTTTCCTGAATCATCACTCCCACAAAGAAATACAAACCCAAGTTGGAGAGATAAGTATCCCAAGAATTTTCTGATTTTCCTCGGTGTCTGGGCATTTATTACCATTGGCTGGATTAGTTACCTATCGCTCTTCACCATCTACCTTCGTGTTGGGCTTAATCTTAATTCCTTAGAGATTAGTCTGGTCCGAAATGTCAATTCAGCGGTCGGCCTCATCGCCGCTCCAGTAGCTGGTGTTCTGGGAGATCGCCTTGGTCGTAAACCTGTAATCATCGGAACCCTAATCATCCAGGCAATTACATCAGTTTTCTATGGGTTTGTTAATTCGCTTCTTGGAATGCTTCTGGTGAACGGTATAAACGGTGTTGTTCGTCCAACAGTCTTTACACTAGGTTATGCTTTAGCCGCAGATATGATTCCCGAGACACGGCGTGGTGAACTGTTCGGTCTATATAATTCAGTTTGGACCATCTCCTTTGGTTCCTCACCTACAGCAGTTGGTGGTGTTTACGCGACATGGCGTCTGAATGATTATCTTAGTTCAGGATTTCCCCCAGAGTTCGCGGCAACCCAAGCGATTATTGATACATTCTTCCTATCCGCTGGACTTGTTCTCATTGGCACATTCCTCTTTGGGCTAGTAATCAAAGAGCCAACACACAAGGAAGGAGAAAACCTAGCCACACTTGAGGAAGAACCGGTCGCCGTAATGGATACTTTAGATTGATTAATCACCTATTGTCGCTTGGGAAATTTGTCGGGGGTTTTTCCGTATCCGCCTCCACCCGGCGTCTGAATACTGATAATATCTCCATTTTCCACCGATAGAGTCACTTTTCCTGGAATTTCTTTCCATTTCCCATGATGCCAATGGCGGTTTTTACCAAGACGCCCAGGAGCTCCTCCTTCTAATCCCCATGGTCCAAAACGTCGACGTTCACTCTGAATAGATACGACGGCATCATCTGCAAGGATCTTTATGTCCCGACGTATACCACAACCTCCTCGATAACGACCTTTCCCTCCACTTTCTGGAATCAAGTGGTAACATTCTACACGAAGCGGGTAGGTGCTTTCTAAAGCCTCAATAGGTGTGTTTGCCGTATTCGTCATGTGGCTGTGAATGCCATCGATACCATCCTTATTTGACCGAGCTCCAAGACCACCACCAATCGTTTCATAGAAAGTGAACGCCTGTTTAGTTCTAGGGTCAGTTCCACCGATGGTCAGGTTATTCATAGTACCTTGACTTGCAGCTGGAATTAATCCAGGAAGCGCTTCTTTCAAAGCTCCGAATAACACATCCACAATACGCTGCGAGGTCTCAACGTTCCCTGCAGAGACCGCTGCTGGTGGACGCGGATTTAATACTGTTCCCTCAGGAGCGATGACTGTCAAGGGAGAGTAACAACCACCATTTACAGGTATGGTCGGATCCGTAACGCATCGGAGTACGTAATAAGAGCAAGAGAGTGTGACAGCTAAAGGTGCATTAATATTACCCCGGGTCTGGTCTTGAGTCCCAGAGAAGTCAAAGATAATCCTATCAGGGCGAATGGAGACTTTGACTTTCAGTTGTACCGGCTTGGATGAAATGCCATCGTCGTCCATGTAGTCAATAAAAGAAAAGTCGCCCTTGGGCATTTGTTGAATCTGCTGTAACATCCGCCTTCGTGAATACTCTTGGAGATCTTGAAGAAATGTTGATACAACGGACTCTGAATATTTCGTTATAATTGAAGCGAATCGATTAGCCCCAGTAATATTTGCAGCGATTTGGGCTCGAAGATCACCTTCTCTTTCAATTGGCGTACGCACATTCGCCAAAATTAACCGCCAAAGCTTTTTATTTACTTCACCAGCTCTTACCAACTGGGTAGGTGGAATTCGAAGGCCTTCTTGATAAATTTCTGTTGCTGCTCCAGGCATGGAACCAGGGGCTGATCCTCCTACGTCTGCATGATGTGCCCGATTTGCGACAAATCCCACAACAGCCTCATCAAATAGAACTGGAGATATGAGCGTTATATCTGGAAGGTGAGTTCCACCTTCGAAAGGGTCATTAAGTATAACTGCGTCTCCTGCTACCCAATCAAGGTGTGAAAACAAGTTCAAGGCCGCTTTTACAGATTCTGGCATAGCTCCTAAATGCACTGGGATATGTTCAGCTTGGCTTACCATTAGTCCTCCTGCATCAAAGACGGCCGCAGAACAATCTTGCCGCTCTTTGATATTGGGGGAATAAGCAGTGCGTACAAGTGTAGCTCCCATTTCCTCTGCCACTGAAATGAAGCCATTACGAAGCACTTCAAAGGATATTGGATCCGTTTTCATGAAGCCATCTCCAGTACCATATTTCCTCCTTTCCCAATGGTTGCCTTGGTTTTAGGATGCAGGACAGTCGTTGAGTCAGGTTGCTCGATTATCGCGGGTCCGGTAACCTCAGCTTTCACGCCCAGTGCTGAGCGCTCATAAATTGGGGTATTTGTGAATCGTTTAATTTCCTCGAAATATACTTCCCTTGTGAAACGTGGTTCTGGAGGTCCTCTTTGTCGAGAAATTGCTGAAGGTTGTAAGGCAGGCATGGGTCCTTGAGCAATCACTCGAAGATTCACAATTGTCACAGGTGCTTCCGACGCTGCAAATCCGTATTGCTGTTCATGGCTCGTATGAAATATTTTCTCGAGATTATCTAGCCATCTTTCTGTAATTTCCCCCGCAGGAACCGGTACGGTTATTTCATAGGCTTGTCCTGTGTACCGTAAATCGGCTAAACGTTGTATTGAGATGGATTGAGACAAAACTCCTTGCTTTTCTAATTGCTCGCGAAGAAGTTTTTCGAGGTGTTCATATACTGACCCTATGCGAATAAAATCTGGTGAAAGAGTTGATTCAAGAATTGTTTGACTCTGGTCCATACGAAGGTTTGTAGCTAAGAGTCCCAGCGCTGAATGAAGACCTGGCGCAAGTGGGATGATGACCCGAGGTATTCCTAGATTCTTCGCAAGCGCCCAACCGTGCATCGGACCCGCACCTCCAAATGCTATCAATGCGAAATCTCGAGGATCGAAGCCTCGTTGTATTGAAACAACCCGTATGGCCCGTTCCATATTCGCGTTTACGACACGGATGATGCCATAAGCACATTCTTCCACCGTTAGTTTGAGCTCATCAGCTAACGCCTGAATAGACTGTTTAGCAAGGTCAGATCTCAAGGGGATAGTTCCGCCTAAAAAATAGTCTGGGTTAATCCGTCCCAAAATGAGATTTGCATCTGTCACAGTTGGATTGGTTCCTCCCCTCCCGTAAGCTGCAGGTCCTGGGTCAGCACCAGCACTTTGTGGGCCTACGTGTAATATTTCACCTGCATCAATCCAACCAATACTTCCTCCTCCAGCACCTACGGTCTCTACGTCCACCATGGGAATACGACATGGGAGTCCCCCAATATGTCCCTCTGTTGTCTCTCGGATAACTCCATCTGTAATCAAGGCGACATCTGTACTTGTCCCGCCCATATCAAAGCTTATGACGTTCGGTTCGTTCATCACTCTACTTGTATATCGGCCACCTAAGGTACCACCCGCTAATCCACTGAAAAGTAGGCGAGCTGCTTGGTCTCGGGCTAATTCAGATCTAACTACTCCCCCGTGACTTTGCATAATTAACATTGGAGCGTCGATTTCTGCATTAGTCAAAGCTTCATCAAGATGTTCTAAGTACCGATTGAGGACAGGAGTTACATAGGCATTCAGCACAGTTGTTGACATTCTTTCATATTCTCGATATTCTGCAAGAATTGTTGAAGAGAGGGTTATTGGGATTGTCGGATCTAGGTCATGGATTTCTTTCTGAATAAGCTGTTCATGAACAGGGTTTAGGTATGCAAAGAGGAGGCACACTGCTACTGCATCCACGTTCTTGCTTGCCCTCTCTACTGCCCTGACAATTTCTTCTGAAGTAAGAGTCTGATGGATTGTTCCGTCAGCAAGAATACGTTCTTCAACACCGACGATATTATTCCGCTTCACTAATGGGGAGATACGTTCGGCAAATAAATCATACAAATCCGACCGTTGTTGACGACCAATTTCTAAAATGTCTTCAAACCCCTTAGTTGTAATTAAACTGGTCGTTACACCTTTTCGTTGAAGTACTGCATTCGTCGCAACAGTGGTACCATGTAGAAGAAACCGGACCTTCCCATGCGCAATCTTTGCTTGAGACAAAACCTTGGTTAAACCTTCAAGCACAGCGACTGACGGATCCACTGGCGTCGACCGCACTTTAATGTGCCATCGTTTCCCCGATGAATCGAGTAGTAGAACATCGGTGAAGGTGCCACCAATGTCTATACCAATTCGGATTGGTTCTTCAAAAGGCGCTTCTGTCATCGTATATTCTGTCACCATTCACGTTATTTATAATGAAAAGGCTTCTGTTATAATCCGTAACAATGAGAGCGTTTTTTAGCGAATTAGCTGTGTAGTATCACGAGATGAACAAAACAAAATGAATTCATTCCACAAGTCTCAAAACCTTACACTATACTTACGAACTTTACAGCCCCGAAGAAGATCACCCTCCTCGTTGAGACTAATTAGCTACAAAGTCTTTCTTTTCCCAATAATCATGATGACGATCGGTGGGTTAATCTGGGGACTCATTGCATTTCTAGACCCCACGAATCTCCCCCTAATCCTTTTAGGTCAGATTATTTTCACGATTGGTATGTTCGTGGCAATTATTCTCGGATTTTGGGTTATGACGATTGTTCGGATGCCTACTCGTTGATATGGACTGCTTCAGGGCTTATCTGGTTCAGAGATTCGCTTTCCATCAATTCCCACTTTGAGCCGATGTTTTATTTCAGGCTCCAACCACTCGGGTCCAAACAGGCGACCAATAACTACTCCGGGCAGTATCCCTAACAATTGTAACATAAATGCTCGGACGACGATATCTATTGTTATTAAAAAGAGAATATCCATTATGCTCCAAGTGTTCATTACTACTGCTGCGAGGTATACGGTTCCAAAAACAATAATGAGTCCAATGAAGATGGCAAAAAAACCGCTTATAATTGCGTACTGAATTTCCGTACTATATAGGCCAATGAGAAGACCAATGATAAACATTAAGACCGCGAATACTGCACCTATAATAAAATTCGTAAGTAGGGAGAAATAAGCAAAAGTTATCATTAATCCACCACCGACTGTCGAAGCGAAAAACCGAAAATATAGGTTGATTTGTTCTTTTTGTCGTGGACTTAAATTCATTTTCTAATTCACTTCCTCCACACCTTGAAAGACTGTGACAAAGTTTTGGTATAGTACATACAGTCTTTCTCCAACATAGACTCGCATGGGATAGCGTATAACCCAGCTCCATTCGCCACTTATTTCAGCGTCAAGAATCGGTTGTGCTTCAGCGTCGTGAAAAGTGAAGTTTCCCCAAATATCCGCTCTTTGACCAGGGATGATGAATATATCTTCGAATGTTTCTCGAAGAGCTATTGTTTGACCGTTTAAGTTAACGAAGAAGGCATATCCCTGAATATGGATGAGTCTTGAGCCGTTGTTTTGAACAGGTATCCTAATAGATATAATCCGTGTGGTTGAATCTGGGGCTTCCTTCAAGATTTGGCTAACCTGGGGATTAAATTTGTTGGCTGTGTCGTATACACTAACATACTCTATCGCCAGAATCCCACTTCCAATTAGAGAAATAACAAAAGTCAACAGAAAGATCGTCGTTACGGCGACTTGGAACTTTGTTGTGCCAAGTGCTCTTTTGAACCGGCTCATCTCAAGTAATCCCTGTGTGCGTCAAAGATGTATCATTCTATAAGGTTTACTGAAAATGCAAAGTCCTGATTGGAAATTTCGTAGAAATCCTTGCATCATAAGCAAAGCTTTTTAACAGTAAACTCAACAATGGCAGAACGCTTGGAAACCTGCTGGAGGCTAAGCATGTGGGTCTACGTGAGTTCGTAATCAGACGTATAATAAATAGCTTCATCCTCGTATTTGGGGCAATTGTCTTCAACTTTTTTGTATTTCGTTTAATGCCTGGTGACCCTGTATCGATTCTCATTAGTCCCCAGATCGGAATAAACCAACAGGAACTTGCTGATGCGCTCCGTAGAATGTGGGGATTGGACCAACCACTCTATGTTCAGTTTGGCCAATACATCGTGAACATGTTCACATTTCAGTTTGGGATTTCCTTTGCAGAAGGCAATCGTCCGGTCATTGAGTCAATTGCCGCTCGATTACCTAACACTCTGCTTTTAATGGGAACTGCGGCAATTGTCACCATTGTCCTTGGTGTTGCAACTGGAATTTTCGCAGCTTCCAAACGAGGAACACCCTTTGATATGGGTATGGTTACGACTGCACTAATCTTGTACTCGGTGCCCACTTTTTGGTTAGGCATGATGTTCATTCTCCTCTTCGGATTCTACATCCCCCTATTTCC
>JBHLMI010000035.1:0-21697 GCA_048938295.1 Promethearchaeota archaeon
CGAGGGGCTCACCTGGAAGGCCTAGCGGTTGTGTTGCTTCTAGGAGTAGCTTATTCACCGTATGGTTGAAGCGTGGTTTTACCCTGGCTAGTTTCAGAAATTCTTCTTTGTAAAATTTGACAAGGAGACTGGGATCCAGGACACCGCATTCTGATCCAAAAAGGGCGTAATCAACTGGTTTGAGATTCATTAAAGATGCTTCTTCATCATCGGGGAATTCTGTAACGAGGCTAGGAAGAGAATTCTGGAGTTCAGGTCTCTCGATGACCCGATAGGAGATATCATTAGTTTCCATGCATTGCATCCAGTTTTGAACTGAGGGATCTTTGAATTGCTGATCACTGAGGAGCCACAGGTATCCACAAAAATGGAGGGCCAAATTAAATTTGAGGTCCTCTTGGATATGACGGAAGAAATCGATAGTGGTGTCAGTGAGGAGCTGATTAGTAGTGGAGGCAAACATATTCCTGACCGCAGCGGCACTCATGGCAGTATTTGCCTGTCCTGCGTCTGGTTGGCTATCGACAAGGAGTATAGTTTTATCAGGATTATTCTTCTGGAGATAATAGGCTGAAGCGACGCCCATTATTCCAGCCCCAACGACAATGATATCAAACTTCTCAGTCAACTACAAAGCCTCCTCGTGGGATGTGGTTTGGAACAATTTCCATCCTTCTTTCCTTTTGTTCTTTGTGGAAAGAAAAAAACACGCCTAGACGAGAAGCTGAAGCATATCTGGTGTGGATATAGGAAAAACAAAAGAGAGGACCGGACTCCGTTGAGTCCAGTCTCCAATCCTGAATGAATGGGAATGTCGTTTTCTTAGGTGTGGTCGCCTGTGACTCCAACTATTAATCGGAGAGCACCGAAGAAGATGAGAGCTATTGATACTGCCATGGAGACTAATTCCAAACCCCATGTTGCTGGAAAAATGAAGGCTGGAATCCCAATTCCAATACCAATGATGCCAAAGATGATATAGAGTATCCGGATCCACTGTTTCATTGCCTTGCCCATTGCACCTTGTACGAGGAGGAAAATTCCGATGATTAGAATACCTCCTGAGAGAATGAAAACCATAAGAAGCGGGAAGAATGAAGGCGCGGCAATGAAGAGGGCACCGAATATCACCATAAGGAGACCGATGAAGATACTGATGATTTTAGCATTCATATCGATGTCTTTAGCGATGAAGATTTTAGCAATTTGCCAGAGTCCAAGGATTATCAGGCCAATTCCAAGAATCATACCGATCCCATAGACGACGATGATAGAGGGGACAAGGAACAAGAGCGCACCGAAGAGGATAGCTATGAGACCGAGGATAATATCAAGGATGCGTAACCATTGTGCTTGTTCAGCCATTTTTATCACTTGCGGGGCATTTCGCCTTGTCCTGCCCTAAAAATACATACTCTTTTCCTAGAAACACGCTTCTGATATCGATTAGGGTGTGCTACTTATATAGGGGAAAGAGTCGCGATGGTGACCAAAGTTATTTGATACATTTGAGCTGATGGTCATGTTTTTTCTGCTGACACAGTTCGTTGCAGCGAATCCTTTGCTGGGTACGTTCCTTATTCTACTTCCCATTATCGTCGCCTTTTACCTTCTGGTATTTCGCCGATGGTCGGCGGACAAAGTGGGCGTGACAGCGTTCCTGTTAGGAATTACCATTGCGATTCTCTGTTTTGGTACCAATCCCATTTTAGCAGTTGCCGCAAGTGTTGCCGGAATCATCGCCTCTTTCCCCATATCCCTGATGGTCATCACCTCCATCTTGATGATCACATATATGGTACAAACCGGTGCCCTAGCACGAATTACAGTCTTTTTCAAAACTCTCGGATCCGGGAAAAAAGCCATCCAGATTATGCTGATTAATGTTGGATTGGGACTCTTCCTTGTAGGATTGGGTGCCACACCGGTCAGTATGCTTCCACCTGTGATGCTTGCTATGGGCTTTTCTCCGATGGCTGCTGTCATGCTGCCCTCAATTGGCTATGACCCTCTTACTACCTATGCCCTACTGGGTATCCCCGTGTTAGTCTTCTCCGATGCTGTTGGTAACGTTGATCCCACATTCTGGACCTCTAGATATCCTGGTGTCGAGCCACTCTTTATGTCAGGACACATCTTCTCACTTTACATGCCCTTTGTTGCCACAGGAATTGCCTTAGCTATGTTATGGCTTGCCGGTGGTCGGAAATTATTGTTCAACAAAGAAGCATTGGGATTAGCCATCGTAACTGGCATGATTGCAGGGATGGTCTGTTATTTCTGTAACCTCATCTGGATTGGTTTCACTACGCTAACTAATGTCTTTGCAGGACTCGCCGTAATAGCTGCCATGTTGGCTTATTCGAAGCTTCGCGGGTTGCCCCTAGTAGATAGAAGTGTCCTAACCGAAGATGATCAACCCATCATCAAATCAATGGGACTCCTTCGTGCAATGGCCCCCTGGCTTATCCTCATATTCTTCTGTTTCCTCGTGAACCTTATCCCACCCATCTATGATCTCATGTTCAACATCCTCACCTTTCCAATCACAATTGGAATTATTACCACAAACACCCGCTTTCTGTGGAACGCATATTTTTGGGTCCTAATTGCCACCCTTTTAGCCATCCTTCTTGATGGATTAATTTCACGTTCTCAAAGAAGGTTCTCTAAATTCCAAACAGATGTGAAAGTATCCTTCAGTACTTGGACGCGCCGTACATGGCGACCATTTGTCTCAGCCGCTGTATTTTTTGCTTTAGCCTACATCTTAATCTATTCGGGGAGTGTCCTTGCCCCAGATGGTTCATGGTTGCGGGCATCAGATTATATTCCCCAATGGAATATGATTTATGTCCTCTCCGTGGTAACTGCATCCACGTTCGGGCCACTGTACCCATTGACTGCAGCATTTCTAGGACTCCTGGGCGGGTTTGTAAGTGGGAGTGAAACCTCAACCATCGTTATGTTCCAACCCTACCATCAACAAACCGCCACCGTAATCAGTGCCCAACCGCTTATTGTGGGTGCTAGCTCCGGAATAGGAGGTGGCCTTGCTAGCGTTCTATCTCCTGCAAAATTACAAAACGCCGCTGCCGTCATCGACGCAAAGGGATTAGAGGGACAAGTTATGCGTAAAGCATTACCTGTGGTCTTGCTCATTACACTAGGTGTTGCAATACTTGCGTTTCTTTGGGGCTATTTCATTCCCTAAACCGGTTCTAGGATATGTTTCATTAGATTATTGCAGGACATTCTTGCACCATTGGATACCCAAGGGCAACCCAAGCTTTGAGACCACCTAGGACATTGCTGATATCATTAAACCCATGTTTTCGAAGAATACTGGCGGCTAGGCTGCCCCGTAATCCCGTGGCACAAGCTATGGCGAGTGGTTTGTCTCTGGGGATTTTATCAAGATGGCGGGCAAGTTCTCCAACATAGATGTATTTTGAACCCTCGACAAATCCGCTTTCACATTCTGCTGTTGACCGGACGTCGATTAATACTATCTCATTTTTCTCAAGCTTTTCCTTTAATTGCTGCGTAGTGATGGTTCCGAATTGATCTGTGGGATTTCCTTTGTTTCGCCATGCCTCGATTCCGGGGCACAGATACCCGATGATGTTATCGTATCCGAGCCGCCAGAGATATGGTTTCACCACACCCATATCCTCTGGGCGTTCTACAATGAGTACTAGCTGTTGGTCGTGAGTTATGACCCATCCAGGATAGAAGGACAAGCCTCGAAGCCAGATGCTTAGAGAGCCGGCAAGATGAGAAGCAGCATAGGCATCGGGATTACGTGTGTCTACTACAATGGTATTCGGGTTCTCCAAGGCTTTCTTGAATTGATTAACTGACAATGCCTTTGGAACAGGGGCATCTCGAAGAAGCGGTGGACCAACCAAGTTATATTCTTCCATCTTACGGAAATAGGGAGGACGTCGTAATTTGATGCTGAGAATGTGTTCAATGAAAGCCTCTTTCTCAAGCTGCAGCACAGGATTATGGGTTTGTTCATACCCAATAGTGCTAAAGTTCCGATCGCTTAGTTTATGTCCACAAATTGACCCCGCTCCATGTGCAGGATAAATTAAGACATCATCCCCCAGTGGGAGCAGTTTTTCATGCAAGCTGTGATATTGTTTTTCAGTCATTTCCTCCCAGATATCAAGCCCAGGAAGGTCTGTCCGACCAATGTCTCCAATGAAGAGGGTGTCTCCAGTAAAGACCATGAAAGGTCGTTTACTAGTTGCAGTATCCGTGAGTGCATAGCAAATGCAATCATTGGTATGTCCGGGGGTATAAAGCGCTTCGATTCGGAAGTGGCTGATATTGAATGTGTCCCCATCTTTCACCCTATACTCGCCATATTTGAAAGGAGTGTACTGGCTATGGCCAATTTCAGCGCCAGTAAGGTTTTGCAGTTCCAACGAGCCAATAACATAATCTTCGTTTCGATGGGTTTCGAAGATATAGAGAATTTCCGCACACTCTTGCTTCGCCAAATCAATATAGATTTGAGCATCTCGGCGGGGATCAATAACGCAGGCTTCACCGTTATTCGCAAAAAAATAGCTATTATGTGCAATACCCGGCGAAGTGATGATTTCAAACCTCATGAGAAAAAAACTCCAATTCATTCTGGTTTGTGTTAGCTCTATAAAATCCGTGGCTTTTCAACTTATTCCGGTTTTACAATAAGAAAAGAGACAACCGAGGGGAGGTTGTACGTAAGTCGATAACTCTTTTAAAGTCAGGAAATGAGAGGGTGCCGAGGGACAATATCCTATGAAACTTGAAAAAGTGCAGGGTGACCGCAAGAAGCACCAGGTTCTCCTTTATGCCCTTAGCACCTGCGGTTGGTGTAAAATGACCAAAGCCTTTCTTAACGATAACAGTATTGAATACGAGTTTATTGATGTTGATAAACTCGAAATTGATGATAGAGAAATTGTCAATAAAGACATTAAGAAGCGAGGAGCACGCCTGGCTTTTCCCACCATAATAATTGATGATAAAACCATCATAACCGGTTTCAAGAAGGACCAACTAACAAAGGCGCTTGAAGTATGACCACCATCGACAATGTGAAACGCCGTGCAGAGGCAGATGCCAAAGCTCACGGCTACTTCCTAAATCCTAATCCTGATTTTCTTCAAAATCTCTTAGAAGGATTAAAGGAAAATGAGGACCGCTATGGATACGGTGCCTGTCCTTGTCGTCTAGCCTCTGGGAATTTTGAATGGGACCGAGATATCATTTGCCCGTGTTTTTACCGTGATCCAGACGTGGAAGAGTTTGGACAATGTTTCTGTTCCCTCTATGTCGATAAAACTGTCTTTGAGGGGACTAAACCGATGGAGCCGATTCCCGAAAGACGACCCCAAGAGAAAATCGAGCAAGCGATGGGTAAAACCATTGAAGCTCCAAAAAAGCCTGCGGAGTCGGATGAAGCTAGGGATACAAATCGAAAGCTTTACTATTGTAAGGTCTGCGGATATGTAACCCTGCGAGAAGAACCACCGTATAAATGTCCGATTTGTCAAGCCAAACAAGAAATGTTTGGAGAAATTGTCCTTGGGACCGAAATCAAAGTCCGCTAACGGCCAATAAATGAATTCTAGGCCTAGCACGTCTATGCTAGGATGATTTCGTGAACCTGCCCCTTTTCTCGACGTACGTGAACAGTAGCGGTATTATGAAGGCACCGAAGAAGCCGACAAGGGTATAGCGGATGAATCGTGTCGAGTAATGAACTAGCGGAAAGGCTGGAAGAAGTGAGAATGCGGCAGATAGAGCATAATAGATTAGTATGGCAATAATGATTCCCAGAATCGCTCGAACTACCTTGGTGTTCCTAGAGACATCAGTAGAAAAGTCTACGTGTCGTTTTTCCATGACCAGGCCAGCACTGAATCCCAAGACGACACCCATTGAAATAGCCACATTCTCTGATGGGAAGTAGGGAAGACCCACAGCATAAGCCATGAAATAAATGAAGAAGAAGATTATAGCGATGATTGGTATTAACCAATCTTGGAGAAATTCGCGCATTTGGCTCCAGTATTTTGTCAGATAGGGAACCAGAAAGTAAGCCCAGGTGACGAAGATAATTCCAATGATGATTCCACCAATCACATCTCCGAGAAAGTGCATGCCTAGCCCCATTCGAGCGAGAGCCGTTATAATTATGAACACAACCCCGATGATTGCGACCCACCATCGACGCACGCGAAGGGTGACCCACCCCCAAAAGGTCGTTGCCGTTTGGGTAGCACCACTGGGAAAGCCATAGGATTGATCTGCAACGTATTCAGGATTCTGACGGAGACTCGCGGGGGGCCGCGGCATCCTGAACGCATATTTCAGTAAGATGTTGAAGAAATTAGAAAACATTACTAGCATGATGGCGAGTTTACCTTCCCGTTTACTCACACACCAAAAGGCAATACCCAATAAGATGACATAGATAAAGGAGTCACCCAGGATATTCAACATCTCCCAAGCAAGGTAGGGCAGGACCAGCTGCAACAAAATAATAATCGTTGGATCAAAGAACACCACGTGTTACAAGCCTCCAAGAGATGACCCACAATCTGGTGTTTGGAGGCTAAAAGCTAGTAGGACAAAGCGAATTAGAAAAGAACGTGGTGGGGTCACTGGGATTTGAACCCAGAACCTACGGGTGTCACCAGGTCGCTCCAGAACATCGTCATCCCGGATGTCCGGTCAGCGTCTCTGTTTGCGGCTACTTCTGGAGCCCGTTGCCATACCTGGTTAGGCCATGACCCCTGGAACAGACTGCCTACGGTTGGTAATAGGGGATTTAAACCTTTTTTCAACGATGAAGGCTAAGTCTATCCTGATGTGGCAGTGCTGGTTGTTTGGCATTATTGCAGGAATCTTCGCATCGTTTTGTTATTCGATATCCAGTTGTCGACCACACTTTTCACAGAAGCGGTCACCTGGGGAAGCAGGAGTTCCACAGACTGGACACTTCGCGTAAGGTTGTTTCTGCCGTAATTCCGCTGGGCTAGGTGCACCAAACTGACGACCCATGAGGTCATGGTAGATCATGGTTGCCGTTGTAGTTCCAAGTGGCCCTGTGATACCAGCCATCACAGCACTGACAATACTGTAGGCGATAATCGCGACAACGAGTATTGATGGATTAAAGAGAGAGAAAGTAATCATGCTCGATACTATTGATGTGGGTAAACCCACGATTATTGAAATGAGGGAAATAAGGAGAGTTATTCCAAAGACACGCCACCAATTTCTGCTTACAAGATTCCAGCTGCGACTCAAGCTCCCAGCGGCACTTTCACCCCCAAGAATAACAGCAGGAGTAACAACTGCGAATCTAACGCCTATGTAAATGACAAGAATTGCCATAACTACGACGGCAACGAGGAGACCAATCAGCCCAAATATACCGATTACAAAGAGCAACCCGACACCGAGGAAGACTGCCAAGAAGAGCATTCCAAATATCAGTCCGAACATGATTAGCCCGATAAGGATTTGAGCACCAATGAGTGACCAAAAACGCGTCTTTGTGTGATTATAACTGCTGGATAGGGTTGGCATGAGTTGAGCGTGATGGTCAGCCGTATGGCGGACGATCATCCCACCTAATAACGCCTGGATGACGAAATTAATTATCAAAACGGTCACTAGTACACCAATAAGCCCGTAGGCCAAGAGCGTTGGCAAAAACCAAGCGGGTAACCAAAAGGGAATTACCGCGCCAAGGCTGCCCGCAATTTGACCAACGAACATATTGCCCCCAGAGAGGAAGAAGGCCCCGTAAGCTACGGAGATAACCGCTAGTTGAATTAGAAAGAGCACGAGCCAATAGGATTTTAGGTTCTTAATCCAGTACCGAAGTGACGTTTCAAGCACTTGACCAAAATCTACGGACTTGTATTCATATTTGTCAGACGTAGTAACCATAATTATCCCTCCAAGGAATAATCCTTGAGTCCCTATTGAGAGGGACGAGTTAAAAAAGGCTTGTATTCGCTTCTGAGGGTGCTACGGATGAAGAATAGCAGCTTCTTGATAACATGATTTATATACCATCAGCAGATGAGTGGGCGACGGTAGTTATCAATGATAGGCGATTGTTTTTGGTGCAATCCTTAATTTCTTCTCTTCTCAAAGCCTAGCGCGCTTTGCTACCGCCTCAACTTTTAAGCATCTAACCAGTACGAATCTACGAAATAAGGCGTATAAAACTGAGAAGAGCAAGAATGCTGTTGACCAAGTGAAGAATGGAGTTGTGAAAGAAAATGCCCGGTGACGAAGAATTTGTGGTAACCCCCTGGGAAGTAACTGGAGATGTAGACTATGCCAAGCTCGTCAAGCAGTTTGGTACTGAACTCATTGATGACAAACTTCTCGCGCGTATTGAAAAGCACGCTGGAGAACTCCACTATCTCCTCAAAAGGGGCATCTACTTCAGCCACCGCGACATGAACTTCATCTTCGACGAATACGAAAAAGGCCACCCCTTCTATCTCTATAACGGCCGGGGACCCAGTGGCCACACGCATATGGGTCACCTTACCCAATTCATCTTCACCAAATGGATGCAAGACAAATTCAAATGCCCCTATTACTTCCAACTCACCGACGACGAGAAATTCCTCTTCAAATTTGACCTCGAACTTGAGCAAGCACGATTCTACGCCAAGGAGAACGCTCTGGACCTCATCGCCACAGGATTTGACCCCAAGAACACATATATCATCATCGATTCGTATCATGCGAGATCAATGTACCCTCTTGCCATCCAAGTGGCTAAACGCATCACCTTCTCCACTGCTAAGGCCATTTTTGGCTTCACCAATTCCAACAATGTCGGTTCCATTTTCTTCACCAGTTTCCAGGCCGTTCCCGCTTTCATCCATTCAGTTCGAGTCGGTCACAATGTTCCATGTGTCATTCCGCTAGCGATTGACCAGGATGCGCATTTTCGCGCTGCTCGTGATGTCCTACCAAAACTCGGCTATTTGAAACCAGGAATTCTTCACTCGAGATTTCTTCCTGGCCTACAGCAAGGTGGAAAAATGTCAGCCTCTGACCCCGACTCGGCCCTCTTTACCGTCGACACGCCAAAGGTAATCAAGAAGAAGCTCCAAAACGCCTTCACCGGTGGACGAGGGAATGCAGCTGAACAACGAAAATTGGGTGGACAACCTGAGATCTGTTCCATCTTCGCCAACTATCAACTGGTCCTCGTTCCAGAACAAGACAAACTCAACAAACTCGAACAACGCTGCCGCAGCGGAGACATGCTGTGTGGAGAATGCAAACGCATCTGTATCGACTTAGCCATCAAGTTCCTCACAGAACATCAAAAACGACGAGAGAAAGCTCGAGATAAACTCGAGGAGTTTCTGCTCAATGAAGACGAAATCTCGATCGAGTAGAACCAATTTCTCGCTAATGTTCGTCTGTTAGTTTTCAGCAAAAGATATGAGGATAGCCAGCTTTGTCAATTCGAGTTTGGACACAAAGGAGTTTTATGATTCTTCTTGACCTGATTTCCTTTTTCAAATTGTTTTAGATTTTATTTTTTGAGGTGTAGCTTAATTGAGCAGCCCAAAAAATGGATATTTAATAAAAGAGAATTGCTTCCATGGCTTTTTATTCTGGAACCTTTATTATAATCACGGAGGATATATCAAATGTGGGAAACCCAAGGCGAAGATACTCTAAATCTATGGATCTTAAACACAAACAAACCATATCGCATTCTGGCAATTGACAACCCATATATGATATTTGCATATAGGTTTTCACAATCTAGTATTTGGGAAAGATGTTAAGAAGCATTGGTGTTCAATACTTGATGAATAGTTGATTAGGAGATGTCTGAAGTGTCTAGGGTAGAAAAGAAACGCCAGCCGTTCAAACTTCAAATAATGGACTTACTTATAGAGATAGGGCTCTCATCTGGTATCGCTGATGAAGTCGCCATTGAAGTTGTGAAAAACTCTGAAGAAGATACACCCATTGAAGCAATTCGAATCATGATTCTCAAAAGCCTTCGAAAATATGACGCGAAAGCTGCACAAAAACTCGAGCAGCGGTTTGAGTATATTGAGCAGCAATTAGAAGAGGTTCGACAAAAAGTAGAACGAGGTGAAGAAATCTACGATGAACAAGCAGTCGTCGAATTGTTGAAAGATGATGTAATAACTGCGGCTGAACTGTTCTTTATGGAAGGACGTGCTGGACGAAGCTGGCAACGAAAAACAGACCATCGCGATGCTGGGTCCACTGAGTTAAGTCGCGAGGAATACTATGAGGATTAAGGAAATACCCTCGAATGGAGAGTTATTTCCCACCATTGCTTTACCTGACGAGGACATCTCCACACCAAAGTTTCGACTCTTCATCACCATTATTGTCACAGTTTCAATTTCTACACTCATTTTCATAGATCAAGTTCTTGGATTATGGACCAGCGGTTTCTATTGGATTTTGATTGTTCTAGGCATCCTATTGAGTTGCCTGATTATCGGACTCTTACTTGAAATAAATGGTAAACGATGGAAAGGAGCTGAAGAAACGTGGTTAGAAAAATATGGGGACGAGATTGGATGGCTTTGGTGGAAGCTATGGCAAATTGTCACCACACCATTAGCTCAACAGCCTCAACTGATGATTCCTATTAAAAGCCGACTTGCAAGAAATGAAACCGTTGAAGCTTAAGCACAAGATATTTGGCTATGAAATAGTCGAGGTTTTCGAATCAACAACTTCTGGTGGTGGAGTTAATGGCACCCAATCACATTAAAGCTGAATCAATTAGCCCATCAAGCCTCGAAGCCATACGCGTTGTAGAAAGTGAAGAAGCTATCTGTGAGAGTTGCAGCGATTACTTGACGGACGAGGCGCGCTTTGGTGATGGTTTCGCTGAACGACTTTTCTATGCTCGTTCTGAAGCCGAGGTAGTGGCTGTCATTAAATGGGCTTATGAAACTAACACTCCACTCACCATTTCAGCGGGACGAACAGGATTGACCGGAGGCGCCGTTCCACAAGGTGGCGCCCTTCTTACGTTAGAATTGATGGATAAGTTATTAGGAATCGGCTTTGACAGTGCGAATAATCGCTGGTATATCAGAGCACAACCTGGAGTGACGCTAGAAACCCTAAATACGAGTATACGTAAACGGCAACTCGACTCATTGAAAGGTCAAGGCACTTCTGAGGAACAAGCAGCCTTAGAGAAGTTCCTTACCGATCCAGACGCTTACTTCTTCCCTCCTGATCCCACAGAAATGACAGCCCATCTTGGCGGCTCAATCGCAGCAAACGCATCTGGAGCCCGTTCATTCCGTTATAAAGCCATCCGTAAATGGGTGAAGCGTTTGCGAGTGGTGCTTCCAAATGGCGATGTTCTTGATATTCCTCGTGGATCAGTCTATGCTAATGAATATGGATTTCATCTCGAACTATCTGATGGAACCAGCTGCAAGATTACTCTACCACACTATGATATGCCTTCAACGAAAAATGCTGCCGGCCTGTACGCACATAAGGGAATGGATCTGATTGACCTATTCATTGGGTGTGAAGGTATCCTCGGAGTGATTACCGAAGCTGAGGTCTGGTTGGAAAAAGCACCAGAAAGAAGCCTTACCATCTTTGCCTTCTTCCCAAGTGAAGAAAGCGCCTTAGATTTCGTGAAGGCAGTGCGAGGCAAGGAGAGCTCCGTCCAACCCACATTAGTCGAATATTTTGATTCCAACGCTGTACAAATGCTTCGCGACGCCCGTGCTAAGGGATCCGCTGGTGTCACCGTTCCGCCACAAGTGGAAAAAGCGCAAGCCATTATTTTCTTTGAAATTCCCTTTGAAGAAGCGCAAATGGAGGCGTCGTTCACAGCCGCACAGGAGCTGCTAGCGAGATACAACATCGGGATGGATGATACCTGGGCTGGCATTGACCCCGGTGATTTGGATAAAATGAAAGCTGTCCGTCATCTGATTCCTGAAACGGTGAATGCCCTTATCGCCCAACGCAAACAAAAATATCCCCGAGTACATAAGCTGGGCACCGATATGGCTGTCCCTGATGAACATATGGACACAATGATTGCCTACTACAAGAAGCTCCTGGACAAAGCGGGAATGGAATACATCATATTCGGTCACATCGGAGATAACCATCTCCACGTGAATATTCTTCCACGTACGGATGAAGAAGTCGATCAAGGGATGGAGATCTATAAGCAGTTTGCAAAGAAAGCTGTAGAACTTGGTGGCACGGTAAGTGCAGAACATGGGATTGGAAAACTCAAACGCCCATTCCTCCAAATTATGTATGGCGATGAGGGCCTTTCTGAAATAGCAGCAGTCAAACGAGTATTAGATCCGAAGTGGATTCTCAATCCAGGGAATATGATTCCCAAACCCGGTGAATCCATCGAGCCTATTGATGCGTAATTCATATACCACAAAACACCCTTCAAGCTATCAATGACCTATTTTATTGAGGTTTGATCCGTTGAATGATCCGGAGATTTTGAAACTGGCAGCGTTACAGATTGAACCATCCGTTAACCTCTCAGACACCTTCATGCAGATTGAAGCCTTACTCAGTCAAGCCCTCAGCGAAGAAGAATCGTTGGATTGTGTAGCATTACCCGAATATGCCTTTGGCACCTTCCGCGAATGGGCAACATCGAAGCAAGAGAGTGATCAGTTAATAGCCCGTCTCCAGAAAGGAATGGGGGACTTGGCTAAACAGCACAGTGTGCCCATCGTTGCTGGTTCCATGCCGTATCAGACGAAACAGAACCAGTGGCGAAATCGTTGCTTTGTTTACTCAGAGGAAGGAAAAATTCTTGGATTCTATGATAAACATCATCCCTTTCGGGCTGAGAAAAAGCTCGGATTAGAGCCGGGAACAGAACGCCCCATTTTCAGGATAAAGCATCTTCGAATGGCTGTTCTAATCTGTTCAGATCTCTGGTATCATGATCTGGTTTCCCAGATTGCGCCTCAAATCGATTTTCTTATCGTACCGACAATGACCACCGTCCTGGACGACCAATACATCAGGTATGGCCAATGGGCATGGCAGTCACTGGTGTCTATCCGGTCAAAGGAATATACCATTCCCATTGCCAGTGCGGACCAAGCCTCACGGGAATACTTCCCTGGCGTCTATACATGTGGTGGGTCTTGCATCGCGGATCCCTCCTACCGATTTTCCAATGAGGAAGGCCCCCTTACCCAAGCATTGAAAACTGCCAACGATGAAAAGTCGCAATATATCACCAGCACGATATCGCTAAAGGCGATTAGAGAATATGCTAGGTATCGACGTGAAGTTGGACTCCGTGAATAAAAAAGAGGAGAGCCCTCCAGCACCTTGAGAGTGCTAGAGGATAATTGTGGAATTATGTTGCTTCTCCACGACGTCGCATCCGGAATACAAGGAGCAGAATTACAATGAGGAGTACAATGATGATGAGGATGATAAGCCAATTTTGCATGAGCCAGAGTAGCCAATCGAAGGGTGGCGGTCCAACGGGAGCGATTGTAAAGATAGCCGATGCTGGACTCATGGTATTCGTTACATCGGCATCAGCAAAGGTACACCGAACGTAATAGGAACCAATTGCAAGACTTGAGATATCAATTCCGAGCGCCTGCCATGATGTTCCAGTCCAGGTTAACGTCGCAGTAATTGCAGTAGCTGTGTCGGTGCCATTAGTGTAGATGGTGTAGGTATGGGTAGTGGCTTCGGTGTCATCGAGACTGCCGTGGGATAGATTGCTACAGGTCGCTATAATTCCAGTTACGTCCAAGCTTGCTGTGCTGGCAATATAGGAGATCGTGGGTTGTGAGATGTCGAGCCAATGGGCAACACCAATGGTACTCTGATGAGGAATGTAGTTGTGAGCTGTCGCAGTGATATTCAGACTATTCGGGACACTTGCTGTGACCGTAAACACGGCATGACCGCTGGCATTGGTGGTTTGGACTTCATAGTAGGTGCCATCTTTGTCCCAAAGGCAGATGGTTGCATTTGCTACAGGCGAAGTTCCATCTAAGGCTTGAAGAACTGTGGTTCCTTGATAATTGGCGTTGGCTGGAGCGCTGATTGTTAGGGTTCGTGGATTATTGGTGAACACGTCAATCTCTGGGTCTCCAAAGAGGGCATAGCTGAGGAGGTTCTTACGGTGATATGTTTCCCATGTTGTTGGGAACGAGCTGGCAATGGAAGCGAAGGTACTTTGATAATCGATTTTATTCTGATAGAGTGTCGCTCCTGGCCGATAGGCAGTTGTGCCACTGAAGAAGAGGTCCCAGAATTCCTGTGACATGTATCGCCCTAGCCCCCACAAGAAGGATTGAGTCATGGTCCCTCGATAATACCAGCAGATGCGCATCGAACCGATATAGCCAATGGCCATATTCCGAATGAAGGCTTCAGCTAAACATTCTTGAGTATACTCATATCCGGCAGTATGACATGAGTCAGCATAGATGAGGGCAGGGATAGTGGCCGTTGTTGCATTGACTTGAGTAGTATTGAGCATATTGCCCCACAGATTCCATGGCCATTCAAACCAGTAGACAAATGACAGGGGCATCATACCAACTTCACTGCCAGCTGCAACCTCTTGATTGAATGTCGTTTCTCCGGTAACGTAACTAAGTTCACCAACGTCAAGGTCCGTTACATTAACACCAAATGTAAAGCTCTGAACCGCGATTGGGTAGGCGTCAATGAAGCCTGAAACGTTGTTAGCATGGTATTTCCAGATACCACCGTACTGATTCCCGGCAATAATTGAATAGTGTTCCACAGGCGTCGGATAAGTAGTAAGGAGGTCATTGTCATCGACGAATCCGATGTTTAAACATCGAACCATGCCTGCATTTCCACCAGGGCTAGAGATTGTTTTTCTCGTTCCTACGTCCGTACCACCTTGATATCCACCATATCCAAGGGCCAAGCAGCCGGCCTCGTACATATAGATAGATCCGTCGCTTACACCAACAACGACTTTGTTATAGAAGTCATTACCAGCATCACCCGAATCACACCCATAGACAAACCCGCCTAGGTCTTTGTCGATGGTGGTGCGGAACCAATTAACCGCAGGTAGATAGAATAATCGATAAACGTTTCCAAAATCGCCAGAAGCATTAGTAAACCCTGTTCCACAGGTGATTTCTCCCATTGTGTCATCGTCGGGATCGCCTACGTCAATCGAATAGACTGCTTGACCGTGATTCCACACTAAGGCTACTCGTACGACGTGCCCTACTGGCCCAGGTGCACCAACACAAGATGCGATAAAGGTCAAGCCACTTCGATGACCCCACACGATATCAATATTTACAGAAGGAGTGCCACTCCCCCCATAACCATGTGGTTCAAGGACATTATCGGCATTTCCAACCTCGATACATAGGACTGGATCTGAAGGTTCGGGACCATTCACTACAACTGGCCTCCAATAGGGAAGTCCAACAAGTGGAACGATTCTAGTGAAAATGACAGTTGAACCTGACCAGGTGCCCACTACCACTGCAATGGTCCCATTATTCCAGACGTCCCCGATATCAACACAGGTTGCATAGGTTGGAAAACCATCAACTGGGAAAGTCCAAAGATCCCAGATTAGGGTGTCTACCATCGTACTAGGATCTCGTAGCCAAATTGTACCATTTTGGGCAAAGGCCCCTGTACCCATGCCATGTGTGTAGACTAGCTCATTGAATCCGTCATTGTCTGGATCACCGATAGCAACTCCAGTTACTGGATTATTCCATCCTGCGGTAGCAGATGACCATGTGTTTCCATAGGGGAATCCCCAAGGGTCGTATTTTCGTTGGATGTCGGTTGGACTTCCATGCGCAGCCAAGTTGATGAGTGCAGGCGAGTAGCGATTGATTCCTTGAATAACTGCAGTGTCGTTTAAATCCTGAAATGTATTCGGTGAAGTGTAATTCCAGAAGTTAAATCGATTTTCATAGAAACGATAGATGTCATAATACCCCGGAATATGGTTTGCATTGATGTAGTCGCTTAGTTCTGCTTCATCGGTGTAATCTTGGTCGAGCCACGCCCAGACCTCTTCATCGTAATTGCTTATGGCCCCGCCAAGGAGGAAGGTATCCCAACCTGTCGCTGAAAAGCTGGTGGGATTCCGGGCATAATCCACCGCCTTGGTGAGAATGCTGGTTACATTTCCTTGGTCACTAAAGGGGATGCGGCCAACATAAAGATCAGATATCCAATCTCCAATTTCGTCAGAGGAGGGGCCGCCCACATTAAAGGTGGCACATTCTCCCCATCGGCCATCACCGTCATCATCCCAATCCGTATCACCCATGACCGAATAGTAGAAATCGGTGGGTTTCCGGTTAGGATCTTGACCTGTCCATTCGGTGGTATCGGGTAAGTAGACATATCGGGAAGGGATGGTCGCATTATCACCAATGAGTAGAACCCATTGAAGAGTAGCAGGAGTTGTTGCGTCATATATGCTCTTGATAGCAGTCCAGATTTGTTCAGCCTTATCCCGAATTGTTGAGCTCAGTGGGTAAGTTGCTTGGATCCAGCTAACATTGATCACCTGAGTGGAAACCCCTTTCAGGGTCTTCCATTCCGCAAAGGATTGGACCCAGTTACTGTTGGGTGTAATAATCAGATATTCTGGGCTAGCTGGCTGAGGAATAACTGGTTCAAAGGTTCTTCTGTGTACATTAGACGCTGAAACCAACGCCTTATTCGACGGCAATAACAAAGGAGAATACAAGAGAGGATAAATCAAGCTAAATGTAAGCAGAGCAATTAGTGGAATTCCACACCATTTGGTAAAAGAACGTTTCATGATATCCCGTTCCTGAGGAGCCATTTTCTTCAGGATTGAAAACGGAGAACCTTGGTTTTTTCATATCCAAGTCCTCCCATAAAGCCGCCTCACTCACCAATAGTAAGCTTGTAGTTATAATCATTTACCTAGATGCCTATTGCAGCACTGGTTGCTAATTCCTTGAGCAGAATTATCATATTGGCAAGCATTTCTGATAGTCTCCATGGATCAGAGAACATTAATCGAGCTTGCCATTTCTCGCATCTGACGTAACCTACGAAATAGATCCAAACGTCCAGTACGAAAAATTTCGAGCCGTTGTTTATCAGCATCAAGGAATTTTGCTACTATCGATGACTTCAGTAGTTCTGGCAGGACTTCAACGGATTTCAGGAGATATTCGCCAATTTGAAGTTGGTCATCCATGGAAACCAATGCGGTTTCAGCTTGATGAAGGGCATACGATAGAGCATCAAAACGTATCTCCTGCGGTAAGAGTTCATGAGCCGATTTCGTGGGATGCTTTGTAAACATCACAAACCATTCGGCGGGATTAATTTCATCTGGAAGAATTGCGTTGAGGATAGCCAGTTCATGGTCAATGTAAAGGTTTCCTACTTGAATGCGTTGCGAGAGGAGTTCATGTAGTGCCACGCTGGCTTCGGTAAGCAGATCGAATTGGATTTGAATTTTAGACATCCATTCCAATGAGAGAAAATTAAAACTGGCACTGATGGCGGAGAATTGTGAAAGAAGATTGACAATGACATCAATATAGCTAGCTAGGGCGTGAAGCGCCCGATTGAAGTCAGCATTGCTAGCCTCATCCAGAAAACCTTGTAGGGCAGTAATTAGGGCATCGAGATCCACGTCTAACCAGGCATCAAGGGCTTTTTCCCATCGACTTAGTTCTGGTGATTGATACTTGCTGAAAAGGTTTCGTAAGCCCTGGCGAGTAACGCCAAGATTACGCATTTCAATGAGTAGCTGTTCGAGCTCTAAGCCAGTATCTGCAGCAATCCAGCGAAGATATGTTAACCCATCCGAGGACGCTTGAATTCGGGTTTTGATATCGTCTTGGGCTAATAGTCGGACGGCTTTTTGTTTTTTCTCAAAAAGGGCTCTTTTGTCAATGGGAGAGAAGTAGAGATTTGTTGCCAGATTCTCAAGATGGGCCCGCCATTGTCGGGCGTGATTTAGGGCGCTATTTATCTCATTGAGTAGATGAGCCAGTTCACCGATAAACTGATTCTCAAGTTTTAATATGGCTTCAGGATGGGTTATTAGCGCGTGGTAATCGGGAAAACGGAAAACACCTGAATCAATAAGCATTACACATTGATTAAATTCCCGAACAGCGTCCAGATAGTCTGCAAGCTGGTGCCGTAAGTCAGCAGTATCCATTCAAGTGCATCCTCGCCAGAATCCCAGCTACTCATCGGCAAGGTGCCTTTTAAGTTTCAGTGACAGGACGATCTTGAATCCCTGTAGTCACGGATTCCTCGACAAACTAAGTTCAACCGGTTTTTTCCCATTTCTTGTTGAGTTTTTGTAATTCAACTAAGATCTGCTGTAAAAGAATTGAAGTATCATTGGCTTGCGTGGATTCAACCTCTGTGGTTAACGCATAACCCGAACGGTAACGACGAACCAAGTCTAAGATTTGATTATTGACTTTTTCGTAATTTTCTAATCCATCTAGAGCTAGTTCTGGTGAAGGTTTACCTGATTGAGCGCCCATCTGTCCCGCTGTCTCAATCTTCATACTCCCAATTCCTAATAATCTATCATAAGGTCCTCGTCGGAGTGACACGTTGGTTATCGCCCGGACTGGCACCACTCGACGTGTCAGAGTTATGACACCGCGAGATACAACGATTTCGTCATCTTGGATGGAGTAACGGATTCGGCTATAATAGAGAGGAATCAGAAAGACTCCAGGAACTGTCCAGATAAAACAGAAGATGAAACCCCAAAATAGCGTATTGTTCCAGGTCAATAATGTCCAAGGACCCGGAGGTATTATGAAAAACAGCATAAAAGCAAGTGGTACGACAAAGAGCAGATAAAAGAACAGTGGGGTGGTGAATAACTGCAGGAAATATTTGGTGCGCAAGCGCGGATTCGGGCGAAACTCCATATCCATACCTCCTGATTGCTAGCAAGTAATGGGATAAAAACTCTAGCAGTTGAATCGTCGCAAGAAGCGTTGAAATGGTAAGCCTTTTCCTCTATGAAACCCCATATTGTGCTAATCTCTATAGGGAGGACAACGAATCATGGAAAAACCCTGGCTGAAATTTTACGAACCCGGTGTCCCTGAAAATCTCGAAATCCCCGAAATCCCCCTCTTTCAACTTCTCGAAGATTCTGCAAAGGATTTTCCCGATAATACCCTTGGTGTTTTTCTCGGACAAGAAAAAACTTACAAACAAGTGCTAGAAGAAGTCAACCGATTAGCAACCGCGTTGAATAAAATGGGCATTAAGCAAGGTGATGTCGTCGGCCTTATGTTAGGAAACATGCCCCAATTTATCACCGCATTCTTTGGAGTCCTCAAGGCTGGAGCAATCCTCACACTGATCAATCCACTCTACCAAGCGCCTGAAGTCAAGTTCCAGCTCAACGATTCGGGTGCGAAGGCTTTAATCATCATTGACATTATGCATGATAGCTATGCCAAAATCCGTGATGAAACTAAAGTGCAACATACTATTGTCACGACAATGGCGGATGCATTCCCAGGCATGCAGGTCAGCTTTAAACCACCTGAAGGTGTTAAAGGATATCACATGTGGGGTGAACTCCTCGAATCAGCTGAGCCAAAACCCCCCAAACTCAAAATAAAACCCAAAGACACCCCTGCAGTACTTCTCTACACAGGTGGCACCACTGGTGTACCAAAGGGAGCAATACTCACTCATCATAATCTTGTTGCAAATGCTTACCAATGCAACAGCTGGATTCCTTTCGCTGAACGTGGAGCAGGAGACAGTACACTTGCCGTGATTCCATTCTTCCATTCCTTTGGACTCACCGTCTGCTTGCTCAACACCATCACTCTCGCCGACCGATTGATCCTCCATCCACGACCTGACCTAGATCAGATCCTCCGCGATATCCCACGCTACAACGTTGCCTTCTTTCCAGGCGTCCCAACCATTTACTCTTCCCTACTCCAACGAGACGACCTTGACCAATACGACCTGAAATCGATGACCGCTTGTTTATCTGGTGCAGCCCCTCTCCCAATGGCTGTCGCCAAAGCCTTTGAAGACATCGCGGGCGCTAACCTTGTCGAAGGCTATGGGCTCACAGAAGCGAGCCCGGTGACTCATGCAAACCCCATTCAGCAGAACCCGCCTTTTGACAAGAAACGCGAAGGCTCCGTTGGTGTTCCGATGCCCAGCACACTGGCTAAAATCATCGATCTCGATACGGGTGAAGACCTCCCACCTGGACAGGAAGGTGAATTGGTCATTAAGGGACCTCAGGTTATGAAAGGCTATTGGAATAAACCCGAAGAAACAGCGCAACAACTGACCGAAGATGGCTGGCTGCGTACCGGTGATATCGCCAAAATGGATGAGGACGGCTACTTCTATATCGTCGACCGAGCGAAACAAATGATTGACCGAGCTGGATTCAAAGTCTGGCCGCGTGACGTGGAAGAAGTGCTCTTCGAACATCCAAAGATCGCTGAAGCTGCTGTATTCGGTATTCCAGACGAACAACGTGGGGAAACCGTCATGGCCGTCGTCGTAGTCAAACAAGGTGAAAAAATCACCGCCGAAGAAGTCATCGAATACACCAAAGACAAACTCGCCTACTATAAACGACCCCAATTCGTCGAATTCCGTGATGAACTTCCAAAAAGCATGGTTGGTAAGGTGCTTCGTCGGGTGCTCCAAGATGAGCAGTTGGAAAAGATGGGTAAGAAGTCCATTGTGAACCGCAAATAAATCCACAACCTCATATCAGTACACAGCCTAGAGTATTCCAATGGCTCGCAGTAAGCTGACACTATCATCCTATGCGCTTTACTTGGTAAAATTAGTGTTGATACGGTTCATTCGTACTTAATCGTGACTGGAGGGACGGACAAAAAGCCTTTTCAATATGAAACAGTTAAGCGGGATAGATAATTGAGTGGAAAATAGTCTGGACAATGAAATATTATATTTTATTATGGTTGGTTTTTTCGTTTATCTCCATTAGCCAACCCTTTCCATACTCTGTTGAAGTGAATGTTGGGCAGGTAAGTTGGGTCAGTCCTCAGCAATGGATTAACTTCTATTATTATGAAAATCCTGGTTATGAGCTCTATGGCATTGATATTACTAATTGCTCTAATGGTGACTTTATCATTTTGGGGCACTCGACAGATCTTGAGTATGGTCTGGACTCTTCGCTCCTGGTGCGGATAAACACAGGGGGAGAGGTGCTCTGGAGCCTCTTGTTTGATCTCGCAAGGCCACAAGGACTTATACATCAAGCCAATGAAACCTTCTTGTTAGTTGGAGAAAATAATATCAATGGACAAAAATATCTTGAAATTGTTGGTATTGAAGGACTGACAGGCACCATTCTATGGTCAAAGAATCATTCACTCTTCATTGAACATGAGGTTAGGGCTGTAACAGGCACAAACGATCATGGACTATTTGTCGGCTGCAATTTAGACGATCAGATACTTCAAAACCGAACTTGGATTGGGCTCAGGTTTGACCTGAATGGTAACCTTTTATGGAACCGGACATATGCAGAGCACAATCCTGGATCTCAATGCATTGTGACAGATTGTGAGGATGGTTCCTTCCTTCTGGTTGGGCA
>JBHLMI010000035.1:21797-22882 GCA_048938295.1 Promethearchaeota archaeon
ACATATGCAGAGCACAATCCTGGATCTCAATGCATTGTGACAGATTGTGAGGATGGTTCCTTCCTTCTGGTTGGGCAAGAAACAAGTGCGTATTACATCGGATATCAGCTAGTTGCTTACCGATTGGAATCAGATGGTACAGTACGCTGGATCCAATTATACGAAGACACCATACCATACGATGTAGTAGAGAGCCCTTCTGGAGGCTTTCTCATTCTCGGAGAAAAGGGCATTAGAATCGACGATGGGGGAAACCAACTCTGGAATAAGACCTTTTGGCTTAGTGGAAGATGGGGGAGTATCACCTCATGTGATAACGGGTTTCTTCTCACCGGAGTGGGAGACAACCCTATTATTCATGAATCTGTGTATGCAGTACGAATTGACAATGACGGAGGGGTACTTTGGCAGTGGAGCCACGGAATTGCTCTTTATTTTGCGCCATATTGTGCCGTTGTTACAATTGAAGAAAGCGGGTTTTTCATCATAGCTAATGCCGATGTTTTTCAACTTCCAGCGATTCTTCTTATTCGACTGCCCGAAGTGCCTGTCCCAACCCAAATGCTCTTCCAACTATACTTCAACTCTTACTTGGTTGCTTTCTTTCTCCTGATACTGATTTCTATCGCATTAATTGGGACGTTTCTAGACAGAGTTACAATAAATGAACCATTCAGAAAAATCTATCAAGATGTGCTCAGCGGCAATTTACTGCTTTATGCAATGCTAAGCCTGCTTTGGCTTAGTCTTTGGTTAACAGGCCCCGTTTACCCAATCATTGGGCATATGCAACAATATCCACCGAATGCTCAGGAAATTCTGTATCAATTTCAAAATGCACTGGTGACCCCTAGTGCGAACTTATTTTTCTTCACTGGAATCGCTCTAGCTTTTATATTCCAAGGCATCGAATTCCTTGGTGCAGAGAAGCCCAAGCTACAGCAAAATCAGCCAGTAAAAGTAATTCACAAGATGATTATCTACATCATTATTGCCATCGCAATCTGTGCTTTAGGAATGGGGATAATCTATCTGGTAATACAAAATCCATGGACTTGGAATATTTATCTCCAACAATCTTTCTT
>JBHLMI010000036.1:0-22341 GCA_048938295.1 Promethearchaeota archaeon
TAATTAGCTTGATTGTAGAGATTCTTTGCTAAATGACAGATTCTTGAAAAAGCAGCTGTCTTACTTAATTGGATTCTTTCGGTTAGAAGCGTTGATCTTCCCTCGACATCTTTCGCTATTCACTACTCCTCGATGCTTGATTTAAAGCCCAAAATTACTTGAAAATAGTTATATACGAGTAGAGAGAATGCGCGGGTAATCGATTCGATTGTTATGGAGGTGTAAGCATTATGCCGGTCTTAATTTGTTTTCTACATTATTCCCGTTCTCTCATTGAAGCAGGCATAATTGCCATCTCCGAAGAGAGGCACTAGCTGAGCCCGTTTTTGTGGGATCACATCTGCTAATCCCCATTCCCATCACGTAGCATGGGGAGTGGCAAACCAGAACAAAATCTCGAGTTAGAACAACAGTGCCGAATACTCCAGCACCTTATATTAGTAAGCGAAGTCTCGCGCAGCGTCAAATGAGTAAAGATGATGGACAACGAGGGCGATTGGAGGATCTTCCTGAAATCACGTTGTCGTCTGTGCGAGCGGAAGCTATCGCCACCCAACTGGTCACCGATGTCCATGGTACAATAAGTGCCGGGAAAGAAGCGACGGTCTTCTATGCTTTATGGCGTGATTTTCCCCTTGCATTGAAAGTCTATCGTCTTTATGCCACCCCGCATGCCAAAGGAGGAAAACGTAAGAAAATGGGTGGAGGGAAGACCGGCTTCTCGAAGGATATAATGAGCTATTGGGCAGCCCGTGAATTCTGGATCCTGGACCGAGTTTTTCGAGCTGGAATCAAGGTTCCCACGCCAGCCCGCCATATTGACAATATGTTTACAGCCCGGTTCTTGGGCGATAACGGGTCTTCCGCACCTCTTCTAAAAGATGCAGCAATCGAGTACCCTCAGAGGCTTTATGATGAGATTATTAAAGGGATCTTTGCACTATACAGGGTATTCATCATCCATGGTGACTTATCCGGATACAACATTCTGTACTTCAACCACGAGCCATGGATCATAGATTTTCCTCAAGCCATCGATTTCGCATCTAGAGTGGGACGTCATCGGACGCTCATGGAAGGACACCATATCTTGCTCAGAGATATTACTAACATTGTCCGGTTCTTCCAACGTTATGGAATTTCTGCTGATCCTGAAGCTCTTTGTGAAGAATGCATGGAACAGGTCAGTGAAAGCGACAGCTTCGATCCGAAATCACTTCTTCGCTAGTCAGAAGAAATCAACAACCGATCAGAGTGTGTGTAGATATTCATCCTTACACCACGGACAAAACCAACCAAAGTAATCCCAGAAGCCTCCGCCAATTCAATACCTGACGAGACACCTGCACTAATAGAAGCAACGTAGGGAATTTGGGCCACCGCCGCCTTCAATACCAAATCGCCAGTTAGCCGTCCAGAACACACTAAAAGTGATTCCGAGAGACCCAGATTATTTTGCAACGCTTTACCGATGACCCGATCGACTGCATTGTGCCGACCCACATCTTCAGCTACTTGTTTCAGAGTTCCATCAGTATCACTTAATGCGGCGCCATGTGTGCCTCCACTTTGCTGATAGATCTTCATCCCCTTAGTGAGACTCTGAATCGCCTTGTGAATTGCAGACGGTGATACAGCCGCGGCGGATTCGATGGCTGGTACGTCACATGCACGCCAGGTACCTAAGGCTCCTTCTTCAGGGCCACAAACACCCATGATAATTCGTTTAGTTGGACGGATGGCATTGAGTTTTTCACGAAACGCGCACTCATCGACCAAGTGAACTTTAGCTAATCGGTTTCGAACCTGTAACTTCGTAATTTCAGAAGGACCAGTGATTATCCTGGAAGTAAATAGTAACCCGATGATGAGTGAGTCATAGTCTGTGGGAATCGTGTGAACGACTGCAAAGTTCTCTTCTCCCTTTGAATCGATAAGAACAATTCGCAGCACCGATTCATGTGCAACAACATCCTCTATTTTTTCACACATAGATTCTTTGCATCTTAAAATTGACACAGAACGGGTTACATTCAACTCGCTCAACTCCACATGAATGCCGAAGAAAAGATGGCTGACGCCCTTTTATCTTGTTGGGTACTTTGTACAATAACTAACTTGCCATTCTCTCAGCAACTTTAATCAAGAACCGTATTATCTCTAAGAGTAACATCTGTTCTTCCTATTGTCTTGGGGAGTTACTGATTACCATTTGGTAATAACATTGGGCGTCCAACCAACCGTTGCTCAAAAGGGAACTAGGCAATATATAGCATGGTAATTCCCCATCCCATTACTGTAGCACACCAAGCTCCATAGACCTAGGCTTGGAAAGCTTGTGCAGGTAAGGGTAGAGGATTTGGCCCCCAGAACACAGGGTTGATTTACGCATTGAAGAATGCAAATACAATAGTTGTATTGAGTAACACCATAATAGCACCAAAGGCAACAATGAAAATGCTCACTGCTAGTAACCAATAGCGTCAGATTCGACAGTATGACATATTGCATAACCTCTTTTGTCCTTATGCTATATGAGGAGTTATAAGCGTGAATTTAGTTGACTTTTCTAACTGGTGATACACACTGAAGATTCTAGCATTAAACAGTAGTCCACGTAAAGAGAGAGGCGGCACAGCTACTGTTTTAGATCTTTTCTTAAAAGGTGCAAAGGAGGCTGGTGCAGATATTGATCTAGTGTATGTCCATGGGCTTGATATAAAGCCTTGTTTGGGATGCTTCGTTTGCTGGATCAAAACTCCAAGCGTCTGTGTTCAGAAAGATGACATGGAAGAGATACTAAGGAAGCGACGGAACGCGGATGCGATAATCCTTGCTACACCAGTCTATGTTGATGGAATGACCAGTACGCTCAAGGCAGTCTTGGATCGGTCAATTCCACTGGTGAAACCTTTCTTTGAAATCCGTGACGGTCATTGTCGCCATCCACCCCAATATAATCGAGAACCCATCAAAGTAGTGTTAGTTTCGGTGTCTGGTTTCACTGAGCTGGACAACTTTGACCCGTTGGTAATGCATGTGAAAGCCTTCTGTAAAAACCTAAACGGAGAGTTCGCCGGAACAGTCCTTCGCCCCTTGGGTGCTCAGCTACCGATGTTCAAGAAGATGGGATTGCCAGTGGATGATATTTATGATGCCATTAGACGGGCAGGTAAAGAGTTTGTTGAGAACGGAAAGATCAACTCTGCAACTCAGGATGAAATTAGTCGAGAAATTGTACCACGCGGCGAGTATATCAAACGATTAAACGAAGGATTTCAACAAGCGCTCGATGCGAATTAATGACCTGTCCCTTTCTCTTCTCGATTGTCTATATTTGTTCTCCAGGTCATCTTTTCGTCGGAGTCGAGGGAATAGTCGTCCGGTCTGTTTCATATAGTCCCGGTATTCATCACCGAATTGTTCAATCATCATTTCTTCTTCCGCTCGCATTCGAGACGTGACAACGATCAGTCCCAGAACGAGGATGCCCCAAAGTATGAGGTTGAGCGTAAATAGGGAAAGTCCCAGATTGAAAATGAAATAGACTAGATACATGGGATGCCGGATGTGCTTGTATGGACGCTGGTCACCAAGGTGTGGTCTTCCTTAATTTCTAAACTCCCTGAGACCTGTCGACCTAGGTGGATTCCGACCCACATCATTCCAAATATCATCGTGATACAGATGATGACAGCGATCCCTTGAATCCATACTACATTGAAGAGTTGAGAATAAGGAGGAATGAGGATGGGAAACAGACTCCAAATTAGAACGAACACAATCATTGCATAGACCGAGACAATGCGCAGAATGACCAACCATTTGCTTTCATATTTGACTTGCTCTGCCCAACGCTCTTGTCGGATTCGTTTCTGTTTAGGAGGACGGGCTTTTCGCCCATAGTAAGCGTGGACCCCCATAAAAACCCAAAAGAGGATGAGTAACGCTAACCGGAAGAATCGGTCTTCGTACACCATAAATCCAACCTCCAAGGCTTGAATTCTAGCGAGTTATGGGCTTTTAAGGAGTGGCTAACGTGCCATGGTAAACATATGATACTGGACAAAGGTATCAGAGAAAATCACTTAAAGACCCCAACACCAAAACTGCATTGCATATGAAGTTTTGGAAGGAGTCTCATGAAGCGCAAACCGATTCGAGCCTACCGGGGCACCACCCTACACTGTAAGAATTGGCAAATTGAAGCGATTCTTCGGATGCTCCAAAACAACTTGGATCCAGACGTGGCGAAGGATTGGGAACATCTCATCGTGTATGGAGGAACCGGCCAGGCAGCCAGAAACTGGGATTGTTTTGACAAGATCGTGGAAACACTCCTCGCGTTGGAACCTGATGACACCATGCTAGTGCAATCCGGGAAACCTGTGGCCGTGTTCAAGACCCACACTAATGCACCTCGCGTCCTCATCGCCAATTCGTTAATCGTTCCCTTCTGGGCCACTGAAGAGAACTTCCATGAACTGTACAAGAAAGGCTTGACCATGTTCGGCCAAATGACCGCTGGTTCCTGGATTTATATCGCAACACAAGGCATCCTTCAGGGCACCTTCGAAACTTTCGCCGCTGTTGCGGACCGCCATTTCGGTGGAACACTGAAAGGAACACTGACGCTCACAGGCGGTGTTGGTGCGATGGGTGGAGCACAACCATTAGCTGTTACGTTTAACGAGGGTGTTGTTATTGCAGTGGATGTCGATGCGGCGGCGATCGAAAAGCGGATGCGGGCTGGTTATTGTGAATTGAAAACCGATAGCCTAGATGAAGCCTTATCCCTTGCAGAAGAGGCATTGGAAAAGAAGATGCCACGTTCGATCGGCTTGATTGGAAACACAGCCGAAACCCATCCTGAAATCGTGAAACGAGGAATAAAGGTGGATATTGTGACCGACCAGACGGCGGCACATGACCCCTTGACCGGTTATTATCCAGCTGGATTCAGCAAGGAGGAGGCAGACCTGCTGCGAGAAAAGGACCCCGAGGATTATATTCGCCATTCAAAGGAGTCTATGCTCCACCATGTGAAGGCGATGCTGCAACTCCAGGAACGAGGAACCGTCACCTTCGATTATGGAAACAACCTCCGGCAACATGCTAGTTCAATATCGTGGAATGAAAAAACGAAGCGATGGAAATATCCAGGTTTTGTTGAAGCGTATGTTCGTCCTCTATTCTGTGAGGGACGTGGTCCCTTCCGATGGGTCGCTCTTTCAGGAGAACCTGAGGATATTTACCGAACCGATGAATTGGTCCTCGAACTCTTCCCAGACAACTATATTCTGAAACGTTGGATGAAACTGGCCCATGAAAAAGTGCAGTTTGAAGGATTGCCCGCCCGAGTCTGTTGGCTTGGATATGGTGAAAGGGCGAAGTTCGGTAAAGCCCTAAACGACTTGGTGGCTAAAGGTGAACTCAAGGCCCCAATCGTGATTGGACGTGACCATCTTGACGCGGGGTCTGTAGCTTCTCCTAATCGTGAAACTGAAGGGATGAAAGACGGGAGTGACGCGATTGCCGATTGGCCTGTTCTCAACGTCCTCATCAATGCGGTGGCAGGAGCGACGTGGGTCTCATTACATCAGGGTGGAGGCGTTGGAATCCCATATGCCATTTCTGCAGGTCAAGTTTCTGTGGCAGATGGAACCCCTGAAGCTGAAAAGCGCCTTTTACGCGTTCTGACCACTGATCCCGGCTTGGGAGTTGCCCGTCACGTTGATGCAGGATACTCTGAAGCAATTAAGTTCGCAAAAGAAAAGGGTATCAAAATTCCATTCATGAAGAAGTGAAACTAGGTAGATGATAATGAACCAAATCGTTGAATGTGTCCCAAATTTCAGTGTTGGTGATGATCCAACAACCATTGATGCAATAGTTGAAGCAATCAAGCAGACGAAGGGGGTTCACCTTCTCGATTATGAACATGATACCGCATACAATCGTTTAGTTGTGACCTATTTTGGTAAACCCGAGGCATGCAAGATGGCAATGCTAGCAGCAGGAAAAGTAGCTGTAAAACGTTTAGATATGCGGAAACACAAAGGCCAACATCCACGCATTGGCGCCTTGGATGTCGCACCTTTTGTTCCCATAAAGAACATCACCATCGAAGAATGCGTTGAGCTGTCCAAGGCGTTTGGAAAAGCCTTTGCAGAAGCCCATGAGGTACCCGTCTATTTGTATGGAGAAGCAGCTGAAACTCCAGAGAAAGGAGATGTGGATTGGATTCGGAAGGGAGAGTGGGAAGCGCTTGCGAAAAACATGCAGGATCCCACCCGAAAACCAGCCTTTGGACCGAGTAAGCCACATCCGAGTGCGGGAGCTACGATGACGGGTGCTCGTGAAGTGATGGTGGGGCTCAACGTCAATTTGGGGACGACCGATCTGCGGATTGCAAAGGCCGTGGCGAAAGCGATTCACAAGAAGAAGGGCGGATTAATTCGCATCAAGGCGATGGGTTGTCTGTGGGAAGACAGGGGAATCACTCAAATTGGCATCACGAATACTGATTACCTAAAGTCCCCATTATATCGGCAATTCGAATTGGTCAAAATCGAGGCTGCACGATATGGGGTTCCAGTAGTGGGTGCAGAATTTTGTGGCCTTGTGCCCATACAGGCACTCGTCGATGTCGCCAATTACTACCTCCGCCTGGAAGGTTTCAGCATGAATGACCTCCTTGAGGTGGCCATTGATCGGAAACTCGCAGAGATCGACCCGAAACATGCAAGCACACTTGCTAGTGAATAAACAAAAATCGCTTCAAATATGCTGATTTATTAGGCTCAACTCCCTTCAGTGGTAGTAATGGAACGATTGGACCTCGACATGGTTATCCTCAATGCAGCGGAACTCCTGACTATGCAGGGAGCCAGTCATGCCCCCAAAATCAAAGATAACCTCAACGAACTAGGTATTATTGAAAAAGGCGGTCTTGCCATTCGGGGGAATCAAATTGTAGTCGTGGATTCCACAAAGAATATTAAACGCCTTGTGAAGCCAGGAAGCCGTCCAAAAATAATTGATGCGAAGAACAAAACGGTGATGCCTGGTTTCATCGATCCCCATACCCACTTAGCCTTTGCTGGAAGCCGCGAACAAGAATTTGTCCAAAAAATCCAAGGAAAATCCTATATTGAAATCCTTGAATCTGGTGGCGGAATAAACGTCACCGTCAATGCCACACGCAAAGCAAGTAAAAACACACTCGTTCGGATGACCCAACCAACTTTAACTCGCATGCTTGAATACGGAACTACAACGGTTGAAGGGAAATCAGGGTATGGTCTTGACACAAAACATGAAATGAAGCAGCTACTAGCTTTCCGAGATTTGAACCTCATTCATCCCATCGAAATCGTTCCAACCTTCATGGGTGCACATGTAGTACCTATCAAGTATAAAGATAGAGCAGATGACTATGTCAACTTGGTAGTTGAGAAAATGATTCCTAGCGTTGCTAAACGGGGTTTGGCGGAATTCTGTGACGTCTTCGCAGAAAAAGGTGTTTTCGATATCGACCAATCTCGTCAGATTCTACAGGCGGGTAAACAACATGGTCTTAGACCGAAGGTACACGCTGATGAAATGACCACATTAGGGGGAGCAGAACTCGCCGCAGAAGTTGGAGCGGTATCAGCAGATCATCTGTTAAAGGTATCCAATGAAGGTATCAAATCGTTGGCTGAAAAACAGGTTGTAGCCGTGCTCTTACCCGCTTCAGCTCTGGTTTTAATGGAAAAGGAATATGCTCCAGCTCGAACGTTGATCAAGGCAGGAGTTCCGGTGGCTTTGGCGACGGACTATAACCCGAATTGTATGACTGAGTCGATGCAGCTGGTTCTCACCTTAGCATGTCTAAACATGCGTATGACCCCAGCAGAAGCCATCTCTGCGGCTACGATAAACGCTGCTCACGCTATTAATCGAGCTCATCTTGTGGGGAGTTTAGAACCCAATAAACAAGCAGATATTCTGATCATGGATGTCCCTAATCATGTCCAAATACCCTATCATTTCGGTGTAAACCTCGTTGATAAAGTGATCAAAGCAGGGAAGGTTGTTTTTTCAGCTCAAAAAAGGAATTAATGTATTTAGTCATTTGTTGCCAACTGATTAAATAGAAATAACACGAACTCTCGGAAAATTAGCATTTTCCACGATGTGAAGGCGTCATTAGTTTATATTAGAATATGTGCCTATCCTTGTTTGATTTACAGGCATTAATCGTTCTAGCCCGTTAATGCACTTTCGCGTGCTTAGATGAATTTAGATGCAGATAAGCTAGTATTGGTAGGACTCGACTTGTGTTTGGACGGGACTCACGATTTTTCTCGAATGTAAGAGTTGCCAGATTTGGTTGATATCATGATGAATCAGATAATCTTGGGTTAGACGGTTAATTTGACTAGTCTGCTTTTTAGAGTATCGAGGAATCGTTTTACGAATCAGATCGTAGGCGATTTGGGAGCCCCTACCTAAGGTGACGGATTTGTGTAATCTTCGAATATCAATGCCTTGAATCGCACAGAGCAATTCAATGGCGATAATCTGCTCAACATTGACAAGAATTTCTTGTGCATGCCGTGCAGCAATTGTTCCCATGCTAACATGGTCCTCTTGATTCGCCGCGGTTGGAATGGATCGTACACTGGCAGGGGTTGTTAATTTTTGGCATTCAGCTGTAAGAGCTGCCGCTGTAATTTGAGCCAGTCCAAGACCGAAGTAGACGCCTTGGTCAGCGAGTGTTGGGTGAATGAGTAATAAAGGCAGTCCATTACTTAGCTTATCATCAATTAGTCGGGAAATCCGACGTTCAGCAATGGTTGCAATAGCCGTCAAAGCGATTGCTAGAAAATCCATGACACATGCAATGGGCTGTCCATGAAAGTTTCCTCCCGAAAGAAAAGTTTTCGTTTTGGGAAATATTAGTGGATTATCTGTTGCTGAATTACATTCGATGGCAATAATCTGTTCAGCGTATTTTATGGCATCTCGTGCTGCTCCTAGTACTTGTGGTGTGCAACGAATGGAATAGGCATCTTGCACGCGTGGTGTAATTTTGGCAGCATCAATTGCAGCTTCAAAGCCAGCTTTGGAAACCCCTAGCGCCTTAAAGTGTTTTTGAATCTGGGCTCGTTTATTTTTCAATAGAACGGCGGATTCAGGTGGTTCAACTGGAATCTGCTTGTCAAGAGCCACCACTGTATGAATTGCCTGTTGTAAAATCGTATAGAGAATCTCATGGTTGTCCCCAGGTGTGAATGATTCATGGAGTTTTTTCAGAGCTGTCTGTGCACGTTTCTTTCGTTCACGTGATGTCAATACTTGGGAGCTACCAGCTAAAATGGAAGAGAGGTTATGCGCAGTCTGCAATTGGCCAGGATGGGGACGCACTTTGTGAATACGTTGATCAAAGGCATCAAGTACTGCTTCTAGAGCTTCCATTGACAAGGCTGCTGCAATTTCTGCTGATGCAATAAGATTTCTGGCATCAGCAGTTGTGAGTGCGGCTATGGCGGTCATAATTTGGGTTCCGTTTATCAGTGCTATGCCTTCTTTCGGTCCCAAATCTATTGATGTTAAACCTGCTTGTTTGAGGGCGTCTGCGCCTGGTAGAATTTCGCCCTTGTACTCAGCTTCCCCTTCTCCAATTAATACAAGAGCCATATGGGATAAGGGAGCAAGATCTCCACTTGCGCCAACAGATCCTTTTTCCGGAATGATCGGGTGCACGTTTTTATTGAGGAGATCAATGAGAAGCTGCAAAGTGGGAAGGCGAACGCCAGAATAGCCCTTAGCCAAGGTATTTGCGCGAAGGAGCATAGCCGCCCGAACTACTTCGGTTGGCAAGGGAGAGCCCACCCCAGCCGCATGACTAATGATTAGATTGCGTTGAAGGGCTTGAACTTTTTCTTCAGAAATTACCACTTCACTCAAAGGCCCAAATCCTGTCGTTACCCCATAAATCACTTCTCCGGAATCAACCAAATTAGCCACAACTTGAGCAGCAGTTTTGACTTTTTGTTCTGCTGAAGCCGAGAGTTTGACTTTCCCATTGTTTCGTGCAACAGTTACTAGTTCATCAATTGTGAGGTTATCTCCATCAATTATTATTGTCTGTGGACTCAATTTGCTCACCATCGCAAATCATGATTGCCTAGTGCTCTTATAAAAAAGGTTCATCTGCTTATTTCTTATCAGTTGCTGAATGAAATAGAGGCCAGGAACCAAAAGGTAGTGGATTAACTCTTTGTGTGAAGAGTTATCACAATTTAACTAATCCCACTCCGTTTAGTCCCCTACTCGGTGGGGTAATGCATTTCAATTTTGATTGAATCGGCGTTCAAAATAAGCTCAAGTTATTTGAACATTCTCAAGTGGGCAGCAACATCCATCACCCGGTATATCAGAGGCACTCGAGCTTTAATGGTCGCTGACCCTTTTCTTTTAATTTGGTGCTCAGCTGCACGTAAATATTCCATTGTCTTCTTTTTCCTCATATAGACAATTCCATCAAGCCAAGATGCTGTCTCAGGAATTAACTGTGAAGTCGCCAAATTACCTTGATCAAGAGATTGAGTTACTGGGGTTTTTCATTTGGGTAATCATTCTTGTCTTAGGTAGGAATGAGCTGACCAACTGAGAAGAATGACCACTAGGAGAATTGTGTAAGGGGCAATGAGCAGCGAACTTACGAGCATGAGTGGAAGCCCACCCGGAACGAACCCAAGTTGAAAGAGTAGAACTGGAATGATAGCTATCCATGAGATGACTGGAAATGTGATCATGAGAGCTATTGGTGTTTCATTTTTCACTCGTGAGGCGAAGGGATAACGGCTACCTAGCCCTAAACCGATGGCTGATGCAATTGTAATAGAGTGGGGGAGGATAGCTAGGGCTATTGGAAGGAGAGAAAGGCTACCTAGAAATACTGCGAAGTAGATCGCGAAAGGAATGGCTAGTGCAAAGGGGGTTAGGAGGAGTTGCAGGTATTTGATAGTGGTGAAGCGTACAGGGGTCAAGGGAGATAAGCGCACAAGATGGAGCGTGCCTCGTTCGCCACGAAATGGATCTGAGGATGAAATCGCAAGGAGAGGAATGATGACAACAAGCAGCACGGCGTAAAGCGTTTCGATGAGTGGAAGATACTCAGTGGGAATAGGAAAAACAGAGCCAAAGACAGGAGCTAGACCGATGAAAACAAACGCAAAGGCAAAGTTGACGACCAAGCCGCCTACATAGAAGACTTTGCCAGGTTTACGGAGACCAGTTATGAAATCCTTCATGAAGAACGCTCGAAATGGTGATTTCGTAGGAGTGTATTTCACGGGAAGTCGGTGTAAGGCGCCAATGTTCGTTCCCTTCCGCCGCGCCACCGTAGCTATTTCCTCGTAGAAATCGATTGTAATCTTATCAGTTAACCATCTGGTTCCAACGATGACAATACCATAAAGGATGAGCAATTGGAAAAAAACCAAAGGGAGAGCAGGAAGGAAGAAGACTGTAAAAGCTCCATCAGAACCAGGTGCAGCCCCGCTGAAGAGCATACCCACAAGCGTATTAGCCAAATTTAACGTCGGTGAAGGCGCATAAAGACCACCGACAGCCCAAACGGGACTCAATACTAAGACAATGCCGATGACCAAAACTGCATAGAACAGCAGTCGAAAGATGCGTTTATGTGGACGATTCTGGGTAGCAAATTTCTGTAGGGCATAGAGACCCTGAGTGGCAACCGACCCGATTTCTCCCAAGAGAAATATAACAAGAAGAAACAAGAAAAAGATCTCCCAAGTTAATCCGAAATTTGAGCCAAAATACCATAAGATGGGTTGAACGGCGAGGACTAGATAGAGAACCAGTGTTATTCGTCTTGGAATGGCGTGAAGATATTTTGCGGTGTAAAATACATGTCCTTGCATGGGAGTGGGCAGGAGATAGTCAGCATCAGCAGGTTCAGTTTCAGAGCCTAAAGGGACACCCAGGATGGCTTTGATGATTTGCTGGGCGATGAAGAGAGAAATAATTCCATAAACCAGCCAAATGGTATTGACGCCAAGAAAACCGCTGTCAACAATTATCCAATACATCGACCCACGAATTGATGTAGGCATCACGAAGATAAAGATCCAAAGCAGCCAGACAACTAGTAGCACTATAGCCACTGAAACGATTTGCAGGATAATGAAGGTGGGTTGGCGGATTGATTTACGGATGTAATTCCGCATCCGCTTAAATTCCCATCGTGTCACCGTGGCAGAATCGACTGCTTTCAGAGTCGGTCGCGCTCCTTCAGGGTTCGTATGTAATAATTCTCTAAGGCGGCTCCTCCGCCGACTTCACGCCGAAGCTCTTCAACTGATCCCGAGGCAACTTTCACTCCTTCGGAGAGAATGGTGAACTCGTCGCTGACTTCTTCAGCCACGTTGAGGTTATGAGTCGATAGAATGACTGTGTTTCCATTCTCAGCGAGTTCACGGATTATGCGTTTCAGAACATAACCACCTTCAGGATCAAGCCCGTATAAGGGTTCATCCATGAGAAGAACCTTAGGATTCCTAATCAGCAACGCGGTGAGCAAGGCTCTTTGGAGCATTCCACGTGACAGTTCACCGAGATATTTGTTAAGAAATCCGCTGATTTCAAACCGCTCAATGTATTCCAACCGGCGCCGATGAAATTCTTCTTCTGGAACACCGAAGAGGCTTCCAATGAATGTCAGAAATTCATCGACAGTAAGGGTATCGTATGCTGCTGGAGTATCTGGAAGGAAACCAAGATTGGTTTTGGCATTCCAGGATTCACGAAGCATGTCATATCCCATGATGAAGATGCTGCCCCGATTCGGTCGACTGAGTCCCGCGATTAACCGGAGCGTTGTAGTTTTCCCTGCTCCGTTGGGGCCAACCAGAGCATGAACGACTCCCTGTGGAATCTTTAGGTTCAGTCGATTCACAGCTAAAATACCTGGAGGGAAAATCTTACTTAATCGATACGTCTCCAAGGCGGGAGTTTGCCCTCTTGATTGCCTTCGTGTATTTGCCATTCCGTTGACCTCGCTTTGGGCTAGTCATACAAGGTGCATATTTTATCTTTTTTTCCAAATCTGGATAGTATTGCCAAGTGCCATCGACTATCCTATTATAACTTACTTAGCTGGCAAATATCTGGGAATATTCGAAAGAACTGATGGTTGTTTCAGGTTTAATTAGATTGTGAGGCATGAACTGGCTTGCTTGGTGGTGGCTTGGTTTTTGTAAGAAGATATAATCCCACAAAAAAGAAGACAATAAAAATCGCTGAAGAAATGAAAAAGAAGCTGGTCTTGAAAAACTCTGAACCAAGAATAGGGTACCCTGCGGGCCAAAAAGGAGAAGTCCAGCCAAAGGCAAACACTGTCGAAGCGATTGTGATGAGAACTATGCCCAGAATCCATCGTGCGCGATCAGACAGAGGTTGTGTCATACTTTAAACCACGAATAAGATGATACCATTTACTGAGGAATCTGTTTCATAGTATTTTGCCTTAACTATTTCTCTTAGGTAGCTGGTACTTTGGGTTTAATGGTACCTGTTCCGTCGCCTAGTTGCTTGGCTCGATGACGAACGAAGAGTTTGAAGATTTCAACAACTATGAAAACTAGTGCCGACAGCAGAAAAACAAGTACCCAATCCTGAAGCGTTAAAGGCACTGTGCGGAAGACTACTTGTAGGGGTGGGAAATACACAATGAGTAAGTGCAGGATAATTGATATTCCAATTGCTGCGAGAAGGTATCGATTCTTAAAGAATCCCACTTGGAAGAGCGAAAGATTCCCTGAGCGTGAGTTCAGTGCATGGACCATTTGGGTCATAACAAGTACTGTTAGCGCTAGTGTGCCTGCACGAAGAACGGCCACTTCAGGTGACAAACCTAGTCGGATAAGGTTCTGCATAGAAAGAGTATAGATTCCGAGGGTTGCGAAAGCTATTGTTATCCCAACAACCCATATGAGTATCCAAACCCGTCGGGTTATGACCCCTTCCTCCGGATCACAGGGTCCCCGTTTCATCACATCGGGTTCAATTGGGTCCATCCCAAGTGCAAGTGCTGGTAATCCATCTGTGACAAGATTAACGAACAGAATCTGTATAGCTAACAAGGGTAGAGGCCAACGGAAAAAGACGGAAAGGGTAATGCTTGCAAGAAAAATGACAAGAATTTCCCCCGCATTACAAGAGAGAAGATAAGAGACAAATTTACGAGTATTATCTCCAATCCCACGCCCCTCCTCAATGGCGTTGACAATGGATGCATAATTGTCATCCGTCAGAATCATGTCAGAGGCTTCCTTGGCCACATCTGTGCCAGTGATCCCCATGGCGATACCAATATCCGCATATTTTAGAGCCGGAGCATCGTTGACGCCATCACCAGTCATGGCAGTGATATGCCCTTTGGATTTCAGCGCCTGAACAATGCGCAGCTTATGTTCCGGTGACACCCGTGCATAGACGCGGACTTGTGGCGCCGCATCGGAAAGGTCACCATCTGAAAGGGCATCTAGGGCATTACCAGTTAAGACAGCGTCGTCTTCCTCAAACATCCCGAGTTCGTTGGCAATTGCTACCGCAGTATATTGATTATCTCCCGTAATCATGACTGATTTGATTCCTGCGCCCTTGGCGATTTTAATGGAATCAGAGACTTCTGGTCTGGGTGGATCCATCATTCCCACCAACCCAACAAAGATCAGGTCAAACTCTACTCCTTCGGGAGAAATATCGCTGAGATCTTCGGGACACACACGGTAAGCCATACCCAGAACTCGTAACGCTTTATTTGCCATTCTATCATTATTATTCAGAATCTCTGCACGTTGCTCTTCTGAAAGTGGCTGAATGCCATTTCCGGTGAAAATTTGCGTGCTCTGCCTGAGCACGACTTCTGGTGCCCCTTTCACATAAGCAACGGTTTCATTTTCTGGGGTGTCATTCAAGGTTGACATCCGTTTACGTTCCGGATCAAAGGGAAGCTCGGCAATACGAGGATAATCGTTTTGGAGGTTTTCAGTATATCCTGCCTTTTGAGCAACAACGATCAAGGCACCCTCCGTTGGATCACCAACTACTTTCCATCCACCGTTGTGTTGCCGAACCACAGCATTGTTACACAGAGTACCGATTCGAAGCAGCAAAGCAAGTTGCTCGTTTTCCAATGGTTCAATCTTTTCTTTCTTAAAATAAAATTCACCTTCTGGTGAATAGCCTGCCCCTGAAACGGACACGCTATAACCAGGTACGAGCACCTCGCGGACAGTCATTTCATCCTTTGTGAGGGTTCCGGTTTTATCTGAACAAATAATATCAGCAGAGCCCAAGGTCTCCACTGCGGGTAATCTACGAATGATGGCGTTCCGCTTCACCATCCGTTGGACCCCCAAGGCTAGTGTTATCGTTACGACTGCCGGCAAGCCCTCAGGTATCGCAGCAACGGCCAAAGCGACTGCAATTATAAAAAGATCAAGAAATGTTGAGAAAAGCGTAGCCATCAGCCAGGCTACTACAACTTGGACAGTGAGTACAATCATACAGATGATGAGAATGGCAATGCCCAGTTGTTTCCCTAATCGCCGCATTCGTTTCTGCTGCGGGGTTTCCTTTTCTCCAGCTTCCGAAATGAACCCGGCAATACGACCGATTTCCGTATTCATACCAGTATTAGTTACCACCGCTAGCCCCCGACCCGCTGTTATGGCGGTGCTGGCACGGACCATGTTAGCTTGATCGGCTAAAGGTATGTTTCGATTAAAGATTTTGTTGGCGATCTTTTTGACTGGCATGGATTCACCGGTCAAGGAGGATTCATCGGTGTGGATGTTATGTGATTCGACGAGACGGGCATCAGCAGGAAGCCGATCTCCCATCTCCAAGCGTAGGATATCACCAGGTACCACTTCTGTAGCGGGAATATTGATAGGTTCGCCATCACGCAGAACATGAGCTTGAGGTGCTGCCATCTTCTGTAAGGCTTCGATGGATTTCTCTGCGCGATACTCTTGGGTGAAGCCCAAGATGGCATTGATTATCACAATGATCATGATGACGATAGCATCAATGGGTGGTTCGTTGTGGCCCGGAATGATGAGATTCGTGTATACATTGACAACCAGAGAGATGACTGCAGCGAAAATAAGAATAATCACAAGGGTTTCTTTGAATTGTGAGAGAAACATGGACAAGGGCCCAGGCCCTTTAACTTCTTCAAGGGCATTGGGGCCATATTCAGTCAATCGCCGTTGTGCTTCTTCTGTACTTAACCCCTCTTCTGTGACCTCGAGTTGTTTCATGATTGCAGCGGCATCTTGGGTGTGAGGAAGAAGCTTTTCTGTCGTCAAGGACATGTCCGTCCATTTATATCGCAGATTTAACGCAAGCGTTTTTCAGTGTGGCTTTCAGCGCGTCCCATTTATTTAACGTTGTGCGTCATAAAGATGTAAGCTTCGGCTCCGGTGGGAACTCATTCACTGGGTTTTTCAGGTTTCACTTCGACTGGGAAGAGGATTTTGGCAATCTCGTTTCGGTATTTGACCTCAACTTGGGCTAGGAGCGTTTCAACTCGGTAATCGACGGTGATGTTGCCCTCCTTGTTCTGAATCATGACACCACCAATCGCATCAACGGCTTGTTTTCCAACAGAAACCTTGGTAGTTTGCTCAGCTTGCTTTGAGATTGCTGTTCCAAGACCAGTGATTTTTGAAATAGCGGGTTGTTCTTCCTTGCGGGTAAGGACGACTAAATCACCCCCACCTATTTGGATTCCCGCATCGATGATGAGATTCTTGAGGAACGTTGTGTATTTAGCTGAACCTCTTTCCTTCTCAAACTGTTTGCGAGCCTGTTTGAAAGCTTCATCAATCATAGTCGCTTTAGCATTCATGACCCGCATGTGGGCATCGTTTCGAGCCTTCCCGAGTATCCGGTCACCGATTCCTCGAGCCATTTGTTTTCGACGGGCAGCCCAACCAGTTAGATTTGATTGAGCGTTCTCTAAAGCTTCTTCGGTGAGTTGCCGGGCAGCGACTTCAGCGTCCCCAACAATCTTTTTGGCTTGGGCTTTGGCTTCATCAATGATTGTCTTTTCAATTTGGCCAATAGCAGAAGACGCGGTCATTTTACGGCACCCCCAAAGGAATAGACTGCAGACACAATGAAGTCAACTGTTTTCTTAATATTCTTCTTTGCTTGCTCTTCAATTGCAGCAGCTTCATTGTCTGCCTTGGCTAGTATTGTCTTAGCCTGAGTCTGGGCTTTCTTCTCGATCCCCTGCTGAAGAGCTGTAATTTCTTCCGTGATCTGGCTCCGAACACGTGGTTCGGTTTCCCTTACCTTGCGCTCAGCTTCTCGTTTAATTTCCTCGGCTTTACTTTGGGCTTTTTCAATTATCTTTGCCGCTTCAGCTTCTGCTTTTTGTACACCGTCTAAGACCTCGCTCATTCTCAACACCACAGAATCTTGTTGTTTCGTGTGTTAGTCGCTTTTCAACAATGACCTTTCCTAATAAACCTTTACGCTATGCAGATGTTTCCTATTCAACCAAACAAGCACGGTAATTTTTATTGTAATAGATGGGATTTTTGCGGGCTCTAAGATTATTTTAGTACCAATCGATCATTAGGTGGTATCTAATCTAATAAGAAAAGGTGAGATACCGATGAACTGGTTAGAAGCAGTTAATTTGGAACTGGGGGCGGCGTTTGCTATGTTAGAGAATGCAATCATCAATGCTGATGAGAATGTTTGGAATAACACAGGAGATTATCACCCTTTTTGGAGTATTGCCTACCATACTATCTTTTTTTGTCACTTCTATTTCTCTGATTTTAATCCAAATGTTGTTAACGTAGAGAAGGAGTATCAACTACCAAACTATATGTTAGAATGGAGCAAGTATTACGATTTTGATTTAACTGTCGATTCAGTTCCATCAAAGGAGATACTAGTACAATTCTTGAAAGAAACTCGAGAAGAACTAAGATCTCGATTTTTAACTGATGTGAAAAACCAAGTTGATGAATTGGCAACATCATGGTCTCCGAATGAGACAATGCCTAAAGGAACGATGCTATTGTATGTCATGAGGCACATCATGCAGCATGTTGGTCAGCTTAACATGCTATTACGGAAGGCTGGACTTAAAACCAGTGAATGGCAAACCCTAATCCAAGTTTAAGATTGCTAATTAGGTAAAAGAACTTACAAAAAAGGGATAGCAGACACCTAATCAATAGCTATGAAAACGCACGGAACAGGTTTCAGTTCGAAACCTTACCTGCCTACTAAAAATATCTAATAACCCAACCCTTTAGGCTATACATTTCAAGCAAATGCAACCGCAATCAAAGGCCACCGTAATCTAAAATCTCTAAAACCGAATAATCTTCCGAAACCTTAAGAATGGGATAACTATTATCGAATCCTTGTTGAGATACAACTGATAACTGGCTTTCGGTGAGAACGATGAGTGATGAACCTCCGAGTACTATGGGTAAGGCATTTCGATATACTACAATCGGATGTGAGATTATTGTTTTTGCGTTGGTTGGATGGATTGTAGGACCGTACATCTTTGGGCATAATGGTGATATTATTGGGGCATTGATTGGAGCCCTGATTGGGACGTTGATGATGTTTTGTACACTATTCTATCTTGCAGGCATGTTTGGGCGAAGAAAAGAAACGAAGGAATAAGGAGAAGGCTTATCACAGAGAATGGGAGAGATGAGGGGTAATGTCAGTTGCGCGATATAGTTTCATCAATGCTAAAATTCGGTCTATGAAGGCAGATATCCTCACATCTGAACAGTGGGATGCACTTATTGGTGCTCGTGATATGTTCAGCGCTCTGCGGATTCTTGATGCTACCAGTTACGCCCAACTTGTTCAGGATATGGGTGAGACAACTTCACCTATTGAAGTTGAACGGGTCCTACAATTAGACTTCAACAAAGTGTTAATTGAAATCAAAAATGATATTCCCACTGCAAATCAGACATTAATGACATGGATTACGAGGAAATTCCAAAAAGAAGTAGTCAAGAGTCTTCTTCGACTATTCACTTCTGGATCAGATCAGGCTACCGCAGAAAGACTTCTCATTCCCCTAGAACCCTTTAGCTCTAGTCGCCTAATGACTTTTCTCGAAGCAAAGGATCTACGATCAATGGTTTCTCAAATTCCTGATCAATTCTTTCAACTTGAAATACAAAAAACGTTACCTCAATATGAAGAAACAGGAAACCTGTTCATCGTTGAACACACACTAGATACAACGGTCTTCCAGAATCTGTTTCGAGAAGTCCAACAACTTGAAGAACAAGATCGGGAAATCACTGCAAGACTTGTTGGCACCGAGATCGATTTACTGAACCTTATGATTACTCTCCGTTCGCATTTTCTTGGTTTTTCTTCAACCGAAACGGAAGAACTCTTGATAAAGACTCCTTACCGATTGCCTTTGGATTTATGCCAAAGAGCCCTACTGTCAAGAAACCTCGAAGAAAGAATCCGAATACTCCAATCCAGTTACTATAGGGATCTCATTTCACGGAGCTGGGAAGCCTATGAGCTAGATCAGGGTCTGGGAGCCTTCGAACACAATGCCCATGTACTGATCCGAACGGATAGCGAAGAAGCCATGATTGGGTATCCCTTTCACTTTGGCATTGTGCTAGGGTTTCTTAACTTGAAATGGTATGAGACAATTAATCTAAAAGCTGTCATGAATGGGAAAGCAGACCAACTTGACTCAAATATAATACGACGAGCGCTAATTCTATAGTGTTACACAATTAAAGAGGGCAATTGCAGGAAAACCTTAATGGGTGAAACCCAGGGTGCTCAAGTATGAGCAAAAAAGAATTACTTTTTGATGAGAACCTAAGCACTTCTCGTAAAACACTGGCCGGCCAACTTTATCAATTATTATTAGCCGATAACTGGGAGTGTCATTCTGTCCATGATTTTCCCGAACTCATTGGTCACTCCGATGAAGAAGTCATCGCCTATGCGAAACAACAGGGTTGGTCACTTCTGACCCTCGACAAACGGATGGCCTACCTATCTGTCAAGGACAATGTACCCACGTACCTCATTCTTCATGAAAAGCGTAGTGACGACGAAGAGGAAATCGAAGAATACACCGTGGTCCATCTTGAACCCTTTGCATCAGTCGAAGCTCGAAAAAGCTACGATGCCAAGCTCTCAGAAACACGTAAGTAAATCCATAGGATGAACATCAGAATATCCGTCTTTCCTTGACGGTTCCGATGAACTTATCATAATCCCCTTTACTAACCGAAAAGATTAGTGTCTTTGTTCCTGAATCAGTATCATATGATAAATAAAGCGTCGTTGGACCACCACTCCAGCGTTCATAACTGTGCCCTGTGAGGGCCTCAATGGGAAACGCATACTTTCGGGTTTTCTCTTTCTTGAAGGTCCCCTTGACCTCAAGAAAAACGAACTCCTTTTCTGTGAGTACCAATTCACCTTTGGTCTTTTCGAGTGTGCGAAATCCGCTATCATCTCGGATTTCATGAGTTGCCTTAATGGAAACAATGACATTGGCTCCTGAAAACAAATCTTCAGTCAAAATTAAACAACCTCTGATGCACCGTAACTCTATTAGATATAAGCGTTCAGTAGGTGCTACCGAATCGCCTTTTGAATGGCTTTGATGATTTGATGGTAGACCTCTTCAGCTTCTTTCGAGGATACGACACCTTTCACTAGGATATTGCCCTCACCAACAACACTCACTTCGATCTCCTTCGTATATTGTACTTGAACGCCCATGTTGGTGTGTCCGATAAGAGAGTATTTGTCACGAAGCAGTTCAGTTGCCTTGTGAATATCAATAGATTGTGGGTTAGTTGAATGCACCAAGAAAGTCTCTTCTGAGCACAATTCCGTAATTTCCAGTCTGGATTCTGCCTGAGGTTTATCAAGTACAGCCCCAGCGCCACATACAGGACAATTATCATATGACCGAAGTGGGACTTGGTCTAGCTGAAACCGGTTAATATCAAACACGAGAAGTTGATTCGCAAGCAATGGCGGCTTGCCCAAGATTAGATTGAGCACTTCTTGCACTTGGAGATTGGCGATTACTCCCAAGATCGTTGGATAAATGCCCACAGTTGCACAAGTCGGCTGATCTTCTTCCACGCCAGAAAAGACACATTCAAGACACGCAGTTTCACCAGGAATAATGGTCGTTACATTGCCTACCCCGGCCAAAGCGCCTGCAAACACGTAGGGCACTTTCTGCCGCACACAGGCTCTGTTAATGGCATACCGGGGCTTGAAACTATCTAATCCATCCACCACCATATCCATTCCCTCAACAACTCGGTTAGCAGTAGCTTCTGTCACGGATAGCGCGAGTGGTTCAATGTTCACATCCATATTGATTTGTTGCAAGCGTTTGAGCGCCACCTCCACCTTTGGCTTTCCCTCATCCTTTGCCGTGTATAACAGCTGTCGTTGCAGATTGGACAGCTCCACGATATCCCGATCAACAATGCGTAATGACCCCACACCCAGCGAAGCTAACTGGCGAGCCGAAACCGTACCCAGCCCCCCAATCCCCACCACCGCCACTTTCGATTTCCGAATCCGAAACAACCCGTCCTCCCCAATATCCGCAAGGACACGAAACCGACTATACCGATCTTCATCCAACTTAAGTCCCACCACTAAGTGGTATATTATCTACCAAACTGTAATTCTTGACTTTTTCTCAAACTCTAAAGAACCATGTTAAATCCGCATAATCAGCATAAACGACACAAGCAGAGCGTATATGGCGAGCGCCTCCGCTAGTACCACGGGTACCATTGATTTGCTAAAGATTTCTGGCTTCTTCGCAATCGCGCCGATCAATCCTGCTCCAGCCCAGCCAATCGCAATACCCGCCATCAACGCACCCAACCCCACCGTTGCTGCAGCCGCCACTCCCACAAACGCCCCAATGTCCGTAATCGCATCCAACCGCATCACCAACATAAACGCTGTCAACAAGCCATAAATCCCAAGCGCCTCCGCCAAGACCACGGCAACCAAGCCTTTACTGAAAGACTCCGGTGAAGACCGGATCCCCGTGCACAACGCCTCACCCGAATACCCGATACCCAAACCACCACCAATCCCCGCAACCCCAATCGCCAACCCCGCTCCAATTGCCAGCCATCCCTGAGCAGCGAATGCCGCCGATTCTATCCGCATCACCACCATGAAGCCCACCAACAACCCGTATATCCCCAACGCTTCAGCAAGGAC
>JBHLMI010000037.1:0-22287 GCA_048938295.1 Promethearchaeota archaeon
CCGCTCTTCGCTTTGGGATTTATGAGGGCAGAGGTGAGAATGGCCGCAGGTATCCCTGCGAAGATTCCGAGAGCTGTTAGACCAAGTACTTTTCGCCACTCCGTCAGCTTACTTGGTATTTCCACACGGTCTGTTTCACCTGAGGATGAACTGGAAGTAAAGGAAATCCCTTCATCCTTTAGGATGGACTCCAATTCGGATTGGGCAGATCGACACGAATTGGGTCCCAGATGCTCAAAGTAGTCTCTGGATATCTCGATTTCTGCTTCGATTAAGCCGTCTTTGAAACCCCGTATATGCATTTCCAAAATCTTATCCACGCGGCGGACTAGCCCAAATGTCTGTCCGCGCTTGTATAGCTGTAGTACTCCTGGATCATAGAATCCCCGTCGTTTCAGCGCGTCTTTCAGCATAGGTACAAGCTCGGGTGCGAGTTGTGTCATGGGTGCTTCAACCGTTTGAACCTGCCAAATTTCCATCTTTAAACTTTAACAATCAAAGGGGTAGCTTACAATGATTTTACATTTAACACAGTTCTATTGGTGTGGCTGTATTGATGGAATTCATACTTACTAGTGCGCAAAATGGTCTTTACTCATCCTGAGGCATTCGGTCTCCTAGTTGATAATAGTGAAAGTCGCCTCCGGGGGCCCAGATAACGGGGTGGACTTTCTGCATGTCAAGTTTCCCCGCTGTGAGACAGTTGGGATTGACATAGGATTTAACAACACGTCCAATAATGCCGTCGTTTTGCTCATAATCTAAGATTTCTGCAACCTTACATTCGATGTTAATCGGACATTGCTGAATCATGGGTGCGGTGTTCAACTCGCCATAAAACGTGTCAAAAAGAGTGCTTTTGTCAAAATCCCGTCCAGATTTACTACCACAAACGGCAACTTCCTTGATGAGGCTTTCCGTAGGCACGTTAACACTGAATGTGCCCTGCTCGTGTATTCCGATTCGCGTATATCGTTTTTTGTATAAGCTAAAGAACAGATATCGCCCAAAATCAAATGGGCACATGTATCCAATCACTAGGTAATTGGGTACATCGTTGACGAGAGCACCTACCAATGCAACAGGAAGGGGACCAAACATGTTCTTATTAAAAATCTCCTTCTTTTGATATTGGCTAATCATATCGAATATCACCACTAGCAAATAGACAAAGGTGCCAAGTTTTCCATATTGGAAAGTTTGTGAATTTACGGCGTGGGTTTGAAAGCTTCAATCTTTGCGCTTGTTGCGATGTTAAAGGGAACCTCACTCACTATTCGTATGTCGATAAATCCGGCGTCACGAATAAGTTGAAGGTACTCTTCTTTGAGGATAGCACCGCCTAGGCAACCCGTGTAGGTAGCTACTTCGTCTCGGGTTTCTTGTGGGAGAGAGGCTTCTAATACGATATCAGAGATGAGCATTCGTCCTCCAGGCCGGAGAACTCGGAAGGATTCTTGGAATACTTTGGCTTTATCCGGGGCGAGGTTGATCACGCAATTACTAATAATAACATCTACACTTTCGTCTTCTATAGGAAGTGCTTCGATATCCCCAGATCGGAATTCAACGTTTTTTGCGCCAAGTTTCTCAGCGTTTTCCCTAGCCTTCTCAATCATGGCCAGCGTCATATCTACACCAATCACGTGGCCCGTTTTCCCAACTTGTCGGGCTGCCATAAATGCATCTAGTCCCGCGCCACTACCTAAATCCAATACAACTTCGCCTTCTTTCAGACCAGCAAGGGCGGTGGGGTTTCCACATCCAGCAAAAGATTCTGTCACTGATTCGGGAAGATCCTCAATTGAATATCCGAGAGTTTTCGCATATTCACTTCGTGTGCCTGACCCGCAACAAGACCCTCTGGATTGAGCTACTTTTGCATAGGTTTTTCGCACTTCTTCCTTGATTTCTTCATCATCCATTTCAGTGATACGTTTCGTTTCAGTCATTTCAATACACCGAAAATATCGGTTATCCGATATGTTTGTAGGCGTTAGAACACGGACACATTTAAATGTATCGGGCACCCAATAACACTTATGTCAGAAGAAAATAATCCTGATGAATGCTGCCCCCCAGACTGCTGTGATATGCGGGGTATGCTATCATTTCAGATTCTCTGGGAGCTTGGGAAAATGCCTATGAATGGCCAAGAGCTAGCTGAGCAAATCGGGCTCCGACGTGGCACAAAACCTTCGCCCGGAACGATTTACCCAGCGCTCAAAGAACTCGCTCAAAAAAACTTGATTAGAGGGGAAAAGAAAGGGCGTGAAGTGACTTATACACTTACCGAGGAAGGGCGCATAGGATTGGATGTGGCCGCACGGTATTTTTATCGGGTCTTCCGTGAAATACTCGAGGCCAGTCGATCTGCGGAATAGTTACCAATCTATTGTGGGCTTGTAATCTCTGCTGTTCTTGTAGTGGGTTGGTGTTTTATTTAAATATCGGGTACCCAATACATTTAAATATCGGGTACCCAATACTATGTATCGGACACCCAATAAATACGAGGTAGATAAAATGACAACCAATAAGAAATGGTGTAAACTCTGTTGCCCAACAGCAAAAATCGCCAATGATGGAAAAGCATTCGTTAAAGCCCTAATTTACAGTCGACGATAAATGGAGAAAATCAATAAAAAAGGGAATGTAAAAGATGACGAAAGTTAGGAACACTCCCTCACCTACTCCAAAAAGCCAACCACCCCTGCAACTTGAAGTCACCAAAGATTTCTTCCAAGTGCTACAAAAGCGTCATAGTATTCGGAAATACAAATCCTATGATATTCCTGATTCTGATTTGGAAAAAATTCTTCAAGCCGCTCGACTCGCACCATCAACAAATAATAGCCAATCATGGCGCTTCATCGTTGTCCGAGATCCTGAAACCATAAAACTTCTAAGTCAGCCATCTCAGCAACGATTCATTGCTAACGCAAATGCGATTATTGTGGTGCTCGGGGAACGACAAAGCTCATGTTGTCCAGGCAACCAAGCGCGATGGCATCTTCAAGATCCAATGATTGCAACAGAACACCTAGTGTTGGCTGCAACAGCACTGGGTTATGGCACCTGCTGGGTTGCCGCCTATGAATCGCGAAGTGTTGAATTCATTCAACGAATTAAAACAGAACTAGAAATCCCTGAGAACGCCGATATCATTGTTTTAGTGGCAATTGGTGTACCTGATGAACATCCTTCCTCCCGTTCTCGAAAGGCCTTAGAAGAGATTGCATTTGATGGAAAATATGGAATACCTTGGAGCGTTACGAACCAAGAAGATGAATCTAGATCACATGCTTCTGCAATCTGAGCTCATCACGAATGGGTATATTCGCAAATCCAGGAAACGAACCTCCCAGTTTCTTAGAAACAACATTCGGAACGACCTCAAACAATTGAAAGCCTACTCGCTGGTAGAAGGCAAGAGCTGGCAGGTTATCATTAGTCGTCACGACAAAGAGCAGTTGACGCCCTTGTTCCTTGGCAATTTTCTCGATATGGGACATCAGATTTCTTCCGATGCCACATCCTTGAAATTGTGGAAGGACCCCTAACGCTAGGATGAGTACCACATCTGTTCGGAATGGCGTGTAAAAGAGGAACCCACCTATCCCATTATCATTTTCTGCGATCATGGCAGGGTGTTCAGTCACCTTGAATTGTTGATCAAACATCAGTTGCATCGGATCTCCCCAAAACAAGGTCACTAACGCTTTAAGGGACTCCGAATCCTCACAGGATGCTTGACGAATTCGATACTCACATTGTTTCCGCGAAGCACACTTGGTGCACTTGACGCGTATTCGTGCATCATTTGCACAAACTAGCTCTCCACAATGTGAACAGGAATACTCCGCATGATTTTGGCAGAGAGAACAGGACTCATAGTCAATTGGCATCGGACATCACAGCTCTTACAACACTTGGTGTGACTAGTAGAGCTTATCTTCCTCGGTTCCCAATTATCTTATAGGTGAGGTCAATGGGAAAACGGAAATTAGAAAAAATCGAAGCCAATGAGAAGCTCTCTTGGGTAGACTGGCTCATCGACCGCAAAGAAACCCTTTCCTTTACAGATGAACGAAATCAAAAATCTAATTTCATTCCATATACCAGAGAATCACATGGATTTGCTGGTATGCCTGGCGCCTATAGTCCAGGAGTTCTTTGGAAGAAAGCTAAACAACCCCCAAAACTACGTAAATCAGACTAACGGGTTTCTCTCTTCTTTTATTGAGCCAATAGATTCTTTTACGCCAAGCGGATATAGAGCGGACACAACTTTTAGGGAGAAATTACGTTGTCACAGGCCACTGACAAGCTTCCGGAAAAACTCGTGAAATACGGTCATGTTGTCCGTTCAGCCATTTCCTTGCTAGGTGAACGTTACACGACGTTTCATGAGCACATTCATGCCGCTCTCACTCATTTGATCCAAGCGAAGAAACAGTTTCGAGCCTATAACAAACAACTCCGTGGCTATATCAGACCAAAACAACAAAAGGAGCTGTTCGCCACTCTCCGAAAATTCATCAAGGACCAGAAAAAAGCTCCTCCCCCAATAAAGACTACACTCAAGGATTTTTACTCCCTTCTGAATCAGCTCTCAAAGGCAATTACCAATATCGAAAAGCAACTGACAAAATCCCAATCGATGCTAAATTATAACCAGTTCTTCAAGGAAATCACCGTGCACCTAAAGGAGTCAATCACGCAGGCAGACCACTCAGAGACCCTACAACAGAAAGTCATCGCCAAATACAAGGAAACTGAACGGTACTCGCCAGCCGTGTGTGAAGCCTACATTCATGACTGGCTAAAACGGTGCAACGAAGACTACATCGACATCACTTTCCGCGACTGCAAAGAATTAACAAAAGTAGGCTATGAAGCCTGTCGTGCGCTGTATGAAACCGATAAGATCACTGAAGCCCAGATTGACGATATTCTAGCGGTCACACGAGAAGGTCGAATGAAAACCCAGCAACTCCTAGTCCTTGTCCAACGTCTTCAGCCCACAAAATAAACACCATAAACAAGATTGTAAAACGAGATAAAAGAGAGAAGCGGGGACCCGTGCCCAATCGCCCGAGCCCCACGAGTTATGGGCACGTTCATGAAGCGTAACAGCGGTCTTAGTGGCGGCAAGCAAACCAGTAGATGTACTTGACGCGTTCAGCTTCTAACTGTGTCATGTTCGCGCCCTGAGGATTACGAGTTTTGTGCATTTTTTGTGTCACCGAAGAAAGCATAAGGTACCGTGCTATAAAAGGCGGACTCACCTTTTGGGCTCACTTTCAGAGGTCACAAGATGTGACTAGTAAAGGTCGAGTTTGACAAGTTAACAAAGCGCGGAAGTGCAAGAGTTGGGGGGTTCTTGAAGGTCATTCTGTGTACCATTGATAGTTGTAAGAATTTCAGAGCTGAACCAAATGCCTACTGGTAAGCCAGAGAAAGAAACTAAGAGGAAGGCCTACCAGAGTGTATTGATTCATAGGGGATATAAATACGAATTAAAGCCCAACAATAGGCAAAAAACATTACTAGCAAAATTTGTTGGTTGTGCCCGATTTGCTTATAATTGGGGGCTAGAACAACGAATTACACTATTGCAAACTCAGAAGGGGAGAGAACGCTTCACAAATGCCATAAGACAATACCATGAGTTAGTTCAGCTGAAAAGAACTGAATTTACTTGGTTGAATGAAGTATCTAAATGGGTCCCACAAGAGGCCCTCCGTGATCTTGAAAAAGCCTTCAAAAATTATTGGAGAGGAAAGAAGAATGGCAAAAACGTAGGCTTTCCTAAATTCAAAAGAAAGGGCTACCACGACAGTTTTCGGTTATATGCAACCATTCGAGTCTATAGGAAGACAGTTCAACTCCCCCGGTTGGGTCAAATACGGTTAAAAGAAACTCCACAAATCAAAGGACGAATTCTTTTTGCCACTGTGTCGCGCAAAGCTGATCGATGGTTTGTTAGTTTTAATGTGGAACAAGTGAGATCTGAAACACTATCAGTAACAGGTCCAACAATAGGAGTTGATTTAGGAATCGTGTTAGCAACCCTTTCTAATGGGATAGTATTCGAAAATCCCCGAGCTTTATCTCGACGATTACGAAAACTCAGGCGTCTATCCAAACAATTCTCAAGAAAACGAAGAGGATCACAAAACCGTCAAAAAGCCGTTATAAGACTAGCACGTCTTCATTGGCACATCAGCAATATTCGAAAGGATTCTCTTCATAAAGTAACATCTTATTTGGCTAAGAACCACAGCCAAACCGTCATCGAAGACCTAAGGGTGTATGAGATGTTAAAAAATAAACCACTTAGCTTTTTCCTTGCTGATGTCAGTCTAAGCGAGTTTCGACGGCAACTCGAGTACAAGACTAAGTGGTATGGAACGGAACTTATCGTCGCTCCTCACTTTTTTCCATCTTCCAAACGATGTTCACGGTGTGGAAATATCAAAAAGACTCTATTACTATCCGAGCGTTTGTATAACTGCGAGTTTTGTGGACTGACTCTTGACAGAGACCTTAATGCGGCGAATAATTTGGTCGCCGCCAGTTGGGCGGAGACGGTAAATGCCTGTCAAGAGGTGGGAGGTTACAGATCCGACGGATCAGTGCCCACCGATGAAACAGGAACCAAACACCATCAACCATCTTGATGGATAAGTTTTGGACAACGGACCTGTAAAAACTGAACTTTCTGGTTCATCTTTCGCATGTTTTCATAGAAAGTTTGGAGCATTTAGTAACTAGCCGGCTCCCATGAATATATCTGTGCCACACTCCTTCTCTCCTTCAGAGTACCATCACAGGTGAACTACTTTGACACTCTTTAAGAAGAAAGGAAAGAAAGTGCATTTCGACAGAATCTCTGTCGGCGAACGCGCAGCTCTTGGCTGCCGCAACCCTCATCCCACACCTGGATATCAACGCGCATACAAGGTTATGACCTCTCGTCGTGGCTCGAAATGGTAGCCACAAGCAGAACCTGTATCACATACGATGATTACTGTGGGACTGAGTGGTCCCCGGTATCATTCACTCGTTGTGGACCCACAGTGGGTGAATGATATACTCTTTTTTCAGTTTGTTCGGAAGACTAGCAAAACCGGGTGCAGTTTTATTCTTCGAGGAGGATGTGAGTCTGTGAGTTCCAATGCGTACCACTACAGTGCTATTTCTCTGGAAGGTTCCTGAATCCCTCCAAACACGTCTACAACAACGCCTTAGCCAGCTTCCACATCTGAACCTGGTATTCCCTAAGGAAGCCGATGAATCAGAATTCCTGAAACACGCCCCATCAGCGCAGATCATTGTTGGATGGCGCCCATCGCTAGAAGTTCTTGAATGCGCAACAAAGCTGAAGCTCTTCATCTTCCCGGGTGCCGGCGTGCAACACCTCGTCTCTTGGTTTCACGAGGTTGGTCGCCACCGCGGGATAACCTTGGTAAATGGGCATTCAAACGCGATCTTTGTAGCTCAACACGTGGTAGCCATGCTCCTCGCCATCCTAAACAATATCATCCCTCATCATAACTGGATGGTGGCTGGTGAATGGCACAAGGGCGATGCGGATGCCAAAAATATGCCAATGAGTGGCCGGGTCATTGGCTTACTTGGGTACGGAGCCATAAACCAGAAGGTCCATAAACTCCTCTCAGGATTTGATGTAACTTTCGCCGCTCTTCGTCGCAACTGGGAAGGCCAAGACAGTTCTCCTCCAACCCCCATTCAAAGATACACGTCGTCACAACTGAATGAGTTTCTCGATGAAGTTGACACCCTCCTTATCGCACTCCCGTTGACCCCTAAAACCGATGATCTCATCGGATATAACGAGCTCAAGCGATTAGGAAAAAACGGCGTTGTAGTCAACGTTGCACGCGGAGCCATCGTCAACCAAAAAGCACTCTATCAGATCCTCAAAGAGAGAGAAATCGCCGGAGCAGCGATTGACGTGTGGTATACCTACCAACCTGAACCCGATGAAAACGGACGCAAATATCCCTATGAAAAGCCCTTCCATACACTTGATAATATCCTACTTTCCCCACATCACGCTGCTTCACCCTTCGATGACTTGGATCGCTGGGATGAAGTGATTGATAATATAACACGCTTTGCAAAAGGAGAAAGAGACTTCATCAACGTCGTTGATGTCGAGCGTGGATACTAAACTCAGAAGGAGTGCTGTTAAGTTTTGCTCGTCGGTTCTGATGAGGTTGTTGTCTTCGGTTTCCTGGTCTTCTTTACTGGTTGCTCAGCCATCTGTACGATGACCTTATGAAGCACTGCTAGTCGGAGCACATCACCCTGTTTGAGTCCTGCACTTTCAATTAGCCAGTCAGGAAGTTGGATCATATTATGCTCTAATACGTTGGCGTTGAACTCGATCATGCTAATCACCAGGCACTGTCGCTCTTTAACCCCTGGGATTAGGGGTATAAAAAAACGCTCCTGCACAGTTCTTACCTTCTGGAATCTCTGCAGTGTTCGAAATCAAGGGTACCAAGGGAAAAGCTCTTTTCTTGAGCTGTATACACCTGGCATTACGGTGGAGCGCATGAAAGAGCTGCCATATATTCAAACTAGCGTCTTTGTCGATGATCGCCACCCCTTTGGTGGAAATCAGCTGGCCACCTTCTGGGATATTCCCGCTAATTCCCAAATAACAACCGTTGCGATGCAAGGCATTGCGCTAGAAATGAATTTTTCGGAAACCACTTTTTTTGAAAAGCCTACACTGAAAGACTGCGCATTCAAAGTGCGCATTTTCACTCCCGCTCGAGAAATCCCTTTTGCGGGTCATCCTACCCTTGGGAGTGCCTTTGTACTGAAGCACACTGGGCTAGTGGATCCAATTGCATCTCAGACCAACTTAGAGCTCGGAATTGGGAAAATTCCGGTTGAATACATTTCATCAGATATCATCCGAATGATTCAGCCCGCACCCCAATTCCTGACTGAAGTACAAAATCGGGACGCAATCGCAGCGACACTCGGCCTTCCTGCTTCTGCAATTTCAACCGACTACCCGATGCAATATGTAGCAACGGGCACTCCTTTCCTTATCGTACCTCTCAATTCACTTGAAGCTGTGCAACAAGCTCAACCTGATGGACCGCTCATCCTGAAAACACTTGAGGATGAATCCACAGCAAAAATAGTGATCCTTAGCACTGACACCATCCACTCCGATTCAGATGTGCATGTCCGAATGTTTGCCCCAGATGTCGGAGTTCTTGAAGACCCAGCAACAGGGAGCGCAGCCGGACCTATCGGTGCTTATGTGGACCATCATGCCCTTCTACGCCGCCCTTCACGAGGTACCCCCATCATCATTGAACAAGGATATGAAATTCGCCGACCCAGTCAGCTCATCGCTGAAGTAGTCGGAGAAAATATTCCTGAAAGTGTTTTAGTGTCCGGAAAGGTAAAACTCATTGCAAAAGGAACCTTCTTTGTGGAAATGTAATGCTCCACAGGCTAGAGCTGAAAAACTGTGCGAAATTCAATCCGTCCACCTCCTAAAGCTTCCGAATTTTGCGACGAACTCTACCACTATTTCATCAACCTTTTTGGTAACCAACGCACCCAGGCTCTAACGATAGCATTAAGCAACCCCGGCGATTTCTTCTACCTCCGCACCAATACCCTTCGAACTACCAACGAAAAGCTCGTTGATCGGCTTAAAAAAGAGAATGTCACTGCAACCATTGCAGACCATGATGTGAATGCTGTAGCTTTGCCCATTACCCCTACTGGCCCAGTTCCTCAACATGACGTAATCATTGTTGCAGATAAAGCCAGTAGCGAAAACGTTCTGGTAGGGAGTCACCTCTATCGACCCGGCGTTAAACACTTTGACAGCTTCGCTAAAGGGGATTTAGTCACAGTGGTCAATCCTAAAGGGCACATAGTGGGTAGTGGCATTGCACAACAAGCCAGTTCGAAGTTGGCTGAACAAAAACATGGACTCGTTGTCAAAATAACTAATTCATATTATGATGTCCCTAGTATCGTTGACCTTACAGCTCATCAAGAGGGTCTGTTCTACTCTCAATCCCTTTCCGCCATGCTGGTGGCGCCTATCCTTTCCCCCAAACCTGGGGAAACGATTATTGATTTCTGTGCAGCTCCCGGTGGCAAAAGTACCCATATCGCCCAACTAGCCAACAACCAATGTCGACTCATCGCTGTTGATCGCTCGCAGCGACGATTAACCCAACTCATCACCGAAGCAGAACGGTTAGGAGTAACCTGCATCACACCCTTTGTGGGTCGAGCCAAAGAATTCGTAGCCCAATACCCTACATTACAGGCTGATCGGGTTCTTGTCGATCCGCCCTGTACAGCCCTTGGGGTTCGACCCAAACTGTATGATGAAACCACGCTGGCTCGTATTCAGAGCACAGCCTCCTACCAACGAATGATCCTCGACTCAGCAGTATCTGCACTTAGTCCAGATGGGATTTTGGTATATTCCACATGTACGTTGACGATTGAAGAAAATGAACTGAACATACAATATCTCATCGACACCTATGATTTTACTCTTGAGCCACAAATCCCCTGTCTCGGTTCAAAGGGGCTAGCGGGGGAGTCCGCAGTGAAAATAATGGTCCAAAGGATTTTCCCTGATACCCATGGGCTCCCTGGCTATTTCATTGCGAAACTCCGAAAACCAGGGTAGTGCGAATTAAGGTGACCACCCCTCTTTGCCAATGAGGGGTACAAAGGCAACCGCCATTTTTCGGTGCTGCTTGGCATTGCCTTTCGTATCCTTGGTAACAAGGGTTAATTCTTGCCAGAAATGCTGTCGGCCCACCGGGATTAACATGATTCCTTCTGGTTTCAGCTGGTCAATCAACGAAGGAGGGATATCTGGAGCTGCAGCCGCCACCATAATCCGGTCAAAGGGGGCCTCCACGGGGTACCCAAGGGTTCCATCGCCTTCTAATACTGTGACGCGGTCACTGTATCCGGCTCGTTCGAGGTTCGCTTTCGCAAACTCAACAAGTGCTGGTATGCGCTCGATTGTAAACACATGGCCTGATAGCGGCTTCCCTGTGGGCGAGACAACTTCTGCCACCAAAGCTGCATGATACCCAGATCCTCCGCCAACCTCTAGAACTTTCAACCCTTCTTTGAGCTCAAGGAGTTCAAGGTAAATCAAACACATATGGATTGCCGAAATGGTTTGCCCCTCACCGATGGGCAAAGGGGTATCGACATAAGCGTCAGCTCTGAGTTTTTCGGGTAAAAAGAGTTCACGGGGGACTACCTGATACGCTCGAATCGTGGCTTCTTTTGTAACTGTCCGGGACGAGACTAATCGCTTCAAAGTAATCTCTTTGTTTTTATCCACCACGTCCCTATTCGCTGAAGGCGTATCATCACCCACCATGTAACAAGGAATCGCTCATTTGAAACTATTTGTACCTGCCCCACTAAATATCCCACTATGGCACCGACAAAACCGACCAAAATCATCGTTCGTGCCCAAGGACACGTGAACGTGAAAGCTACTCATTCATCCACCTTTGAGGTGACATTAGACTCCCATATCTCCGTTCGCGGTGACTGCATTATCGGAGTGAACGCTTCTCACAGTGCCCAAGACATTGCTAGCCTCCTTGGTGCAGTTCTAAAACAGGTGGATACGCAGGTACACACATACCTGTCCGTGGGGGAACTCACCGACCACGTTCAAGGGTTTGGGTCTCCATCTCTTTTACTCACCTCGCCAACATCTCTTGTGTGGCGAACCAGTGACTTCATTGATGAAAGAACCATTGCTATTCGCTGCGACAAGGCTGCCAAGGATCTCAGCCGACAACTGATTGAATCACTCCAACAACCCAATGCAGTGCTTCAGGTTGCACTCCTTGTTGTTCCTGGAACTACATGAAGATCCAACGCAATCTGATCTTCATGGGGTGCGGCTGGTCGAACTGAACGCAAATGTGTGACGGTCGCCTTCCAACCCAGGTCAGCAAGTCTGTCTAACACTTTTGATTGTAATGCTTCATCAGATAGCGATGGGCTGGTTACACCATAGAAGTGGATAATACCCCCCTTTGGATTCAGCACTGTAACAGCGGCGTCGAGAAACAAAAAAGCCTCATTTGGAAGATTCATGATGACCCGATCTGCTTTCTGGGCAAGCTGCTCGTTGATGATAACTCGGGCATCACCGACTATAGGCACTATCTCTCCAACCAAGCGATTCAGCTCTAGGCTCTTTTTCAAACATTGGATAGCCTGAGGATTGACATCAATAGCAAATACTTGTACCGGTTGACGTTTTGCGGCGAGAAGGGCAAAGGGCCCCACTCCGGTGAACATGTCCACAATAACCTCACCAGATTGCACTTGGCCTGCTACTCGATCATGCTCTGTACCCAATCGCGGGCTGAAGTAGGTGTGCACTACATCAATGGCGAGTTTGACTCCATATTCGGTGTGCACGGTGTATGTTTGGTCCCGACCAGCAATCAAGCGAAGTGGGCGCAGACGACACATTCCCGAAACTCCTCCTTCTTTAGCGTACACCGATGATACACGCGAATTAATCATCATAATCGCCTCGCCAATGCGTGTTTCATAGGGGATTAGTTCTGTATCCAGCTCAACGATAGCAATTTCACCGATGATATCCAAGGAATGTGGAATCTTGTCCAGTAACTCATCGGGGAGAATACCTTGCAAGGTTGATTTGAGATCAGTCGGTTTTCGCGAAATGGGTTCGAGCTCCAGTTCGATTTGTGTGAGCAGCATAGTTTCTTGCTCGAGGGCATGTAATTCGTCGGATGTAAGTTGGTAGCGGAGGGGGAAACACAATTGGCTTGCCTCCTTGGTAATAGGAAACTCTGGGTCGAGGAGCCCCCGCTCGACTAGCATTACACGCAGCTGTTCTCCCAGGCGCTGGTCCACTTGGATACACACTTTTCTCATTGTCGCTGCCTACTTCTTCGTAGGAGACTTATTCGTGTCTGCACTCTCTGATGGTGCTTCACGGAAAATTTTCACTCGGGTTGGAGTAAGGATGACATAGCGGTTTCCAAGTTGGCCAATGTCGCCATCCACGCTAATGCACACCGCTCGAAGCTGTTCCACTGCACGTCGTAATTGTAATTGGGACTCAGTTCCCTGCTGGACAAGTGGTGACACATCCATCACAACCAAGTTGCCCTTACGGACTTCCTCCGAAATGGGCGTCACGTCCATTAAGCCCGTTAACTCCATGAATCGGACAAACATGGACGCTGCCTCCAAACTCGTACTTGGTGCAGCTACTTTCAAATCCTCAGCGATGTCTTTTTCTTTTTTCTTTCGACCAAATGGACTCAAACCGAATCATCCTCCGATAATTCTACAACTCAAGGATGAGTTGAGAGAACTGTAAAAACCCTTCGCCTTGTCACACGGAGAGCTCCTTGGCAAGCTTCCACAACTGGTCACCAACGTAGTGGAGCGTTTCGATGGCGCGCCCTTTATTCACTGCCTTAACCACCTCAGCTGAAAGGAGCATCCGACCCACCGCCAAGGGTACTTGATTTTTTTGGTCAATAATCACGGCAAGGTCACCAACATTGAGCTGGTCGTTTAGATTCACAATTCCTGGTGCCATGACATCCGCGCCGTTTGCAATGTATGGCACCGCCCCCATATCAACCACAACTTCGGGGAGTTGCACATTCTTAGAGATCAACGCGGGCAATCCGGGATACACTTCATTCTGCAAATCTACAAGCCATAATTCATCCTGTACAAAATACAGCTTGGTTCTATCATCTAACACTACCCGCTCAACCGACACTTTTCCCAAAGATGGGTCGCGAAGTGCTTTGTGGACAAAGTTGGGCTGCTCGGAAAAGCCTTGTAATAGCTGTCGAAGCTCTTTGGCCCGTACCTGGGTGCGGTGTTTAATATGCATGGATTTGCACCACTTCTCTAAATGAGTAGCAAACTTTTTTAAGGTCTCTTCGTCATGCCAACTGCAATTCATAGGCAGGAGCTTATGCCGTGTCAGAACATCGTCCAATGGATTTACTAGGTCGGTCTCTTAACTCACAAGTCCTTGTGAAACTGAAAGGGGACCGCGAACTACGCGGTCGTCTCCGAGGATATGACCAGCATCTGAACCTCATCCTCGATGATGCCGAAGATCTCACCGAAAAACCTCCCCAGGAACTGGGCACTGTCATCCTCCGTGGCGACAACGTCATCCTCCTCTCGCCTTCAGGAAAAGTCCCTGACAAAAAGACAGAGAAAAAGAACAAGTGATGAACCATGGGCAAAGGTACACCCTCTTTCGGAAAAAAGAACAAGAAAACCCACATTCGCTGCCGACGCTGTGGTCGTAGATCTTATCACATTCGGAAGAAACGATGTGCTGCCTGCGGATTCGGTGCTTCCAGCCGTATTCGACAATACCGCTGGGCCCGAAAAGACATCACACGCACACGTCGCGTCTAATTCCCTTTATGGGCCGGTAGATCAGCGGTAGATCGCCGTCTTTATCGGTATGATGCTGTTGTACCGATGACGAAGGCATGGCGGAGGCCCCGGGTTCAAATCCCGGCCGGTCCACCATTTTACTATCAAAGTATAGTCAGTTGCAGAGAAAACATTAATACATACTGCGGTATCCCAATGGCTCACACCAACGAGCTCGTTTGAGGGTTCTCGTATGTCTCAGGCATATTATTGGAAAACATTAGATGATGGAGGCCTCCTAATCATCGCCCTTGGTATCTTCGGGCTAGTTCAAGTTTATCTCTCTTATTTGGGCGCTTTCATCTATTCCATAATCTCCTCCATTGTGCTGATTCTCGTTCCCCTCGGTGTAGTCCTTGTTCAAGGGACAGCCACCGCCATCCTCGCAGAGCTCCTTAGCTCGCGCTTCTTCTCCTACCAAGTTCCCCGTGGCACTCCCTCAGCTAGCCCTAGACGTCTATACCTACGTCGGTTCGCAATCCTTCTACTCGCTCTGTTGCTCGTCTTAGGCGTCTGGGCCCTTGGTTATTTCGTGTTGTTTACCTACTCCCCTTTCGCTCGCATCGCCTATCTGGTCGGATACATCATCGCTAACGTTGCTGCCGCCCTTATTATCCTCATCATTACGATTCTCCTGGACTTCCTTTTCGGCCACTAATCCCCCTTCACACTACTCATCAGTCCAATCAAAGGGAGTGGTGCCGAGGGCGTGATTTGAACACACGACAACGGGATCTTCAGTCCCGCGCTTTCGGAACAGCAGCTCAGAACCCGCAGGTCAGGCTACTCCCGGGCTAAGCTACCTCGGCACAGGTGGTGGGCCGGCCGTGATTTGAACACGGGACCTCCGCCGTGTCAGGACGGCGTCATAACCAACTAGACCACCGGCCCTAAGCCAGGGTTTTTCCACGGGCTCTGTTTCCGGGCACGCGCCTTAATATCTTTTTCCTTGACACGGACCCAACTCGTTATCGTAGCGTGCGCACCCATTCCTCATGTAATGATGGCTGATCTGGGGCACCTGGTACAGCTTGGAACTCCGTTTGCAGCTCATGCACAATCTGTGCGACACGGCCTTCAGTGGCCACGCAATCGTAGATGCCTTCCTCTAAATCCAGGTTCGCCGGTGGGAAATCGATCCGGTGCATCAACGTGATGAGCACCCCATTGAGCTCAACACCAATCGCATACAACCGTAAAGCCCGCAGCCACTGCGCTGGATTACCGATCACATCGCCTTCGAAAGGTGCCACGTGATAGACTGGTTCAAAGGTCACAATCGCCGCTTGACGGGCGAATGCCAGAAACCGTTGGTAATCGTGCACTTCCACAGGGGGAACATGCCCCATTTGTTCAATTTCCATAAGATTCTACCTCCGATTAGGTGAGCTCTCCCACCCCCTCGTTTCCAATGGAGCCACGACGACTCCAACGTTATTGGGGTGAACGGGAAACATTGATAACAGGTTATATAATTCAACAATACCTTATAAAGCTTTGTATTACTCTTAAAAAATAGATAAAAAGTAATATAAATAAGCTAAATGCTGGACAAACCTGGTCTCCGAAACTCACGAACCTGTCACCCATACCGAATCTGAATCAAATCACGCCTAACGTCAAAATCTGGCGAAAAAAAGAGAAATGGTGCGGTCGCCGGGATACTCGGTCAGTCACGGGGTGTCTACTGACGTTCGAACCCGGGTAATCGGCGTGGAAGGCCGATATCTTAACCACTAGACCACGACCGCGTCACTCGGCAGGGGTGATGTCGGCTCGCTTAAGTCTTTCCATTAGCTGGTGAACAGGTTATAGTGCGTGAGAGAAGTAGAGCCAAAACCAATAAAAGGGGTGACGGTTTTTACCTGCTTTCGTGCGCTGTTGGTCTAGTGGCTAGGACTCCAGCCTGCCACGCTGGGTGCCCGGGTTCAAATCCCGGACAGCGCACCATTCTCCCATTTTTTGAGGTGGTCAATATGCGAATGCACGGGAGCCGTCGATGGCGAACCACTGTTTTACAGCACCTCCGGACTTTATTCCTGAGAGCTGAAGCGGTAGCAGCAGCGGATCCTGCCTTGGCGCAACGGTATGTGCAATCGGCTCGGCGTATCGTAATGCGTACGCGGATCCGGATTCCCCCGGAGTTTCGCCATTGTTATTGCCATCGCTGTGAGAATTACCTGCGACCCGGTGTGAATGCCCGGATTCGATTGCGTAATGCTGGCAGGAGTAAATTCGTAGTGATCACCTGTTTGACTTGTGGGAACCGACGAAAAGTCGTATGGGAATCGGAACGAGGAGTGAAGCATGCCAACCAAAGTTGATTTGGCCCGGATTTGGGCAGAAGCAAAGCCAGCAGTCCGCATCGGGAAAGATGGATTAGATGCTGGGATCATTGAAGAGGTTAATCGCCAGCTGAAGAAGCAAAAGGTCATCAAGGTGAAATTCCTGAAATCCTCGTCGGCTTCTGACTATGTTGACAAGTTAGCTGCGCAGTTGGCGGCTAAAACGTCAAGTGAAGTCTGGGGACGCCGGGGATTTGTGGTAGTTCTAGCGCGAACCTCACGGTCATATAACAAAGTAACTACGAAAGAATTTTAAGGCGCTCATCGACTATCTCAGCCGACTCGTCGGCGGGTCAATTTCGCTATGCGCCGTGGGGTCTTTATTGTGTCTACTGTATATGATGTTCCTGCTGATCAGCTGATTCCTCGTATTGCTGAGGAGCTCAAGAAGGCAAAAGAAGTCACACCACCGAAATGGGCCCAATACGTTAAGACTGGTTCAAATAAAGAGAAACCACCAATCAATAAGGACTGGTGGTATATCCGTTGTGCCTCAATCCTCCGTCGACTCTATGTGAAAGGTCCTAGCGGTGTGACCCGGCTTCGCACCGCCTATGGCGGACGAAAGCGTCGTGGTACCCGTCCCACTCACTTCTCGAAGGGAAGCGGTCACATTATTCGAACGGCCCTCCAACAATTGGAAAAGGCTGGTCTTGTTGAACACGATAAAGGCACAGGCAGACGGTTATCAAGTAAAGGCTGGTCCTTCCTCGACAAATTGGCACACATGATGCGAACCGAGGATGCAGGATAACATGGGTTGGAGGTAGCGCTATTGAGTGACGAAGAATTGGATGAGCTGCGAAAACGGAAATTGGCTCAACTGCAACAGCAGTCTATGGCAGAGGACCAAGTGGCAGCTCAAGAGGCAGAGATTCGTGCCCAACGGGCAGCAATTCTTCGGCAAATCCTCTCGCCCGAGGCGCGTGCGCGGCTATCTAATCTACGAATGGTGAAACCTTCATTTGCCGAACAAATTGAAAACGACCTCATTCGCCTGGCATCAGCGAATCGGTTACCCGAGATTCCGATCACTGACAAGACACTGAAGAGGATGCTTGCACAAGTGGCTGGACGACAGCGTGATACTAAAATCCAATTCAAATGAAAAAGGTGACAAGTATGGCTCGAAACAAACCCCTGGCTAAGAAATTACGGCTTGGCCGTCAACTGAAGTCCAATGTTGGCGTTCCCGCATGGATTATGGTAAAGACCAACGGAAAGGTCAGAACACACCCAAAGCGACGAAATTGGCGGCAATCAAAATTAAAACCCTAAGCATCACTGGAGGGTATCAACGATGAGTGAAGAAGATAGAACGGTAACTGAAGAGCTCGGAGTGCCCGAAGCTGCAGAAGAGATTGTTGTCGAAAGACTTTACACGATTCCCCTAGGCAAGGCGTATGAAACCATTCGGAAACGACGAGCCAAACGAGCAGTCAATCTTGTTAAAGCCTTTATCATTCGGCATATGAAAGTGGACGACGAAGCCGACCTCTCCATCGACACGGCTCTCAACGAATACCTTTGGACCCGAGGAATTGAGAAGCCACCACGCCGGGTTCGCGTCCGTGCAACCAAAGATCGTGATGGACTTGTCAAGGTCTTCTTAGTTGAAGAATAATGGTACTCCCTTTTCATTCCACAACGGGGTAAACTATCTGTGTGGCTTTCCTTATGAGTGGTAGAATTCAACGACTTGATTTCAATGGTAGTTCCAATATTGGAGCGTTTTGTCGGGTCACGGATCATTGGGTGCTACAAGGTCCAAGCAATGAGGTGACTACCCAAAGGCTAACTCAACTCTTTGAAAAGGAACCGATTAGCACTACCATTGGTCAGAGCACTCTCATCGGTATCCTCACAGTCGGGAACAAAAAAGGTCTCCTTGTGCCCCAGATTGTATTTGATGAAGAACTCGAATCGCTACAAGAACTTGGTATCCCAATCGTGCAATTGGAATCCAAACTCACTGCATTAGGCAATCTTATTTTGACCAACGATCATGCAGCCCTCGTCAGCACTGCGTTCTCGAAAAAGGAACAGAAGATCATTCGTGATGCACTCGATGTAGAAGTTAATGCAAGCCAGATAGCAGGATCTGAGTTGGTGGGCTCCTTTTGTGTGGTTACAAATAATGGCTTATTAGCCCACACGGATGTTTCTGAAGAAGAATTAGACTGGTTGGGTTCGTTCTTCTCTGTGGGAACCGACATCGGCACCATTAACTGTGGGGTGCCCTATGTGTCGATTGGGCTGCTCGCCACACTAAAGGCAGCAGCAGCAGGTTTTGAAACCACTGGACCCGAGCTCATGCGTATCACCGAAGCCTTCTTTTCGAACACACCTTAGATTTGGAAAGAGTTAAAATAGCTCCGACTATTCGGTGGTTCACTGCATACCTCATCGAGGCTGGTAGCCATGTCAGTGCAAATATATCACCTAGAAGGCACCTACACCCGAGATAAGCGGAATTACCGCTTTTCCCACGAAATCCGTGCCGTCACCGAAGATAACGCCCGAGAAAAGCTCTACACCCTCTTAGGCTCTTTTCACCGGGTAGGACGGGCTGCAATCAAGATCGAAAACATATCGGTAATTGCACCAGAGGAAGCCGAAAACCTGCTTATTCGAAAGCAAAGTGGGATCGATTAAATCCTGACAGGAGCTTCCAGCAACCCCTTGGGGGAAGAACGAACAATGACAAAAACTCCTCCCAACCCTGAGCAAACGGCACAGCAATTTATTATGGCTATCCAAGCCCTTGAAGAAGAAATCGCGCGAGGTCAAAGCAATCTCCAGATGATTGAAGTTCAAATGCAACGCCTGGCAGAAACTACAATGGCAGTACAAGAGTTAAAAAATCACGAAGCTGACGATGAAATCATGGTCAGCATTGGCTCGGGGGTCCAGCTTTATGTGAAGCTCATTGACCCCAAGCATGTAGTGACCTCAATCGGAGCTGGCTTTGCATCGGAACGGACTCTAAACGATGCGTTGAAGCGGTTCGAAGAACAACAAAAACAACTCACCAATATTGCTCAACGACAAACTGAACAGCTGCAAAACGCACAAGCAAAAATTGATGACTATCGTTCTGACCTCAACCAACTTATCCAAACCGCTCAGCAGCAGCAAAAATAACTGAAATGATATGCATGGGAGTGGGGGGATAAGCGGTGTTTGAAAGACTTCGTAAAGCAGTTGATGGATTCGTCCAAAAGGTCACCCATAAATCGATTAGTGAAAAGAACCTTGACTCTGCTTTCTCAGATCTTCAACTAGCCCTCTTAGAAAACGACGTAGCTTACGAGGCTACTGAACGAATCAACGAGCGCTTAAAAGAGACCTTGACGGGCGAACAAATCGGGCTTCTCCAAAGTAAAAAAGGCGCGATTCGCGAAGCGTTGTATGAAGCGATCTTAGAGGCTTTGACTCCCAAGGAACCTGTGGACCTGTTTGCTCTGTTAGAGCAACGGAAAAAGGCAGGAGACCCACTCACACTCATGTTCCTGGGCATAAATGGTACGGGCAAAACGACCACCATCGCCAAGCTAGCCTACCTGTTTCAGAAGAGAGGTTATTCAGTTGTGCTAGCCTGTGGGGACACCTTTCGGGCAGGAAGTGCCGAACAGCTTCAAACCCATGGCAACCGGTTGAAAATTCGTGTAATCACTCGCCCCTATGGTTCTGATTCAGCATCAGTAGGCTTCGATGCCATCAGCCATGCCCGTGCTCGCAAAATCGACGTGGTGCTTATCGACACAGCAGGTCGGATGCAAACTGACAAGAACCTCATGGCCGAACTCAAGAAAATCCACCGGGTCGCTGAACCTGACCTTGTTATTTTTGTTGGCGACGCGCTTGCCGGAAATGACGCCATAGAGCAGGCAAAAACATTCAATAAAGAAATTGGAATCGATGCTGCCATTCTCACCAAGGTTGATGCTGATGCAAAAGGTGGCGCCGCACTCTCAATCGCCATCGCTACTGGGAAACCCATCATCTTTATCGGTGTAGGACAGGAATATCCTGACTTGGAAGCCTTCGATCCTGAATGGTTTGCCCGAAAAATCGTGCCTGCCGATTAGTTCAAAGCCTCTTTTTGTGAGACACAAAGGCTAAAAAGTAGCAGTGCTTGCAGGTTCAAACGATTTCCTTATGGTATGTGAGAAAAATGGAACTGAAAGGGCGCCATCTACTCAGTCTAAAAGACTTTACTCGCGAAGAAATTCAGCTTATTCTCGACACCTCGTCAGATTTGAAACGGCAACGCTACTGTGGTGAACTAGGGACCAGCTTGTTGGGACGATCCGTGGGTATGATCTTTGAACGCCCCTCCACCCGGACACGCGTCAGCTTTGAGGTCGCCATTAACGAATTATCTGGTGATTCTCTCTTTCTGAGCTCACAGGAATTACAGCTTAGCCGCGGGGAACCAATAGCGGACACAGCACGGGTGCTCAGCCGTTATCTGCACGGGATTGTCATCCGCGCTACCAGCCATGAGCATGTCGTGGAACTTGCCGAATATAGCGACATTCCTGTGATTAATGCCCTCACCCCGATGTATCATCCATGCCAAGCTCTTGCAGATTTGCTTACTATCCACGAAAAACTCCATGAGCTAGAGGGACTCAAACTCGTCTACATCGGTGACGGCAACAACGTCTGCCATTCTCTCATGATTGGTGGGACAACCATGGGATTGGAAATCACCGTTGCCACACCACCCGGATATGAACCCAACCCCGAAGTCACGGCATTTGCCCGAGAAAGGGCAGAGGAGAATATGGCACAGCTTGAACTTACCAATGACCCGAAGGCTGCTGCAGAGGAGGCAGATGTTTTGTATACCGACGTGTTCGTATCAATGGGGCAGGACGAAGAACGCAAGAAACGCCTTGGCGCTTTTCTACCTGATTACCAAATAAACGAAACCTTGGTCGAACTTGCAGCTCCCCACAGTATAGTGATGCACTGTCTCCCTGCCCATCGGGATGAAGAAATCACCGATGCTGTCATCGAAGGTCCTCATAGCGTTGTCTGGGATCAAGCCGAAAATCGACTCCATACCGAAAAAGCTGTCCTTGCCCTGCTTCTCTAACACGTTTTCGAGGTCAGGCACCGTGTCTGTGATTTGTTTCTGTTCGCAGCAAGACCTCGCCGCCCAAAACATCAAACGTCACCTTCTCAACCTATTTCCGTTCACAGAAACGCCTGAGACATATAATAACCAATCAATCTACAAACTCGATCAGCTCTCCCTTGTCACCATCGAAAAAGACAGCATCTATGCTGACGACCTTGACGATGATTTTTCTGCTGATCTTTTCATTTTTGCTTCCCGCCATAAATCCGCCGCTTTCCAACCAGCGCTCCTTACCCATATTCCTGGCAATTGGGCTGATGC
>JBHLMI010000056.1:0-5234 GCA_048938295.1 Promethearchaeota archaeon
GAGACCCAGTTGCCCGATGTTGTACATGGTTTTACACCATCCGGGATACCGGAGAGTTCCACGGAGCATGGTCTGGATGCCTTGGAGTCCATAGATGTCGATATACTGTAAGGAATCCCGATTGGGATAACCTTCAAAATCGCCGAGTTCTGGTACATGCTCAACGTGACAGCTATTGAATAATTCCTCACTCGGAATCTGGATGCGTTGTTTATCTTTTTGGTATAATGCGGAGTTGCGCCCAGCAAGCAATACGCCACGGGGGCTCCATGAGAGCTTATACCCAAAGGGATTGGTATTTGCATCCGGTGCTGGTAAACCACCTGTGAAACTCGTAAATTCGAGGATTTTCCCACCTTCCGCTTGGGCTTGGTGGATGATTTTCATGGCTGACATATGGTCTTGACCAGGATCAACCCCGCACTCGTTGAGGATAATAATATCTGCATGTTTAGCCTGTGAATCGAGAGCCCGCATTTCATCCGATACATAAGAGGTAGTCACCATGTTCACTTTGTAGCGGAGACATTCTCGGGCCACCTGCACATGGAAGGTGTATGGAAGGAGCGACACAACAAGATCGACTGGTTTTACCAGCTTCTTCAAGTCCTTGGATTGCCGGCTAATGTCAAAGGCTCGTGCCTCCCCGTTAGGGTAGTCGCCGATGAGATTCATCGCCTTACTCACAGTTCGACTAGCAATGGTAACCTGATAGTCATGTTTGAGCATATACCGGACAAAGGGACGGGCGACTAATCCGGCTCCGAGCACCAAAACATGTTGCATCCCACTATTCCTCCATGTCTCTGTTTCCTACCTTTTTATTACAAATACTTTTTGAGATATTCATATTCGGGAGTAAGGGTGCCCCGATACACGATAATGGCTTTTTTCAATTCTGGGGGCAGATTCAGCTGTTCAAAGGGTACACTATAGTCGGCGTTAACAAGCGCTGGGATAAACCGCTGAAGGGTTTCACTAAATGAGGTCGACGCATCTCGTGGTAATTCTGTTGGAAGGTTATCAACTGCCATAACAACTACACCCTCACCCGAAATGCCCAAAGTCGCTTCATCCGTATCAGGATGGTAGACAAAGGTTGGGTGGGTTGGTTGGGTGCATCGCACCGTGAATTCTATGGCTCCCTGGATATCACAGCTAATGTCACCGACAATGAGAAGCCTCGGCTTTCCACTGGTTTGGTTCCATAGCTTCTTCAGTTCTTGTTTGGTAACCATCCGGGGGTACTTATCTGACCAGTAAATACAGTTCATCAAAACGGATATGTACGGGAGATACTGGAAAAAGACAGATTGGTATTTGGCTTTTCCGTGGGCATAGTAGTGTTGCAGGTCAAAGGTAGCTTTGGAATCCTTAGAACGAATCGTGTCTTCTTCTCGAAAGACCACCTTGTATAAGAGATGATTATCAGGGATGAGATGGGGTAATTCTGCTGGTGTAACGATTTTGTGTGGGAGTAAATCAAAGATAGCTTGTGCGCCTCGTGAGGTATTCCCATATCCGATGAAGCCAACCACCAATGGAGCTAGTTCATGAGCAAACCCTTCGGCTTGGACTCGTTTTCCTACGGCACTAATGGCTGTTTGAAGCTCTTCAATACCACGATATTGGTAGGTAGGCTTTAGATCCGCAAATGGATTGGGTGCCACTCCCTGTTCACTAAGCCGTTCACCGAGGCCGCGCAACGTTTCAGCCATTCCAGCGTATCCCGCCCAATTTCCAAAGAAGATAAGCCGACGTCCAGTCTTCACTTCGACGACACGCTCATAATCGATGAGCGTGGCTCCCACATCAAGAATTTGTTTTAACATCGCCATGTTATACGGCTGACCCTTGATTACATGGGCGAAGAATAAGTACACCTTCTCAGGTTCGAAGACTTCTTGGGGGATTTCCTTAATCCCGAAGATGACTTGGGGATCGGTACCTCGAAGGTCTCCTATCTTGGCTCCTACCTCCCGGTATGTCTCTTCGGAAAAAGTCCGTTGTTCTGATGGTTCCACCACAAATTCAAATCCATACTCCTTGGACAGCTTTTGAACATCCGAGGGGACAATGGGGGTACGAAGCTCGAAGGCTTTGTCTTCTCGACGGATTCCAACTTTTTTCGACATGGAACTACTCTCGCGGGTGTGCTGGGGCTTCTCGGTTAAGCTATCAGGTAGAAAAGTCTAGTGGCTGCTCTAACAAAATCAAGTGCCGACATAAGAACAAAGTACAACATTAAAGTCAAAGAGCCACATCTAAAGGGTCAGAGCTGGCGATCATGGTAGACTCGGTCTTAAAGAAAATTGATGAAAACGTAGACGCCGCCATTAATGCAGCGAAAAAATTATGCAGCATACCTACAGTGGCGGCGAAAGGTCAAGGCATTGACGAAACTGCGGAACTCGTCCAACAAATGCTCGAAGACGCAGGCATTCCCTCAGAGCTACATTCAACATCAGGGGCGCCTGTTGTAACAGGACACCTTGATGTTGGTGCCAAACGCACGCTCCTATTCTATGACCACTATGATGTCCAACCCGCAGAGCCCTTTGATCTTTGGGTTTCACCTCCCTTTGAACCTGAGATTCGGGAAGGTCGATTGTACGCCAGGGGTATCGCTGATAACAAGGGTGACACCCTTTCCCGGATTTGGGCAGTTCGTGCTTACAAAGAAACAGGTGTCGATTTGCCCGTTAACATCAAGTTCGTCATTGAAGGAGAAGAGGAGATCAGCAGCCCGAATCTTCCAGATTTCACCAAGAAGCATGCTGATTTCCTCCGAGCAGACGGAGGTATTTGGGAATTTGGCAGTGCTGGGTTTGATGGAACTCAGGAGGCCTGGCTGGGATTGAAGGGTATCCTCTATGTACAACTGGAGGTTGAACGGCTCTCCCATGATGCCCATTCAAGTAACTCAGCTATTTTGCCTTCTGCTCCTTTTCGGTTGGTCTGGGCGTTAGGATCGCTTAAGGATGAAAATGAACGTATCCAAATCGACGGGTTCTATGATGATGTTGTTCCAATGACTGAAAAAGAACGCGAGTTTGTAGCAAAGATAGACTTCGAAGAAGAAGCCCGGCGTAAGTTCTATGGGATTGATGCTTTTGTTAACAACTATGAAGGCGGCGCATTACGCGAAGCCTACTATTATCAACCACACCTGAGTATTGACGGACTCACAAGTGGGTATCAAGAAAAGGGATCAATGACAGTATTGCCCGCCAAGGCATCAGCAAAAATTGACTTCCGCCTTGTCGAAAACCAACATCCCTCTGACATCATCAAAAAACTACGGAATCATCTGGACGTACATGGTTTCACAGATGTCAAAATAGTATGGAACAATGGCTATCCTGCGGCTAAAACTCCTGTCGATCACCCCTTCGTAGAAATCGTCGATAAGGCCAATCAGGTTGTCTTTGGGCACCCTATTCGCATCCACCCCACCTGTCCCGGCTCAGGTCCCCTCTACCTCTTCAAAGACTACGTGCCCATGATCTCCATCGGCATCGGCGACTATGATTCTCGCGCCCACTCTCCTAATGAAAGCGTACCGGTAGTCAACTATCTCAAATCCATGAAGCGCATCGCTGTTATAATTGATGAAATGGGCCGATGGTAGGATATTCACATCGGTGCGTCCCAAGCTATCCAAATCAGCTCTACTAGCTCTTCAGCTCGGATTTGATGAACAACATTCGGAGGAATATAGACCGCTCTCGTGGGCTGGAGATCAAGCTCTTCGTCAGCGATAATTGCTTTTCCTTTTCCGCTTAAAATAATGAACTACTGAGATATGGATCCCTCTCTCCAGCTTCATTGATTACTTGCCTTGTGTCAATGAAATACCAGGCAGATCGAAGGTCCTTCCAATACGCAAGGGGAATGGGTGAGGTCCCGTGCGCTTCTCCTGCCAATTCATGGCGAATCTCTCGTATCTTGATTTTTCCTGGTAAGAAGAAATAGGTCCCGAGACGCTTGCTGGTTTCAATTGGTTCTAGAACTTTCTCACGATTGAAAAACTCGTAGTTAATGGGTCGCACATCGCTCGTTTTTGTTCTTGCAGCAAGTGTAAATCCGTCTTTTTCATATTTGGCCACCTGTTGTAGGGTTCCTTTGGAAAACATGCGTTTTACATCACATTTTTGCAGTCCAGTGAGAATCTCTGGCTTTTCTTTGAGAATAAGAGACGCAGTCTCTTCTGTGTCAGTAATTTCAAATCCTACACGCATTTCCTCATCCGATACCAGCAGCCGCTCTTGGTAGAGTTCAACGTCATTGAGCGCTTATTCTAAATACTTCATCAAGTCAACCATTGAAATCATCAATCGGTTGACCTTACATTGTCCGACACTTAGCTAAAATGTTCTTCACAAAAAAGAATAGTCAAACCCTAGAGAATTTTAAGGTCAGACGTTGCAGCGCATGGTATGACTGAAAACAAAGACTATCTCCTCCTACAGGTCCTAAACATCATCACTGTCATCTCAGTGATCATCGTCAACATACTAGCAAACGCACTACCCCTCTTCGGCGTATATACGGGAGCAGTCTCTGATGCTTATCCCAATTTCTTTACACCCGCCGGTTACGTCTTTTCCATCTGGTTCATCATTTATCTCCAAGCAATTATCTTCATGATTTACCAAGCCCGAAAAAGCCAACGAACTGAAAGCTATCTAGGTAAGATTAGCTTCTTCTATTTCCTCGCTGGTCTTGCAAATATGGTGTGGATCTTTGTGTTTCACTACTCCTATGCTTTCATGGTCGCAACCCCTCTCTTCTTCTTAGCCTCCTTGGTCCTTCTTCTCCTCGTCTTTCTCATGTTACTCCTCGCGTATCTCCGATTAGGTGTCGGAATCGAAGCCGTCCCACGTAATGAGAAACTCGCTGTCCATCTACACTTCAGTGTCTACCTCGGCTGGATATCAGTAGCTACTATCGCTGCAGTCGCATCATCCATCAACATTCTGGTGCCTGCCATCCCCGCAGAAACCCAGCACTTAGCTACTGCAGCCATGCTCTTCGTTGCTCTCATCCTCACCCTGATTATGATTTACCTTCGACGGGATTATGGCTTTGCACTTGTTATTCTCTGGGCGGGGGCTGGTATCGGCGTGAAATGGTTTACCATTCCCATCATCCTGTACAGTGCTGTCGCAGTTGCCATTATCATCGTAATTGGACTGATTCTCATTCCATATCTCAAGAAATCCAATCTCATC
>JBHLMI010000057.1:0-5187 GCA_048938295.1 Promethearchaeota archaeon
GGACTGCCATCGAACATCTTATTCAACAAAATAAAAAAGCCCCCAATGATGTTCGAGTAGCAGCCCAAACTAAAATGAAAACGTTACTTCGGGATCTCATTGCCAATAGGTTATTGAAACTCATGAAATTAGCATCGCGAGAAGAACGAATACGCGAGACCAAAAAGAAAATGACCGAAGAAGAACGGTGGCTCTTTGACAAACTCACCAGTCTGTTACGTAATTGGCAGAAAGAAGTAATGGAGATCGGAAATAGTGACTGAAGAAATCGACTATATCGCCCGTTATGAGGAATTTTTTAGGTCTTACAAGACCGAAGAAGGTGACACTCCCTACAATGATGCCATCGCCCGTCTCAGTCTAGACAACCTCATTTCCATATCGATTGATTTCAATCACCTACTTACCTTCGATCCTGATCTCGCCATCGCAACGAAGAAGAATCCCCAACGCGCCATCGAAGCAGCTTCAACAGCCATCCTTCGCATTCTTCGAGTCGTTGATCCCGATTATTATGAAATCGTTAAGGAACAAAAGATTCATGGACGGTTCAAAGAAGTTCCTGACCGCGTATCCGTGCGTTTCATTCGAGCTGAACATATCGGACAATTAATCATGGTCGACGCATTGGTCACACGCGTTAGCGATGTTAAGCCCCTCCTCGTCGAAGGCGTCTTCCAGTGCCGAGAATGCTTAGAACCCATCACGGTCCCCCAAACCAACCAATTCATTCCCCCAACTATTTGCATGAACGAAGCCTGTCGAAGCAAAGGACCCTTTGACCTAATACCTGAACGCTCCAAATTCGTAGACTGGCAAAAAATCCGACTTCAAGAAAAACCTGAAGAATTACCGCCCGGCGCTTTACCCAGAGCCCTCGACTGCATCCTTCGAGAGGATCTCGTCGATATCGCTCGCCCAGGCGACCCCTGCCGCGTCGTTGGCATCTTACGATCAACCCAGGACACCACTGCCCGAACAAGGCGGAAAGCCCCCACCTTTAGCGTCTTTTTAGACACAAACTATGTCGCAGTCTCAGAAAGAGAAGCTGACCGCGTGGAAATCGAACCAAAAGAAGAAGAAGCCATCCGCGAACTCGCCAAAGACCCCCTCGTTCATCGCAAACTCGTCAACTCAATAGCCCCCTCCATTTACGGCTTAACCGACATCAAAGAAGCCGTCTGTCTCCTTCTATTTGGCGGAGTAAGCAAACTCCTCGCCGACGGCGTCAAAATCCGCGGCGACTCCAACATCCTCCTCGTAGGGGACCCCGGAACAGCAAAGAGCATACACGGGTCAGAAAAAATTTATGTCGGGTATCAACAGAAAAATCGCATCCATTGGATCACCAACTCAATCGGCTCATTTGTTAACAAATTAATGACGGACTTTTCAGACGATATTATCGAAAGTAATCACACAGAGGTTCTTTCGCTACCAGATTCCAAATCCATCTTTACTCAAGCACTGGATCCTTTTTCATTGAAAATCAAGAAATCACGGATATACGAAGTTAGCAGGCATCAAACTAGCAAATTGATTAGAATCAAAACCCGCTCAGGAAGAAAAGTGCTAGCTACTCCAGACCACTCATTTACAACGATTTCAAATGGTCACTTGAAAGTAGTTACTGCAAATGAACTTCATACCGGCGTTTATCTACCGGTTGCTAGGAATATAAGTCTAGGAATTGGTAACGCTTCTTTCGATTTGAGTTCAGAATTTCCAGCAAATGAGCTTGTCAGCACTGATGTGATTCTTAACCAAATAGAACAAGTAAATATTGGCAGTATGAGTGGAAAACGAGCTGCTGCTATCTCAAATGTAACACCAAATACAATGGGCGCAATAATCCAGGGCAAAATCTCGTTGCCTTCGGGTTCTTGGATACGGAGAAAGCGTGATACTAGTTGGTTTCCGAAATCGATAACGTTAGAAACGCATACAGGTCGGATAATTGGATTTTATCTTGCCGAAGGAAATGTTGAAGGACCGTCAATCAGGTTTTCTAATCTTGATGAATATATCAAGAATACTATTGAAGAAGATCTTGAATCAACCTTTGGAAAAGCATCAATTTTTGAAAAGGGGGTTTTCCTTTGTCAATCAAGTATAGCCAAGTGGTTCCAAGAAAAATTCGGATCCGGAGCTAAAGAAAAAAGAATTCCCAAAGAGTTACTTAACACACCCCATTCATTCAGATGTGCTTTACTATCTGGTTATTTTTCTGGCGATGGTACAATTGACAAGAAAGGTTCCGCGGTTTCTGCTACAACTATTAGCAGGAACCTAGCATATCAGATTAGTGACCTTCTTGCAACACTTGGTATTTTTGTTACAATTAGAGAACATAGAATTACCAAGGGGCCCTACGCGGATAGGATTTATTATCAAATTAGAGTTCAATCGGAAGATATACTCCAATTCAACAAATACATTAGTCTTGTTTCTCAATCTAAACAAAGAGCTCTTGAAGATTTAGTCTTTAAGCTACAAAGACGACAGCGTTACCAGTCTAGAGATATTATTCCCAACTTCGGGCGGCTTCTCAATGATGCATACAGAGAACTTGGTATTTCAAGTAGGAGAGGAACTTGGGCTCGAGAGTTCCTAGGTGAGCTACGTGGAAAGACCTACCGACAACGCGTTGGACGCAAATATCTCCAAAACGTTGTCTCCAAACTCTCCGCTTTCAAGTCCTTTCAATCACCTACACTTTCTTGGTTACACACTTTAGCTCATTCTGATATCTTTTGGGACCCAATCACTCACATAGAGGAAATAGCCCAGGACACAATGGTCTATGACATCGCTACTTCTGATGGGCACTTCGTCCTCGCCCAAGGCAATCTTGTTGTTCATAACAGCCAGCTTTTGAAGTATGTGGCACAAATCGCCCCACGTGGGCTTTACACGTCCGGGAAAGGCTCAACCGCTGCGGGCCTCACCGCCGCCGTACTCCGCGACCCTGACACCGAAGGATTCGCCCTCGAAGCCGGCGCCCTCGTCCTAGCCGACCGAGGAACCGCATGTCTTCATCCAAGTGCCCGTATCTTGATGAATAATGAATTCATGACAATTGAGGAAGCTTATGCTACGACTAATGCAGTTGAGGCGTTTTCGAATAGCGAAGTTGTGATGGTGGGGGAAATTAATGCAATGGTTCCCTCGATTACTAGCAGCTTAGATGTTCTCGAGTGCCGATCAAATTATGTTCGTAAAAGAGATTATTCAGGATTTCTCGTTAAGATTTCGACTGAAACTGGGTTCCAGACTATCGTAACACCTGACCATATGTTTTTGGATGGGACTTCGTTAGACTGGAAAATAGCTCAGAACCTTCGAGAAGGTGATTGTCTCGTCGCCCCACTTAAATTACCAGGTCATAATAACTCAATCCTAATATTCGATACCATCCCAGATAGCTGGATTGTATGTCTCGACCAAACTGAGAAGAACGAATTACGAGTTGCCCTTTTAGACGAATTTGGTTCTCTTGCAAACATTAATCGGTTCTTTGGGTTACGAAAAGATGTTTTCTCAGGCCGTTCTCAAATGAAGGTTAAATCCTTACGGAAAATCTTATCACACCTAAATATTCTCGAGAAATGGAAGAAACGTAAATTATCCTATGGACGGAAACAATCGGGAGAACGGCTAAAAGTCTTCGAAATCACTCCAGAAATGGCTTATTTCATGGGGTTTGTATTTGGAGACGGTTGGAATCGCACTAACAATCGTCGCTCCTCTTTGAGCATCCGACAATCCTTAGTGAATCAAGACCAAATAAACCGCGTATTAGAATCCTATTCGACATTTTCCAAACGTTCGCTTAGGAATTATCCCACAAAAACAGAAAGTGAAATTCGAGGAAGAACAGTACGAAGTCAATCGCTCATCTTAACTGCTAACTCAAATCTACTAACTCATATCTACGTTTATCTAACGCAAAATAATCTTTCAAACCTACTAAAATTACCTGACCAATCACTTTCTGCCTTTCTTGCTGGAATTGTGGATACTGATGGTTGCGTCTCAATTAAACGAGATACTAGAGGAGATTCTGAACATCACACTGTTCACGTAGATATTCAGTGCTCGAATAGCTGGCTTGAAAATCGAGCTTTACTACTTGCTCTTCGAAGATTCGATTGTTATGGACGGCTAAAACCCGACACTGAGATTATCCACATCCAAATAACTGCTCGTACTGATGTGGAAGCATTACTTTCAGCAATTAGACCATATAGTGTGAAAGTGAAACCGCTTCCCAAAGTACTACGAACCATCTCCAGTCTAAGTGACAAAATCCCAAGCAAGCCAGTTGCTTCTCTCGCCAATCAGATTTCGAAACTCAACACTTCAATGCTAGTGAAGAAAGGAATCTGGAGTACAATTTACAGTTATAAACATCAACGCTACCCACCAAGTAGAGGTCAATTACAAAAAATCCAGTCAATCTTAACAGATCAACTCACCCCTTCTGAACACGAAACAATCAACAACCTCATCAAACGAGACTATTTCTTAGATTCGATCATTTCCATTGAAAAAATCCCGTACAAAGGACCGGTCTATGATCTTTACGTTCCTAGAACACACAACTATCTAGCGGATGGTCTAATCACACACAACTGCATTGACGAGTTCGACAAAATGCGCCCCCAAGACCGAACCGCAATCCATGAAGCGATGGAACAACATAGTTATCATCCATCAACTGAGATTTTGCTAGCTAATGGTCAGAGAGTTGAAATCGGACAATTTGTTGATGACCTATTTGATCAACATTGTGCCGAAGTTGTAGCTGGGATTGACTGCGAGATACTTGATGGCCAAAAACTGGACATTGAACTCTATACCTTTGAAAACAATAAGGTTCAGAATGTGTCGGTTGATCGAATCAGTCGACATGTTGCTCCAGACTTTTTCTATCGGATTACTTACTCCAATGGTCGGTCGGTCTTTGTTACACCTGAGCATCCAATTTTCCTATTTGAAAACGGGGACATAACTACGAAACCTGTTTCTGAATTGCAGGTTGGAAGCTTTGTTCCTGCTCCTAGTGTTATCCCTTGTGGTCATAATCCAGGGGCACTTTTAACTACCGATATTCCCTTCCACCATAACGCAAAACCCATCGACTTGCCAGAACGATTCAACTCAGAACTTGCTCGTCTTCTCGGT
>JBHLMI010000058.1:0-5160 GCA_048938295.1 Promethearchaeota archaeon
ATTGGTTCTGCACGCAAACTGGGAAATTGCGAAGTCTTGGTTAAAGAGGCGTTATTGCAGGCTAAAAAGGAAGGCGCAGAGGTGCAAGCCCTCCGATTATCCGATTTTCACCTGCTCCCTTGTAAAGGATGCCTTGCTTGTGTACTGAAAGGCGAACCCTGTCGGTTGGATGACGACATGCACAGTTTATGGGCACATTTCCAATGGGCTGATGCGATCATCCTCTCTGCTCCCACATATTTCCTTGGTCCTGCAGGAATAATTAAGCTCCTTATCGACCGACTCTTCGAATATAGCCTACAAATCGGTCAGATGACACCTCGACCTGGAGCCATTATCGCCACGGCTGGGCTTCAAGACTGGGATCCTTTCACCTTGCCAATGCTTTCAATGCTTGCAGGAATATTACGACTTCATCCTGTTGACCGCTTTGTTGCCTATCGACCAGGTCCAGGAGAAGTGCTCCTTGATGAAGCAACTGTGAAGCGTACTCAGGAAATCGGTACAGCGCTTGTTCGCCAAATCCACCAACCAACGCAAACGCCTGCATTAGCCATTCCGGAATATGCTTGCCCACAATGTGGAACGATATTCTTTCAGTTTCGAGAACCCAATAAAGTCGAATGCCAACTCTGTCAAGCCCATGGTGAAATTACTCAGAAAGATAATTCGATTAAAATTAGATGGGCTAGTAATAAGGGACCGCATCGTTGGAGTCCAGAAGCGATGGCAGAGCATTTCTCCCAATGGGTGCTTCGTACAGGTCCAGTGTATCAACAACTCAGAGCTGAGATCCTGCAACGAATCCAAAAATACCGGGATTTTCCTATTATTGAAAAGCCAACTGAGGAAAAGTCATCATCACATTTTTGAAACTAGTCGTTTCGGGAAAAAACGGGAGGGATTCAACGTCGTAATAGAGCAATTATTCCTCTTCTTCGAGTTTTCCTTCTGCTCTGAGTCTTTCGAGGAGGGCTTTCTCAGCAGATAAGTCAAATTCTTTGGGTTTGACTGTTGGGGCGTGTTCAAGACTTGCACCTTTCTTGATTTCGCGTTTAAGCTCCTCACTCAGAGAGTCTGTTTTACTCTCTTCTTCACTCATATCAATCACCTCAATTGGTCAGGATGTCCTGCGGCCTCGTTTTCGTTTGATAATAGGAACGCTTCACTATTTCACAGAGTGTCGTTTACTATTTGTCGACGACGCTGCCAACTTTAACAGTGCTGTAGCTGACTCGTGGACTTTGTTTAAGTCGATCTGGAAGTGCAGTGCCTTTTTCATCGACAACAAGTTCGTAGCCTTGTCCGACGCGTTCGCCAGTTGATAGTAGATATCCACTCCGCGCAACAGTGTCAGCCAATCGTAATGCGGTGCGTCGTTCAATGAGGCTGGTGCCTTGAGGCATGATCATGCGGATTTTCTTGCCAGTCTTATCTATTTCACAGCGGATGCCACTGGAGTCTGGTTTTGATTCGACAAAAGATCCATCTTGGTATTCAAGTACAATCACAGCGTTCACCTTACGCAGAGAAGCGTTATACAGAGTGGTCTATTCCCCTGCTTCACACCGTCTCTGTCTTAAAGAAAACTCAGTGTCGATTTTTAAAAAGGTTTTGTGACCTGGATTCGGTATTGAGCAGATTTTGCGTAATAGCCAATGATTGGAAAGTCTCCGCTTGGGATAAGCTTGCGGCTACGAATGATGTTAGCTAGTAGCGTTCATACACCTTATACAACAGGATTAGTACAACGCCTATGATGCCAATCGCAGCGATAATCAGGAGTGTATTGGCAGGCCCTAATGTAGGTATCGTTCCCTGAACTTGATAGGCAAGATTCGCAGAGGTACGAATATTGTCGAAAACATCTGTGGCTTCGATGAAGTAAATAACAGATCTGAAATCACCGCTGAGTAATTGCTGTGGATATCTAGGTAGAACTACTTGGTATACATTATCTCCAATACTGGTCATATCAAGACTCAGCCATACAATCCCATCATACGAATACTGGAGAGTGACTGTCTGTATTCCAGTCCCGTCTGTGACGGTCGCATTGATCGTAACGAAATCAACATCTTTTGGAGCTACGGGAAGTTGGGTAATAAAGGAAATTACAGGTAGTGTATTTGCCACGGTGTATTGACTTGTTGTATTGGCCCACATATTCTGAGTATCGTTCGCATAGATACGATATTCGACAACGTGACGTTCAGGGAAAGGAGGAATGAACGCAGTGAAATTTGCTTGCCGCCCTGCTGACCCGAACATAGTCACGTTGATCCAAGTTGAACCATTATAATAGCTTAAAATCGCAGTATCGATAAGGGCGTCATCTGAAATCTCTCCTGTCACAATAACCCATTCGGTATCATCCGGTGAACTTGGATTGACGGTAACCCCGTCAATGGATGGTGGATCAAAATCGATGATGAATCGATCTGAGAATGGGCTGGTATTATTGACTTCTGGGCGTCCGCTGCGTGCAGGAGAAATGAAGAAGGCTGTAACATTGTACGCGTCACCTACTGTAAGATTCCCTTGTTCAACATAGAAGCTGATATTGAGAGGAGCGAAGTACCAATTTGACCCTGTGAGGTTATAGTTTAGGGTTCCGTTGAGGATGATTGCAGAGGAACCAGAAGCTAGCCAGATGCTGAAATTCGAAAGAGAAACCTCTGTCCCGTTTAGATAGCCAAAGATGGAGTGCCATACCCAATCAACGGTAATGTTTAGGGTCTGCACATCACGTCCCACATAGATGATAGTCGGTTTAGCAACTCGCAGATACGGACCTTGGAAAGTAAAAGCGTCAGATACTGGGCTTAATCCCTGATGATATGGGGGGACTAATGAATAGTTGGCGTCACAAATGATTTCGTAGGACTCTCCCGAAGTAAGAATGGAGATGTTTAATGCCTCGACTTCCCAGTCCGTTGAGGATATATTATAGGTTAAGACATTATAGAAGCTATGTGAATCAGAGCCGTTGTTTATGTTTTTAAAGATGAGACTAGCATTCGCTTGGGTAAGAGTTCCCCAAATCGAACTTGTAATATGCCCAATTGAGACAGATATTTCGTCTGAAGTGTCACCAGGGTAAGAATAGTCCGCTTGAGCAATCGTAAGTAGATGGCGGTATTGGAAGGCCACAGAAAACTCAGTGGTAACCGTCCATATTTCAGTACCTGTATCGCGTTCAAAGTAACAACGTACTTTGTAAAACTGACCAGGTACTAGACCTGTGGGGAGCAGTTCATAATCTTCAACAATCCACCCACTCCCCGAGACGTATTGGAGATTATCCTCGAAAATGAGGCCTTCATCTGTGCTGTTGTAAACTCCAAATGTATGGACAGTCAAATCTCCATCCTTGCATTCACCAATATCCGAGGCGTTCACAAGTGTCACAAGAACACCAAGATGAGATGAGTTCCCCTCAGGATTTGCTGGCGTATATGGCTCATAAGCAACCAACGGAGTCGTGGCATTCAGGTCATTGGGACCAGGAGTAGGGATATCAGCACGGACGACTGCAGGCGCTTGAGGTGAGTACCCGAAAAGTGGGGGGAATAATGTTAGTGTTAGCAAGACAATGAGTAGCGAATAACCTAGGATTTGACGACGCACAATCTGTCACCCTCAAAGAGGATAGAAGGTCAAAGCCGAGGTGATTCCTAAAAAGATTGCGGTAACGCACAACATTGAATATGATTCGAGAATAACGAAAACCAGTTACATGTCCTGAGACAAGGATTGCAGATGGGCTGTATTATTAATGAAGCCAACGGTTCTCTGCTGCCAATCATTTGTGCTCAGGTGAGTAATACTGCAAAACGCAGTATCAAAGGCTATCTTGCGTCGCATTTCAAGAGGTTGTTCCAGCCACCATTGAATACACTCTTCTAGTACATTAGCATGGGTAACAATCATAACTGTCCCTGACTCCTGTGCATGAATCTTCTCCAGGAACGGAACTACCCGATGGTGAAGCATCCGCCAACTTTCCCCCTTAGGAAACGGAACCCAATCTAACAAGGGTTCGGTCTTCTCCAATTCCAGCTTACGTGCTTCTTCCAGTGGCATATTGACTGCGATTCCCCAATTAATATCCCGTAATGCTTTTTCGACTATCGGAGGTACCTCAAGGATTGACCCAATAATTAGAGCTGTTTCACTTGCCCGTAATAAATCACTGGAAAAAAGTGCAATTGTTGCATTCCCTAGCAAATCCTTAAGGTGTTTCCCTGTGAGTTTTGCTTGCCGCCGCCCTAAGGGTGTTAATGGCGTATCTGTCCAACCGCCTGTCCATCCTTTCACATTATGTTCAGCTTCGCCATGCCTTACAAGGATGAGGTCTCGCATAATTTCACCCGCAAGGAGCACATGATCGGTTACGGTTAGATTATGACACTTTCGATTTCGACTTTCCGATGAGTGAGACCCAGTGAACCTGAAGGAATGGTTCGACCCCCGAAAAGGTGGGCATCCTTTTCGCCTCTGTAGAGGGCATCGGCCATTCGGGCAATGGCATCAGCCTTCATGATTCCAGAACCACTTGCACCAGTTACCACGATAACCCCTGAATGTTCATAAACAAGAGGAATTGCATCTACCGAGTACGTGTAAGCGCCAGCCCACATGTTTGTTGGTCGGATATTCGCAAAAGCAGGGAAGTACTTGATGAGGACAGGGTACATGCTTTGTTCATAATAAGCACGTTCGGCGTTATAGTCATCATCATCCATATTGTACTTGTAGGCTCGACCAATCTTGTCGCCACAACCAATCCAGAAGGATTTCTCTTCGGGTACCCCGCGGAAGTAAACCCCACCGGAAGGAAGTATAGTGAAAGGAATGAAGCCAGCATCACTGAATTCCGTTGTAAAGAGCAATTCCTCAAGCTGAGGATGATCACTGGCTGCAACGATGAATAGTTGGCGTTTCTTGGCTTTTACATAACTTGGAATACCAACTGGATCCAACAGAGCGTTCGTCCAAGGACCCACAGCAAGCACGACTTTATCTGCATGAAAAGTGCCTTCCGAAGACTGAATGCCAATGACCTGTTTATCCTGCCACGCGAGGGGCTCACCTGGAAGGCCTAGCGGTTGTGTTGCTTCTAGGAGTAGCTTATTCACCGTATGGTTGAAGCGTGGT
>JBHLMI010000010.1:0-77903 GCA_048938295.1 Promethearchaeota archaeon
AACGTCTTCTCGAACAGAAAATTAACACAAAACAACTTAGCACAATTATCAAAGAAGTCGAAGCTGCATACGACAACGCCCTCGTTCAACCTGGCGAAGCAGTTGGTGCCGTGGCCGCCCAATCCATTGGAGAACCCGGCACCCAGATGAGTATTTCAGGGTCTGAAAAAGTACTCATTCGTCAAGGAAGTATGACTAGTATAGTTTCTATTGGCGCTTTTGTTGATGAACTAATTGCCAGAATACAAACCTCCAGCGAATTATCCGAACCAGATACATCTGAAGTTTGTGATATTCCTAGTGAATTAGAGATTTATGTTCCTTCACTTGGAAATGATGAACGAGTTCATTGGAAACGATTAGTGCAGGTTAGTCGTCATTTACCGAATGGTGAACTCCTTCGAATTTCAACCAGAAGTGGAAGATCAATTACAGCCACTTTGTCTCATTCATTTGTTATTCGAAAAAATAATACAATCCTCCCATTTGAGGGGAAGGATTTGAAAATTGGAGATAGAATTCCAGTTGTAAGGACACTTCCTTCTGAAACACCATTGAAGGAGTTACCAATTGAAATCTATCTTCCACGAAATGAAATCTGGTATGGTTCCGAATTAGAAAAAGCTGCAATGATTCGGGAAGAAACAGGGAGAGATTGGTTACAGCATCTGGATACAGTTTCTATACCAGTTGGAGCCGATGGCCTTAGGGTAGCTTTGGATACAGACAAAACTCAAACAATGGTCTCCGGTCTTGTATATCCCAAAGCTCATCATAGCGCACACACCAAAATCCCTGAAGTTTTGGAGCTGGATTCCTTAACAGGTTGGTTTATCGGAGCATATTTGGCAGAAGGCTCAAACTCGGGAACCTTTCTTTCAATTACAAATTCTGATGAAAATTACAGAAAACGGGCAATTGAATTTGCTGAACGACTTGGTCTACATTACAAAGAAAAACCAACAGAAGGTGTCTATGGTCCTAGCACTTCGATTGTGATTTATTCTACGCTTCTTGCTAGGCTTTTTGAGAAGATGTGTGGAAAGGGGGCCCACGGAAAACACGTCCCTCAATGGGCACTTAATTGCACCGATAATTTCATTGGTGCCCTTCTCAAGGCATATTTTGACGGAGATGGAAACGTAAATCTTGAAAGATCATGCATTAGAACCAGTTCTAGCTCAAAGGAATTACGCGATGGAATTTGTCTACTTCTTTCACGGCTTGGAATCCAAACTTCAAAATACTCGTCAGAAAATCATGATGGTCACTTTCAATATTGGCTAAGAATACCCGGAAAACTTGCACCCCAATTTCGTGATCGGATTAATTTCGACATTGCGCATAAACGCGAACTATTAGAACAACTAGCCAATTGTGAAGAGGAAAAAATTCAACAAAAAAGCGTAACCTATGACCAAGTCGATATGGTTCCGAATTTTGGCACAATATTAAACGAAATTGCCCGAAGATTGCGAATCCCAAGTCAATCTTCTTTGGCTGCAAGTATTAGGAAGTATTCAAGAACACAATTAATTGGGCGTCAAACTTTAGGTAGATACATAACCATATTTTCTGAGATTGCGTCGAAAAAGAACATCAATATCGATAACCAATTACAGCTCCTACACCGCGCTTACCACAGTGGAGTGTTTTGGGACGAAATTATTCGATTAGAATTAATTCCATCTCCAACAGAGTGGGTTTATGATTTTTCTGTCGACGGTCTTGAGACATTTGTAACCAGTGAAGGCATTATAACGCATAACACGCTCAAAACATTTCACTTTGCAGGCGTAGCTGAATTCAATGTTACTCTTGGCCTTCCTCGTCTTATCGAAATTGTTGATGCCCGTCGAAATCCATCAACACCAACCATGAATGTGTACCTAGATGAAGGGCACCGCGAAAACGAAAAACTTGCCCGAAATGTTGCACAAAGCATTGAACAAACTCGCGTAGAACGTGTTGCAGAAACCGTCGAAATTGATCTTGCCGAGGGTGGCATCGTGGTTATCCTTGACCCAAAGCTCCTTGAGGACAAAGCCACGACCTCAAAAGAAATCGCTGAACGACTCGAAGCCATTCGACCCAACCTCGGTGAAGTCACCCAAGATGGAAACCGAATCATAGTTGCTCCTGAACTTCGTGAAGGCGAAGAAGCCATGCACATGGCAAAGCTTCAGAAAACTTTTGACAAAGTCCGTAACGGGCTCATCAAGGGACAAGATGGCATCAAACGGGTTCTCATCAAGAAAGAGGGCACTGAATGGGTTCTCTATACTGAAGGTACGAACCTCAAAGGGGTTCTTCGGACTAAAGGTGTCGATACCACTCGTACCGTATCCAATCATATCCATGAAATCGCAGAAACCTTGGGCATCGAATCCGCCCGTCAGGTGATCATCAATGAAGCCAAAGACGTACTTGACGAACAAGGCCTTGACGTCGATATCCGCCATATCATGCTCGTGGCAGACCTAATGACCGCGACTGGTGAAATCCGCCAAATAGGACGTCACGGTGTTAGCGGTGAACAATCCAGCGTTCTGGCTCGCGCTGCATTCGAAGTTACCGTCCGCCACCTCATCCAAGCTAGTATTCTTGGCGAAGAAGATAATCTCTTGGGCATTACTGAAAACGTAATAATTGGCCAATCAATTCCATTAGGTACAGGATCCATTGACTTATTCATGAATCCACCACGAACCGCCAAAAAGAAGTAGACCCAAGGCTGTGGATGAAAAGCTCCAGTGATGTCATCTTATGCTTGTGGCTAGAAGTATAGCGGGGTGTGCACAGAACTTAAAAGGGAGCGTAGAAATTCTGCAAGACGCGCAATTTGCTTCCGTAGCTCTTATATGCGACGGTGTGCTGCAACCTTCATTACAGGACGTAATGCGAAGAATAAGAAAACTAAAGAGTGATTCTTGATGGATGCTGAAACTGCAATAAGATTAGCTGTGAAGTCTGGAAAAACGGTGTTCGGAGCTAATCGCACAATTCATTTACTCCGAACTGGCTCTCCTCGTGTAGTCATCTTAGCGGCAAATGCGCCGAATGAAGTGGTTACCGAGGTTGATATGCTAGCAAGAGCAAACAAAGTGCCAATTCATGAATTTCAAAGTAACAGTTGGGATTTAGGGCAGATATGTGGGCGTCCACATATGGTGGCTGCAATGGCGGTATTAGAACCAGGTGATGCAGACATTACTGCTCTAACTGGGGCGAGTAAGAAGTGACGACCTCTGACATAAAATTGAACATTGAGGAAATCAAACTGATGGCTCTCTTTAGTGACATCACAGGCGCTGAGGTTAAAGACTGTGTTGTCGATCAAGATGGAGAACGCATCATATTCGTAGTAAGTCCAGGGCACCTTGGATTAGCTATCGGTCGCCGGGGCATGACCATAAAACGAGCGAGAACCATGCTTAAACGCGATATTGATGTTGTAGAAGATGCTGACACACCCGAGTCATTCGTACGCAATGCACTAGCACCTGCAAAAGTTACTACCGTCAACGTCCAAGAACAATCTAAAGGACGTCGTGTTGCTGTTGTCACTGTTAACAGTGAGAACCGGGGGCGCGTGATTGGTAGAAATGGTCGTAACATAGAACGAGCTCGGTTGCTGGCAAAGCGCCATCATGGTATTGACGCGATTATTATTACTGAACCAACCCCTGAAACCTCTTGATAACTCTCGCATCAACCGATAGATGACAAAAGTTTTAAGCTCCTTCACGGAATCGCAGCACCCTACATAATCATGAGGTAAAGTGACATTGCCTGGATCAAAATCACCATCAGGAGAATTTGCTGGCCACACCCTGAAGCAAAAGCGTAAGAAGTTCCGCTGGAAAGACCGATATTATAAACGGCGGATGTTACGCCTTGATGTCAAGGCCGACCCACTAGAAGGAAGTCCACAAGCACGTGCAATCGTTTTAGAAAAGGTGGGCATTGAATCAAAGCAGCCAAACTCCGCAATCCGGAAGTGTGTTCGCGTACAATTAATTCGCAATGGTAGGCAAATCACAGCCTTTCTCCCTGGTGATGGTGCACTCTCTTATGTTGATGAACACGACGAAGTCATCGTCGAAGGAATCGGAGGCGCTCGCGGAAGATCATTTGGAGACCTTCCCGGTGTTCGGTGGAAAGTTGTCAAGTGTAATGGTGCATCTCTTGACGCCATGATTATTGGTAAAGTCGAAAAACCACAACGTTAGCCTAAGGTGTAAATCAAAGATGACTGCTGAAACTCCCGATCAAACTACAACGTTTCCTGAAATCAAAGTGCTTGGTCGCTGGAGTACAAAAGACATCCAAATCCGTGATCAGGGCCTGGCAAAATACATTAGCCTTAGCCCAGTAATTGTCCCCCATACCTTTGGGCGTCACGAACATCGCCGGTTTGGAAAACGCCAAGTTCCTATCGTCGAACGCTTCATCAACCGCATCATGACACCTGGCTGGGCCAGTCGACGAAGCCAAAGCGCACGACAAGCCGGACTCATCACCGGGAAAAAATCCACCGTCATCCGAATAGTCCGTTCTGCCTTCGAAGTGATACATCTACGAACTAATCAAAACCCACTCCAAATTCTAATCGAAGCAATCGAAAACACTGCTCCCCGCGAAGAAACTACGCGGATATCATACGGTGGGATAAGCTACCACACTGCGTGCGATGTCGCTCCGCTTCGTCGCATCGATTTGGCACTCCGCTTCATCTCTGAAAGTATCTGGCGTCGAAGCTTCAGTACCATTGAAGCCATCGAGGAGATTGTCGCTGATGAACTCATCGCCGCCGCAAGTGGCGACTCTCGAAGCAGCGCCATACGACGACGAGAAGAAAAAGAACGCATGGCACTCTCAGCACGTTAAGAACACCCTTTCCCTCATCGACAATCTCACAAGGTATCTAACAGGTTTTCGAACCCCTCTGGGAACCCATAACGCCAAAAGAGTTTTATACGCCCCACTTGATGTGCCATAACCTGCATATTTTATGCCAGCTTAAGTTAGCAAAAACGAGTTGAACAAACAATGTCAGAAAAGAAACCACACATCAACCTAATCATCATCGGTCATGTAGACCATGGTAAATCAACGTTGATGGGTCACATGCTCTACAAGACTGGAGCACTATCGAAACAAGAGATGGCAAAGCTCGAGAAGCTGGCCGATGAGATGGATCGAGGATCCTTCAAGTTCGCTTACGTGATGGACCGTCTCAAAGAAGAACGTGAACGTGGGCTGACCATTGACCTTGCGTTCCGCCGATTTGAGACTCAGAAGCACTATTTCACTATTATTGACGCTCCGGGTCACGCAGACTTCATCAAGAACATGATTACCGGAGCCAGTCAAGCTGATGCTGCAATTCTAGTGGTTTCAGCGCGTAAGGGTGAGTTTGAAGCTGGCGTGGGTGCTGGTGGTCAGACGCGCGAGCACGCTTTCCTCGCACGAACTCTGGGCATCGAGCAGCTTGTCGTTGCCATCAATAAAATGGATGACTCAACACCCGCCTGGTCGAAAGATCGGTACGAAGAGATCAAGTCTGAAGTCTCTGAACTGTTGAAAGGTGCACAGTTTGACCCAAGCAAGATCAACTTTGTTCCGGTATCAGCATGGACAGGTGATCTGTTGACTGAAGCCAGCTCCAACATGGACTGGTATAAGGGACCATCGTTGCTCGAAGCAATAGATGAATTTGTCCTTCCACCTAAACCCGTTGACCAACCTCTTCGGGTTCCTGTTCAGGATGTGTACACCATCACAGGTGTTGGCACAGTGCCTGTGGGACGTATTGAAACTGGAAAAATGAAAGTCGGTGACAAAGTTATCTTCATGCCACCTGCTAAACAAGGTGAAATTAAGACCATTGAAATGCACCACGAACGCATGGACAGCGCTGAACCCGGTGACAATATCGGGTTCAATGTCCGAGGCCTTGGGAAAGGCGAGGTTCGCCGTGGCGATGTGATGGGGCATCTCGATAAGCCACCACGCGTTGTGGCCGAGTTCGAGGGGCAAATCATCGTTATTTTCCACCCACGTGCTATTGCTGCAGGATATACTCCTGTTTTACACGCACACACCGCTCAGGTTGCAGCCACGTTCACGGAAATCATCGCTAAGATTGATCCACGAACCGGAGAAACGGTCCAAGAGAAACCCGACTTTATTAAGCAGGGCGAATCTGCATTAGTAAAGCTTCGACCTGTTACTCCCATCTGTCTGGAGACCTATGCGGATATGAAACAGTTAGGCCGCTTTGCAATCCGGGACAGCGGACGAACAGTTGCGGTAGGCGTTGTTCGAAAAATCACCGAGGAGAAGAAGTAGCGATAGCTCCACTATCACAGTTCTTCTTCCCTTTCTTTTTTATTCTTCACGCTACATCGCGTGGATGCGCTATCGGTATGCAAAAAAAGTTAAAAGGAAGCAAACATTCGGGTTGAATCCCAAGTCAATTTGGTGTAATTATTATGGCGCAAAAAGCACGGATTCGGCTGTCCAGTACAGACATCCCTAAGTTAAACGAAGTCTGCAGCCAAGTCCAATCCATAGTATCTAGAACAGGCGTTAACATGTCAGGTCCTATTCCTTTACCTACAAAGACTTTGAAGGTTCACACACGAAAATCACCTTGTGGAGAAGGAACACCCACGTGGGATCATTGGCAAATGCGTATCCACAAACGGCTCATTGATTTAGAAGCTGATGAAAGAACTATGCGCCAAATCATGCGTATCCGGGTCCCCGATGAAGTCTTTATTGAAATAACCCTAAAGTAAGACTTTCGTTTTCAACGCAGTAAAGCAAAATCGTTAGACTTCAAATTAATAGAATATTCGTCCTTAATCGAAATGCTATTTAGCACCAATTTATCAACTCTTTAACTGTGACAGACAGTAATCCTCGTTCAACTCTGAGCATCGTGCTTTGTGGGAGTCTTATAATCTATGGAGCCGTAGCAATCTTGTTGCTTCCCTTAATCGCACCCACAATAATAGTGCGTGACGACCTCGTCATAGCGATTCTACAAGGTGCGCTCGTCTATCTCGTGTTATTTCTACTCTTTTTGCTTCCTGCAAGCTACGTATACTGGAGTCATCGAATTGATGTTAAGGTTTTAGGTCCAGAACTCGGAGTTGCAGAACCAGGTGAAGAACTCAAGCTAACAGTTGTCGTGGGCTTTCCAAAGAACGAACCTCCAAAGAATGCTGTTCTTGAAGCATTCCTTGGAGCTCTCAACATCGCCACTCAGAAGCTAGAATCCAGTCCCACCGAGTTACATCTCCGAATTCCCGATGTCTCTTCAGGATACCACAACATTACAATCCAGGTTACACGAGATGGGTACTTCAAGGGTATAGGATCCTATGAGCTTCTCATCGCTGCCAGCGATCAAATAGAATACCAGGAAGAAGCATAGACTGCTAATTCTTTAGTTGTTCAAGCAATCTGAAAGTGGAGAGTCCAATAAATACCGCCTCATCAGTTCGAATGGTTGCTGTGCCCTGTTTGAAAACAAGATTGATTATATGATCCGAAACTGAGGTTACATCAATTTGGTCACGCCGAAGAATCTCTTCAATCCCCTCTTTGTGGCTCCCAAAAAGCAACAGAAGTCGATGGAATTTCTCCCACTGCCTTCTTATTTTACCAGCTTCATCCGCAATTGGTCTTCCTTTCCGACTCATAGTAATAACGAACTGATAATCATCTTTGTTCACCAAGAAGTCACCCAAAGATGATTCCACACTACTGACAGAGTACCCCCAGTATTGTTTGAATCGAGTCGGAGAACTCGGACGCGCGGTTAACTTCCCGGATTTATCCCTCAGAATTAGTACTGTGATTCGTTGTAGCGGGTGAGTGGATTTGAATTGCAAGAGTGGCAAAGGGGATTCAACACCGACATCTACAACATCCTTTCCTTTGTCTGTAAGCACCACCCCTTCTCGAAATTCGCCATTCCGAAGCTTCGATGATTCTTTCACAATAGGATGATGTGGAGTTCGAAGCGGAGGGAGGTTCCCCACGTATCGCAAATCGGGCATCTTTCCAAAGAGGTGTTTTCGCAGATATTGTGGGGTTTCCATGTACTCAAGAACCCGGCTGATGAACTGTAGATTCTTCATTTGTTTCGAATTCAGCCTATCCTGATAGATGATAATTTCATCGACTTGGAAGATTGCGGCAGCACGAGCAATTCGTCCGATATGTTGGGTTTGCTGATCTCGATTTTGGTCAACGTCAATGAAGGAGGTTGGTATGGCGATGGATATCGCAAATGGAATCTGATTTGCTTCTTTTGATGGCATTCTTGAATACCAAACCTAGCCTTTCACAACACCCAACGGTATCTGACTTGCGACCTTGCGTGAGATATCTGCACCATGAACTGAGTCTACTACAACGTGGACATCTTTGTAGGCATTAGGCGCTTCTTCAGCTAGAATTTTCGTACCCATTGAACGTATCACTTCTCCTTTGGCTTCAAGCGCGTTTTTGATATCTCGTCCATGATACTTGCGAATCGCTGCTTTTCGGGACATTGCTCGTCCTGCTCCATGACAGGTGGATCCAAAGGTTTCTTTCATTGCCTGTTCTGTGCCAACTAAAACATAGGATGCGGTTCCCATCGAGCCACCGATTAAGACGGGTTGACCAACTGATCGGTAGTCTTCAGGGATTTTTGTGTTGCCTGGTCCGAATGCGCGCGTCGCACCTTTTCGATGTACATACATGTCACGTTTCAACCCGTTCACCTCATGGGTTTCGAACTTGCAGATATTATGCGTCACGTCATAAACAAGATGCATCCCCAGCGCTTCCCAGTCTCGACCAAACACCACTTCAAAACCTTGGCGAATCCAATGGGTCATCACCTGTCGGTTACAAAAGGCAAAATTCACTGCTGCTTTCATCGCCGCATAATAGTCCTGCCCTTCAGGAGAATTTGTAGGCGCACAGACGAGTTGTTGATCTGGAAGCCATATATTATATTTCTTAACTGCTACAGCCATGCTCTCTAAATAATCGGTTGCAATCTGGTGACCAAATCCACGGGATCCACAGTGAAGCATCACCACTACTTGCCCTTTCTCCAGACCAAAGAGTTTGGCAACAGGTTCATCAAAGATTTTCTCAACCTTTTGAACCTCTAGATAATGGTTGCCTGCTCCAAGCGTACCAAGTTGTGAACGCCCACGACGTCGCGCCTTTTCACTAACTTGAGGTACCTGCATAGCAGCACCCTCCATAAATCCTCCCTCCTCACAATGGGCTAAGTCTGCTGATACCCCCCGATCATTATCAACCGCCCACTTAGCTCCCCACCGAATAACATCACTAAACTGGCTATCACTTAATCGAATCTTACCTTGAGAACCGACTCCCGCAGGAACTCGATTAAAAAGCTCCTCAACAAGCTGTTGTAACTTGGGTTGGACATCGTCAACACTAAGATTAGTGCGAATTAAGCGCACGCCACAATTGATATCAAAACCTGTACATCCTGCGGAAATAATCCCCTCTTCAGCATCAAAAGCGCCAACAGCTCCCATGGGAAGCCCATATCCCCAATGAGCATCAGGCATGGCCAGAACCGGTTCAATTGGACCAGGAAGCGTTGCTACGTTGGTAAGTTGCTCCACAGCTGCGTCCTCTAGGGTGTTGATGATATTTTTCGAACCGATAATCTTTGCACCGACTTTCATGCGAGGACGCGCTGATTTGTCCAGCCACCATCGAAACTCGTCTTGCTGCTTTAATTTTTCCTTCATACTTATTCGCTCCTTAATGATTTGTGATTTTAAACATCCACTACAACGGTAGCCTTGTATCTGTTATTAACTCTTTCAAGAGAGAAACGGTGTAAAGTGACCCCTTTAACGTGTGTCTGGAGTTCGGGTATTTTCTGGCTTCCTTTTGCAATGCTTACTAAATGAAATCCTTCACCTGGTCTCTCCTCGATTAAGTTGATGGAGAAGTCCGCGAAAAACACACCCTCGACTTCAAATTCCAGTAACAGGTTTGACAACCAATCGTAGAGTAGATGTTGCTCATCAATACCTTCAGCTTTAACTTCGATTTCGTGATCGAGCTCGACTTCCTCTAGGTTAGACATGACACCGAACAACGCTTTTCCTGCGTTTCGGAAAACCTCCGGTAGGGTCGTTCCATAGGCGTGGAACAGCTGGTCTGATGTTATTTCGTCGGAGTATTCGTATTCCACGAATTATCACCTGATGAAGCACAGAAAACCAAGATGGATGTTCGCTTTTTAACGTTCGGATTTGCTGAATCGCCAGCTAAAAGGGTAAGAGACGAATGTGATAGGGTGAGATGGCGCCGGGAAAGGGATTCGAACCCTTGCGACCGTAAAGTCACAGGCTACCTTGGATAACACCTCATGGCATCTCTCAAGGCCCGCGCCGTAACCACTTGGCTATCCCGGCTCAACATATATGTACTTGTTCGCTAGCGGCGTCATCTAAGTTGAAACTGAGTTTAATATCTTTATTGGAAGAAACTACGTACCAAAGTGGGATTATCACTTGGAGTTTAAATTCTCCGGTGCAAAAGCATATTGAGGTTCCTGTTGATTACCGAGAACCAAAATTTATTCGACTGAACAACATCGCTGGAACAGCAAATAGCGCCTGTAAAGCGGTTCCTAAAAGGACGTAATGAATCAGGAAGCCTAATCCTATAGGAGCAGACAGTTTACAGAAAATAGGGTACACGTTGTGTGCCACCATTTCTTCTTAGCTTATTTTTGACAACGATCTCTGGCTTGTAGTACTTCTCGATGGGTTAGGAGTACGAAAGACTTAAATCGTTCCACCCGCTTCCGAGCCGTTGAGCTGGTGGAGGTAACACCTTATTCGTAACTGATCTTGCCTCCCCTGATAACTTCCCTTGGAAGTGGAATCCATGGGTCATCGAAAACAAAGTGCCCCAAGACATGGTAGTCTTTCACATCGTCCCCGAAAGCGTGTGCGTCGGGTTAGTGGACGAGTTCGCTATTGGCCCGAACAGGCACCTGAGCCCCAAATTCTTGGCTTTGCAGGATATAAAGTGGGGATGACGCATGTGATTCTAATCGATGATAAACCAAACAGCCCCTGGTTTGGTCGAGAAGTTAGTCGCGCAGTCACAATTGTCGATACACCACCGATGCTTGTTGTGTCAATCCGGGGATATGGTCAAAATGGCGGTGGCTTACGGGCTTTAGGTGAAACCTGGATGGACAAACTTCCACGTGATATACGACGTATATTGCCTTGGCCCAAAGATTATGATGGCAAAACATCTATGGATAAACTATCCAAATCATTAGATGAAATCACAGAATTTCGTGTCTCCCTTTTGACCCAGCCTAGGCAGGCAGGAATTAGTAAGAAAAAAGCCGAAATCATTGAATGTGGCATCCATGGCGGTTCAATCAAAGAGCAATTTGATTACATAACCCCCCTCCTCGGAAAAGAGATACGGGTACGGGATATATTCCAACCGGGTCAGTTCCTCGATGCCATTGCTGTTACGAAAGGAAAAGGATTCCAAGGCGTGGTTAAACGCTTCAGCGTTGCTAAACTACCACACAAATCCCGTAAAGCCGTTCGTGCAGTTGGTACCCTCGGTCCCTGGCATCCTAGCCGTATTATGTACACAGTACCTCGAGCGGGTCAAATGGGGGTTCATCAACGAACCGAATATAATAAGCGATTATTACGGATCGGTGAAAAGAGTGATGATATTACACCATCAGGAGGGTTTCCACATTATGGTAACCTTCAATCCGATTTCCTTCTGATCGACGGATCCTTACCTGGTCCATCTCGAAGATTAATTCGTCTCCGAGTGCCCAGTCGACCAAAACCAGTTCCAGATAAACCTCCTGAAATCGTGTATATCAGTACGACCGCGAAGAAATAATGGAGGATTCATCATGGCTTCAATTAAGATTCATACATTAGAAGGAAAATCGCGGGGAACAGTCGCTCTTCCTCCAGTATTTGACACTCCACTTCGGAAAGATATCATCAAACGCGCCGTCCTTGCCCAACAATCCAGTCGGTATCAAAGGCAAGGAGTCGATCCCCTTGCTGGCAAACGGACCTCCGCGGAATCTTGGGGAACAGGACAAGGTAAAGCAAGGGTGCCCCGTAGAAAAGGACAGGGTTACCCCACTGCTTCAAATGCTGCCTTTGCTCCATTCACAGTTAGTGGGCGGAAGACGCATCCTCCAGAGGCTGAAAAGAATCCAGTAGAGCGGGTCAATAAAAAAGAACGTCGGCTAGCAATTCGTTCGGCTATTGCTGCAACAGCTAATCAGGAACTTGTAGCATCACGCGGTCATGCCTTTGAAACTGATCAATTTCCACTGGTCGTCATTGATAAGTTCCAAGAGTTGCAAACAACAGAGGAAGTCAAAGATGTCTTGGAAAATATCGGTGTTTGGAGTGATGTTGTCCGTGTGAAAAATGGGCAAAAGATTCGGGGAGGGAACGCCCGACGCCGCGGTCGAAAGTACCGAAAATCGGTGGGTCCATTGATTGTCATTACTCAGGATGGAGGAATACGTCAAGCTGCACGAAATATTCCAGGGATTAAGGTTATCTACGCCTCAAAGCTTAATGCCGAGGTTTTAGCGCCAGGAACACAACCAGGACGTTTGACAATCTGGACGAAATCAGCAATTGAAGCTCTTGCTGAACAACCAACCGAGGGTGGTCAGTAATGGATCCTTATGATGTGATAATCCGGATGATGATTACTGAGCGCGCCTCAGAGATCGTCGAAAAAGAAAACCGTCTCACATTCATGGTGAACCGAAAAGCCACAAAGGGCCAAATTCGAGAAGCCATCGAACTACTCTATGAAGTGAAGGTTATCAAGGTTAACACTATGATTACTCCCGAGGGCAAAAAGAAGGCTCTCGTAAAACTAGCCCCTGAATACAATGCTGCTGACTTAGCAGTCAAACTAGGATTATTCTAATCAGAGGTAGACACAAATGGGTAAACGAATCTATACACAACGGCGTGGGCGCGGATCACCGACATTTCGTGCAAAAACGCACCGGCGACGCGGGGCAGTCAAGTATCCCCCACTCGCCTTGATGGACAAACGTGGTTATCTTCAAGCCGATGTTGAAGAACTAATGCATGATCCAGGTCGTGGAGCTCCCATCGCCACACTTCGATTTGAAAATGGTGAAACTCATCTTTCCCTTGTACCGGAAGGAACCGCTATTGGAGAGCGAATTCGCATAGGCCCCAAGGCAGGCATTCGTGCAGGGCATATTCTACCTCTTGGACAAATCCCAGAAGGTACACCGATCTTTAATATCGAAAGTCAACCCGGAGACGGGGGAAAATTCGTCCGATCGAGTGGTACCTATGCCACCATTATCACACATTCTGCGGGAACCACCTCGATCCGCTTACCCTCCGGAAAGACTCGAACCTTCAGCTCTACAGCACGGGCTACAATTGGCGTTGTATCCGGTGGTGGACGACCTGAGAAACCGTTTCTGAAAGCCGGAAGCAAACACAAACAACGTTACGCCAAAGGGTTAACCTACCCGAAGGTCCGGGGTGTTGCAATGAATGCCGTCAGCCACCCGCACGGTGGCGGTAACAAACAACGACCAGGGGGTCCGACCTCAGTTGCACGTACCGCTCCTCCAGGTCGGAAAGTTGGGCTCATTGCACCTAAGCGGTCAGGTCTAAAGAAGCGCTGATAGAAATCATGCCAATGAAGAAGTCTATATTTGAATTAGCCTTACTTAGGTTTCCTGATCGTGTTGTTGTAACATCCGCCAAGATAGGGTCATGGTGCGCGGATGTGCAGCCTTAACTTCGTCAAGTCGAGTAATTGCCGTGTTCTGTGGTGCGCAGCGAACGAGGTTAGGATCAGAGTAGGCTTGTTCTGCGATTTCTGTTAGTGCTCTAATGAATCGATCAAGTTCTGCTTTACTGAAGGTCTCTGTGGGTTCGATCATTAATGCCTCTTCAACGATGGCTGGAAAATAAAAAGTAGGCGCATGTAATCCCCGGTCGAGTAAAGCTTTTGCCACGTCTCGAGCATTTACTCCTGTATCGCGTTCAAGGGGGCTTGCACTAACAACAACCTCGTGTTTTCTCCAGATACCAGGAGCGAAGGGGATGCTAAAGCCCTTGATACTCTCTATCTGTTTCATTAGGTAGTTTGCGTTCAAAACTGCATGATTCGAAACTGCATGTAATCCTTCCCACCCCATCCGTATGATATACGCGTAAGATTTCAACAAGACAGCCGCATTACCATGGAATCCATGAAGGCGCCCAATCGATTTTGGCCGATCACTCTCTAAGTAATACTCTGTCCCATTGAATGCAATCACAGGCACCGGTAGGTACTCGGCGAGTCGTTGCTTCACGCCGACAGGTCCTGCACCTGGTCCTCCTCCGCCGTGTGGCGTCGCGAAGGTTTTGTGTAGGTTTGTATGGATTATATCAAAACCCATATCACCTGGTCGAACGCGACCCAAATTCGCGTTTAAGTTCGCGCCATCATAATATAACAACCCCCCCGCCTTGTGAACGATGGAAGCGATGGTCTCGATTTCTTTTTCAAATAAGCCCAAAGTATTCGGGTTCGTCAACATTAGACCTGCGGTTTGATTCGAAACGGCGCTTTCTAGGGCTTGGATATCAACTTGACCGAGTTTATTTGATGGGACTACGACGACATCAAATCCTGCCATCGCTGCACTTGCAGGATTTGTACCATGGGCAGAATCGGGAACAATAATTTGTCGCCGGGTCTCCAGTTCGCCCTGATCTGCATGAAAGGCACGGATTATAAGAACACCAGCCAATTCTCCCTGCGCACCTGCTGCCGGTTGAAGCGAATGGTAATCCATTCCAGTTATTTCTGACAGCCACTGCTGTAACTCGAAAAGGATTTTAAGAATGCCCTGAAGGGTTGTGCAATCTTGGTGGGGGTGAGCTTGAGCAAAATTAAGATCCTTTATGATTTCCTCATTCATGGGCGGATTATACTTCATTGTGCAACTACCCAATGGGTAAAGGCCCAAATCGATGCTGTAGTTCATTTGAGATAAACGGATGAAGTGTTGAACCACTTCTGGTTCTGATAATTCAGGCAAAGAAGGTTGTATTTTGCGGCGGAGGTTCTTGGGAATGGTTGAAAGGGGATTGGGCAACAGATTTTGGATGGTCTTGCTGGGCTCGGGTAGGGAATAGCCTATAGCTCCTACCCGAGATCTTTCGAAAATCAAGGGCTCATCCCATTTTGCTTGATGAAACTTCATGGTTTACCCTCCACGGCTTGTTGAAATGCTGCTGAAAGTTGGTCTATCTCCTCTTGAGTATGGATTTCTGTAACACAGACAAGTGCCGCTTCTCCTAGTTCAGGGAAACTCTGATCCAATGGAATGCCTGCTAGAATTCCACATTTCTGGATTTTCGCAAGCACTTCTCGTATCGTTCGTGCTGGGATTTCTTGTCCTTTCTCTATTGAGACGCTAAATTCTTTGAAATGGGGGGCTTCGAATAAGGGGGCTTTGATTCCATCGATAGCATTAAGTTGATTTTCCGTGTAGTGGCGTAGTTGGAGGATTTTCTCTCCCAACTCGGTTATTCCTTGAGGTCCTAATAGTGACAAGTATACTGCGGCAGTGATCGCTGAATGGGCTTGATTTGAGCAAATGTTCGATGTTGCTTTCTCTCGACGAATATGCTGTTCACGGGCTTGAATTGTCATGACAAAGCCCCTTTCATCTCCTTCTTGTGTTGTTGTCAAGCCAATGATTCGACCAGGCAACTGACGCAAGATTTTTCTCTCATTTTTGCTGGCAAAAATCCCTAAGAGTGGTCCGCCCATATTTATTGGACTACCCAAGGGTTGTCCCTCCCCTATGACAATATCAGCATCATAATCTCCGGGAGGTCGAATTACTCCAAGCGAAATAGGGTCGATGCCTACAACAACAAGTGCTCCAGCGTCATGTACAAGATCCACAATAGCGTCGACATCATCTTGGAGAACTCCCAAATATCCCGGGTTTTCAAAATAGACACCTGCTGTATTCGTATCGAGCAGCTCTTTGAGATGCTCAACATTCAACTGTCCTGTACGGTGATTATAACCAATATCAGCAATCTTGATTCCCGCAGGCTGGGTATAAGTATGTAAAACTGCTCGGCGACTCGGTGAAATTAGGTGAGGAATTAGAAAAGAATTTCGATTGGTAATCCGGCTGGTTAACAGGGCTGCTTCTCCCAACGCACTTGCCCAATCGTACATCGAGGCATTAACAATCGGGAGTTCAATTAACTCCGCCATCAGGCTCTGATACTCAAATAGCGCCTGAAGCATGCCCTGACTAATTTCTGCCTGATAGGGCGTGTATGCTGTAAGAAATTCCGTGCGATTGACGATGGTTTTAAGGGCCTCAGGAATAATGTGTGGCCAAACGCCACCTCCTAAGAAACTCATTCCCTTTCGAGGAGTCCAGTTTTGAGCAAGGGAACGAGAAACCTTCTCACAGACTTCACTTTCTGATAGGCCATTGGGAATCTTCAAGCGTCTTTTTAACAGAAATTTCGAAGGAATGTCATTGAACAATTCATTGATATCTTTGATGCCTAGAGCTGTAAGCATCTCTATTTCTTGCTCACCAACCGTGGGTAGGAAAGAATGACGGAATTTCGACACTGAACAAACCTCACCTCTGTTCGTTGACTCGACTCAGAAATAGCTTTCTCCACAACCATGACAGGATTCAACTCAATATTGAGTAGCTACTCTTATATACCAGGAACCTTCAATGCGCCCACTCTCAAGGAGGGTCCTCCCTGCTATGGCGAGAAGTATAAAGGAATTCGTTTATGTCGCCATTATGGCTGCATTAGGCACCGCCGTATCGATTCTTACCATCAATACTGTTCAGCTTGGAGCAACTCAAATCTCTCTGGATCTAAGTCACCTTGGAACCTTCATGGTGGCGATACCCGGCGGAGCCATTCTAGGGGCAATAACTGGTGCTCTTGTAGGTTTTTATCCAGGAATTGCCTTTGGCTATATCTGGGGTTCTTTAGGCATAGTGGGCCTCATTGGCCTTCCAGCGGGAAAGGCAATGACTGGTTTTACGAGTGGGTTTGTACAGCGAACCCTTAAACGCCCTTTCCTTTCCGTAGTCATCGGATATGTGCCCGAGTGTCTCTTCACCATCTGGCTTTTCCTGTTCATCGTGCCAGTTATGACACCCATTCCTGCTGAGTTCGTTCTCATCATTGTACTGGGCATAGTAGGGAAAGCTTGGATCGAAATTCTCTTCATGGCATTTCTCATGGAGACGATTTTCCTCTCTCGTGGCATTGTACGACTGCTGAAGACCATCTTCACCAGTTGGGATTACACTCCCCTAACGGAAATGTAGGTTCGGTCTCATTCAGGATTGCAATCAGAAACGGCGTAAGCTTTTTATGTCAGTGCAAGGATTGCCGAGCAAGTTCATCCTATTTGAAAAACCACAAAAAACGAAGGAGGAACACTATCATGGCACAAATGCAAGGTGTGCCGGTATTAATACTTAAAGAAGGAACTGAACGCGCCCGAGGTCGTGACGCTCGCGAAAATAACATTATGGCAGTGCGAGCACTTGCTGATGCAGTGCGCACGTCTCTGGGTCCGCGTGGTCAAGATAAAATGCTGGTGGATAGCCTTGGCGACGTCACCATCACAAATGATGGTGCGACGATCCTTGATGAGATTGAAGTTCAACATCCTGCTGCCAAAATGCTTGTTCAGGTAGCCAAAGCCCAAGACGCTGAGACGGGTGATGGCACCACCTCGGCAGTGGTCCTGTGCGGTGAATATCTCAAGCAAGCACTGGGACTTATCACATCAGGCGTCCATCCGACTGTTATTATCTCAGGTTATCGAAAAGCCGTAGACAAGGCCAGTGAAATTCTCAACAACATGGCGATTGACTGCCCTATTGATGATCGTGCAAAACTTTTGAAAGTCAGCGATACCTCCATGGCTAGCAAGCTGATTGCCGAAGCTAAAGACTTCCTTTCTCCCATTGCGGTTGATGCAGTACTACAAATCACCGAAGAAACGCCTGATGGAATCGTGGCTGACATTGATAACATTAAAGTCGAAAAAAAGGAAGGCGGATCAGTTCGAGACACTCAATTAGTTCGTGGGGTCATTGTCGACAAAGAAATAGTGCATTCTGAAATGCCGCGCAGTGTACACAAAGCGAAAATTGCTCTGCTCAACGCCTCCATGGAGGTCGAGAAAACCGAGATGGATGCTGAAATTCGAATCACCAACCCTGAGCAAATGCAATCTTTTCTTGACGAAGAGCAACGAATGCTGAAAAAAATCTCAGAAAAGGTAACTGAAGTCGGTGCCAATGTGGTCTTTGCTCAGAAAGGCATCGATGACAAAGTTCAGCACTATCTCGCTAAAGATGGTATTCTTGCTGTTCGTCGTGTTAAGAAAAGTGACATGGAAGCGCTTGCCCGTGCAACTGGAGGACAAGTTGTATCATCCATCGACCACCTTACCGCCAAGGACCTTGGCGGCTGTGATATCGTCGAAGAACGGAAGGTCGGTGATGACAAAATGGTCTTCGTTGAAGGATGCAAAGATCCTAAAACGGTTAGCGTCCTCATTCGTGGCGGCACAGAACGCGTAGTTGATGAAGCTGAACGCGCATTCCATGATGCTGTCTCAGTCGTTCGCGATGCCGTTGAAGATGGGAAAGTCGTTGCCGGTGGTGGAGCCCCAGAAGTGGAAGTCTCAACACAACTCCGAGAATACGCCTCATCTCTTAAGGGTCGTGAACAAATTGCTGTCAACAAATTCGCTGATGCAATGGAGGTAATTCCTAAATCTCTTGCTGAGAATGCAGGTCATGATCCCATTGATGTCATTGTTGCCCTTCGTGCCGCACACGGAAGTCACAACAAAAACATGGGCATTGATATCGTGACAGGTAAAGCCAAAGATATGTTCAAAGCCGGTGTAATCGAACCACTTCGTGTGAAAATACATGCAATTCGGTCAGGTACCGAAGCAGCGTCACTAATTCTAAGAATTGATGACGTCATAGCATCTAAGCGGAGTGCTGCTCCTCCTGGTGGACCCGGTGGACCAGGTGGAATGCCTCCTGGTATGGGTGGTATGGGCGGAATGCCCGGCATGATGTAACCAAGCGTCCGCCTTGGCGGGCGCCTTTTCTCTCTTTTTTACTATACTTTTTCTACACGAACACACTCTATTGATAGGGTACTCATCATGACTAGTCAGGTTTCAGTAGAGGTTTCAGGAATCGATTTTGCCGCAGCTCACTTCGTTAGCGAAGGGGGAGCCTGTGAGCAACTTCACGGGCATAATTACCACGTCACTGTCACTATTTGGGGTGAAATCGATTCATATGGGATGGTTGTGGATTTTCGTATACTTAAAAAGCGCATACATAAACTTTGCAAACATTGGGATCACTTTGTCCTACTTCCTGCTCAATCAAAATTAATCAAAACCGTTGAAAAAGCCAAGCAAATCGAAGTTACCACGCCCAGTGGTAAGTACTCATTTCCCGCAAAGGATGTAAGGCTTATTGACGTTGTTGAAACAACAGCTGAAGAGCTCGCCCGCTTTTTGTGTCAGAAGTTGATTGTCAACCTATCCTCAGATTTCCCAAATATCACTGCTGTTCAAGTGGTATTAGCTGAAAGTGCTACATCACGAGCTACTGTGTTATTGTCGGTCTAGTTGGCTCTGCGGGTTGAGCACGCCGTTGGCGAATATAGCCGATTATCGAAGCAGCCAGAGGAAAGAGCAGTGCTAGGGGTACTAGGAACAACAATGTTTTTTCAGGTAGAAATAACAGCTCAATTGATTCAATGATGATTGGTGGGGCATTCAACAGGGTTAGAAAGGTTACAGGATTGATACAAATATACGCAATGAGAAGCACGAAGATAAACCCAATAGCTGACGAGCCAATCGACAAGACAGTCATGCGATATATTGAGGGAGTTGAAGCACGCGCGGTTAGAGTAGCTTCAGCTTCTGGGTCTTCCCGGAATAACCGCGTAACAAACCTATTCAATCGTCGTATCTCATGGGCGTCTTTCAATTCGACAAGCCATTCTCTGCGTAACAATTTCCTTTCAATCACTTGGCGCATTAATCGAAACGCATCTGAGCCTAACATTCGTTGAAGCGCTTTAGGCACGGGAATATCTTCAGTCTGCACCGGAACTTGTCTTTGGGCATCAGTTTGCAACTGAGTTATTTGCCTTCGTAACTGTTCTTCGCGAACAGTTACCGGTTCGAGGAGTGAGTAAAAATACACGACCTGGTAGGAGGCTTCGAGGTAGATGAAGCCCACCAAGGCCACAAGTAATACAGGCCATGACAAAGGCCAATTAAACTCAGCACTTGGAAGGAAGTAGCCATTTTCACTGCCTGGAATATTCAGTACAATCCCTGCAGCACCAAGGATTGCTAATCCTATCATCGAGATGAAGCACAATGAAGCTAATCGACCACTCACCCGAAGAAATGATGTAACGCCTGCGATTATGGCAATGCTCAGTAGAATCCAAAAGGACAAGAAATAGAGGCTAAGGAGAAAAATAATCACATAATCGAATGGAGGGAGCCCAGAAGGTGCTAAACTGAATCCAAAGGCCTGGAAATACGCCGTAATCGCATCTCGGAAGAACGTAACAAATCCAGTGGCATCCTGCTGTGTCAGAAAGCCAGTGATATATGCACTTAGAGCTGCAGCCAATTCGATGAAAGAAATAATCAGTAAGGTTAACACATTACGAAGCCCTACTGCGAAGTCTACAAGTGCGGTGAAGACACCACTAGATCCCATAGTACGCCAAACCAATGGATTTAGACTCATCAGTATAGTGGTGGCAAAAGCAATGAATGCGGCTACGGCGATGCCCCGGAGTATCCAAAGAATGTACCGTGTCATTGACCTTCTACCTCCATTTCTTAAATCACCGCAATACTTCGTTTCTTCGCCTTGAGATACTCACTCAAAACCGTGGGGAGAAAATCCCCAGGACCAACAGCAACAATTGATACACCAACTCGTTGGAAGCTTTTCGCTAACTGAGACTGCTCTTCAAGAAGCCTGTGGACAATCGCTTCTCCTATAGCACGTTCAACAGGGGAGAGGTAAATCTCTTCTATTTCGAACCAGGGGCCAAAAGGTCGAATAATTATTGCATTATGTTTGTAACCACGAATAAGTCTGATACCTTTTTCCAAACGCTTACGATTTGATTCCAGGTCGGTAATTATTACAAAGAAGCTTTGCTGAGTAACGCGTGGCGCTAGGTACTCAACAGCCGTGGTCAAATCGAACTCACCTCCAGGTGAAATCTCGGCTAAAAGATCGAGCATGTGATAATAATGTGCATCACCTAATCCAGGTTTTAAGAACGAATGTTGCTTCGTTGACCAACTTAATAGTCCCACATGGTCCTTACGTTCCATTGCCATCTTTGCTAGCATCAAGGCGGCACGAATAGCAGCCTCGAGTTTACTATTTTCTGGGCGACCAGCTGCCATTGTTGCACCAATATCGAGGATGATAAACATGCGAATATTGCGTTCCGTCTCGTATTGGCGCATCATGAGCTTTTGTGTTCGGGCAGACGCCTTCCAGTCAATTCGGCGGTATTCGTCACCAACTTCATATTTCCGGATACCTGTGAAATCAGTCCCTAAACTCATCTGACGGGTCTTATGAATACCAAACATATGACCCAATCGACGCTTCTTTGCGAGACTTTCCATAATACGGACTTCTTCGACATTTGGATAAATTAGAAGCTCTTCAAAATTCTCTCCAGACATTTCTTCAAACCGAAACTCTAGCCGATCATATATCTGAAATTTAGTGGGTCCAAAGGTGAACTTCCCTCGGAGTGTGGCTTGAAGAATATATGAAAATTTAACCTCTTGATTCGGATCAATACGGCTTCGAATTCTGTTCTTTCCCAAAACCAGGCGAAATATCTCGGGATAAACGTCGAAGATGTCAATTGAATCAATGCGATGAGATCCAGTATTTTTCACCGTAAGTTTTACGTGAAAAAAATCATTTTGGAAAATCTTGCGTTTATCAATTTCCCGAGTTACTTCAAGAGTTTCAACCGGCATAGTCAGTTGGAAAAAGGGTGAACTAGCTACTGACCCTACAATGAGAAAAATACCTAAAATGACGAGAACGAAATTTGTAAAGGCAAATCCCGAGACGAGGATGAATATCCCAATGAGGAGAACTGTTCTTCCACGTTCGGAGAACACGTAAACTTACGCTCCCGGTGTACTAATTTGCTTTAGAATCCGGTTCACAACAGACTGGACAGAAGTGCCTTCCAATTCAGCTTCGGGTTTCAGAATCAAACGGTGGTTCAGAGCTTGCAGAGCCAACATCTTAATGTCGTCCGGTGTAACATAGTCTCGACCACTCAATGCAGCATGAACTTTGGATGTGTCAAGCAGCACAATCGATGCACGAGGCGAACCACCAATCAAAATCTGAGGATCATTCCGAGTGCGAACCACGATATCGCGAATATACGACATGATGTAAGGCTCAACGAACACCCGCTTAGTCGCTTCCTGCATATCAATCAATACACGTGGATCCACAACAGGTTCAACATCCGCCTCTTCAGGTTGATGCTTCCGACGAAGAATTTCTACCTCTTCGGCATCAGAAGGATAATCAACATGAAGTTTAAACAAAAACCTGTCTACCTGTGCTTCCGGAAGAGGATAAGTTCCTTCCAGTTCGATAGGGTTTTGTGTTGCCAAAACCATGAAAGGTTCTGGAAGAGGTAACGTAGCGCCTTCAATAGTAACTTGCTTTTCCTGCATCGCTTCAAGCAACGCTGATTGGGTCTTTGGGGGTGATCGGTTGACTTCGTCAGCTAACACCAGATTTGAAAAGACTGGCCCCTTTCGTAGGCGGAATTCCCCTGTGTTCGGGTCATAGATGTTAGTTCCAACGATGTCGGCAGGTAACATATCCGGGGTAAACTGGATTCGTTTAAACTCACAGCCAATGGCTTGGGCAAACGCGTTTGCCATGTAAGTCTTTGCGATGCCTGGCACTCCTTCGAGGAGGATATGCCCTTTCGCTAGTAGTCCAATCAGGATATTTTGGAGAATGTTGCGTTTCCCCACAATCACCTTCCCTACTTCGTCGAGGATATTTGTTGCATGGCTTCGTACTTCGGAAATAGACATTCCGTCACTTCTTCTGCGTCTACTCATTTCATTTCACCCAATATTGTCTCGTATACGTTGAATTTGGAAAAAGAAGTCCAAGAATTCTTCATGTTTAATTCGTTTTGATGTATGGACTGCTTTTTCGAGTGCCTCAAAATCGCCTGTGATCAGTGCTATATCGCCTGGCTGTCGTGTGCGCGAAACCGTTACAAGAAGCCGTGGCACATCAAAAATCCGTAACCCGTATTTTCGGCCTAAATCGCGCTTAAGTTGGCCATAGATTATTTTTAAGGCTTCGTTGTAACGTTGGTTGTTAATATATTCATACAGTGTTCTCGTGAACATCGTTTCGCCACGTAACCGATAGATTTCCATAGGTTTCTGCTTCTCCGGGCGTCCAAATGGTAGGTAACGCCGAACCATCCAAATGGCTAAAAGCGGTGCCAAGGGGGCTAAAATCCAATTGGTTGAAACATAGGTGATTTGCCCAAGCATCAACCCAACATAGAGAACCGGAGAGGCTGGCGTCCATCCTAAATGGTTATGATCAATTATGATGGAGTTTGCATTCGCCTGATTCGCCAAATAGGTAAATAGTTCGACGGCAAATTGGCGGTTGGTGCCACGGTCAATCATATTATTGATAAAGATACTAGGATCGCTAAGCATGATCAACGTGCCATTCATTATTTGCATCTCCAGCATTACTGGAAGTGGACCAGGCTGGTCTCCTCGGGTTGCATTATAAGCAATGTAATTGGGATCATTTGCGTTTATGACATGACTGTAGACATCTCCGGCTACAATCCATGAGTTCGTAGAGGAGGCGGCTAGCTCGTAACCTGAAGCTCCTTCAATGGATGACGCGAAGTTCATTACAACGTGGTGTCCGGGAGAAAAGATGCGCCCCCCATCGTTAAAGGAGTTGATTACCGGGAGCAGAGGGAGCCCATTTTCATTGACGCTTGCATCTAAGAGGAGGCCGCGAGAAAAACGAATGTCTGATACGACCATTAGATTCACGGCTCGTTTTGGCCAATTGTCGATGTAAACCGCTAGCCCATCTAGTATGTTATTCGCAGAACCAAAATCATCTACTAATAGCATGCTTCCGCCATTTATGAAAAAGTCTAATAACGCTGAAATTTCAACTATGGAAAAGAAGTGTGTAGGTCCGATAATACAAAGCACCTGATTGCTGGGAATGCTGTTAATCACACTCAGAGAGCTAATCAAGGGATGAACTTCATACCCATTGCTCACCAACTCACTGGCAAGTTCTGAACACCCGTCACCTGGATCAGTACTTGTATTATAGATTGAGAATGGGAGCAGATCAACGCCACCGACACCAGTAATGCTGAGTAAAATTGGCAGCCAGGCTATGGCGAACACGAAGCAGAAAACAACGATGGTGATGAATTTGCTCCGTTTTTTCGCTTCAGCCGCTTTCGGTTGGTTGGCCATTTGGTTGGAGTTGTTGTTCCTGCGTGACAAACCGCAGATTGCCTCCGGTTAAGGAGTTGTATAGACTGGCAAAGGCATTCAATGTGGAGAGAGCGAGATTATAGCTAACGGGGTGATCACTGTAGCGGGCTTCTTCGACACCCCGAATGAAGACCTCCATATTTCGGGAGTCTAAGCGGCCATGGGCAACAGTGAGATTGGCGAACTCTCGTACTGTTATACTAGGGTCACGATAGATTCCAAGTTTAGCCTGAATGATAGCTTCATACATACGGAAGGCGTAGATGATGGCTTCCCGGTATTTCTTATCTGTCAGAAGCTGACGAAGGGCTGTCAACATCGCTGCTGCATCTATTGATGGTGCAGTAGGTTGCCGAGGATGGCGTTTCCAGTAGCGATAGCCAAGAAAGGCAACAATCACAATGACAATGATTATGACTATAGCAAAAATCCATTCAAGGGGAATTGGTAGGGATGGTGGTGGTTGCATGGGTTGTTCTGCCTCCACAATTATGTTCCTTACAGATGAGTTAAGGGTAATTATCGTTTCGTGCCGGAGCTGTAAGGCATAGGTTTCATCGTTGATTCCTGAAGGTCTGAATCTAATCAGGAACCCGACGTGACCATATTGATCTGATGCAGTGGAAATGTTACTCGTTCCATTAACGAAGAGTTGGATATCTCGGTTAGGAAGGGAACGTCCAAAATTATCGACAAGGGAACCATTTACCTGAATGCTTTCGTTCCAGGCAAAAGGTCCCGCGGGAACATCAATCAGTAGTGTGGCGTTTGAGAAGATGTCAAGAAGCTCAGAGTTACCGCTGGCGCTATAATATTGAGTTCCAACATAGGTTACATCTAATGAGATGGTCGAAACGCTTGAAGGGATGGTTGTTGAAATCGGTAGAATAAATGAAAACGTGCCACCTGGTTGAGTTGAAACTGTTCCAATTGGGATGGAGGTGGCTACGTAGGAAATTGCTAGGTCAAGACCTTGTCCGGAAAGACCAATTCCTTGATCATCGATAAGTTGACCAATTAGAGTGACTGTTTCCCCCAGCAGCGCGGGGGAGGTATCAACCATCAGGTTCTGTATCACGGTTGATGAATTAATAATGAAATAATCAAAGCTGGAGATGGCTATCAATGTTGCATGTACAACATCACCGGTGACCTCGCGAATACCCACCGGTTGGGTTCCTGGAAGCAAATAACTAACTGAGTAAGATCCATTGGGAAAGGTTACAGTAGAAGCAACCTGACTTCCATTCAAAAAAATACGAACTGTCACGCCTCCTTGGCGGGTTCCATATTGATCTTCAACGTAACCTGAAAAGAAAACAATATTTCCCCGTTGAGTGATATCGTCACCATCATCATCGTCGACATATACAACAATTGTGCCCTGTTGGTGCACGAGGGCAGTGCTTGATGCCCGTGAACCGTACACGTATTGAGCACCTAAAAACCGGGCGCCAATGGTGACCTGTCCAATCGCCGTAGCGTTATAATCAAGGGAATAGTAGCCACCCCCATCAGTGCTTGCTGTGCCAGCAGGTGTTCCATTCCAATAAAGTAGAATGGTCTGTCCGGCAATTCCGGTGCCGTTGTCATATCTTAGTTGGCCTTGAAGTGTAGTATTACTGTTTAGCCGTACCGAATTCGGTTGTGCTTGGACGGTGAGCTGTGAGGTGGCAGTGACGTTTAATATTTCAATTCCACTTGCCGTAGAATTTATGATACCTGGTAAAACAAATGCGGCTTGCACCTGCGTTGGACCTAAGGGTGTTTGAGAGAGAGGAATTGAGTAATCAATTGCGTAACGACCTAGTGCGTCAGTTAATGGTTGTGTGGCAATGGCGAAATTGAATAAGATATTGACTCCTGTGAAGCCCGTTTCATTAGCTGAAATCCCTCTGCCATTAACGGCATCGGTTAATGTACCATTGATATGAACGAATGTACTTCGGTTTGCTTCCAATGGGGCAACGGATATCGATAGATTTGCTGCACCATGAAGTGCGGTGACGTTATATGCTCTCAAAGCGATGAATTCTGCGCTGAGTAAGTGGCCACCAACGATGGCTGAATTGTTATACTCGAAGGTTATACTCGCTAAGCCAAGAGCCGAGGTTACACTGGCTCCCAGGAACCATTGTTCGGTTTCATCATAGAATGAAATCGTCTCACCAGCTTGGGGGACGCCATCCTCGGTAAGAGTTGCACTGATTTGAAATAGCTGAAATCGGTTGACAATTAGTGAAGAAACGTTGACGGTCAGGTTCAAGTAACTACTCACAACCCAGGGATCCTCATCGGGCACAACAGGAGTGGGAGACTGGTTTGGTGGATTGGGTATTGGTGGAGGACTGCCGTCGGTGATGAAGCTGGGTAACGGGGTGGGGTCAAATTGGATCCAATAGCCCGTTGTAGCGGTTGGAATATACACTTCGACCCAAAAATGAAGGTGCATCAGACGCAGTACTCTTTGACTCCCCTGGTCTTCTCCCAGTACTGCTCCAAATACCGGTCGGGCGGCAATGCCTGCTTCACGGAGAAACATTGTATAAGCGGTGGCGAAGTCAATACCGATGCCTCCGCCTTGCTGGAGAAACCATTCAACATGCTCATCGGTCGAACTAGGTCGTGGAACAAACGGATCAAAGGCGAAACTTGCTTTGAAATAGTTCTGAATGGCGAAAGCCTGCTCGAAGGCTGTATTGGGTACTCCAGCAAGTATCGACGATAACCGTGTCTGCACATCCGAACGGGTAGAGGCACTCATCATTGTAAGTCCTTGCTGTTGATACTGGGCGAGAATGGGAGCTGGAGTCGAACTACTTGGGAGCGATTGTGGACGGATTAGCGTCCAATTTCGGGGAAGGTAAGTAACTTGATATTGCAGGGTTGCAGTTCCCGTTTGGGAGAAGAATCCGTTGAAAAGGGCAGTTCCGAACTCATCAACCTCAAGGTTATAGGAACTAGGATCGGATAGATTGGGAAATTGAAGGGACTGGTCTATAATTCGTGGTTCTGGCCACAACGATAAGAGTGGAAATGTTCCTATGGGACCCTGATTGGTAATATTTTGGGTTATCGTATACACCGTTTCAGCTGCGGGGGTAACCATCGGAAGTGGCAGGGTGGCGTTTGTACTCTTTTCCCAATCGGTTCCCATATATCGGTCATATGCTGTATTTCGCCAATAACGGGGTGGATCCGCCGGTGAGACAATGGCAACAATGAAAGTTGGATCAATTGACCAGTTTAGGTCTAAGGTAACATCATCAAGTGTAATGTTATCAAGGATGGTGTCGTCTCCCCCTTCTACTGTCACCCCAGTTCCCCAATCGGGGATGTCATCGAATGGTCGTTGTCGAGGAATAGGTGGCACAAAAATAAGTGGCAAAAGAAAACTAAGAATAAACATTAGGATAATGGCTACGGAAATAGCTGCCACTATAGTCCGCTTGGAAACCACTTGACGCCACCAACTGAAACAAAGGTTCGACCAACATAAACTTTGCTAGATTCGATGAATACCCCTCACTTTTTTTGAAGTTTGAGAGTTCACCGAACGTTTTTCAGTCTTATAAGCTAAAGATTGGAAAAAGCACTTTCACAGTTGTTACGAGGTGTTTTTCTGCAAAATTTCTGGCATGATCTCTATAAGGCGGTTGGGAATCACCGAAAGTCATCTGAAACAGAAGCTGAGTTACGCTTAACCGGGTTAATGACATCGCCTGGATCGGATGTGGCCAAGGTGAAGTTAGGTCAATACCTACAAGAAGCTGCAAACCTTCGGGAGAAAAAACGGCATAAAGATGCGCTAGTCTTTGTCCTTGTCAGCGGAGATTATTATTGGCGGCAACACCAGCCCACAAGAGCCGCTGGACTCTTACTCGAGGCGAGTGACCTGTTCTACTTAGTCCAAAAACGAGATGTAAGCTTACGCTGCTTAAGGGCCGCATTGGATTTAATGGCTCCGAGAAGGCAATTATCTTGGTGGGAAAGTGAGTTGATTGGGAACATCTTTCTGCTTGTTGCGTGTTTAACAATAATCGTTGATTCACTCTCTCTGAAGACACAGCTCAATAGTTTTCACAATGTTCTGTCAAAGAAAAAGCAAGCACGGCTTCGACGGGAAGATGGTTATCGAATAGCGGTCGCTTTGCGACGCGCTATTAGCCGTAAATCCCTTATTCCCATCGATGACTTAGACATGAAGACGCCATTACGAAGTCGATCAGATTATACAACCCTCTATGAGCATTTACAAGACATGTCAGAACGATACGTAATAATCCACGACGGGTTAGTCACATTACAGAGTGAAACCCAATCGGAGGCTAACTAACCATGTCATATGTAACTCATCTCAGCTGTCCAAAATGTGGAAGCAAATACGAAGAATCCCAGAATCCACTCATCTGTGAAACTCACGAATGTAACGCACGTATTGATGTCCACTACGATTTCGAACAACTCAAAGAAATTATAACCAAAAGAGAATTGACTAAGCGCCCTCTTAGAGTATGGAGTTACTCTGAACTACTTCCCGTTAAAGATCAATCAAACATAATCAGCTTGGGTGAGGGAGGTACGCCTCTCCTCCGTAGCAAGCGTCTTGCTGAATACCTGGGGCTGCGTGAACTCTACATTAAGGATGAAACACGTAATCCTACATGGTCATTCAAAGATCGACCTATGACTGTTGGTGTTTCGAAAGCCAAAGAGCACGGTGCAACAACTCTTGCTTCGGCAAGTAGTGGAAATGCAGCTGCCGCATTGGCGGCATATTGTGCCCGTGCAGGATTTACCTGCTATTGTTTTGTACCGGATATTGCGCCCATGGGGAAAATCGCTCAACTACTCCTATACGGAGCAAAAGTTGTACGCCTCCGTGGATTGCACAAAGGCGACGATCCCACAGTCAAACTCTTACGGGAAGCCTGCAGCACTTATGGCTGGACTCCTTGCCCAAGCTTTGGACCTTTCAATCCATACCAAGCCGAAGGTACGAAGACCCTAGCATACGAAATCATTGAGCAACTCGACTGGAACATCCCCGACATAGCCTATGTTCAAGTGGGAGCTGGTGGACTACTCGGTGGTCAATGGCGCGGCTTCACTGATTTTGAAACCCTTGGGATAGTAAAGAATCACCCTCGTATGCTTGCTGTTCAAGCCACTGGATGTGCTCCACTTGTTCAAGCCTATGATACTAATCAGAATCCTTTCAAGATTGTCCCTTGGGATTCGCCTCATAGCGTCGCTGAAGGATTATGTGATCCTTTTCCCTGGGATGGTGATCTTGCTCTTAAAGCAGTGCGAGATTCGAAAGGTTCTGCCATAGCGGTTGAAGATGACACGATTCTTCACGCACAAGAATTGCTCGCAAAGTATGAAGGGATTTTTGCAGAGCCTTCTGGGGTTACTGGACTCGCAGGTCTACTTGTTCAACTTGAATCAGGTGTCCAGGATCCCTCAGAATGCATTCTAATTGAAGCAACCGGTGGTGGATTAAAAGACCAAGATGTAGTCATTCAACGAATTGAAATACCACCAGTCATTGACCCGGATCTCAACGAGCTTCGTCGAGCGATGGGTCTTGAAGTGTAGAAAATGATGCAATAACGAAACACAGTTAAACGATTTTTGCCTGTGAAGCCTATTACAAGGAGCGAAATTGTGTGTGCGGCATATTCGCGATAACCAGCAACAAACGCAACGATATCGGTGAAATCCTCGTTGAATGCGCCGAGAAACTCACTTATCGTGGTTATGACACTGTTGGCATCGCGACTGTAGCAAAGAATCGGATTCTCTTACGCAAAGACAAAGGCAAATTCGATGAAGTAGCAGAAAAGCTCCGGCTCAGTGAGATGCCAGGGTCAAAGGGAATCGCCCAACTCCGATGGGCAACCTTTGGTTCCCCCAGTAAACTGAACGCTCAGCCTCATTTGGACTGTGACGAGGATTTATGTGCTGCACACAATGGTAACATCCTAAACTTCCTTCCCCTCCGAGAACAATACACCAAAGAAGGTCACATTGTTCGCAGCATGAACGATGGGGAGATTTGTGTACACGCTGTGGAACGATACTACGATCAGTCAGGCGACCTGATTGATGCCATTCGAAAAGGTTGTAATGACCTAAAGGGTGATTACGCATTTGCGGTAATGCACCGGGATGACGATAAAGTCTATGCTGTGAAGATGGGATCGAGTCTTTTTGCTGGTATCGGTGATGGGGAAACCTGTGTAAGCAGTGATCTTCCAAGCATTTTGCCTATCACTCGCAAAATTGTGAACATCCATGACGGAGAGATGGTCGTCCTAGCCCCTGAAACCCTTGAAATTCGTAGTATCTCCGAAGGGACAATTATTGAAAGAAATCCATACACCTCTGATGCAGATATCCGTGTAGCTCAGAAGGGTGGTTATCCTCATTTCATGCTCAAGGAAATCCATGAACAAGTTAGTGCGACTCGGACTCTCTTCAGCGCCATCCGTGAACCCTACATCAGTCAATTCGTAGATACGCTCATCGAAGCAAGCCGCGTCTTTTTCATAGCTTGCGGTTCCAGCTACCATGCAGCAATTGTTGGAAGTTATTACTTCAATGATTTAACGAATATTGCCGTCATTCCAGTCATTGGAGGTCAATTCAATTCACTTTATGGCGAATCTATCGATCAAAAAGACGTTGTTGTCTGCGTCAGTCAAAGCGGGGAAACAAAGGATGTCATTGATGCAGTCCATCATTCACGGAAAAAGAACGCTAAAATCCTAAGCATAGTCAATGTGTTAGGGTCAACTCTAACTCATCTAAGTGATCTCTATCTGCCTTTAGGTTCAGGCTTTGAAATTAGCGTTCCTGCCACAAAAACCTACACCAGTCAAATCACCCTCTTTGACTTCTTAGCAATCCAAGCAGGACGCAAGAAAGGTGTGCTAAAAGAAAATCAAGCTGAATCCCTGTTAAATGCGTTGAAAACCCAACTTTCTCCTCTCATCGAAGAAACCATTTCAACAACGACTCTGAAGGCAAGATCGCTTGCTCCGTATCTGTCAAAGTTCTCCCACTTTTATGTGCTGGGACATGGCTTAACACATGGTGTGGCCTTAGAAGGTGCACTGAAAATCAAAGAGGTCTGCTACATCGTAGCAGATGGTATGTACTCCAGTGAATTCAAACACGGTCCGCTCAGCATCGTCGAAGAAGGCTATCCCATCATTTTCACAATTGCGCCAGACGACGCCGAACATATAGTAAATCACTTAGCTGAAGTTGAATGTCGTGGCGCCCGAATCATTGCCACCGGTGAAGACCATCCACTACTCCGGCGTTATGTAACTGAAGAAGATTTTCTAGCTGTTCCAAAATCAAGCCAAAACCTTAGTCCTATCCTTCAAGCCATCCCGCTTCAACTTCTAGCCTACCACCTAGCTACATACAAGAATATCGATCCTGATTACCCTCGGAATATTAGTAAAACCCTAACCGTACGATGATGAAGTAGACGCGATTTTTCTATCCTGTATACACATCTTGTAAATGCAAGAAATTCAGGGCATTGCTGGTTGTTGTAGCCGCTATCGTTTCAGGTGTTGTGCTCTTTATTTCCGCAATTTTAACAGCAGATTGGGGGAGATTTGCTGGCTCATTTGTTTGTTTCGGAACAGGAGACAAGTAGGGTGCATCAGTTTCTAGGAGCATATTTTCTAGCGGCATCTCTTTCGCAATATGTTGCATACGTTGGCGTGAAACAACGCTTGTGGGGACACTCATGAAGAATTTTGCTTCTACCGCCTGTCGAACATTTTGGGGATCATTAAAGCAATGTAACTGCACTTCAGACATCCGCTGCTCCAGTAAAATCTGTATCGCATCTTCCTCTGCCTCACGTGAGTGTACGACTAGCGGTAAACTAAGTTCTTCGGCGAGATGAATGAACTCCACAAACGCCGTCTTCTGATAATCCCGCTCTTTCGAGTCCTTCACCCAATAGTAATCTAATCCCACCTCTCCAATTGCTACTATCTCTCCAGCATAATCGCGGATGGTCTTGACTGTCCGGTTCACCATCTGTGGAGTCGCTCGTGGTGGATGGAGACCAAAGGTGGGCCAAATGTATCCTGGAAATCGCTTTTTCAAATCCAATGCCTTTTGATAGAATTTTGGCTCAATAGCACTAACAACGACTCCAATTACTCCTGCCTCCTTTGCCCGACGTACGATTTTGTCCGCTTTTTGGTAAAGTCGCGGCATCTCCAGGTGTGAATGGGTATCGAAAAGCTTCACAATGGAATCCCTTCTCGATAGCGTCTTCTCGAAAGCTTCAAAAGGTTTTGCCACCACCGCATCCACAGAAGTAGAACCCGAGGTTGTGGAAGATGGATTTACGCGGCAGAGATATGATTACCATCCAAGAGTGGACGCGAGAAGAACTCGAAGCCGTTCTCGAATTTTCAAAAGAGCTGAAGAAGAAGACGAAGGCTGGAAAATCTCCTCACCTTTTGTCTGATAAGACCTTTTTTATGTTATTCTACAATACCAGCACGCGAACACGTGCGAGTTTTGAAGCCGCACTAACAGAACTTGGTGGGCACGCTCAATTCCTTGAACCTGGTGCTATGCGTCTAGGTGAAGGTGAGAGTGTCAAAGACACTGCAAATACATTGGCTCGATACGGTCATGCCATCGGTATCCGTATCCTTGAAAAAGCAGTCGGCTATGTATATGGACGAGGAAACCAGGTATTACGTGAGTATGCCAAGTGGTCATCCATCCCTATCATCAATATGGCCGATGACAAGTTTCATCCGTGCCAATCCCTTACTGACCTCATGACGGTACAGGAGAATTTTTCAAAAATTCAGGGCAAGAAATTCGTTTTCTCATGGGCATATAGTCGCCATTCCCGTTCCTGGTGTAGTGTGCAGAGTGCAATACTGACCGCGACCCGGTTTGGAATGGATGTAACCCTTGCGCATCCTCCTGGCTTTGAATTAGATCCCGAGGTTATGGACTGGTGCCATCAAAATGCCAATGAATCAAATGGTGGTTTTTCCATTACCAATGATATCAAGGAGGCCTATTCAGGGGCCCATGTTGTCTATCCCCGATCATGGATGAGTGCCGAGTGCTCAGCGGTGGGCATTGATAAATGGGGTGAAGACCGCGAAGCCAAACTCCACGAGAAATATCGTGATTGGATCTGTAATTCTGAACTCATGGAACTGGCTAGCAAGGATGCAATCTATATGCATTGTCTCCCGGTCTTCCGAGGTGAAGAGGCGACAGATGAAGTCGTTGATAGCCCCCAAAGTGTCATCTTCGATCAAGCAGAGAACCGACTGCATCTACAGAAAGGACTGCTTTCACTCGTAATGAGTGATAAGAACCTGCTTTAAAAGCTTGAATTATCGGGTTTTGGGTTCACCCATAATTGCCGCCATAATGGCCTTTTGCGCGTGAAGTCGATTTTCAGCTTCATCAAAGGCGATACTCCAATTTCCATCGAGTACTTCATCAGCTACCTCGAATCCACGGTCGGCTGGTAAACAATGCATGTATTTGATATCCTTTGCACCAAGTTCCATCTTCTCAGGTGTAGTTATCCAATCTTTATTGGCGTCGAAAAGCTTCTGCGCCCCCTCCCAATCTTCTACAGGAGCTATAGGGGGAATATAATGCTTGCTTGTCCAGCATTTTGGATACACGTAATGTGCACCAGCAAAGGCTGCTTCCATGTCATTAGTGACCTCGAAGGAGCCGCCGTATTCTGCTACGTTCTTTTCACACATCTCAAGGATTTTGGGGTCGAGTTCGAAACCCTTCGGGTGTGCAAGGACAGTATCCATTCCCCATTTCGTTCCCATTAGAATTCCACTTTGGGGTACTGCAAGGGGTTTTTGCGTACTTGGGCTGTAAGCCCAACTCATAACGAACTTCTTGCCTTGAACTGTGCGTGAATGCTCTTGAATAGCCTGCATGTCGGCCATGGCTTGGCACGGATGGTAGACATCATCTTCCATGTTGATGATCGGAACCTCGGACCACTTGGCAAATTCTCGGAGGATGCGATGACCACGACCATAAATCCACTTTGCATGAGACCCGTATATGCGAATGGCGATCGCGTCACCCATACGGGCAAGCACTCGTGCCACATCCGAGATTCGCTCACTTGAATAGGCTTCTTCATCATCTGGCAAAGCGGGACGATAGACATCCTGCGGTGAGAGGAAGTGGGCGTGGCCCCCCATTTGGGTCATACCCGCCTCAAAGGAGTTTCGCGTACGCAGGGATCGATTAAAGAATATCATGAACAGGGTTTGCCTGAGCAGATAGTCGTGTGGTTTTCGCGCTTTTTGAAGCTTTTTAATTTCAATTGCTGCGTCGATGAGCGTTTGCAGTTCTTCTTGGCTCCATTCTTGGATGGTCAACCAGTCACGACCATGATACTTTCCAACAATATCTGCACCCATTTCAGAGTCACCTTACTTAACTGCGAATAAAATCGAATGCCCTTTAATCTCTTTGCCATCGACTTTGAATCTGCACGCCTGCTCGTTCAAGCAGTTGTTGTCCTCGTTCTCTAGCATTTTCAATGACCTTCTCTTCATCCAAGGTCATGAGTTTCCCTTCATGCACCAAGATTTGCCCGTTCACAATAGTGGTATGAACATTGAAGCCATTGGCAGCATAGATAATGTTACTGACAGGATTGTAGGTGGGTGCAAGGTTCAGTTGGGTGGTGTCAATAAGCACTAAATCTGCCTTCTTACCAACCTCGATGCTTCCAATGTCCTTTTCTAGCCCAAGGGCTTTTGCGCCATTAATGGTCGCCATTTCCAGCACTGTTTCTGCAGGCATCGTCAAGGGTTTTAGGGTTCGGGCTTTGTGGATTATAGCTGCAAGAAACATTTCCCGAAACATATCATAGGCATTATTACTTGGTCCACCATCACAACCTAAACAGACGTTGATTCCCGCTTCTAGCATTTCAGGAATAAGGGCAATGCCCGACGCTAGCTTGGCATTACTTGCAGGACAATGGCACATATGAGTTCCCGTCTCAACGTAAATCGGAAACTCCTCCGGAGTAATCCATACCCCATGAACCAAAACAACATTCTTTCCCATCATCCCCACATCCCGCGCAAACTCAGCTGGGGATTGGTTGAATTGCGATTTAGTGTACTCAACGTCCTCTTTCACTTCACCAAGATGCATGGTAATACCCATGTGGCGTTGCCGGGCTAGCTCTGCAACTCGGCGATATAATTCAGGACTCACAGCACCGGGAGTCCGCGCTCCCCACCAAATGAAAACACGCCCATCAGCTGCTCCCTGCCATTTATTATGCATGGACAAGGTTTCTGCGATGCATTCCTCAGGATCTTCAATCATCCCTTCATACATTATGGCTTCTTCATCTGCGTAACCCGTCCAATCCATGAAGAGCTTTGACAAACACCCGCGAATTCCAGTTCGTTCGACGACCTGAGCGATTCCGTTCATTCCGTACCGTTTATGGATCATGCTTTCAAGAAAACTCGTCGTGCCAGATTTGAGCATCTCAGCAATGCACAACTCGGCACTGACTTTCCCATCTTCGGGTGTGAAGTTCCCTTGCAACACCCAAACATAGTCTCGAAGCCAGGGAATAAGATCAACATCGTCTGCAGTCCCACGAATCAGTGCCTGTGCCAGATGTACGTGACAGTCAATGAGGCCTGGAATGATAATTTTCGCTTTTCCTGAAATTCGTGTTTCAGCACTGTATTGCTGTTTGATTTCATGGGATTTTCCAACAGCAATGATACGCTGATCTTCTATAACTATGGCTCCATCAGTAAGAATCCGGCGTTGGGCGTCCATTGTGATAATGGTTGCTTCGTCAATAATCAAATCCGCCATCGGAATCAGCACCGCTTTAATCTTTGATTCTTCTTAAGGATTGGACTTTGCAGTTAATAAAGCCACCAGCAGGTTTTTGAATTTTGTAGAGAAAATTCGGGCTATGCATGTTGTCGTACGGACAATTGGACCCTATACGGAACAATTCGGCTTTCAGCAACTTACCGTGCACTTCAAGGGACGGACCGTGCATGATCTTTTAAACCAGCTCTGCGAGGAACGGGGTACTAAATTCTGCAACACCGTCTTTACCGAAGAAGGCCAATTACGTCGCTATATCAAGGTTCTTATCAATGGTCGCGGGCTTCATGTTCTGGAGGGGCTAGATACACCACTGACAGATGGAGATGTTGTGGCCTTATTTCCACCTGTAGCAGGTGGCGCCTATTAACTTTTGATACCAAGTTTTTCCCACAAGGTCGGCACGACGCCCTCAAGAGCCTTTTCAACAACTTCAGATTTTACCGACACAACCTGATGGTTTTCAACTACTTGCTTCCCGTTCACGAAAACATGCTCAACATTATTTGCAGTACAGCCATAGACGATATACCCGTATACTCCATCTGGCAAAATCGGGGTAACCCGGGGATTGGGGTGTAGCATAACTAAATCCGCTAGTTTTCCAGGTTCAATGGATCCTAATCTGTCTCCAAGGCCATAGGCTTGGGCCCCATTGATAGTTGCCATCTCTATCACCTGTTGTGGAGTTGTAACACGTGTATCAAGGTGGTGTACTTTATGGATGAGATAGGCGGTGCGGATATTCTCGATGGTATCGAAGATGAACCCATCATTTCCTAGACACACTGGAATTCCCAGCTCGTACATCTCCTTCACGGGGCTGACTCCGACAGCATTGTTCATATTACTCATGGGATTATGAGCGACCTTTGCCCCGCTAGCCTTGATTAGCTTCAATTCATCTTGGTTCACGTGTACGCAATGAGCAAGAACCACGTCGGGTCCGAGTACTCCTAGATCGAAGAGCCGTTCGACGGTTCGTTTATCATACCGTTCGATATTGTGGTAGACGTCAATGAGCCCTTCACTTGTATGTATGGTAAGAGGTGCAGAGAGTCTGTCGGCTTGTTCTCGTGTTTTCTGTATTAACTCGTCACTAAGGGTAAAGGACGCGTGTAAACTGTACATTCCCCAAAGTAGGTCATTTGGAGTTTTTTGGAGTTTTTTGAGAAAGCGAATATTTTCCTTAAGTCCTCGTTCTCCTTCTTCTTTCGAGTTGCGTTCGGTTGCTTCAAATGCTAGAATTCCTCGCATTCCCGCTTGGGTGACGCCTTTGGCTATCGTATCTAGTACATTTTCAATGGAACCAGGCCCAGAATATGTGTCGGCAAAACAGGTCGTTCCGCCGCGAATAAACTCGTAACAGGACGCAAGGGCACTTGCGTAGGCGTCCTCATTGACGAATGCCGAATCCACCTTCCACCAAATTCGATCGAGAATCTGAAGAAAATCAGTTGTCGGTTTAATATCCAGTGGGGCGCCACGGAGCATGATACCGTATAAGTGGGTATGCCCACAAATGAATCCAGGCAGGACCATCCGACCTGTTCCATCAACCACAAGGTCAGCTGATTCTTTAATTCTAGTATCAATTGCGGCAATCTTCGAACCATCGATAAGAAGATCTGAGTTCTTCAGAACTCGGCGTTGGGCGTCCATTGTGACAATCATTGCGTTTTTAATTAATACACGCATCAGAAATCGCACCACGCATGTTATTGTAGATGAATATGATAATCGAGTAATCCTTTAAGGCTTCGATACACCTTTTTCCTGAGCGTGTATTCTCATGGACAAATCAGCTCATAAGGTTCTCGTCGTTGACCCGGAAAAGTGTACAGGCTGTGGAATCTGTACCCTCGTTTGTTCTTTTCGTCATAACCAGGAATATAATCCCTCCAGGGCGCTTCTAACAGTTATCCGTAATGAAAAAAGCGGAATCAACATCCCAGTTATCTGTCAGCATTGCGAGACTCCCTTATGTATGGAAAGTTGCCCTGCTGATGCCATCTATCGCGACGCTGAAACCAATGCGGTTTGTATCAACCAAGAAAATTGTATTGGTTGCCACCAATGCCTAATTGCCTGTCCGTTTGGTGGGATTCATATTGACGTATCTGATGGTCGCACCGTCAAATGTGATTTGTGTGAAGGGTATGCGATGTGTGCACAATTTTGCCCCAGAGAGGCTTTGTTGTATTTGGAACCGAGTGAATTGACTGATCGGCTTCGGCAAAAGGGTGTCAAGAAAGCCGCTGAATATCTCCAGATTATAACAGGAGGCGCGAAAAAATGAGTAAGGATAATGCTTACTATGGTTACGCTGGACGAATTGCAGAAGTTGATTTGACTGAATCCAAAGTCAAAATTACACCCATGGACCGTGATTTTGCCAGAAATTATCTCGGTGGAACCGGGTTTGCCTCGCGCATATTATGGGATCGTGTCAAGCCAGGTTCAGATCCACTTGATCCGCAGAATCCGATTATCTTTGGGGTGGGTCCGGTTACAGGTGCCTTTTTCTCTCCTTCAGGACGGTATATGGTTGCCTTCAAATCTCCCTTAACAGGAGTGTGGGGTGAAGCTCATTGTGGAGGGCATTGGGGACCTCAGCTCAAATATGCTGGATTTGACATGCTAATCATTCAAGGCAAAGCGCCTAAGCCAGTTTACCTTATGGCACACGACAAAACCGTGACCATCCATGATGCCACTCATCTGTGGACCCAAGACACTACTGAAACCACGGACCAAATCAAACAGGAACATGGAGACAATGACATCGAGGTTGCCTCCATTGGAATAGCGGGTGAGAATCTGGTCCGATACGCGGCAATTATTGGCTCTTATTATCGAGCTGCCGGTCGTGCAGGGGGTGGAGCTGTGATGGGAAGCAAGAATCTCAAAGCCATTGCAGCGCGAGGTCTTGGAGGCGTACTGGTTGCCCAACATGGGAAGTTCCTCGCTGCAGCACGAAAAGCCTTTGAACAGACCACGACTGGAAAATGGGGAGAAATGAACGAAGAATCCCTCGGCAAGTACGGGACAACTAACCTTGTAAATGCAATTGGAGAGATTGGTCGACTCCCCACGAAGAATCATACAACCGGCATATTTCCAGAGGCAGATGCCATCGGACCAGAAATTATACGACAGAAGTATCGAACAAGCCGGGAAGCCTGCTTTGGGTGTGCGCTCCAGTGCAAATATACATCTCAAGTGAAATCAGGGCCTTACCAAGTGAAGACTGGAGGACCAGAGTATGAAACTCTCATGGCCTTTGGCAGCAATTGCCTTAACAGTAACGTGGAATCGATTCTGTATGCAAACCAGCTCTGCAATCGCTACGGTTTAGACACAATAAGCACAGGCTGCACCATCGCCTTCTTAATGGAAGCAGCTGAACACAACCTCGTTACATCAAAAGATGCTGACGGACTCGACCTCTCATGGGGAAACGATGAAACAATCATTGTACTCATTGAAAAAATTGCGCACCGCCAAGGCATAGGTAACCTACTCGCTGAAGGCTCCATGCGAGCTGCCCAAAAAATAGGAAAAGGTGCAGAACAGTTCGCGATTCATGTTAAAGGAATGGAAGCCTCGGGCCAAGATCCCCGACCTCAACAAAGTGTAGGCTTAACCTACGCCACCAATGTTCGTGGTGCTGATCACCTTCGAAGTCTAAGCTGCTATGAAGAACTCGGTTTCCCTGATGTCGCCATAGATCGATTCGGTGAGGAACACGCCTCCGAAGTGATGGATCTACATAGCACCACCTACAAGGGCCACCTTATCAAAGACCAAGAAGACCTTTATGTGCTCGTTGATAGCGTAATTCTCTGTAAATACGGCTCTATGTGGCCACCTATCTACTATTTCGATATCGTTGCGCAAATGCTTGCTCCCCTTACCGGCTTCCAAGAGTTTGGGGACATCAAGGAACTACGCAAAATCACTGAACGAATCAGTAATCTTCGACGATGCTTCAATGTCCGGGAAGGCATAACTCGTAAGAACGAGCAACTCCATCCACGGTTTACAGAAGAACCGATGCCAGAAGGTCCAGCCAAAGGACAAGTCTGTGACCTCGAACCCATGCTCAATGAATACTATGAAGTCCGCAACTGGACAAAAGATGGTCTTCCAAAACGCTCCGAGCTAATCCGTTTAGGCCTAGACGATGTAGCCGATGAACTCGCAAAAATGGGTAAGTTGGTGGAAGAATAATGACAGTCAAATTAGATGTTGAAATTGCTGGTATTCCCCTCCGTAATCCCGTTCTAACCGCTGCAGGGCCAACGAGCCGAGATGCTGAAACCCTGTTAGAAGCAGCGCGTGGCGGAGTGGGAGGTTTGGTGGCTAAAACTATCAGCGTCAAACCTGCCAAAGTTCCCCGTCCGAATATGCAAACCCTTGACCGTGGTAAGAGTCAATGGCTTCTGGCAACAGCCATGCAACACCATATTGTCCACTTGGAACGGATCAGTGTTCGAGGAGCATATGGATTACTTAACCATGAATTATGGAGCGATAAGCCCTACGAAAAGTGGCTCAAACATGAATATCCGAAGGCAAAGGAAGCAGGTCTGTCTCTCATCGCATCCATGGGTTATACTCCCGAGGAACTAGCAAAACTCGCACCCTTAGTGGAGAAAGCGGGAGTTGATGGTATTGAGTTCAGCACCCATTACATCGAATCTGATCCTAAAGTCTTCAACGAAGTCGCGAAGACATTGAAAGAAGCTGTCGATATTCCCGTCTTTGCGAAAATGAGCCCCCATGTCAAAGACCTGACAGTCTTCGTGAAAGCAGTGGAAAAACATGTCGACGGATTTGTAGCTATCAATACTCTTGGGCCCTGCCTCCACATCGACATTGAAACGGGCAAACCACTCCTCGGTGGGCCAGGAGGTGTTGGATGGCTCTCAGGACCTGCCATCAAACCCCTGGCAGTTCGTTGTGTTGCTGATATTGCCCGTGGCACTTCAAAACCTGTCGTTGGTGTTGGAGGAGTTAGCACCGGTGCCGATGCCATTGAGTTCGTCATGTGCGGTGCATCAGCTGTCCAAGTATGTACTGCTGCTATCCTCGAAGGTAACTCAGTGTATGGGCGTATCGCTACTGAAATGGCGAACTACCTCAAATCTCATGGGCATGATTCGCCACTAGATGTCCGTGGCATCTCCCTCAAACACCTCCCCACTGATACCCTCCGCATCGAAAGTCTCCCACCAACTGTCGACGAAGAAGCCTGCTCGGGTTGTGGGCTATGCAACAAATCCTGTATCTACTCCGCCATTGCCGTCAACCCAGACACATCCAAAGCACAAGTGGATACAAATCTCTGTTATGGCTGCGGGGTCTGCGTCAGCATTTGTCCACACCGCGCACTATCCTTCCAGACTAATTAATAGGATGAACTCAAATCCATGACTAAAAAACCTCAAGTTACCGTTCGCATGTTCACAAGCCTCCGTGCCCTCACCGGAGTCAGAGAAATCCAACTAGAAGCCAAAGATGTCCAAGAAGTCATAGATATACTAGGTAACAAGTTTGGGAACAAATTTAACAAAATGGTCCTCGAAGCTGATGGATCACTCAAGTCCTACTTCCATGTTCTTGTCAATGGACGCCACGTCAGACTACAACAAGGATTAGCAACACCACTTACTGAAGGAGACGTTGTTGCAATTTTCCCGCCAATAGGTGGCGGGTAAAAACAAGGATGGGGTTTTATCCCTTCTTTTTCGCTGCACGCATGGCTTTAATGGTTTCAGCTAATTGCTTGCCTTTATCATCCAGGATTGTGCGTTCAATGATGGTTCCTTGGACGATGATGTCTGCTCCTGCAGCAGCTGCTGCAGCTGCTTGCTCGGGTGTATAAATGCCTCCACCAACTGCAAGGGGGATATCAATAGTGTGGGACACGAGATTAATCATAGGAATGGGGACTACATTTTCCGCTCCAGAACCGGCTTCTAAGTAAACAAATTGGAAACCCATGTATTGGGCTGCGAGTGAATAGCTGACAGTGATTTCTGGTTTGTCTTTGGGAAGGAGCCTTGCATCTCCGATGAATCCTGCGGTGCCACCGGGTTCGACGATTAGGTAACCCATGGAGATGGGTTCTAGGTTGTAGCTTTTAATATGTCGGGCAGCCAAGGTTTGAGCCTCGATTATCCAATAGGTATTGCGTGAGTTTAGAAGGCTCATGAAGAAGACGGCGTCTGCAGAGCGTGAAAGCCCAGAGACATTACCAGGGAATAGAATGACGGGGATGTCAACCTGTTTTTTTATTGCCTGGACAGATTCATCGATGACTCCGAATGCTGTTGACCCTCCAACCATGATGCCGTTGCTTCCTGCTTTTTCAGCGAGGCTTGCAATTTGCCCGGCTGTATCAGCAGATTGTTTGATGGGGTCAGGGTCGATGAGGGTAAGGTGTGCGATGTGTTCATCTTTGATGACTTTGAGAATATGTTTCCATGTGGGACCTGGATTTGGCATTTTTTTACCCCGGTTTCATGCATGCAGCTTACTTACTTTAAAGCTTGCTACCGTTGAGCGAGTATCCTTGTTACTCCAGGCGAAACGTGTGCCGTGTTTTTGTCCCAGTCTACAACGACTAATTTCCGGAGTTCAAACCACCGTAGATAGTTTCGGACTTTGGATTCGGTGATGTGTAAGGTTTGAGCAAGGTCTGAAAAGCTCGTTTTCCCCGTTGCGCCGAAAGCTCGTAGGATGGGGCTCCATTCATAAACAATGAGCATGGCCATGGCGGGGAGGAGTTTATCCAAGTTGTAATCAGTGGTGTTGCTAATTGGAATTACAGGAACGCCGACCATGAAACTCAAGTCATGGCGGATTCTTTCTGGTGTTCGAGCTGCACGAAGATCTTGTTTATTTGCGGCAACAATACAAGGAACATTAGGGAGGAGATCACTGATCTCTGTCCAAATATAGCGTGCTTCAGCATCTCCATCGGGTTTGCTCGCGTCGACAACAAAGAGGATTCCGTCAGCTCCCTCGGAAATAATTCGTCGTAACACCTTGAATCGGGCTAGCCCAGGGGTTCCAAATAGCCGAATTGGTATTCCAAAGACTTCAGCGACACCGTGGTCAAGACCAACAGTTGTACCATTAGCTTGAATATTAATTATGTTTCCCTTGGCTAGGTGCTGAATGAGTGTGCTTTTTCCTGAGAGGTGTGGACCTGTTACAAGCACTTTCATGTTATCAAAATCCTCTAGGTTCGTCTTTTGTAGAAGGAGGAGGGCATATACTAAGATAGCCCCGCGTATCTCATTCTGCAGAGGTTTGAATTTAAACCTTGCTTATGAGAGGGGTTTTATGACCAGTTATTCGGGTAATTCTACACCTGCTTTTGTCAGGTCTATAATAACATCGTTCAAGCTTAATCGATGTAACGTTCGCTTAGTCGGAAGCCCATCTTCAACTCGCCAGCCACGTACCTCGTAGTATTCGTCGAGCATTTGTTCCAGTTCAACGACTTGGCCCTTCGATGGTCCTTCTGGGGCAGGAGTCTTGGTTAGGCGGCTTGGGAGTGAATCATCTTTCCGGCGAATTCCTTCTCGGACATTGAAACCGCGATTGAGATTCACAATTCGTTCACCAATTGTTCGCAACTGTTTCTCGGTGATTGAGTGACCTACAGTAACGTCAAAGGCTTTGACAATGTCTTCATAAAAAAGAACTGGTGGAATCAATGTACCGTATTTGCAGACGCCCAATGATTCAACAACCGCACAGAAATCCTCGTTTTCTTTTACCATGATACCTTTATATTTGGGATCAAGGCGGTCGCCGATTTCTGGGAGATACTCAGTTCCATAACGGATTCCAATTTCCTCATCGAATCCCACTTCATCAAGAACAGGGAATGCATAAAGGTGGTCAGCCCCCCGTGCTGCAGTGGCGGTGGCCAGTCCCATGGATTTTTGGGCTCGGGATTCCTGCCCTGCGATTTCTTGCTTCTTGCAGTGCATAACGAACTTCTCAGTCCCACGTCCAATGCGTTGGGCTGCTCGATAACTCCCCTCAGCTAAGATGTCGCCAAATCCTTCACGCTTAGCAATCATGTGGATGAGTGTGATGATGGACTCATGGTTGCCCCAGCTTAGATCTATCCCATCGGTGTCTTTTGCGGTGATGAGGCCTTCATCCCAGGCCTCCATCGCCCAGCTAATCGTTGCCCCTGTAGAGATAGTATCTAAACCGTACAAGTTGCTGAGGTGGTGGCCATAAAGGATTGATTCGAGATTATCGTTTCCACATCGGCTTCCCATAGCTGACTGGGTTTCGTACTCCGGAGCGCCACCACAATAGGCATAAGGTCCAGTTTTGACGCACGTATAGCGACCACACCGTTGCAGACAGGCAAAATCCGCTCGGGGTTTCACTAAATAGTTCTTTTTAATCGCTTCCCCGCTGATTTTCTGATATTCTGCGAATACTCCAGAGCGCATATTATAACTCGGTAGTCGCCCGATTTCTTGCATTAATTCTACTAGATTGGTCGTGCCATACATCGCCCGACTGGCGGTAAATGGGCTTGCTAGCATTTTCTGGTGCAGTTCTTCTATCACTTCGAGGTAGCGATCTGGCTTGGCAATGGGAATATCCTGTCCACCTCGAACCGCCACAGCCTTAAGGTGCTTGCTCCCTGCTACGGCTCCAATACCTGACCGTGCGGCAGCCCGGTCATAATCGTTTATAATGGCCGCAAACCGGACAAGGTTCTCTCCTGCTTGGCCAATGCAAGAGACACGAAGATCTCGGTCATTATGCATTTCTTTTATCATGTCTTCGGTTTCGGCGGTGTTGCGGCCCCATAGTTTCTTTGCATCGAGTAATCGAGCAGTTCCATTATCAATAAACAGATACCTCGGGGTCTCTGATCGACCTGTGACAGTAATAGTGTCATACCCTGCAAATTTCAGTTCCGGTCCCCAATGTCCGGCAGAATGGGCTTCACCAAAGATGCCTGTGAGTGGTGATTTCGCAGCAACCACATACCGAGAAGCTTGAGGCCACAGGGTTCCTGTGAAGGGTCCGGTTGCCCAAAGAAGAATGTTTTCTGGACTCAGTGGGTCTGTAGTGGGTCCTACCCGATCATACATGATTCGTGAAGCAAATCCTTGGCCCCCAAGATACATGAGAGCAAATTCTTTGTCGATTGGAACCGGTTTACATGTTCCCTTTGTCATATCTACGTGTAGATGCTGTCCTGCATACCCACCGAGTTTCCCTTTCTTCACCATTATAATTCACCTCTTTTCTGATTCCTCTTCCACTCGAAGTTCGTCAAGGAGATTTCCACATTCGTGCTGAATCACTTTCTGCTGCTTCAAAGCTGCCAATTGTTCATCGGTGAGAATCTGTAAGGTATCAACTGGGCAATATCTCGTGCAAAAGCCACATGCGATACATTTGATGGCTTTTTGCGTGTCGGGATGTAAGAAGATGGCTCCAAATGGGCATGCTTCGACACAAGCCCCACACCCACGGCATTTCTTCGAATCCACAATGACAATACCTTTCCGGTTCTTCTGCAGGGCTTCTTCAGGACACGCTTCGATGCACCAAGCTTGATCGCAATTTCGACACGCTACAACAACATCAAGTCCTGGATTGACTCGGCGTACCCGGTTCCGCGACTTCTTCGGATTGATGGTCTTTTCCCAATGTAAACTACATACTGCTTCACAAATCCGACAACCAACACACACGGTAGGGTCCGCATAGAGAAATTGTCGCATACGTTAGCACCTCATCAATTTCATCCAAAATTAGACTTGATAGGGGTAAAACTTTGTTATCAATCTAGGAATAGATGAACTCCTTGAAATTTGGGCTATTCATAAAAGGACAGAGAGGTCGTAGAAGGTATCATGGTCAATTTTGACCGGCGTCGTATCATCGCCTTTGATGTTGACGGAACAGTAATTAACGGGTTCTGGCTCTCTCAAGTCGTAGCAAGGTTTGGTTTACTCAAAGCGTTTGTTTTTGGTGTGTTGGGTATTCTCTACGAAGCCCGTATCATGGAGATCGCGTCTTTTATGCGATACTCGTACCGTCTACTTCGCGGAGCTCCCAAGGACTGGCTTATTCGTATGACAGATCAGGTGTACTTGCATCGGGGAGTGAAAGAGACTTTCAACATTCTCCGCGGCCAAGGTCACATTATCGTCCTTATGAGTTCCGGGATACCCGATTTCGCGGTGGGTCGGCTAGCTAAGAACCTGGGGGGTCATTTCGCTAGCGGTATTCGAGTAGAACTTGAAGACAATCGTCTTACAGGCCACATAGCTGCTCTAGATTGCCAGGGACAGAGTAAAGTTGATGCATTACAAAATATCATCGAGCTCCACAAACTTAACGACTGTGAAACCATCTGTATAGCTAACGATCGAAACAATGTTCCTCTGTTTGAATTCGTTGATCTTCCGGTTGGTTTTCGCCCAGATCAAGTTGCGCGTCGCCATGTTCGTGTGGTTGTAAAAACACCTGACTTACGTGCACTTCTACCATACCTTTCATTCCCTACAGTTCGGGTTCATGTTCCGCGACGGTTGGGACAAGAAATCTTGCGACAACTTCTTCATGCTAGTGCGGTTATCATCCCTTTATTTTGGCTGTGGGATGTTTCATGGCATTTCCCAATTTACCTATTGATTGGAAGCCTAACGCTTCTTTTCATCATTTCCGAAGTCCTTAGAAGCTTTGGGATACAAATCCCAATCATTTCCAATGCAGTGATGGCTGCGGGACGCGAAGATGAGATTGACAGCTATATTCTCTCTCCTATCTACTTCGCTGCAGGTGTCACACTCCCCCTTCTCATCTTGGGCACCTTACTAAATCTGCCCTCCATCGCCGCTGCCAGTGTCATCGCATTCCTAATTGGCGATGCGTTTTCTACAATTGGCGGTATCTTATTTGGACGACACCACTATCCGTTCAATCCTAAGAAAACACTTGAAGGCACCATAATCGGATTTTCAATTGCCTTCTTTATCCTGTTGCTCATTGTATCTCCCCTTTCTGCATTACTCGTTGTGGTTATAGCGGCGATTATTGAACTGCTTCCTATTCGATTGGATGACAATCTCGCGGTTCCCCTTATTACCGCAACAATCTTGATGGGCCTTCAAATATTCGGAATCTATTATTTCATCTAAACAACTGAGATCACAATCCCCCGACTTTATAAGTCCGTTCCATCTCTTTCATGATAGCTGATAGGACTGAGACCCATGTCAAACCAACAATGCCCTGAATGTGGCCGACAACTAAAACCTAATGCCAAGTTCTGCTCCTACTGCGGGGTTTCCCTCGCTACACGAAAAAAAGCCGTTGAAAATATTCAGGCTCAACCCGCAAGTGCAGCCCCGGTTTCAGGCAACCAAATTCCACACGAATTAACAGAAATACCTCCTACAGTTGAATCTGCGTTAATTATGCGAGGAAAACTGGAAAGACTACGGTCCCAAAAAGCAGCCCTTGATGAAGAGCAAGAAACAGTGAATGTCAAGCAACTTGTCGGTGAACTTTCCGAAAAAGAAGCAAAAACTCAATCTGACAAATTTCAACAGCGCTTAGATCCAATAACAAAAGAAATTGAAGAACTAGAAAGCAAAGCTATCACTCCCTTAGAACAGCTTAAACAGGACAAGGAGGTCCAAGAAGGACGCCTTCAACGACTAGAAGAACTTCAGAAATCAGGAGAAGTTGACACCGCAATTTACCAACGGCTCTCCAGCGAGTACCGAGGGAAGCTCTCCGAAATCAATCAACAACTTGATAATGAAGTATCCCAAGCAAACCGTTGGCTAGCTCAACTAGAAGATCGCAAACAGCAATTAGAGTTTGATAAAGAGACCCTCCAAATTCGTGCACGTATTGATGAGGTTTCTAAACGCGATGTAAATAAACAGCTTAAAGGCATCGATGATGAAGTGAACAAACTTACCAGCATCATCGGGGGCCTCCGATCAATATTGGGCAGTGCTGTAGCTCCACCTAAAGCCTTTATACCCAAACCTGCTGCCACTCCTAGTCAGAAACCATCTGGCAAAGCAGTTACTGAAACGTGTCCATACTGTCAAGCGAAAATTACGCCCGGTTCAAAGTGGTGCTATTCCTGTGGACGTTTACTTCAGGGTTAAGGAAGCATAAACCGAACGGCTTCATATCCACCAACGCTGTCGCCTTTTCGCCCCCAAACAAAAAGAAAGGGATTACGGATCACATACTCCATGGGGGTTTCGACTTCAATAATTCGCGTGCCCACTGGGAACAGATACAGGACATCAATATCATATTCGGCCAGTTCTTCCTCAACGTCGCTGCTTAGTTCGTTTTTCCCATCCCGAGGGGTGCCTTGGAAATGAACAATCCACTGGAAATAAGCAATTTGAGGGCTTCCTCGCAACCCGATATCGACATGCAGGAGTTTTTGGTTAACACGTTTATCATTGATAAAGACTTTTTCCGCCGCAAGAAATTCTGTCATATTCGCTTGAATCATATTAACCTCTTGTTGCAGAGCCTCTTGGTCTTTCAGAATCCTCTCGTACACCCCTTCAGGGTCATGATAATCATAAATAATAACCTGATATACTTCCAAAGCAGGAGAAATCGAGAAAACTGAGGAGGCGAATAAGGGCTGCACATTCATATGTAGGACTCTCCATCACTCCCTTTTTATTTAGTAACCTCAATTAAGACAATAAACGCCTCAAGAGTTGGATGTGTACTGGATGCTTCAAGGGATATTCATCGCAATTGAAGGTATCGATGGAAGTGGGACGACCACACATGCAAAACTACTATGTAACTGGCTTAGGAAACAAGCGCTAGAGGTGGTCCAAACCCATGAACCCACTGATGAAAGAATTGGTCGCCTTATTCGAGTAATATTACAGGACACCACGGTATCTCCTGCCATTGATGCACTGCTTTTTGCCGCAGATCGTATCGATAACACAATCAATAAAATCCAACCCGCCCTCGACCAAGGGAAAGTCGTAGTTACAGACCGCTATGTTGAATCCTCTTATGCCTACCAGTGCTCCTCGGGACTTGACCGCGAATGGGTTCAGAATCTGAACCGATATGCTCTCACACCCACGCTTACTTTTCTACTCGACATTGCTCCTAAAATCGCTCTAGCTCGAAAGAGAAGACCAAAGCCAAAAGAAAAATTCGAACATGAAGCATTTCTAACAAAGGTGCGACAAATATTTCTTGAAAGGGCTCAAGAACAGGGATTCATCGTAATTAACGCAGAACGATCAATCAAAGAAGTTCAAGACCAACTCCAAAAACATGTCGAACCATTACTCACAAGCCTTAAGTAACGCCATCCTACTTTTTACATCGGCGGCAATGAAGAGGAAACCTATAGTCACTGATTACAAGATGAAGTGAACGACGGGCGGACTAGAGCCGCCACCTTTCTTCAGCACATATTAGAAACCAATTTGATGGTCAATAAAAATGGCTAATCTATGATTGTAAAATGGATTCGATTTGGCTACTGTACCGTTTCATAACAAGGAAAATCATTCCTAAGTTTGCGCTTTTCTTTACCAAGGATGTGAGAATAGCATTTTCACCAGCGCCTTTCAAAATAATATAGCCGTTTTCCGCTTCAACTGTTATCTGCATAAGCTTGCCACGGGGAATCTCTGTCAAAGCGCGTTCTGCAACGCCAAGAAGCGCGGCCGTCATAGCTGCCACTATAGCCTCATTAACGGTCTGTGGCATTGCCGCTACTATGGGCAAACCCTGTGCGGTAACAATTGCACTGGCTTCAATACCCGGTGTCGTACTCTCCATTTGACGAAGGAGATCTTGAAGATTCTTCGCAGTAGCCGACATAGTTTGGACCCCAACTCGCTATTTGTCTTAAAATAGCTAAAATTGTTCTGGTCAATGCGAACTTCGTGAAAAAGGCTTCAAAATCCGCCTCTTCGAGACCATAAACCTTAAAGAAACTCCCCTTTACTGACAAGCACCATTCTAAGGTGGCGAATATCATGGTCAAAAAGAATGTTCCCGAAAAAGAACCGGAACCGGTTGAGGAACCAGAAAAAAAACCCCAGACTGTCAAAGAAGCTACTGAAGCCACGGAAGAAGAGGAAACACCAGAAGAGAAGTATCGTCGTGCCGGAAAGATAGCAAGTCAAGTCAGAGAAGAAATCCGCCCACAGGTTAAAGTCGGAGCCCTCGCACTTGATATCTGCGAAGCAGCAGAAGCACGCATAATTGAATTAGGGGGTGGCATCGGGTTCCCAACAAATTGTTCGATTAATGAAGTTGCCGCTCACTATTCTAGCCCTGAAGAAGATAAGACCATGATTCAGGAAGGTGACGTGGTCAAAGTCGACATTGGCGTTCATATCGATGGCTACATCGCAGACACAGCTTTTACTGTCAGTTTTGATCCCGAACTCAAAACCCTTGTCGAAGCCAGTCAAGAGTCCCTCAAAAAAGCTCTCCTCCTCATCCGACCGAAAACCAACAGTAAAGACCTTGGTAAAATCATTGAAGATACTATTCGGGGTTACGGCTATCGACCGATTCGGGATCTGAGTGGTCATCAACTTGACGAATACGTCCTTCATGGGTCCAAAAGCTTGCCTAACATCGCTGTTCCCTATGGCTCTGTCCTCGAAGAAGGGGAAGCATACGCCCTAGAAACCTTTGCCACCACAGGAACCGGGAGTGTCCACGAAACTGGACAACATTATATCTACAGTCTAAACCCTGCCCGCATAGCAGTTCGGTCACAAGGAGCTAGAGATATCATCCGCCTTGTTGCTCGGGAATTTAAAAGCCTGCCATTCAGTCGTCGCTATCTAACCAAACATGTCCCTAAACTCAGCCTAGCTCTAGGGCTCCGTGAACTCACAACCAAAAAGGTGCTTCGCCAATATAGCGTTCTCGCCGACTCGAAAGGCAGTCGAGTTGCCCAAACAGAGCACACCTTCCTCGTAAACAAAGATGGCATTGAAATCACTACCGAATAATTTCACGAAATGAGATTTTCTAAGCTAAATTATCCAAATCGTGAAAACTTGTGAAAAAAACGGGTTTTAGTCGGGTACTACGAAGATATGTGCAAAGCTATCATTAACATTATTATGTTTACACGTATGCTTGAAGAAAGCTTTAAAAGGCTGGAAGCCCGATGCCTACTGGCGAACCTTATAAAGGTTTCGCAACTCCAAGCGGGGAAAAATTCCACAAATCTACACAATGACAGCATCAATTTCCGTCGTAATCAGCGGATGATGGAAAAAGTTGCTGAATGCATTCGCCAATGGACTGGGACGATGCTCTTAGAGAACAAGCTCTCTCAACGCCCATGTCCCCTCTTCATCGGAGAAAGAAGGTCGAAAGAGTAATGGTTGAAGAAGCTCCTTTTGTCGAAGAAAAACTTCGGGTCAGTCCGCCCACGGCCTCTCAGCAAGTAACTCGCTGCCCCGACTGCAGCGGACAAGAAGTCATCCGCGACACAACTCGCGGTGAAATCATTTGCCGGAATTGCGGACTTGTACTTGACGCCCATATGGTTGATCAAGGACCTGAATGGCGGGCTTTTACCTCGGAAGAGCATGACAAACGCAGCCGAGTGGGAAGCCCTATGACCTACACCGTACACGACAAAGGCTTAAGCACCATGATTGACTGGCGCAACCGTGACGCCTACGGGAAAAAACTGGCACCTAGCCGTCGAGCCCAAATCTATCGGCTCCGAAAATGGCAAATCCGAACCCGGGTTCATTCCAGCATTGATCGAAACCTTGCTTATGCCATGAGTGAACTAGATCGGTTAACCAGCCAGCTTGGCGTCCCGCGGCCAGTCAAAGAAGCGGCAGCTATCCTTTATCGTCGTGCAATCGAACACCACCTGATTCGGGGACGAAGTATTGAAGCAATGATTGCTTCATGCGTTTATGCAGCCTGTCGCCTCCGTCAGGTCCCACGAACCCTCGATGAAATTGCCCATCACAGTCGAATCAGCCGCAAGGAACTCGGTCGTTGTTATCGGCTCCTACTTCGCGAGCTTGAGGTGCGTATCCCAATCGCCTCACCCACGGATTTCATTCCACGCTTTGCCCAAGCGTTAGAACTTAGCGGAGATGTTCAGCACACCGCCGCCGAAATCGTCGACCAAGCCCGTTCCAAAGGCATCACAGCCGGTAAGGACCCAACAGGTCTTGCCGCGGCCAGTCTCTATATCGCCTCTATTCAAGAAGGTGAACGACGTACCCAACGTGAAATTGCTGAAGTAAGCCGAGTCACCGAAGTTACTGTTCGCAATCGCTACAAAGAACTTGTTCGTGAACTTGGCTTGAAAGTTGAGGTCTGAGTTTTCTGCTCAGATCCCACTTTTCTCTTTTTTGTAACAAAGATTTCCTTTAGAATGAAATTTCTTCACAAAACTATCTTGAATTCAAGCCTTAAACTGACTCCCTAGATGATTTTTGTCGCCGTTTTCTCCTATCGCCAAAAGGTAATTCAACTAGAACCACACAATAGCCGATACTTAGTAGTTTACTATAAACAACTCCTATGGAGTGTAGGACGACTAATGAAAGAAATGCTCTGGCACAAATACAAATGGCCCAAAGAGGTCAGAAAAAGTCTAAAGTACCCCGATGAACCCCTCTACACCATCCTTGACAAAGCCGCGAAAGAAAGCGGTGACCGACCATACACAGTCTATTCTGGCGTCTCTCACACCTTTTCCGAAGTGCTGGAAAGCGCTAATCGTATTGCGAACTTCCTCCACAGCAAAGGCATCAAGAAAGGTGACCGTGTCGCTGTCTTTTTGCCCAATGTCCCCCATTACCCACCTGTTTTCTTCGGTATACTCAAAGCAGGCGCCGCAGGTGTCACCTGCAATCCCCAATACAAGGCACCAGAACTACATCATCAACTCAAAGATTCTGGTGCTAAAGCAGTCTTCGTTTTAGACCACCCAATCTATGTCCCCCTCACCTATGATGCAATAACAGATACCGATTGTAAACATGTCATAGTTTGTAGCCTCAAACCATTCCTCCCCAAAGCTAAAGCGACGCTTGGGGGACTTCTCGGAAAAATACCCAAGAGCAAAGTTATCAAAGAAGACATCACGACCTTCTACAAAGACATCATGGCTAACTATGAACCTAATCCCCCGAAAGTCACAATTAAACCCAAAGACGACCTCGCCCTCATTCTCTACACCGGTGGCACCACAGGTGTTCCCAAGGGTGCTATGCTAACCCACTATAACCTCCATGCCAATGTAATGCAATACGACGAATGGGTCAAACTTGAACCCAAGGGAGGCGGTGAAGCCAAACCCCTCGATTGTGGTAACGAAGTCTATATTGGAGCCTTACCCTGGTACCACAGTTACGGCCTCACTCTCACAATGATCGCCGCAGTGTATCATCAAAGTGCCTGTGTCTGCATACCAGACCCACGCGCTGGTAAACCTCCCCTCTCAGATCTACTCAAAGAAACGCAAGATAACAAAGGTACCCTCCTCCACGCTGTTCCCACTCTCTATGCGGGTATGGCTTATCATCCAAACATCAGCAAATACGACCTCAGCAGCCTCAAAGCATGCGGTTCTGGTGCAGCACCTCTCCCTCCTGCCACTGCAAAAGCGTTTGAAGCCGCCTCCGGCGCCGTGCTCTTCGAAGGTTATGGTCTAACCGAAACATCGCCCCTTGCGAGCGCTGACCCCTCAAGATTAAGCACCCGCAAATTTGGATCCGTCGGTTTTCCCATACCCGACACCATAATCAAAATCGTCGACATCGAAACCGGTACAAAAGAAAAGAAAACTGGCGAAGACGGAGAAGTAGCCATCTCTGGTCCACAAGTCATGAAGGGATATTGGGAAAAACCTGAGGCCACAAAAGAAGTCACGCGAACCATCGATGGTGAACGCTTCTTCCTCACCGGCGACATCGGACACTTCGACGAAGAAGGCTATCTTCATATCACCGATCGTAAAAAAGACATGATCAACGTTTCAGGCTTCAAAGCATATCCTGCCGAGATAGAAGAGATTTTGACCGAGCATCCGAAAATTCAGATGGCTGCAGTGATAGGCATCCCGCGTGAAGATGATCCCACGAATGAGACAGTGAAAGCCTATGTTGTTTTAGCTCCGGGTGAAACAGCAACTACTGAAGAGATTATGGCTTGGGCAAAGGACAGGATGGCTGGATATAAGCGACCCAGGATTATCGAGTTTCGAGAATCATTGCCAACTTCTGCAGTGGGTAAGGTCCTTCGTCGAGTACTACGTGATCAAGAAATGACTAAATAATCTTAATGAGGAACTCTCCCTTCTATCGGGAGGGGTTCCCTTCCTCTTTTTATCATGCATGTCGTCGTTTTTTTCCCTTTGAAAGGATTTGCATAATTTCTCCTAGTGCCCGATTTTCTTGGAGAAGTTAAGCCATAGTTTGCACAGGCCGATCGATGTGATGGAAGAAAGCGGACATACGGAATGATGCTTCAAGGTAAAAATGGTCCTTTGATAAATAGAAACAATATTGATACACGAGATTACTTCTCGCTCCTGTAGGTCTCACCTAGACTTGAAAATATGAAGTTTGAGCACGACCTGGAACAAAACCTGTGTCCATGGATATAGATCCTGAAACTTATGGCTGCTATTTATCTACTTGGTAGCGTTAAACCCCTACAGGATTTCCACTAGTTAGAGTCATCTCTTAACCGAGATAGACGTTTTTCACCAATTTTGGTGTACAGCTCAAAGGCGTTCGCCGGCGGAGTAACTACGTTATCCTTGCGTTTTAATGACAGTGCTTCAGACGGACAGGTAGAGACGCACAATCCGCATCCAATGCAATACTCTAAGTCAATTTGTGCGACACCATTTTCCATAGAAATCGCATCCATTTGACAGCGGTCTAAACAGGTTTCACATCCCGTACAGCTGTCCATATCAACTTCGGCATAATAATTGCTGGCAACGAGAGACGCAGGGTTGGGCAGATTCTTCAGATTTGTCAAAATCCCACAGTGGCAGCCGCAACAATTGCAGATCACAAAACCTTTTTGATCATTGCTTGGACTGCAAACCAGACCCGCATCGTGAGCCTCGTCCAAGATTTTGAGGGCCTCATCGACTGTAATTTCTCGTCCATATCCATTTTCAATGTAGTAGTACGCACCCGTGGAAAAGACCATACACACTTCTTCTGGTTTGTCACACTGCTCTCCTAACGCCTCCTTCTCACGCTTACAGATACAGGGGGCCACCGCTATTTTATTCTGTTTTTTAACGATTTCTCGGGCATCTTCATGTGGTAAGACGCTCATCGAAGGAGTCAGGCTCGCAGCAACTGGAATAACGCGAAGCTGAGGTGGATCAGCGGAAGCCACAAGTTCATCTCGCAAAGCCTCTTCCATGTATTGCTCGAAATCTTCAGCCAATTCCTTGGTCATATTATTGACCTGATGTTCGTAGATACCAATGGCAAACCATTCTGCCCGATATTGGGTGACTCCTCCCTTGTGAGAACGGAAAATCAATCCTTTATCTGCCAACTGCTCCAACAACGGCTTGATTTCCTCCGGATCACGTTCGCGGCGTTGAGCAATTTGTTCAACTGTTTCAGGAATATAGGTCAAGTAAGTGGCCATTTCAGCCTCTTCTTCAGTGAAAAGGCGTTTGAGAATCCGAAGTTCAACACCTGATTCCGTTTTGGGAAAACCCACTGGTAGGTTATTCAGATGTTCACGAAGGTGTTCATAAACAGTGTTACTATCCATGGTACTCACCAGGCTCTGGCTACATGCGCGGTTAGTCCTTGAATATCTTATGCTCTAAAGAAATTCTAACTGAATCAAAGTTTATGACCGCAGTGACTGCAATGCTTTGAATGGGGTTCAATTACCGAACCACAGTTTTCACAATATGCCACGATTGCCTTACCAGGGATATATCCAGAGTCACGGGTTTTGGGCTTCCGTTTTGCAAGGATGTCCTGTTTTTCCAAAATGGTGGGGAAGTGCCAAAGGTATATCCCTGCCACGAGTGTCGCACCGAGAAGTCCCATGATGATATCACGGACGCCATTCCACCAGAAATTCGAGTAGATTCCAACCCATGGAAAGAAGATGGACAGGAATTCTTCGAAAATCTCCCAAGCAAAGGCTGCTGCTAAAGTGTAGAGAATTGCTGGTAGAATGATTAGAATAAAAGGCGGAACGATTGGGATGACTTTTTTCCAAGATCGGGATAGATTAAAGTTCAGAAGAAATGCGCAAATGGCGCTTCCGAAGAGAAAGTGGGGAACCATATCAAGATAAGAACCGGCGCTATATCCACCAGTGAGTTGAATTAGTATATGTGCCGTAATAGCCAGAACGAAGAGGGTAATAGTGATGAAAATCCATAAGCGGTCTGTGCGAAACCAAGATCGCGATGTCATTATCAGATGCCCTTGTCTAGGTCCACGTCTTAACCTCAAAAAGTTGTGGGGTCAAGATAAACTAGTCACACTCTTTGAGTTAGGGTGGAATTGGGATTTCTCCATCATAAAAGAAACTGTTCTTTTTGACATACTCTAAGTAGCGTTTAATCTCTGTCTGCTGCGTTTTGGGCGTCCACTCAAGAATTGTTCCCATTCGCTTGGCGGCTGAAGAAGCGATTTGCCCTTGGTACTCAGGACGAACGAGCCAGCAGACTTCCATTCGCCGGCAAAGAACATCTTCCAAATGAAAGGGAGCCTCATGGTCCACAACATAGTCCACTTCTGCTGTTATCCAAGGCGCCACTTCAACTGGGTATTCAGGGACTTCAAGAAGCCGTTTGGTGAGTTCTGGGTGTTTCTGTATCTCTTGAAGAATTGTTAATCCTCCACGTCCATATTGTTGGTATAGGTGTTTGAGGATGAATGGATGCAACGTGGAACCTACGACCTCAGGGTGTGCTGCCCATTCCTTTTGTGTGAGGGTAATTTCATAAGCGATTTTGGTGAGGTTTCTTTTTCTAGAATATTTGGGTAAATTATGGGCTACTCGGTTCTTGCGAATATGATTCAGAAGTAAGTCTTCTGCCATTTTACGGAATATTGTGAGCTTTCCTCCAAGGAGGCTATACAACCCGTCTTCGCGCGTCAATACGGTGTGCTTTCGTGAGACATCGCTTTCTGCTTTACCAATTTCGGCTACTAATGGTCGGAGCCCTGCAAAGGAACCATGGATGTATTGATCATCGACCTTAGCATCCGGAAAAAGTACTCTGATGGTATTTCGTAGATAATCGGCATCCTCGCGGGTGCAATAAACGTCTCCGGGGTCGCCTGAATAGTCGGTATCGGTTGTTCCAACCAGAACCCATTCATTTCGGCGAATAGCGAAGAAAAACCGGCGATCATCAATTGAATTCACGGCAAAGGTATCATTGATGGGGAAATCTTTGCGGTGGTAGACTAAGTGAACGCCTTTGGTGGGACGCAGCACCCTCTCTTTGTTTTCACTCTCTAGTGCTAGAACATCATCTGCCCAAACACCTGTGGTGTTGATAATTACTTTTCCTCGAACATGAAAACTCGGTGCTTTTATTTTAGTAACATCCAAAGCTTCCACGCCATTCAATTGACCTGTGGAATTATGGATAAATCCTACAACTTGGATATAATTCAAGGCAAGCGCATTATTCGTCCATAGCGCTTCCTTGAGGGTTTCAATCACCAACCGGGCGTCATCGGTATTCGAATCATACCAGGTAATCGCTCCTTTAAGTCGAGAAGGCTCCAAAAGAGGTTCAAGCTCCTTAATTTTTTCCACATCTTTGATACCTTTTCCTCCCCGGTTATTTCTGAATCCGCCAAGAAAGTCGTACAAAAACGCGCCAAACCTAACGGTGCGATAGCTCCAGCTTCTCTGAAGCTCCCTGTTCCCTATTTTTCCCTCTGATAATATCGGGTAGAGAAATCGAGTGGGTCGCGTCAGATGAGGTACTCCTTTTTCTCTAAGCCAGTTCCTTTCATTGGTCGCTTCCCGTACGAGACCGAATTCTCGTTTCGCGATATACCGAAAGCCGCCATGGGCAAGCTTTGTGGATCGACTGGAAGTTCCAGATGCGAAGTCATTCTGATCAAGTAAGGCTACTGTCAAACCTCGATGGGTGGCTTCTAGGGCGACCCCCGCACCAGTAATGCCACCACCGATGATAATGACATCCCAGTTGGTATCTTTGAGTCGCTGAAGCTGTTGTTGACGGTTGACTTGAGAAAAATCAATGCGTTCAATTGGTGGCGCGTGCATGAATACATTACCTCAAGGTGACAAAAGCTTCTCTCCTATTCAGCTTTACCCAGCAACAAAATCCAAGAAACTTGAGACGCAAATCCATTTTGAACACAATATTTTTAGTAACGCAGTGCGAGGAGGAACTTGAACCTGCTAGGACAGGTTGGGATAAACAAAGAGGTCCTAGGGCTTTGACCGTTCACAGCTTCTATGTCGTCGGATTACGCGAAGGTTTTCCACTTTATAGTCGAAAGTGGTCTCAATCCGATGTCGATAGTGCCCTGCTTTCCGGATTCTTAGCCAGCATGGAACACATGGCCCAACAAGTAGCTGCACAACACGTCAACGTCGTGAACATGAAAGACCGCCGGTTCTTCTTCCAAATCGACGAACAAAACGGATTACTCCTTGTCTTCATCACCGACGTCAGTGAAAGTTCCGCCCGTTTCCGTAAATACCTAGGTATCCTCAACAATAAATTCGTGAAAATGTTCAAAAAACAACTTGAAGAGCTCCACGAAGATGGTACCACTGACACAAAACTCTTCAACAGCTTTGATGAATTCATCGATGACCTTGTTCTCACCTGGTGGATGGGGGAAGCCACCGTGTCTGCCGCCAAGGTAATGGACGTGTTTGAAGTATTCACGCTCTTCTATAACACCATTATCCAACGGTTTTTCACAGATGTCACACGCCGAACCTATGGCAAGCAAATACAGCAACTCTTTGAAACGAAAATGGAGAAAATCCCGGCTCTTACAGGTATCAAAATCGACAAAACTGGTGTCCTCACCTACGAATCCATTGACCCCCAACAAGTCAAATACACACAATTTCGGAAGGTACTTTTCGACATCTTCCATGAGTTAATGGTGCTCACACGTAAAACCCTGCCCAAACAAACCTACTACTCCCTTGTCTTCGAACACATTAGCCCCCTCATCCGCACCGAACAAAGGCGGATGAAAACTTACTCTCTAACAGAAAAAATCGTGATGGAAATCCTATGAGTAACCCTACCGAAAGCACCACCCACCCCATCGCCACAAAACGACCCTACACCCACATCGCCAAAGCCGTCGTCGTCGGCGACGCCGCTGTTGGAAAAACAAGTCTCCTCGTCCGCTACGTCAAAGGCATCTTCAACCCCACTTATATTCTCACCATCGGTGTTGCTTTTCATGTCAAAGATATTGTCATCGGACAGAATGTTCTCAGGCTACAGGCATGGGACACAGGGGGTCAGGAGCGGTTTGGCCCAATTCGTCAGCTCTATTATCGTGGAGCCAAGGGCGTTCTGTTAGTGTATGACCGGTCAAATTCTGATTCCTTCAACCGAATTGATTATTGGTTGAATGAAGTGAAACGAGGTTGTGGGGATGTGCCTTTGGTTCTCATTGCGAACAAGTCAGACCTCGCTGAAAAAATCGAATCCGAAGAAGGACGGAAAAAAGCAGAGGAGCACTCGATGGTGTTCGTTGAGACCAGTGCGAAGGACGATAAGAATGTTGATTTCGCGTTCTCGGAATTGGCAAGGATAATACTGAATCAGAGTGCTTAGAGCTCTTGTTTTTTAAGTAAAGAGATTGTGGCGGCAAAAGCGCCCAGTTGTGCAGCTACTCGTGTTGACCCTGATCCGATAATGAGAACGTCACCAACTTGGATATTAAAGTGTTCAAGGACTTCTCTGAGCTCGTTTTTCGGGATACGATGTTCCTTTACCATAACTAGGACTGCTGGATCTTTGTCTTGGATGAAGGTTGATGCCCCACTTGCGCCCGCTTGAAGGGCAGCATCTCGTTGTTCGATGCCGTCAGTAACATAGTTGGCGAGTTGGTGAAGGTGACAACCATAATTGTAAACATCTATTGTGTAGCTGCTTTCAGGTAATTCTTCGAATGCGATAAGCGTTTCTCTAAGCTTCTCACAGTGTTGCTTGCCTTTCGTAGAAAGTTGATGGCCCTGTCGATTGATAGGTATAATGAGTCCCTGACTCCTGAGAAACCGGATGAGCGAACGAATACTGCCCCCACCCAATCCCAGATCTGAGCTGAGCTGGTATCGACCGATAGGAGTCGTGGTTTGGCAGAAGGTATAAAATGCTGCCAGAATGTGCCAGGGATGAAATTGGGTAGGAGGCCCGTGTCGTGCATCAGTATTCAGGAGTTTAGTCAGTTCCATAAAGATAATCATCCTCTCAGTGCTTCATAAGTGTTGGATTCTCTCCTTGATTCTGTTCCGTTTTTACCTTGGGGGAACTGGCTGAGTCGGAGGTGGTGGACCGCTATTGTTACTGGTTGACTGAGTAGACCGAATAGGACCGCGTTACTTGCGATATGAATTATCATGAAGGGTAGCCCTGTCATGATCGTCACAATGAATGGTATGCCAAATGTAAAACTGTAGGTAAAGTCGGTTACTAGGTCAAAGAATAGCGTAAGGAGGACGCCAAACAGCGCTGGGATGAGAAGCCATCGGTTATCGGAATACTCTATCCGTTGTAAGGATTTTCCGAGAAAACCGCCTACAATGCCAATGAATATGGTGCATCCAATTACAGATAATCCAATAGGTGGTAGGAATGCTCCCCAGGGATTCCACAGTTGGTAAATCAACATGGCAATAAACCCGACGAAGGCACCGATGATTGGCCCAAAGAGGAATCCACTAAGAAATACCATCACTGAGGAGAGTTCGACGTTGGGGATTGCAGACAGAGCATAGTTGCCCCCAATGGCTAGCGCAGCAAATATTGCTATAAATGCGACTCGAATTGCGACCGTGCTCCTTGGATGTGTGGTTTCTCCTCCATTATCCTTCAAGCAAATCATCCCTTTTTCGATCGAGCGCGCGATATGACGATTGCAAAGAAGACTATAATGAGGACGATTCCAAAGACTCCCACAAAGAGCATTATGCTCAGGCTAGTAGGATTCTGTGTAAGAGCAACGAAATCGATGCCTAAATGGTAGTCATTCTGGAAGAAGACTTCCGTATATGCTGAGAGGAGAATTCCTGAATTGATATCATAGATTAACGTGGTGTTCTGGTTTCCCCACGGACCTTGATGGTATTTGTACGTTTTTGTAGATAACCCCTCTTGGATATCTAAAGTGCCATTCATCCAAAAGCCTGTAGCGGCTTCGGTGGCCGCTTGGTCAACGGCATTCCAATCGAGGTGCGAGACTAATCCTGGGAACCATGGCCAGATACTGAAAACAAGCTCTGCAGCTATTCGTGAATTATTAGCTTGAAGGGTAAGGTTACCAATTATCAACAATCCCGTCAGCTCGTCGTTTGCTATATCCTGAATTTCAAACGAAAGCGCTTGACCTGCTTGGGCGTGCCAGAAGGTACCGGACCCAAAGCCAAATTCGACCGTCTCGTCTGTGACATTGGTGATCCGCCAATGAAGTTTGGATGTGCTGAAAGCATCGGGATACAACTGAGATGCATAGGGGAGGCCTTGAGCTGTTGTCAGTTGAACACACAACAGGCCAGTCGATAAGACAAATACAAAACTGAGCATCACTTCTATTCTCGATCGCATAACTGAATTCACCGTAGTTTGAGATAGATGATAGTGGCGGCAAAGACCACGATTGTGCCAATCGCAAGAATGATTCCAAGGCCAAATATAAGGTCAGGTCCCGGCGTGGGTGTCGCGGTAGGAATAGTCTCTGGTGAGCAGTATTTCCAAAGAATTTGGTCACCTTCGGATAATATGTAATTGTCTGCAGCTACTGGGGCAAGCTCGTCGTTGACCCAATATTGCCAATAGAAACCGTTATTGTTGGCGTTGTTTTCTACACCATTAATTGATGTGATAAATTTTCCATAGAGGTATTGAGTGAAAGTGACGACGCTCGTCTCGTTCAGAATATCAAACACCGTCACGCCTGCTAGGTTGTATAATACATGTTGCGTTAAGTTGCCGTAATCGATGGTCTGCTCGATATCTAAGGCAAAAATACGCTGGTTCTCTATGTTTGTGGAAGAGGTCAAATGAACATTGGTGATGGCTATCAGAGGGCATAATGAGAAGATGAGTAATCCAAAAATGACAAATTTTTTCAAGCACAGACGCCTCGTAGGATAAAATATCCTACTATTATTAAAGCGCTTCTCTTGACCAACGATGCGTATAAAGGAACTAGCTATGACGGTTAACACCAAATCAATGAACCAGCAGCGCTTTCTTAATGAAATCTGCTAGTTTGCTGATTTTGATTGGATTTTCTTCACCGGTTTTCATGTCACGGACATTCACGGATTTCTTCTCCAGTTCTCGTGGTCCAACGATGACTACAAGGGGAATCTGCCGTTTTCCTGCGTCATCTAGTTGTTTTGTCAGTGACCATGAAAAACCGTTGAAAATAGTTCGAATTCCTGCCTTTCGGAGTTGTGAGGCGATTTCACGACAGGCACGCAATTGCTTCTTCGAAACAGCGGCGATGTAGACATAGGCTGGGGGGTCAGGTGGTGGAAGCAGGTTCATTTCCTCTGCCAGCTCCAATATCACCGTCTCACCGAAACCAAATCCAGTTCCTGGCAGGCGTTGCCCCTCAAAGACACCAACTAGATCATCGTATCGTCCTCCCCCTGCAATGGCTCGGGGTAGTCCACTGCTTCGATCCCAAGCTTCAAAGACAATACCCGTATAGTAATCTAGCCCCCGTGCTATTCCAGCATCAAATTCACACACATCGGTGATCCCTAAATCCTCTAACTGAGTCGCTAGTTGGCGTAGAGGGTCTAGGGCCTTTTGTGTAGCTTTATCTAAGGAAAGCTGTTCCATTCCTTGAATGAACTCGTTTGGGGTTCCCCGAATAGCAGAGAATTCTGTAAGTTGCTCTGCCGCTTGTAAGCCTACTCCGGCTTTTCTAAGTGACTTAATCAACGCGTTACGTTGGAGTTGCGGAAGATTGGCTCGGAGTGTGCCGATCAGTTTTGAAGGGGAAAGTTTGGGCTCTTCCTTTTGTTTTCCAATGAAGTAATGTCGGAGATTGAGCGCGATTTCCTCGGCTTTTTTCGCTGGGGTACCGCCTTTTATCAGTTGGTCTACAATAGCCTCCTGTAAGACTTTTTCCTGCCGGTCTAAGACACGGATAATGTCGATGTAGTTAGTGAGCCTTAAGGATTCGATGAAGCTTTGAACCAAACGGCGGTCATTGATGCGGATGACAAAATCGGTTGGCGCAAAATTCAGGCTCAAAATAATTGCAGCGAGTACGTTAATGACCTCTGCATCAGCGGCGATATCCTCAGTGCCCAAGATGTCGACATTCAATTGCCAAAATTCTTTGACCCGGCCTCGTTGTTGTGTCTCATCTCGAAAGACACGTGAAATCGAGAACCACCGGATAGGGCGCGGATAATACTGTTGTTGGGCAGCAAGCATACGGGCCAGCGAAGGGGTGGTTTCCGGACGGAGGACTAATCTCCGTTTCTTCCGGTCAGTAACTTTGAAGGTCTCCTCAACCAGGGATGGTCCGGACTTGAGCTCGTACAATTCTAAGGGTTCAACTGTTGGGCATTCATATTCGATGTAGCCGAACAATTTCGGAATTTCACGAAAGGCTTGAAGTATCCGATCAATCTGCTGATAGAGTTCCGGGTAGAAATCCCGAAATCCGCCCACTGCAAGGTTTTTTCCACGTTTCATCGTCACCAACTCAATATTGTACCGCCCACTATTATTCACATAGGTAGTGAAAAATGGTGCCGGGACAGGGATTCGAACCCCGACCTAAAGCTTTCTGCATCCCATCTTTTAAAATGGGAGTCCACAGGCTTCAATGCTACCATTGCGCCTGGGTAAATACCAGTTTACACCTTCGGGAGCCAGTGGAGATACACTGGCATAATCCCGGCACGGTGCCCCGGCACGAGGGAATGTTGAAACAAGCCCTCCCACAAAAAGCTTTCCTATCTGAAAAGGGGGGAAGGCGCTTCTTCGTATACCTAGTATTTGTCTGCCTGAGGGCTTATGTTAGGCCCTCATTGGTTAGCCTATGATAAAACCGTGCTATGCGATGTCGATATTATCGGAGGGGAATCCTAGATTCGCTAGGATGTCCTTGATGTTGTAGCGGTGGTCACCTTGAAGAACAATAACCCCATCTTTTGCACTCCCTCCGCACGCACATTTCATTTTCAATTTTGTGACGAGTTCGGAAAGCGAAATATCTCGACTGTTAATGCCTTCAATAAGGGTGACTTCCCGTCCCCATTTACGTCTTTCAACGCTTACTTTTATTCGTTGCTCGGTTTTTGCCAACTCTTGGCAGCGACAAATATCTTTGGGCAAACTGCAAATCGGACAAATTTCTGACATTATTTACCTCATAGAATTATGGTACTATGGGGTATCCAGGTTTTACCTTATAAAAGCTTACGCAATAGCTTGTAGGAACCATAAGCCTTGAATAAAAGTCCCGGGATAAATTATGACGAGCGGTTACCTTGCAGTCAACTTTTTGATAATCTGCGGACGCTCCTTATACATGATGCGCGCTCCGCAAAACGGACACTTACTAGATGGTAGTGTGGTTGCGAAGGGTTTGCCACAGTGGGGGCAGCGGTTGCTGGGTGGCATTGAGGGAACTGGCGTCTGGCAATAGGGGCATGAGAGGGTTTTTCCGCATTTAGCACATCGAAATGTTATCTTGGGCACCTCGAAAAGTATGTGACTGCTAAACGGCATCTCTTATCGCTTAATAAATCTTGCTTAGTTCTAGTCTGAATTAAGGCAAGATAAATGGTAGACTAAGAAGAAGAACTCCAACAATCACGCTACCTAAGATTAGTATGATTAGAATTATTGCAAAGAGTAGATTTTGCTGTTTCTTCTTCAAGGTTTGTCATCTCTCTCTGGAAGTAATCCGGTTGTTAGGAAGTTTGCCAAGTGGGTTAGGGCTGGAATCCCACGAATCTCATCTTGAAATAACGGCACCTCAGTAATGGTAAAGTCGTCATAGATATCGTGTATTTGGTTGAGATATTGGGTTTGCATTGTTTTTCGCGCTTTGCAGAAACTACACTCCGGGATATCCGGAAACACCATGTTCACGATGATGTAGCTGCTGGGAATCTGGTATTCATACAGAGTTTGTAGGAGCCGTTCGGTTTCCGATACTGCCATGGCTTCAGGTATCATAATAATGACGAAGCTAGTCCGTGTCGGGTCAGTGAGCTCAACACGGGCTTCGTTGATGGCGGCTTTCAGATTTTCAAGCTTTTCCAAGGAATTGTCTTCTTCCTTTGAGTCGCCACGCCCAAATAGTGATTTTAATCGTCCAAACATACTACTGAAGCGCATTCGGAATTTGATAAGCTTCCCGAAGAAACTGTCGAGCATTTCTGGTAGGCCTAATAGACGAAGGGTGTGCCCTGTTGGTGCAGTGTCAAAGACGACCAAATCATAGTCACACTCGTGGATAAATTCCAGCACCTTGGAGAACGCAAGGGCTTCATCTGATCCGGGAGCAGACATGTCCGTCAAATCTTCAAGGCCCATCATATCTCCCATTCCCCCCATATCACTAGTCTCCGCTTGTTGTGCTGTCTGTTTGTATTGCTCATACGCTTTTTGTGGATTAATTTCCATTCCAAAAAGATTCTTCACACCTTTAATGGGAATGACGTCTCCACCGCTGATATCTTGAGCAAAGCAATCTCCTAGACTGTGAGCTGGATCAGTGCTAATGACGATGGTTTCTCGGCCATGTTCAGCGGCCCAAAGTGCTGAAGCCGCTGCACTGCTAGTTTTTCCAACCCCGCCTTTGCCACCAAAGAGAAGAAATCGAATAGTTGCCGTTTCTAGCAAGTCGATAATGGTCATAACCAGATGTCTCCAATGGTATGTTTCGAATGGCTTCTTTTGCTTATAGACTTATCCCGTGTGGATCAGGGTGGTAACGGAACAATGAGCTGACTGATTGCTAGTAAGGCGTAAAATAAGATCACGAAGATGGCAATCAATGCAACGGTGGCGACTAGATAAATCGAATAACGCATTCGAAGAAGTCCACCGATTAGGCTAACAAACATGATGATGAGGATGGCAACGAAGGTGATCACTGCTTCCCAGGTTGGGAGTAGGGATTGAATCAGATCTATCACAACAAAGGGGTATAGTCCATAGCTGTAGGCAATTATCAAATACCCTAGGGCGCAGCCAAATACGAGGAACAAAATAGTAGCGATTTGATCTAAAGGCTCTCTTGGTTCCTCTTCTGATTTTGTATCCTTCTCGGATTCAGGGTCCATTGTTAGTTATTCTCCTGTTGGTTTGTATATGACAAGGCATATGGGCACATTTGCGGCAGCCCAGCTTTGATATTTGCCTTCATATTTCAAACCATAATCACGCTGACCCTGATTACCGAGGATAAGAAAAAGTGTATTGGCTCGGGCTTGTTTGTAAAATCCGAGCAGCCATCGGTCTGTTCGGTGCAATAGTTTTTGGGCTAATTCTATTGGTGGACGACTGGTATGTTCTCTGTAGAGCGTGTCAAAGTCGAGAAAATGGATGTATAGCAAATCTGAACGATTCAGTCGTTTTGCTGTTTCGATATAAGTCCTCATGTCAGTATCTGCTGAATGGAAAGTCGCTTGACCTGCGTTCTCTCGCTGAGCTTCGCGGTCTACACAAACAGCGGACTTTCCTTGGTGAATGAGAAATGAGAATAGGTTGAAACCATCTGGCTGATTCCCATGGATGAGCTCTTTAATGACATTGGCTGCATACCCGTTTTTTGTATCCAGTGTCAAGAGCAGGTTAGCTTCTTTGAGCAAAAACTGAGGCTTGTGAAGGACAACTTCCAATAACCCGAAGTTGTCTAAGTTGACTAAGACTACTCGTTCTGTGGGTGTAAAGATGGATAAATTGATGCCTGGGGTTAGAACGGAAGGAGCTACTAAGCCGAGTTGGCTAAGAATGGTGGCGGGCATTTGAACCACTAGTCCTTCCATATTTTCAAATGACATGGCTTTTCAACCAGATTTCAGCTTAGAGCTAATCTTAGACCTTTTTTTGAACCTAAAAGAGTTTGTTGGGATAATCGGGATATAGGTTGAAGCTGCGGTTCTCTCAAATGGGTATCAATACGAGGATGAAGACGAACATTTGCATCAGTATTATCATCGCTCCCTCGTAAATGTCCACTTTTTGGTCATCTGTGAGTGCTCGTTTCAAGAACCATAACGATCCTGCGGCAGTGGCAAATTGAAGAAGGACAGCTACGTCAAGTGGAAGGGGAAGGAACATCGCCACTCCACCTACGATAAGGAGCAATACCTGTGTGGTTCCACCCAATGTGTTGCCAATCGCTATGTCGGCTTTGCCTTTGCCAGCAGCAATTAAGGCTATACCATGTTCTGGTAGAGCACCCACAGCGCCAATGATCAAGGCCATAATGGCAATACGCTGGGGTTCGATAATGCCAAGTCCGCTCCATGGAATAAATTCGAAGGTCAATTCCACGGCTGATGCCAACAGATAACCTGCAATGAAAATGCCTATGAAACCTATAATTGCTACAATAGCTGACATACGTTTCGTATGGCGGGCTTTAGGACGTGCTTTATCCATCGTGTGTGGCTTTTTCACAGCATAGATTGCATACAATACGTAGGATAAAACCATTAGAAGTGCTAGGGCTGAAGGTAGGAACACAAGCCCTGGAACCACTCCGTGAATGAGATGATCGATATAGAATAAGATGGCAAAAGAGAAGAGCAGTGCCATTACAACGATGGTCCAACTAATTAAATCTGCATCATCTTCAACAACTTCACGTGGAACCTTTACAACTCCTGTTTTCCGTGTCGAAAAGACCACTACAATCCCGAGGAGTAGGATATTAAATCCTGCAGCCATTACCACGCTTAATACTGCAATTTCGACCAACTCGGGATTTCCTTGGGTGTAGCCAGACCAGGCTGTGAAGGCACTAACCACAGCTTCAGGTGTATTGGATGCGAGGGATGAGAGCACTCCGATGAAATAAGCGCTTAAACCAGCGATGGCTCCTACCGATTCTAATCCATCAATGGCGAGATGTGAGGCCCGAAATGTTAACCAGACAGCAATGGCCATAGTCCCGATGATTAGAATCAAAACGTTTTGGAATACGAAAAGCGAGAGGAGGAAAAAGATGAAAAGAACGAGTGCCACGATTCCTTCTAGACGGGAGATGTGAAAGGCTTTGTGAACCGTTGGTTCACTCGTTAGAATATGGGAATCCCCATCCTTGTTATCAGTGTCTGTCAAAGGGACCAGCTCAATGGGAGTATTGTTCTGTATCAGTCACTGTACGGAGTAGCATTCCCTCTACGGTAAAAGGCATTAAGCTTTTGGCAACATCAATAGCATCGCTAAGTTTTCCTTCAGATTCCGCATAGATTGTTATAACTGGGTCTCCCTCCCTTACGCGAGAGCCTACCTTGGCATGTAAGTAGAGACCCGCGCCGTGAAATTTGGGCGTACCTGCAGCTCTAGCGATTCGCACCAAAGCTCGGTTTTGAAGAGTTGCGACGTATCCATCAGTGGGCGCTCGAAGGATAGAGGTGTGAGTTCCAATGGGAATCTCTGATGGTCCGATACTCGCTTTCCCATTTTGAGCTTCAATGATTAGGCGCATTTTCTCAAGAGCCTTGCCAGAGGCTAGAATATCTTTTGCTAATTTTCGACCAGCTCCTCGTGGAGCCAGACCCCCCATTTCAAGAAGAATACCGGCTAACCCTGTGGATTTCTCGATTAAGCTAGTTGGTCCTCCACCCATGAGGGTTTCTAACGCTTCCTTAGCCTCGAGTGCTGGACCAATAGCATGTCCGACAGGTTGACTACCATAGGTCATAGCGCAATGGACATTAATTCCCAGCTCAGTTCCTACGGTGATGAAGTCGCGACTTAATTTTCTAGCTTCTTCCATGGTGGTCACTTTACACCCTTCCCCAGTTGGGATATCCAAGACCAAATGCTGTACTCCAGTGGAGAGTTTCTTTGCTATGATTGAAGCAATCATTTGAGGACGAGGATCAATTTGCAGTGGGTGCTCGACGTGAATAAAAAGATCATCAGCAGGGGCTAGATTCAAGGACCCACCCCATACAATGGCGGCTTTTGTGTTTTTTACAATTTTCTGTAATTCCTCGACACTAAATTCAACATCAGCAAGCACCTCCATGGTATCAGCCGTTCCACTGGGGCTAGTTATCGCGCGACTACTTGTTTTGGGAATTAAGAGCCCTGCAGCCGCGACAATAGGTACGATAATCAGTGACACCTTATTTCCTGGAACCCCCCCGATGCTGTGTTTGTCAAACACATTTGTCCCAAAGTCGAGCTGTTTACCTTCTTCTGCCATAGCACGAGTCAAATGGACCGTTTCTTCCAAGTTTAATCCGAGGATGTGTTCAGAAACTAAAAATGCCGCAGTATCGATATCAGTCAGACGACCTGATACAAGGTCCTCCACGATGGCTTGAATTTCTTCTTCTGATAAAGTCAATCCATCCATCTTTTTTCGAATAGCTTTGATGGAAGTGGTTTTAACCTCGCTATTAACCTCTATTAAGTCACCCTCCTTAACATGTAATTCCCGCTGAACCTCATTTAAGATTCCGACCTGTCCCAAATCAACGAGCGAGGTGGAATCGGCTATCGCGACTGTTTCCGACTTTTTGTGTTTGAGCAGGACGCGTTCACCCGCAAACATTGCTAACTGGGTAATGTCAACGGGGTTGAGTAAGATTTTGTGGACACCGCCTGTATCCACATCAACAATTCTTGCTTTCAACTTCAAAGGCTATCTTCCTCCTCTTGTATTGGTAATACATTAATGAAACCTTTAGATAAAGGTCTGTTCTACTACTTTTAAGACCGGGTGTCAGTGAAGAGTAATAGCCATCAATTGCGCATCTTCACCATTTCGATAATAGGTTCGTAGAGTCCGGATTCGCTTGAAACCGAGTTTATCATACAATTTAATTGCAGGTTCGTTGGTTATACGAACTTCCAAGATGACTTCCTTTGCTGCATAAATTGTTTCCAAGGCTTTCATGGACTGCTTAATGAGCTCTGATGCGAGTTTTTGCCGTCGATATTCTTGCTGAACGGCAACACTCACAATATGACCTCGACGAACCCACCGCATCCCAAAATTGGAAACGCCTCCTTCCATTCGGCACATAATATACCCGACAACTTTTCCCTCTGTTTCAGCGACAAAAAAGGCTTCAGGATATCGATCTTGGATTTGGCGAAAAAAGTACTCGGGATAATTCTCAGGGAGAGTATCGAGATTAATCCGCATGACCACTGGGATATCCTTTGGTTCTGCTTTTCGTACCACAAAGCCTTGGAGTTCAGTCAATGAAATCAGCTAGTAAAGCCATTACTATTGGTGATTAAAAATTCACCGCCTAACCATTTGGAAAGCTTTTTGTGTACTGGTTCTCAGGCGTGCCTAGAGTTTGCGGTGACTGTCTTTGTTTGATGAAGAAACACCTGAACCTGAGGAATCGAGAATTGGGACCGTAACCTCGGATTCAAGAGGAGGTCCATCCATTGCTGATTCCTATCTCCTTAGACTTCGAGATATCGTAAAGGAAGAGTTCGTCATCAACTACGCCTACATTGATCCCAATGATAATTTACCCATTTTTGTAGTTGAAGTCGACTCAAAAATAAAAGATAGATCTCATCGCCTTACTGAACGACTCCGATCCCACAATCTACTAGCCGTAATACGCAAAGTCGAGCTCTTCGAAGGCACTGGCGAAAAAAGCACCGTCATTAAACTCATTCCAGCACCACCCCCTCGTAAAGCAAGCAGTTACACGATGAACATCATTCTATTTGTTGCTACCCTAATTACTGTTCTTTTCGCTGGTTGGTTTTTTGCAACGAATCCGGCGTTCGTGTACATCTATGTCAATATTTTCGGAGTCATTTACAACCCGTTTCTTGTCATGGTTGCATATACCATTGCTATTCTCGCAATCATAGGACTGCATGAATTTGGACATGTTGGTGCTAGCCGTTATCACAACGTCGAAGCATCGCTACCCTACTTCATCCCCGGATTTTACTACGGAACCTTTGGAGCCCTGATTGTTCAACGCTCACCGCCACCAACCCGTGATAGTCTCTTCGATCTCGGAATCAGCGGTCCTCTCGTTGGATTTGTCGTTTCAGTGATTGTCGTGGTGGTTGGGCTACTTATGAGTCCTGTACTCAGCCCAGCAGAATTTGCCCAACTGTCTGCTTTTTTGAATTCAATCGGACTTACTTCCAGCTCACTTCCTACCCCCCTCTTATTCGATTTAATCTGGGGAGTAATCACCTTTGGAATTCCTGCAGGTTATACAGCTTATATTCATCCCGTTGCCTTTGCTGGATGGGTGGGTTTCCTCATCACTGCCCTGAATTACTTTCCCATTGGTCAACTTGACGGAGGTCATGTTTCACGGGCCTTGGTCGGTCCAAGGTACCACCGCCTGGTCTCCTTCGTTGGCATCTTCCTTCTATTCATCTTCGGCTATTGGTTCATGGCATTGATTGCCTTCTTTCTCTTCGCAGGGCGTCATCCTGGACCCGTAGACGATGTCTCACCAGTAAGCAAATGGCGAATGATTATTGGCCCCTTGTCTTATGTAATGGTTATCTTACTTCTCCCACCACTCACCATAGGCGCCCTTCTTCCCTTCCCTTAACTCTCTCCCATTCATGCTAGGAAAAATTGGTGCTGCTAAGTGGATGGGAGAACATCTGTACCATGGGGCATAGCCCAAACGGTGGAATCTTGCCCAACTTGCTTAAAAGCTGCGTTCAGTGCTTCCTTGACGGTCTTGAATGGGGTTACGTAATAATACTCTTCTAACATCTTGGGGTCAAGACTTGAGATCAAATACTGCTGAACGCGTTCTGCTCCTTGTGCCATATAGAAGATTTTGTGACCGCCCATGATGAAATTGGTCTTAATCTGATGGCTGAGAGCATCAAAAGAGGGATATTTGTGGGCCCAGTCCTCAAAGACTTGATTTCCAATCCCTTCGCGGCATTCGAGGAGGGCAATAAGGATCCCTCCATCCCGTACAGCGCCAAGAGCATGCACCATCGCCTTAGCACCTTGATATAAATTGATGTCCTTGGGATATCCACAACTGGTGATCACGATGTCGGCTTTCTCTTTGATTGGCACACGGCCCATCGAATCAGCAAACTGGACTCCCTTTAGAAATGCCTGTTCAAGATCACCAGCATAGGCTGCGACGATTTCTTTATGTGTATTTCGTACAAAATTCACAATGAAATCTGTTCGAGCAAGTCTAGCTGCCTCCGTCATATCAAGGTGGATGGGGTTGCCCTCGAGGTTTCCGGTTGAAGCCTTTTCATGTGTAAGCATTCCGTGGTTTTTGTTAATTGTTACTCGTCCACTTATTGCGGGTAACACGCTTTTTCGACCACCACCAAAACCAGCGTAGTAGTGGTAGCCAATGTCCCCAGTGAGTAAGTGTAAATCTGCCTCGTGAAAAATTCGGTTTATTTCAACTTCAGTACCAAAGGATGTCGTCCCAACATGAACCAAATCATCAGCATCGCAATTATGAACCGCAACCTTATGGGTTTGGCATGCAACATCGCAGAGAAGATTTTCTTGTTCTTCAGGTGTTGTTGCCCTGTGAGTTCCTGTCCCAAAAATAATCGTTACATCCTTCTCTTTGATGCCTGCTGTTTGCAGTTGCTCTAGGAGGGGATTAATCAGGATATGACAGGGAAGCCCCCGGGTATGATCATCTACCACAATAGCCACAGACTGTCCAGGCTGAGCGATATCACCTAAATGTGGGGAACCAATTGGATTCAGAATGGCCTCTTTCACCGTCTTAATCGGATCCGAAACGCCTTCAACTGGTTGTGCATCTAATAACCCAAGATAATTCTTATCCGGTATTGTGAGACGAACTTGGTTTGATCCATAAGGAAAACTAACTTCTGTCACCACAGTTACCTCTAAAAGTCTTCGACGTTAGAATGGCTACATCGCTCTAAATAAGAATTCTGCCTTAACAATTAGCACACTTTGAAGTCCCTGGGGGGCTTAGAGGATGCCTTGGCTTTGGAGCTTTTTAATTTCCTTGAATTTTTGTGGCAGATATTCCTCCGTGACAAAGCTTAAGCCATAACGACTAAATGCCTGTTGTTCGGCTTTTCTCTCATTCTTCAGGAATAATTGCAATTCCTTTTGCCAAAACTTGGTTTGATAACGTGGGTCTTTCAACAGATCCTGCGTGCGTTTCTTATCAGTGTCAGTAAACGCGTCACTGGGAAGATCGTATTGTTGAATATCTGAAGCCCATACGCCCATCCAAACGGCATCCGGTGTCGCTAACCCACGTAAGTGCGCTGCTGAAGCACTTCCGGAAATGATGACCATAGCGATATGAGCACCCCACGGATCTGCGTCGACAAACAAATACGTGGGAAGATTCAATTCATACCGGAGGCGGCGAATCGTTCGTCGAACACTTCGGGGTGCTTGACCTGCGGTGTGAATTAAAAGGGCATTTTCTGTTTCGTGTACGCCGTCTTCGACGAATCGTGTAAACATCCCACCAGATTCGATTGCAATTACTTTCTTGGCCTTGCATCCGATGAATTTTGCAGACGTCATATATGGGCCAATCATGAGACCATCGGGATGATCTGTACAATTGACACGCTTACCCGCATATTTTGCAGGAGCAGTATACTCGATGGTAAGATCCCCGTAAATGGCAGCGCGTTCTTCAGGAAACACTCGAAATGATTCCCGAGGTGCCTTCATTTTTGCTTCGACATCGGTAATGGTGGTATCGCTTTCACTCTGTTGAGCAAATTTCACGCCAAATCCAAATGATTGATAATAGATGTCTCGGAGCGTGCTTGATTTCCCTTCCGATAAGAGCTCCTTTAGAAATCGCATCACCCATACGAACTGACTAAAACTACGAATTTGGCCCACGTTCTTAGTTGACCGCGTAACCGTTTTCCCTGCCAGCACATATTGACCTAACTCTTGATCAAATCGGATATTCCCTGTACTGCGGCTTGGTAGCTCAATCTCTGGAAATTCTCCCTTTGAGAGAGTTCGGTATAAGGTTTGGCCAAGGCCCTGAAGATCTAAACGTATTTGGTCTGAGGTCTTTTGTTCTTCTTTGAACGCTTTAGGTTCCTTTTTGATTTGGCTGATTCGTTTTGCTTCTCCCTTAGCCAATCGCCACTCAAGCTGTCCTCCAGCCTTCCGAGACTCAATTAGTCCTTCTTCTTCCATCTTCTTCAGGAGTCGTCGAAGCTTTCCTGAATCAATTTTCAGTGCTTTTGTTAGACGTCTTGTAGCTTTCCATCGCCGTGAAAGTTGTTTGAGAATTAAGTCAGGTGTTACTTCAGTCATTTTCCATCTCTCCGTGTCTAATAATCCTCCTCGCCCTCGAAATCATCTGGGTTTTCTACATCCGGCGGCGCTTCTTCTAAAAGCCCCTCTTCTACAGGCAGCTCTTCTTCCTCTGTTTCTTCTTCTGTTTCAAGTTTAATCGTCAAAGCGCTTTCCACCAATGCTTTCGTGTCAGGAACCTTTCGTTTTCCTGCTAAGGCAGCAATATCACGGGCGATTATGGGAAGATATTTTTCATAGACGCTAGCTCGTACGCGTTCACGCTGAACCTTTTCTTTCTGGCGTAAATGACCCTTAAGGCTCCGGGCACATTCCATTAATCCCATACGAATATCGTGCTCTAACTCGGTAAGGTCTGCGATGAATTCTTTCCCGGCAGTTTTGAAAGGAATTTTGGTGCTCACAACGGCGACAAAAGCCGCGATAGGCATTCCTGGTCTTATCCGATACCGCGACCAAGGAATAGCACGGATAACTTTAGCAGCCACATCCTTGTATTCATCAAAAATCAAAGGAATCCGATTGGCAAATCGATAGATGAGTATCGATTCTTTTGGGGGTACATCACCGCCATAAGCCAGACCGCATTCGACGATGAAAGGATGGCCTCCGTAACTATTTGGCGGGCGTTGGGTTACTTGGACAAATTCGGGGTTGAGTGTTGAATGAATACCCATTTCTAACAATTTCGTACCTAGGGGTGAAAGGACTCGCGCATCTGGTGGTAACCATTTTTCAAAAGTCTCAAAGCCCCGAGCGATTTTAACTAAGTCATTGGGTTTGAGTCCTCGTGGATCCTGTGAAAATGGCATGTTAATGGTTTTCAGAAATGCTTTGGCGGTTTTCGGTCCTACTCGGTGAAAATGGGTTTTTAGGAACGTCACCATATCTCTAGTCTTGGTTTCTTCGACTACACGTGAAAGTTGTTCGATATCCATTCCCTTTGGATGGGGATTAACCGACTGTGGGGGTGGTGGTAATGACTTTACCGTTCGTTTGTATTTATGCGCCGTTCCATCGGGCTCAGTGAAGGTTAAGGTGGCATAAGGCGTTATGAGGGCGGTTTGTTCAATGTAATCCAATATATACCGCTTAGCTGTGCGCCAGTTCCCCTCTAGGATAAATTCTAGGGTACACCCATGCTCATCGTTTCGATTCTTACGGCGTTCCCATTTCATGAGTTCTGGTTTGTTTTCTTCAATATCCTGTCGGAGCATGACTTCAAAGACATGGTCGCCACCCACAGGGGCAGAAGTCACATGCAATGGCTCACTTGTGGTGATTTGTCCATAGAGAAAAGCCATCTTTCCTCCTAGGCCAAACCGTCCTCGCGCTTGTTTGTGCTCATATTTTGACCCGTAAAGGATTTGACCAAAGGCGGGAAGAATATGGTCTCGGGGCACACCAATCCCATTATCCTCGACACGTAAATTATACCAATCGGGTGCGACTTCCTTCAGTTTAACATCAATTGTTGGGAGAAATCCTCCATCCTCGCAGGCGTCGAGTGAATTCTCAACGAGTTCGCGGACGGCCGTGTACAAGGCTCGCATATTATTATCAAACCCAGCGATTGACCGGTTGCGATAGAAGAAATCGGCTGGGGATATTGACTCAAAAGTCACAACTGTCGTCATTTTTATCGCCTACACGCTACGCGTCCTGTGTCTGTCTTCCCAGGAACTACTTTGTAATAGACGCGTGAACATCATAGACATTCAGAAATATGGTTAAAAAGTATCTGGCTACTTCAGTTCTACTTACTCTCGGTTTTCGAGTTCTTCATCCCGCTTTCGAGGGGCAAGATTATCACACAAGAGTGACGTGATGATGAAAATCACGATTAAAACAATGATCGACGTCAATCCATACGGTGAGATGAGAAGAAGCGTGACGAATCCAAGGTAGCGAACGCTTCCAATTACCTTCGCAATGATATCATTTGCTGTCCGATTCCATGGGTCTGGTCCTGGATTATTATCACCCTTAAAGAAGAAAAATAGTTGACCAGATAGATTGACGATATCAATAATTCGATGTACAATAGGAGTATCAAATCCGAGGGATGTAGTGTTGTATATTACAATATCCCCGACTTGAAGCGTTGTGGGGTCGACGGCTCGAACGATAACAAGATCTCCGCGGTATAGAGTTGGTTCCATGGACTCTGATTCTACGGCGAGTAAAGGGGAAGGCGTTTGTAGATAGAATTGCAGGCCAATTCCGGTCCCCCAAATACAGATCAGTACAAGAACAATTACGATGACATCTTCGATGAGTTCCCGTTTCCAACTCTTTTCTTTACTCAAATCTGGAGCCTCGTTGAGCTATTTGATAAACTGAGGGTTTTCTCTTAGTAAAAAACTATCTCTATGGGATGCTCTCCTA
>JBHLMI010000038.1:0-21114 GCA_048938295.1 Promethearchaeota archaeon
ATTTTTGCTTCCCGCCATAAATCCGCCGCTTTCCAACCAGCGCTCCTTACCCATATTCCTGGCAATTGGGCTGATGCCGACTTGGGAGGAAAAGCTTCCACCCTGTGCATCGCACCACCATCAGCCATGAAAGTCGCATTACACACCCTTAACTCCGAGCGACAACGGTTAGGACTTCACGACTGGGCATGTGGGCTAGAAGCCACTCATCATGGTCCTTTCATTGATGCCACGCCGGTTCTCTATATTGAGATTGGCAGCACTGAACAAGAATGGCAAAATCCCATTGCTGCAGAGATTGTTGCACGCACCATCGTTTCAGTTGCTAAGCGTTACTCGACACCCTATCCACCAGTTTTGGGTTTTGGCGGTCCCCATTACTGTCCGGGGTTTACACGGCTAAATCTTGAAACGGACTATGCAGTCTCTCATATCGTTCCCAAATATCACTTGGATATCCTGTCTGAATCGCTTGTGAGTCATGCTATCGAACGAAGCTCTCCCAAACCCATCTATGCTGCTTTGGACTGGAAGGGGATGAAGAGAAACCAACGAGAGCAGGTCGCCCATATCGCTGAATCCTTGGGATTACAGGTCGAACGGATCCACAATCTCATTCGGCAATCGCCCGAATAATCATAGGTTGATGTGCGAATGCGAAAAGACTTATTAAGAGAGGAAAGATGAGACTGCCCAAGACCTCTAGTTGAATTCAGGTGAAAAACATGTCAGAGCGCCTAACAGAATTCTGGGAAAACACAAAGCGCATCGTCCAGCTGTCCCAACGACCATCCCGAAACGAAATCTGGATGCAGTTCAAACTTAGTATGCTCGGTCTTTTCGTCGTCGGAGCCGTTGGCTACATCATTCGCCTCATCATGACCGTCGTCACCACCGCCTTTGGCGGTTAAGGTCCAACACTGAGGAATGCTCGACTAGGGAGGTGCACTGAATGGCGGAAGAAACCACCAACATCTACATCGTGAGAACTACCATCGGACAAGAGAAGGGTATTGCCCACGTCATCTCAGGTCGAGTTAGCAAACGGCAAGTCGACCTCAAAGCCATTCTCGTCCCCGAACCCCTAAAGGGGTACATCTTCATCGAAGCACGCAGCCCCCGCGAAGTCGAACTCGCCATCGCCGGAATCCCCCACATCAAAGGTATCATCCCCGGCAAAATCCTAATCGACGAAATCGAACACATCCTCGTCCCACGACCCCCCACCGAAGACCTCGAAATTGGCGCCATCGTCGAAATCACCGGCGGACCCTTCAAAGGAGAACGAGCCCGCGTCATGCGCATCGACACCTCCAAGGATGAAATCACCCTCGAACTCTTCGAGGCCCCCTCACCCATCCCGGTGAAGGTCCACGCCGACTTCCTCCGCATCGTCGAACGACGTCCCACCGAAGAACTCGAAGAGGAAGAGGAAGAAGACCTCCTTAAACTCTAACGACGTATTCTCGGTGAAAGGTTTCTCAAACCTAAGCTCGTACCAAAGCAATTAATTGACTCGTATCCTTATTTTCAGAAAAGAACTCAACAGGTATATGAAAGCAAATGAATGAACACAAACCGCCATCCCAACGGCTCTCAAAAGAGACATGGATCATTCTCATCCTCTTTGCGGGCCTCGTCTTGTCAAATTCCCTTATGGTCCTTGCCCTCATCTTTCTTGGACCTACCTTCATCTTACCCATCATCATTGGTTACGCCCTCACCCACCTCGCATTTTTCCTCAGCATACTCTTCTTCGGTATCTACTACATTCGTCACAAAGAGTGATTTTCTCCGCGTAGCAGCAGAACATTTAAAAACTGCCTCAAGTTCAAGGAGCTGAATCCATACAAGAGGAGACACCACCAATGGGCAAAGTCGTCTGTGAAGCCCTCGTAGAAGGCGGAAAAGCATCAGCCGGACCCCCCATCGCCCCAATCCTAGGGCCGACCGGGGCTAATTTGTATCAGATTGTCCAAGAAATCAACAGGCAGACAGAAGACTTGAAAGGGCTAAAGGTTCCGGTCACTATTGTTGTGGATGATGATACCAAGGAATTCGAGATCACCATCGGTCTTCCTCCCACCTCTGCATTGATTATCAAGGAGGTGGGTGTCGAGAAGGGCACCGGTGTAACGGGAACAGAAATCACCGGTGATATTTCCTTTGATCAGGTGCTGAAGGTTGCCCGTGCAAAGGAAAATGACCTGTTGGGTAGTTCGCTTGCGAATCGGGTGAAATCGGTGCTTGGTACCTGTGTAAGTATGGGTGTCACTGTGGATGGAATGGATGCCCGGTCAGTTCAAAAGGAAATTGATGATGGCGCCCATGCCGACAAACTACAAGGATAAACTAGGTGGAGTCAAGGATGTCATTGAAACTGGCAAACATTGTCTCGGCGGTCAGCGAAGCACAAACGCAGTCGAAGAAGCGCAAGTTCGAAGAGGCCATGGAAGTCATCGTGAACTTGAAGGGTATTGACCTCAAAAAGGGTGGTAAACAGCTCAATGTTGATGTCACTCTCCCTCATAGTACCGGTGAAGGTGTCAAGGTTGCAGTTATAGGTTCCGGGAATTTTGCTTTTAGCGCTCGAAATTCGGGTGCAGCTCGTGTCTTGGAACCAGAAGACATCGAACAGCTAGAGGCAAATAAGGATGCAGCAAAGGCATTAGCTGAAGAAGTTGATTTTTTCATTGCTCAAGCCGATATGATGCCCCTCGTAGGTCGGGTCTTGGGTCCTTTTCTTGGTCCACGTGGAAAGATGCCACGCCCTGTCCCTCCTGACACCGATGTCACAAATCTCCTCTCAGAATTCTCTTCATCCGTCAAACTCCGAATGCGCAAGAACCTGGTCGTTCAAGCCAAAGTTGGTAAACGCTCAATGCAACCCAAGTCTGTCGCTGAGAATATCCAAGCCGTAGTCACCTCGCTTGAAAGGAACCTTGAGCGCGGTATGAATAACATTGACAAAATCTTCACCAAAACCACAATGGGACCCCCATTCCAGATTCAGATGTAACAAGACGGTGACACATTATGAGTGCAAAACAAGAATCTCAGGCAACTGCTGCTGTTCCCCATACGAGCAAGGGTCGTCCCGTCCCTAAAGCGAAGCTCAATGAGGTTGCCCACCTCGTGTCCCTGCTCAAAAAGTATGACTATATCTCTTTGCTTCGCACCGAACAGATTGGGTCAAAACAATTCCAAACCATCAAAAAGGTTCTCCGGGATACCGCACGTATCCACATGTCACGGAACACGCTCATGATCCGAGCCCTCGAGCAAGCGGCAGCCGAGAAAAAGAATCTTGACAAGCTCATCCCCTATGTTGAAGGGTCCAGTGCGTTTGCCTTCACTAATATTAGTCCCTTTGAACTCAACGATCTACTCCAACAAAACAGAGCCAAAGCCCCAGCCAAAGTAGGAACCGTTTCCCCCATCGACATCACAATCCATGCTGGGAACACCGGCTTCCCACCCGGACCCCTGATCTCTGAACTCGGTCAAGTGGGACTCAAAACCCGTATTCAAAGCGGATCCATCTGGATTACCCAAGACCATGTCATCGTGAAAACCGGTGAAACCGTTTCTCGTGAACAAGCCCTCGTCATGTCCCGACTAGGTATGGAACCGTATGAAATTGTACTCCAACTGGTCGTTGCCTACGATAATGGTCTCATCCTCTCTGCCGATGTCTTCAAGATTTCAAGAGGCGACGTGGTCGATCAACTAACAATTGCAGGACAAGAGGGATTAGCGCTTGCCCTGACGGCGAATTATATTAGCGAAGAGACTTTACCATTGCTGTTGCAAAAAGCGTTCCAAGAAAGTCGAAGCCTTTCTCTCTTTGCTGTAATCCTCACTGATGAAACGACAGAACAAATCCTAGCTCAAACAGAGCAAAGTGCCACAGCACTTGCGCAGGCAGTCCGGAATAAGAACCCGGATGCCCTGCTGAACTAAACCTGGTGTAATGAAGACAAAAGATTAAAATATGCCACAACAGAGCGTTCCACCTCACAGGTAACGCCCCTGTCTTCCACAAGAAACACGGAGGACGAACGAAAAATGGAATATATATACAGTGCAATGCTCCTTCACAAAGCGGGCAAAAAAGTCTCTGCTGCCGGTCTAACCAAGGTGCTCGAAGCTGCAGGTGTCAAACCCGATGAAGGCCGTATCAACGCCCTCGTTGCAACGCTCAAAGATATCAACATCGACGAAGCTATCAAGGCTGTCCCTATCGCCGCTGCTGCCCCCGCAGCCGCTCCTGCTGCCGCTGCTCCAGCTGCCAAGCCCGCAGAAGAGAAACCCAAGAAAGAAAAAGAGGAAGAAAAGCCTGAAGAAGTAGCCGGTCTTGGCGCCCTCTTTGGCTAACCATCCAGGGGCATACGCATCATCCCTACTTCTCAATCCATTTCTTAACGAGGCTAGTCCATAATAGACTCAAGAAACGGCTTAGTGACCACGCCGTAAATACCAGCCTAAGTCGAGCCGTTTTTTCACCTGCCTCTTAACTCCTGATTTCGTCAAGCGTCCATAACCTAACCCTTCTCCCTGCGCATTGAAGACAACAACTGGTCGTGGTTCCTCGAAGCTCAGAACCTGGCGCACAAACTCGGACGATTCGAGTGATTGCCCATACAAGAATCGTTGTTCACCTTTATTGTCTGTCACGATTTTTGCTTCCGGTTTGATGTTGCCGCTCAAATAATGCAGAACATGCAGACTTGGCAGAAGTTGCCCTTTTTTGAGCTCTCCCAGAAAAAGCCCGATAAAATAGGGGTGCCTGGGCTGCACCAGTTCATAGAGCTTCCACAAAGAGGAGGATACAACAAATACTTCGTTGCGCCGTCCTCTTCCCAGCAACAAACAGTTCTTTTCAAGAAGACGATTAACAGCTTCCTCTGAGATAAAGAAAACCAGGCTTTTGCGAATTTGCTGGGTTTCTTCCTCACTTGGAGGACCGAAGATCAAGCGGCTTGTTTTTCCATTTTGCAAATAAAGAAACCCTCCATCCCATGCTTATAAGGATAAAACCGACGAGCTAATCGTAGCGACGCATCAACCTCGCGACCAAAAAAGGTGGTCAACCCAGAATCACCAAAGGGTAAATTTGTCGAAATAACGCGCAAAGGACACCGCTGTAAAGCAAAATCAATGATTTCCTCATTTTCCTCAGGAGCAAACGAACAGGTTGAATACACCAGGACGCCACCCCTACGGAGCAGCTTGGCTGCCGCAACAATCAGTTTCCGCTGAACCTGAACCAAAGTTGCATAATCGTCAGCGGTTCGACTCTGTTTTCGCGATGGATCCAAGGGGATTAATCCCTCACCAGTGCACGGGGCATCTAACAAGACAGCATCCGCTTGTACACCTACGTCAGGTAACTCGGCTGCATCCATCCGCATCACCAAGCTATTTTCCACCCGCATTCGTGATAGATTCGATCGAAGACTCCGAATTCGGTTTCGGTTGATATCGGTCGCCACCAAAACCCCTTGATTTTCCATCAACTGCGCAATGAGGGTTGTTTTACCCCCGGGCGCCGCACACATATCTACTACCTGCTGGTCATCACGTGGTCTTAAAACTTCAACCGCCCACATCGATGCTGGACTCTGCAACATATAATGACCTAACAAATATTCAGTCGTCGCTCCCACAGCCAAGGGTGACTGGAGTACCTGAAACGCATACGCTAGTCCGTCAATCGGTGCCAGTTCGAATCCCTTGGTTTCTAACCGTTGTTTCTCCTCCAGAATCGGTACTGCGAGGGTGTTCACCCGAATGGTTTTAGGGAATTCCTGGTCATTTCCCTGAAGAAATTGGTCTGTTTCCTCTCCGAAGAGGGCTAGATAGCGTTCAACCATGAATTCTTTGTACCCATACTTTTTGGCTAATCGGTGAGTGTTGCTGCTTATCACGCTCATCACGTTATTCTTCTAGCAACGCAAGAAGGCTTAAGAAGCATCCGCCTCCACTCTCTATGCGGTGAACAATCATGTGTCTTGCCATCCCCGCCCAAGTGGTCAGTGTAAAAGACAAAACCGCCATTGTCGATTTCGGTGGCGTGAAACGCTCCGTCTCTATAGCCCTCTTAGAGAACCTCGCGCCTGGAGACTATGTCATTGTTCATACCGGCTATGCCATCCAAAAAATGGATCAAAAAGATGCCGAAGAAAGCCTTGAACTCTGGCGTGAAGTCTTGGCCGGTGATCAACCTCCCCAAACCTAATCCCCTCTCTCACTTTTAGCATGTAGCTGCCGTGAAAAGAAAGAAGGGTTGTCTCCCAAGGGGGAGACAGCCGATGGTCGACGGTTTGTGGGTTACTCTTCTTTAGCTTCCTCTTCTTCCTCAATTTCTTCAAGGGGAATCGGGGGTGGAGTCGTAAGCATGGTCCAACCAATCCAAGCCACAATGAAGAGTACAAGCACAATCGCCAGCCATATCGGAATTGCCACAGCCCAATAGGGCTCCGCTAGCACTGGAATCCAGTAGAAGAATGGAAACCACGGATGACCAGAAAGATCAGGAAATGCACCCGTGAAGGAAGGGTAGACTGTGTAGAACATGAAAGGATAGATCAAAGCCCAATAGGTGTAATAGAGTAGAACTAGAATCGCGAAGAGGAGAATGAGGAAACCATAGACTTTATCTCGTGCCATAATTGGTTACCCCTAATGGTAGGGAATATGCGACTGCCTTGATAAGGCTTTATTCTTAAGTCTTACCCACAGGCAGCCCAATTCTTAGAACAGATGAGTCAACTACCAAATAAATACTTATGGCTCGCAAGCTAAAACACATCTCGGAAGAAACGCAATGAAAGCCCTCATCCTTGCCGGCGGTATCGGTACACGACTCCGTCCCCTAACGTGTACGCGCCCTAAACAACTCCTCCCCCTTGCTGAATCCACCCTCATCGGTTACAATATCGGGCAGCTCACCAAATCAGGAATCAGGGAGGTTATTCTTGCGACCGGTTATAATATTGAGCAATTTCGAAGTGAGCTTGAGAATGGCACTAACCCCGATGTAACCTTGCACTTTTCTGTTGAATCCCACCCCCTGGGAACCGCGGGAGCGATAAAACACGCTGAACCCTACTTACAAGACGTAGAGCAGTTTCTCGTTCTAAACGGTGATATCGTCTCGGATATAGCCTACAATCATATGCTCCAATATCACAAGGACCACCAAGCCATGGCCACAATTGCCCTGTATCGTGTCGAAGATCCTAGTCGGTACGGAGTAGTTGATGTTACCGCCAATGGACAAATACACCAATTTGTTGAGAAACCTCCTCCAGGTCAAGCCCCCAGTAATTTAATCAACGCGGGCTGCTATGTACTCGATTCTGCTGTTCTTAATCAAATTCCACCCAATCGAGAATTGTCAATCGAATACGAAGTATTCCCCCAACTTTGTCAATCCACTCAAGTCTACGGTTGGGAACACCACGGAATCTGGATCGACACAGGTACCCCCGCCTCCTTCCTTGAAGCCCATCAGGTCCTCCGTGGAAAAATCGGAAAAACGCCACAGATCGGAAAAGACACGAAAATCGCCTCTTCAGCCCAGATTGCCTCCGATGTCACGATTGGTAACCACGTGACTATAGGTAATAATACAAAGATCTCCAATGCCGTCATATTCGATAATGCCATCATTGACGCAGAGGTTATTATCCACCAGTCAATCGTTGGCCAAGGTGCCATCATCGGCAAAGCGTTAACTCTAGACGACTACACTGTCATTGGTGACGGTGCCATTCTTGACACCGGAGCCGTTATCCCACCGGGCTCAATCGTATGTCCACAATGTCGTGTCAAAAAGGACGCATATCCTCCCCATTGTTTTGTCAAGAACCTCAAATCTCTCTGAAGACTCGGTTTACTCACTGGGACTGGCAGCGATGAGAACTCGTGCCCGCCGAGTGGTGGCAATCAAAATACTACCAAGGGTAATCACGGCAAGTACAACGGTCGTGGGAATAAGGGTAATCCCAAACGGAGTGAAATTCAAGCCAAAAGCCACTAACACAGCCAATGCAATGCTTAAGCCACACGAAAGAGCAAGCCTTTCCCAGCGATCAATGAAACGCTCAAAGGGGAAAAGAGCACGGATAAATGCAAATCCAGGCACAAAAACCAGCAATAATCCTCCAAATATCCAACGCAGTACCACGGCAGGGAACAGCTCCACAGGGATGAAAAAGACCGTTACCACCCCAAGCACCAATAATAGTAAAGTGATCCACAGATCCAATGCCAATGTACTGCGTAAATATTCCCAAATACTTGTTACAGGCGTCATCACCGTTTCTTCAGAAGCGCCAGGCAAGTTCAAGAGCACCTGCCCTTCTTGGGCCAGATCTTTGATCATTCGAGTCGTTACCCCTTCTGGCACCCCTTTGGTCTTTAGATCTGCCACTACCTCTTGGACGGTGGAAAAGCGGCGACTGCGAAGCGCTTCGAGAACTAGTTCTCTGACGGTCTCAGGAACATAGGTGTCTTTTTCACGAAGCAGCATGAGGAGTCCATCCGCGGTCATCATTAACCAAAGATTCTTTTAACCTTTGAGTCCCCTATTGTTTCGAACCATATGCAGCGCCGCTATTCCGTCTTGATCCTGGTTATCCCCCTTCTGGCAATAAGCCTAGGGCTATTCTCACAAGGTGTAAGATTATTTCCCGTCACTGCGATCCATTCCCAGCCCAGCCAGGCACAACAGGCCATTGACGCAGCACAAAACGCCATCAATGCCGCCTATATCAACCTAGTCTTCGCCGATAACGCAGGTTCACTGATTACCGATCTTATCGGAACACTCAATGGCGCCATCACCGAGTTGAACCAAGCCCGTAACGCCTATGCAGCAGCAGACTATGCCACCGCCATCACATTGGCTGAAACTGCAGAATCCACCGCACACGCCGTGAGCAATGAAGCCCATCTGCGCGGTGTCACAATCACCGCGCAAATTCAAGCCCAAATCGTGTTCATCTTCGCTGTTATTCTAATTTCAATTCTGGCAAGCTACTTTGCCATTAGCCGGTGGCACCAATACCGCAAACAGAAACAGCGCGAATTCTTACGAATGGAAATCCGACTTCCCGATGACGAGGAGGAGGAACAATCATGAGACGATTCACCCAAACGATTCTCACCATTATCATGTTTGGCATCGTCTTAGCCACCGGCACACTCTTGGTGTCGGTATGGTTTCTGCCCCCTACCGAACCCACCCCCTCCATTGCCATGCTCAACGAAGATATGGAGGCATCAAATTATCCAACAAACGTCTCGGTTAACACCAACATCACCCTCAACATCGAAGTCTCCAACTACATGGGCGTCGTCCAGTATCTGTATGTACGCATGAAATTAGCTAATGAGACCACGATGGCAACTGCTGCAAATCCCTCGTCTGCTCCAACAATCCAGCAATTTGAACGACTTGTTCCCAATGGAGGGACTTGGCGCTTCCCAGTGACCCTTAATATGACTACTCCGGGCATCAATTACCGTTTGACCTTTGAATTATGGCGTTATGACCCAACAGCAGACGAGATTGTCTGGATCCGTGGCCCACTAGGGCGGGGCCTTTGGATTCATCTGCCCATGAATGTCACAGGACCCTGAAGCGATCTGGGTGAAAAGACATGACCCGTCGGTTACACATCACACAGGTGGTCCATGACTTTCACCCTGTCATCGGCGGCTTGGAAACCTACGCATACAATTTGGCAAGGGGCCTCATTGACGCTGGGCACACCGTCACCGTCTACACTGCCAGAGTGCCCCATACTCCGAGTTATGAGCACTACCATGGTATCAATATTCACCGACTTCGTGCCATCGCCCGTCCTTTTAATTTCCCCCTTCTCCCTGGGCTCTTCCGCGCCTTAACACGACAGCGATGTGATATCCTCCACGCCCACATCAACTCCCCCATGACAGTCGACCTCACCGCCTTCGCAAGTCAACTAACGAAGGCCCCCCTAGTGGTCACCTATCATGCTGACGCCCTGATCAGCGATATTGCTGCCAACACACCCTTTTTCCGTACCTGGCTGGACCAAATCTATCGACGCGCCTGTCGACGCGTTGCGAACATCGCACAACAGCTCATCGTCACCTCACCTCTCTATCGCAACACTTCCCTTTTCTTACAGGATTACCTTCACAAGACCACCGTAATTCCCGCAACGGTCAATCCATTCTTTCTCAAATCCAGACTCAGCCCACTTCAAGCCAAAGACAGCTTCGGCTTCAAACCAAACACAACGCTCCTGCTCTTTGTGGGACGCTTAGTGCCCTACAAAGATTTACACACCCTCCTCCGTGCCTTCCAGCACGTTCACCAACAGGAATCCCAGGTCCACCTAGCGCTAGCTGGGTCAGGTCCACTGAAGCCTTCACTCCAAGACCTCAGCACGCAATTGGGCATCTCACATGCGGTACACTTTCTCGGAATTTTACCCCGTCGACGACTTCGCGACATCTACACTGCTTGTGATATCTTCGTGTTACCGTCGCGTTCACGATCAGAAGCCTTCGGAGTCGTCCAGTTGGAAGCCATGGCACAGGAAAAACCAGTAGTCGCTACCACTATAGGGGGCATACCCTATGTGGTCCGTCATGACAAAACCGGACTCTTGGTTCCCCCCTCTGATGTCACCATGCTTGCACAAGCACTGCTTCGATTGGTGCAAAATCCCCACTTACGTGAAGAACTAGGCAAAGCGGGTCGGAGGCGGTTGCTGGAGCATTTTACCCGTGAAAGCACTACTCGAACACTCGAAGCCGTATACTACAAGATTCTCCAATAACAGAATCCACAAGTGTAAGTCATGGCGAAGGTTCATCATGTCGGCTCATTCGTTCGACGAGCCACGAGACTGGTCGTGACACTGGATGAAGTTCTTCACTCATCCGAAGCAAAGCGAATGTATCACCCGCATCAAGTACTCGACCCCGAATCAGCATCCACAGATACACAATCGCCAATGGAACAGCAGTTAGAATAAGGCCTATCTGGAATAACCACGAAACAATGCCTGCGAGCCCCCAGACCGTGATGGCTACCGATCCGCTCCATAAAATCCCAAAGGCGCCGAGTGCCACAATCGCTAATACACCCAAGGTTTTGGGAAGGAACCCAAACTCCACACGCGATTCTGTTCGCCGCTGATACAATATGATAAACACGACAAAGAAGGGAATGACCACCAACCAAATCAGCGCTACCACCACTTCCCGCCAAACGGGAGTAAGAAACCACAACACCATCAAAACGACTACAGTCCACACTGCATTGGTGGCTAAAACGGATCGAATCCGTCCCAATCCAATCAGAGTGTCTGAAAACATCACAACTAGCGGATAGATGAGAAAACCCCCAGTCATAAGGACAAAAAATGGCAGCGCAACCAAACCTTCAGTGGCAAACATCACAATCAAAACCGGCGCAGCAAAAAAGACTGAAATCACCGTAACGAAGGCGGCTAACAGCACACCAAGTTTCCATGCTCGGTTCATATACCCTTTAATCGTGGTCCACGCACGTTGTGCTGCATCACCAGCAGCCCGTGGCATCAACACACGGAACGGGGCAGATAACCCCTGCTGAATCCAAACCGCCACACTTAACGCTAATCCTAGCCCTGCCAACACCACATCTGAAGTGCGATGTTGATTGGCAATAAGAATCGGCACATACACCAACACGGCTCCCAAGAGGGCCAGTGCCAGCCCTTGGGATGCTGTCGACGTCATCGATCGAATAGAAGTCACCCTTGCTTCCCCTTTTGAATCACTACGATAGCTTCGAAGGAGTCGTTGTAGCACTCCAGCTTCATAGGCGATTGTTAATCCAGATGCCGCAAAATTCGCTATGATTACGGTCAGCAAAGTCATGGTGCCAGTCAGAAACAGGACCACTAGACCTGCAACATATGCTCCATGAAACAGCCCCATGGCAAAGGTGCAATATCGCATTTCCTGCATGCCCCGAAAGGCTCCTTGCATCACGGTGCTAGCCGCTGTTAGGATTATAGTCCAGAGAGCGAGTTGGAGAAACGGAACCGCATAACTAGGCACAAAAAAGTCCTGAGGTAAAATCGCCACCAACACATACATTACCGCGACGATACTCAAACTAGTGACAATGGTTGTCAGCACGGCGACACCGATATTGCGTGTCAACATCGAAGACTGGGTACTGACCACCTCAGGAACATGTCGCCGTAAAGCCACATCCATCCCCATGGCCCCCAAGGGGATGAGCATATTCACCCACGTGAACACCAAAATAAAAAGATAGAATTCATAGACTGGTGTTTGGGGCAACCCTCGCACAATCAAAATCGAAGATAGAATACCAAACAGGATCACCAACACAATCGTGATGGCTTCTGCTACGATATTTTGGGTAAACCGATTAGACGGACTACTTCTCTCTAAATCTACGGTTGCTCTAGACACGAGAGATACACTCCTTCAGTCAACTCAGTTGTACGGTTCCAATTGTGGTGTTCATGAACATACGTTTGACCACGGTGCCCCATCATCTGCAGCTCGGTGCGTCGAGGTAACCAACTTTCCAGGAGTTCAGCCATCCCCTCGAGTTCGGGGACCTCCATGGTAATCCCCCATTCGCTCTGCAAAAATTCAGCCACGCCACCGACCGCTGAAGCCATCACCGGTGTTCCCGTGGCTAAGGCTTCCAATAGTGAGGTGGGCAGGGTTTCGGTAAGAGAAGGAATCATAAACAAATCCAACGACGCCATAAACGCGGGCATCTCTTCATGATCAAGACGCCCAAGAAAGTGTAGCTTCCTTGCACTAGTGCCTTTGGTTAATTCCATCCACCGATGATACCCCGCCGCTTCTCCAGCCACCAGTAAATGCAACTGATCCACGGACTCTAACTGGATTACCGCCTCCAGTAACTTATCAAAGCCCTTATCTGCAGTCAAAGCTCCTGCATACCCAATCACAAAAGCATCCGTTGACAAATTCTGCTGCTTACGATACTTCGGCTCCACACCCGAATGAAAACTAGAAACATCAACAGCATGGGGCACATATACAATCCGCTCTCGTGGCACTCCCTCCTGCACGAGCACCTCCTCTGAACGATGAGTCAAACAGATTATCCGAGTAAAGGATTGATGGAGCGCCCGGGACTCTAAGAATCGAAACAGCTGGGCACGACCCATTCCCCGCTCCAACCGTGACCATTGAGCCTCCACATGGGATAACACTGACGCGACAACCGGCACACCCAACTCCTCTCCCGCACGTAGGGCGGCTTCTGATGCGATTGGTTGCACCGTATGTATGATATCCGGTTTCCACCTGCGTGCAAATTCTCGAACCAGTGGTACATATCTTCGCCTAAACAGGAACCGCCGAAACAACGTCGAAACCGACCGACTTCGGAGGTCCGAAGCCACCGGTAATAATCCCACCGTATTCGAGGACGCAAATTCATCATCCTCCGGGGTCCCACTCACAATGACGACCTCATGTCCCCGTTGCAGCAACCCCTCACTCAGCTGAGCCCAATAACGGGGCCCACCACCAGCCCGTTTTGCGTGCGACTCAACCACCATCAGGATCTTCACAGATGCAACCACCACACACATCAACAAAATAGGCTAATCGACGGAATCGTTATAAAAGCTTAGACAAGCCTGTTACATGTATCATTTGGCAAAGTGAACAGACGTGTCCAAACCCAAAACCCCGAAAAAAACCGCAAAAACAACCAAACCCAAGGCCAAAACAAAGCCCTCCACTAAGAAAGCTGCACCTCCGGCCCCCATCAAAGCAGGGGACTTCATCTTAGCTGATTTCGTTGGATACACCCAAGAAGACCACCGCCTCTTCGATACCACCAAAGAGGACATCGCCCGCGCCGAAAACGTCTACGACGAACAAGACACCTACACCCCCCGCCTTCTCATCGTCGGCCAAGGCTGGATGGTTCCCGGCGTCGACGACGCCCTCATCGGCATGCACGTCGGCAAAAGCAAACATGTCACCTTAGAACCCCAACAAGCCTTTGGTCTCCGTGATTCCCAACAAGTCCGCATCATCCCCCGCGCCCGCATCAAAACCGACAAGAAACTTGTCCGCGGTATGCGCGTCACCATCGGCAACCAATCCGGCACCATCCGCCACGTCGGTGGCGGCCGCGTCACCGTCGACTTCAACCCCCTGCTCGCTGGCCACACCATCGAATACGACATCACCGTCACCAAACGCCTTACCAGCGCCAAAGAAAAACTCGAAGCCTTCCTTTATCGTCGCTTCACCGGTGTCGACAAAGAATCCCTCACCGTTACCACCAAAGGCAAAACCGTCACCATCGCCATCAAAGCTGACCCTCGCATCCTCCTCAACCAATCCCTCCAAATCTGGAAACTCGGCCTCACCCACGACATCGAAACCCACATGAAAGACAAATACACCAAAGTCTTCTTCACCGAAGAATGGGAAGTCACTCCTAAGAACTCAACAGCCCCCAGCTAGTTCCTCAACTCCTATGCCAGCAACTTTCTTATTCAACCAGCTTATCTGATTGACTTTGTATCTAATTCTGAAAATCCCTATTTTCTCAGATGAATTCTTTTGCCCGGCGAATAAGTCGCCTCGTAAAATACACTCCCCCTAAGATCAGAATGATCCCAACCCTCCACAATACATATTCTTCGAAAGGCGGAGCAATAGCCATCGGATAAAACGCATATGCACGAACTGTACACTGAAAGAACCTATTATTGGCAATCCGATGAATCTCTACTCATTCTGCCCATACTAAGAGTAGCACTTTCTAAGCCAGCTTATGCCGTTGTAGAAATTAAGGCTGTTCAAAATCGTTGAACACCCTATATTTTCGTGTTCTAAAGTTTAGATTAATGACGCAGATGATAGAAGGGAAATGTATGTCCCGTATTCGAACCCGATTTGGGAGGCGCTGGTTAAAACAAATCCGAATCCCATCGTTCAAAGTCCTGCTTTTATTATCAACAATTGTTTGCGGATTCGTCTTGACTGGTCTATATTTTAGTTATCCAAGTAATCTCCCCGTTCAATTACAACGTTTTCAATCACATACTGAGTTAATTTGGTATGTGCGAAACCATCATCCACCCCAAGGCTATGGATGGGGGTTATGGTTGGAAGATGGCATCACATTGTCCTCAGGTGATTCTACTCGAGGAGTGGCAGGAATATCCGGGTATTCAACTACAAACGTCCAAGTCGAAGGCGTTGATGAGCCCGACACGGTCAAAACCGATGGAACCTATATTTTCACAATTACAGACGAAAAGGTTGCAGTTATTGAAGCATATCCTGTGGCCACAGCACACATCAGCAATTGGATTTACCCAGAAGGAACACCACTTGCTTTGTTCTTATGGAACGGCTCAAAACTTATCGTGATTAGTCAAGTCACTGACCAAGAAAACACGTGGAACTCCTACGAGATTGCACTTCAAGTCTTTGATGTCTCTCAACCGACTTCCATTACCTTACTTCAACGCATCAGCCTGGGGAATTATTATGTCAGTGCTCGGCTCATTGATGATTATCTATATCTAATCGTCCAAGACTGGATCACCGAAGAGAATGGAATTGTTGAGCTCCCATCAATAACCATAGGAAGCACCACACACCCCATCCCAGCAGAAACCATCTATTACGATCCTCAATCCTATGACTATGGGTTCTGCTACAATCAAATCCTCGCCCTTGATATCAGCAATCCCGACACTCCTCCAGACATTGAAACATTCCTTGGTGGAACAGGTACCTGCACAATCTATGCATCTCTTAGCAACCTGTACCTGGCCATATCACATTTTGACTTCCGTGGTGACACCTTTTCCGGACATTCTACAGCCATCCATCGTTTTGTAATCTTTGAGGGGCAGATAGCATACGAAGCCAGTGGAGAAGTACCTGGCTTTCTCATTAACCAGTTTGCCCTCGATGAAAATGCAGACTATCTGCGCGTCGCTACAACCAGTCAGATAGTAAACTATACAGCTAATCCGAACTTGTTTGTAAGCTCTTGGACAGAAGTCAGTAACGTCTATGTCCTAAATCAACAACTCGATACCGTTGGACGACTCGAAGGTTTAGCCCTAGGCGAAAGCATCTACTCAGTTCGATTCCTCGAAAGCGTATGTTATCTCGTGACCTTCTGGAAAACCGACCCCCTCTTTGTCATTGACATGACTAATCCCACCGCACCACACCTTCAAGGAGAACTGATCATTCCAGGATACTCAGATTACCTGCACCCCCTAGGAGATAACCAGCTAGTAGGCATCGGAAAAGACGTCAACGCTTCAGATGGAGAAAACTGGTGGTGGTATCAGGGGCTCAAACTCAGCCTCTTCAACGCCACAGACCCCTACACCCCAACAGAAAGCGCCAAACTAATTCTTGGCGTACGAGGCACCGAATCACCTGTCTTACACGACCATCACGCCATCTTGTACCATCCCCACCAGCAGCTCCTCGTCATTCCAGTGCTACTTGCCGAATATACAGACAACAGCACCCATAACCCATATGATCACGGTGACTACGTCTGGCAGGGCGTCTACATCTTCTACCTCGACCCCGCCACCGCAACCATTACTATTCAGCACCGAATTACCCATCTCGCCAACCCCGACGTCCTCCAAGACAATTACTACGAATGGCGATCACACTTCATCACCCGCTCCCTCTACATCAACAACATCCTCTACACCCTCTCACAAGCTACACTCCGGTTCCACAACCTCACCGACTTCACACCCCTGGGCGAAATCCAGCTCAATGCAACATAGATGTCGCATCCATTATCGAACCAACTGATACCGCCCCTTTGCGACGCGCACAAAAACTCCTTGTTTCACCAGCTTTGCCATCCGATCCGCCAGATACGCCGGATACCGATTCGCCACCAACTCCTGCAACACCCCATCCCCCTTCAACTCACCTAAGGCTATCTCCCCCTTCCCAGCACTCGCCAATTCAACAATCCGATCACAAATCACCGACGCACTTTGCAACTTCTTAGCAAACCCTGGATCCAACAACCGTTCCGACCGCCCCTGATCGTGCCGGTGAAGCCGCAACCATTCCTCAAATCCAATACCCCCCTTACTAAACTCCTGATAGACCTGTAACTGTTTGACCAAGAAATCACACTGCTCATACCGCGGCGCTAGCTTTCGGTCAAATCTCACCACAACTCCTTCCGACACCACACCGACTCCCCCACCCACCGCCGCCGCCAACGCAAGAACCCACCTAGCATCCATCCACTGCCGACGCCCCTGCAAATACCCCCGCACCGTCGTCTCCGGCATCCCCGCCGCCCGCGCCGCCGCTGCCGCGGTCCCAAATTGATCCAACAACCGCCTCCGCAGCCTACTCCACCATTCGTCTTCCATCACCACCCGATCCCCATCATCCCAGCCATGCTTCCAAATCCGCGCCAAAAACGCCTCCCCCGCCTCCGTCGTCTGATAAAACGTCGTAAACTTCCGCTTCTCCACCCGCCGAATCCACCCTAATTTCCGCAACCGCTCCACCACCCGAAACACAAAATCTTCACGAAGCATAAACCGGTGTGCCACATCCGCCACCGAACCAACACCCCGCAGACCGATTAGGACTAAGAAATCTAAATCAAACCCATCCAACCCCCACTCCCCCCACTTCGCATCACACTCAAGCTGGAACACCAACCGCTCCGCCCGCTCCGGATGCGTAAACCCAATATGCTCCGCATACCACCCAAACAGCGGCCGATACACATCCAAAATAAACCACGACCGACACGGCTTCACCCCACCCACCGACTTCATGAAAACAGCAACTTCCTTTGAAGGCAACGTCGCCTCCATCAACTCCACAATCAACCCCCGCATCTGCTCCAAAATCGTCGCACCCCCCGACGTAAACCGAATACAATGCGCTCCCACATGCCCATCATCATCCCCAAAAGTCCGTACGATTTCACACTTTAGCTCTAAAGGAAGTTGAAAAAATGAACTGGGAAGAGACCCATTTAATTCATCAAACTTTGCATCTGGATACCAATGATGGAGAAGATAACCGAGCCATTTTGTGAAAGCAACGTATGAACGGGATTTTCCTCGTCTGTCACTATATTTCCTAGTACACCACGAAATATCTCCAAATACTTCTCTCAAAGTGCTATGGAACTGATTAAGTAAAACTGCATTTCCGTTTGTGTAGTGTGGAGTCTTAGTTGTTCCATATTCCTCTGTTAGGGTACCGTCTCCTATTAGATGAACCACCAATCGAACAAGATGGTTATCTTCTATAATTGGTATTCGTGGATTTCGTAGCAGTCCTGACCTTCCGTACCCTTTAATTGCGCGAACGTTTCTTTCAACATCTGAAAGAATATCTGAATTCTTATGAAACTCCTTGTAAGCGCCAATAAGCTTCAGTAAAACGCTAAGTTCAATGAAAACGGGATCAGCTAAATCTTCGCGATAGTTCACAGCGTATCGGGCCAAAAGGTCAATTTTTGTGTCAAGCTTCTCAGCGAGAGTTTTCAAAGAGATTTGATCAAGTATTTTTGAAAAGAAGTTTTTGCCAAAATCTGGGTCCAGTTGAACATAGATGTCCTGGGTGTGAAAATCAGTAAGGTGGAAGTGACGTAGGTTTTGCCTTCCCATAGCACATCAATAGGTGCATAAAAAGGAGGTACTTAAACCCCACAATTCTTTAAACATCTATCTATATAGATGAGGAAAATCTATATATTACTTTAGAGGTACGTACTGACTTCCCCTTGTAGCACCAATGCCGGGGTTGCCGTGGCGGACGGCTTTGTTGGTGGGGGCGTATTCGCCGAGGTAGTGGCCGATGTGTTCGACTTGGATGCTGAGGGGGAGGAATTCTTTGCCGTTGTGGATGCCGAGGGTGAGGCCGACCATTTCGGGGAGGATGATCATGTCGCGGTTGTGGGTGCGGATCATGGGGGGGTTGCCTTTGCCCATGTGTTGGCGGGTTTTGCGGAGGCGTTCGAGGAGTTTCTTTTGGCGGGGTGGGAGGCCGCGTTTGAGGCTGCGGCGTTGCCGGGAGGGGAGCAGGTTGATGAACTGGTCCATGGGCATGCGTTGCAGCTCGTCGAGTTCGTATCCGCGGTAGGTGAATTTTTTGACCATGATCGGTGACCTCGTGGAGGGTTGAGGGGTGGTGGTGGGTGCGATTGCTGCCTTTTAAGCGTTGCTGCTTACCGTGTCCCTTTTTTGGGGGAGGCAAGCATAAAGCATAAAGGGTGCAGGAGGGAAGGGGCACAGGTCGGGGGGATCCAATGACGACAGACACACGGCGGACGGTGCTAGTAACGGGCGCGGCAGGCTTCGTGGGCAGCCATTTGGTGGATGCCCTGCTCCGTCAGCGGTGTCGTGTGCGGGGCTTTGATGATCTCTCCACGGGCACCCTGGCTAACTTAACCTATGCCTTAGACCATGCCGCGTTTTCCTTTGTTGAGGGGGATATCCGTGACCTGAAAGCCGTAGGGGAGATCTGTGATACCTGTGATGTCGTGGTGCATTTGGCCGCCGTCACGAAGGTCGACGAATCCCTCCGTGAACCGGAAAAATACATGGAGATCAACGTCACAGGCACCCAGAACGTCCTGCAAGGCGCTGTACAGGCGAATGTGAGTCGAGTTGTCTTTGCCTCCAGTGCCGCGGTGTATGGGACACCGGAAACTGTGCCCACCCCCGAAGCGGCATCAACCCACCCTCTCTCACCATATGGCGCCAGTAAATTGCAGGCAGAACAGCTCTGCCAACAAGCCGCTCAAGATCATGGCATCGAAGTCCCCCAATTACGGATATTCAACGTCTTTGGTTCTCGCCAGCCCTCGGATAACGAAGCGGGGGTGATTAGCATCTTCATCGATCGTGCCCAGCAAGGATTGCCACTGATAATTTTCGGTGACGGGTATCAAACCCGCGACTTCATTTACATCAGAGACGTTACTGAAGCCATACTGCAGGCCGCTACGCTGGAGACTGTCCCCTCCGTGCCAATCAATATAGGGACCGGAATTCCGATCTCGGTGCGTGAACTCGCCGAAGTCATACAAGAGCTCATCCCCTCCTGTTCCACCGAACTTCTCTTTGAACCCCCCAGGCCCGGAGACATCTATCATAGTGTAGCGCAAATTACCCGCATGCAGCAACTCCTCCAATTTACACCTACCTATTCCTTATTTGATGGATTACGCGATTATTGTATGCCCGAATCTGGGTCAACAGAATAGAAGAATTAAAAAACAGCATTACAATCGTCACAGACAGGATGAAGGTTGTCAGGAGGTTATCCTGTGACGCTCATGGATATGAAACCAGCTGAGATTGAAAAAGCGCTTACATCCGGGAAACTCAATATCGCGGTCGTCGGTGCCGGACGCATCGGACTCCCCACTGCCGTCTTGTTCGCAAAGGCGGGGGCAAAGGTCACAGCCTGTGACATCGACCCCAAAGTCGTCACCTGCATCACCAACGGGGAAAACTACATCGATGAACCCGGCCTTGACGAGTTATTCGAAGCGGTCGTAGAAAGTGGAAACCTCACCTCCTCCTTAGATACCGCACAAATCACCAGCTCCTCGGATGCCATCATCATCTCGGTACCCACCCCCGTGACCCAAGACAAAGTCCCCGCTTATGATCACATCCTGAGTGCCGCCCAGGCCGTCGGAAAAGGCCTGCGGCCAGGTTCCCTGGTCGTCGTTGAAAGCACCATTGGGCCCGGCACCCTAGAAACCCTCCTTATCCCCGTTATTGAGAAAGCCTCCGGGCTCACCGTCGGGAAAGATTTCCTCGCTGCCAGTTGCCCTGAACGCGCCGATCCCGGCTCCATCATCACCCGTTTCCGGTCCATCCCCCGCATCATCGGTGGGTACACCGAACAAGCCTCTGAGGTCGCCGCGGCGATTTATCGTCCCCTCGCCGAAGACATTCTCATTGTCCCCAACCCCAAGACCGCCAACGCCGTCAAACTCACCGAAAACATCTTCCGCGACGTCAACATCGCCCT
>JBHLMI010000059.1:0-4965 GCA_048938295.1 Promethearchaeota archaeon
GCAGTAAATAATGGAAACTGGCAATGGGCCGCCTCAACAGGAGTCGATGCGCAACCCTATTTCCGTATTTTCAACCCTTGGCGACAACAGGAAAAATACGATCCCGACTGTAAATACATTCGCCGATGGATTCCTGAACTTACCAAGCTCGAGTCGAAGATTATTCACAACTGGTTTAAGCCAACCAAATGGGATTCAGAAACCAACTATCCTAAACCCATTGTCAATCATAAATTAGAAAGTCAATATTCTAAGGAATTTTTTGCGGCAACCTTCAAAAATCGGTGAAATGGTGAGAGAAGATGTGAACGATGAACAAACTCGGTTTGTTCCCGCCATTCACAATCCCCTATTTTTCAATATTAAAGCTTCAGTTCCTCAACCTTTTCAATTATTTCATCTACGTGTCCAGGAACACGAACTTGAGGCCAAACGTACCGAATAACGCCTTCTCGATCAATGAGGAAAGTCGAACGCTTCGCTGAACCGGTTTCAGTTTTTAGAACATCATAAAGTTTGACAACTTTTTGTTCTTTGTCTGCAATGAGCGGAAATTGTAGGGCATGCTTTTCCTTAAACCCTGCTTGGCGTTTCACACTATCCGTGCTTACACCGATTACTTTCACACCCATACCGGTTAGTCGAATCATGTTATCTCGAAAGGAACAAGCCTCCTTTGTACAACTTGGCGTTCCAGCTCGGGGATAGAAGTATAATACAACGATGTTCCCTCTAAGATCGCTCAAGGTAAGATTTGAGCCATCATCTGTGGGTTCCGTAAAATCAGGCGCAGTGTCTCCAACTTTGGGCATTGCCATAACTATCACCTCAAATTTTATTGATAATGATTTTGTACTATATTGGTGATGGGAAGAAGAAATGAGGGGAAAATCCCCTAATTTGAAATCAATAGTTCGACTCTTAGTTGGGTAAGATCACTTTGTCAATAACGTGGATCACGCCGTTCTCGGCTTCAATATCAGCCTGGATTACGTGGGCTTCATTGACCTTGACACCATCGCTGGCATCAATTTGGATACTTTGCCCCTGGACTGTTTTGATTTCGTCTTTGCTGATGACGTCTTCAGCCTTGTATTTTCCTTCTACGACATGGTAGAGGAGAATAGCTTTCAGTTTTTCCGTATCCTTGAGTAGGGCTTAGACTGTGCCCTCTGGGAGGGCTGCGAAGGCATCGTCACTTGGGGCGAATACAGTGAAGGGTCCATCATTCGATAAGGTTTCAGCTAAACCAGCCGCGGTTACAGCCGTTAACAAAGTGTTAAACTCGCCTGCATCTTTTGCAATCGTTACGATATTTTCCATATTTCATCCATCCTTTTGTTATGGACCCGGGGATGATTGTATTCAACCATTCTCGGAATTAACACTGTTAAGAATCCAAGTAGTATATAAGTATAGCACTTAATTAAAAAGAAAACTAACCAATTAACAAAGTATAACGATAACTACAATCCAGCTTTTTCCCAAACAGATCCATCTGATAGAATATGGACTAGTTCATGAACTAAAGCAGGATATTCTGAGTTGCCCATTGACGAATTATGCGCTCTTGACTCTGAGTAGGATGATGAGCCCGTAGATGATCTTGGTGATCACATCGAGTGCAGCATACAGGATTACAGCAATAAGGGTGGTAATGAGGCCAAGACCCGTTGGGGCTAAGAGGAACACTACTGGAAACAACGACCAGAATATAATGATGAACCACATTAGTTGAGAATTCATTCCTTCTCTTGAGATACCTCGGAACATGGTGATGAGCAATGCTACATAAGCAATAGAACTGAAGACAAAGAACCACCAACGCTCGATGCCGACGAAGAAGGCAGCCAGAAAGCCACAGAACATGACTACCATGGTAAGGATTGGAATCTTCACCAGCACAACAGGTTGTGTTCGCCTAAGTACCATAGCAACTGACACGGTTAGGAAACTGCAGCTAGCCATGTAGAAAAGCCAGCGACTCCAATAAATCGGTTCACCGTTACCAGCAGTCACCACAGCGAAGCCAAGTGCCATAATGACGTACGAAATCGTTGTAATGAAGGCAACCATGATATCGACGAATGAGTAGAATTCATGGGCGCCAGAACGCAAGGATAGAATGGTAAACATTACAGTTGCCAATCCGAAGATTGCAGCCATAATCCAGAAGACAAGTAATTCTTCTCCAGCCATTTTTTACATCTCCTTATGGATAGGAAAGTGATAGGAATAAGAATGAACTAAATATAAAATCTAGCAACCCTTGCTATCGAACTATAGAGGAGATAATAGAATTCTATTGTTCCTGATATTTCGAGATTTCGCGTAAAATCGTATTACCTTTCTCTTCAGAAAAGACTCCTGTATCCCGCCACAATATGTTTCCATCGCAATCGACCAAGAACAGGTAGATGGTATCTTCGGTGGGGATTTCAAGTGCCTGGTCGAATTCAGCCTTGTCGAGGTAGAGCGTAATGGTGCGACCACGCATCTCTTTAGATCGAATTCCACTGCGCATTCCCCCATCAATGATCCGCTTGGACAGGAAGTTAAACTCTCGCAGTGTTGGCAGCTCATAAAATTGCACCATCGGATGTTCAACAACCAGTGTTTGGAGAAATGGCACCCAAGTCTCAATGGGCTTGACTTGCCATTGTTGGAACGCAACCACTAAGAGATTCAGTTTTCCCGATAAGGTGTCAGGAATAGTCTGAGGATTGCCATTCAGATCTTTACCGGTAACTTTGGGGAACTTCATCATAATTAATTACTCCTAGATAAAAATCTATGAATTAACTGGGTTATTTTATATTACGGATTTGTGATAGATTTACAACCCGTTTTTCCCACATTCAAGCTGACATGAAGAACAGAAGTAAATCGAGCCTCCCAAGTAGGTGGCTTTTTGGATTGTGCCTTCGCACTCCGGGCATGGTTGACCGACAGCTTTACTATGAAGGATCTGTTGATAGCCCCCAGGTTGGTTATACAAGTCATATTCGCTGTTTCGACCACCACGTTCGACCATTTCAGCCAGAGTATGCCGAATACTGTCATAGAGTGCCCGACGTTCCTCTTGTGAGAGATCGAGCATTTGACGTTTCGGGTGAATCCGAGCCTGATAAAGGAGATCCTGCAGACAGCCATTCCCTACGCCATAAATAGCGGGTTCACTGATGATGAAGTATTTCGCGCTGGTCTTTATGGTGCGCTTGTCAGGGGGCAGAGTATCAAAGAGCCCGTTGAAGTATTCAAAGGTAAAAGCGTCACTGAGAGGCGAGATGGCACCGAGTTTGATGTGCGGATGTTTGGCAAGGGCGGATTGTTCGACGAGTCGGACTTCCCCCCACCCAGACACAGTCACAGTCAGATAGGTACCATCTTGGAAGTCAAGTTTCAGATGATGCTTCTTAGGCACGGTCTTTTGGCTAGTATGATAGAGGATTCGTTCGCCGCCACACCCTAAACTCAAGATGAAGGCGGATTCCAAATCCGTGAGAATAGCCATACCATGGGGCCGGGCTTTGCCGATGGTTTTCCCTCGGACAATTTGGGTAAATTCTGCATCAGAGTATTTCCCTTTGAACATGAACTTATGCGGTGACTGCCCACGTAATGCGGCAATGATTTCTTTCCCTCTCAATTCCTCAGTAATCTGTCGGGCAATAACCGTAGCCTGGGGTAATTCTATCATATCACACCACACAACTCATTACATCAATTTTACAAATACACTATAAAAGCCAAGAGCCCTGGGAGAATTACAATCGATTTCAACCTCTTTGCGTGCACAGTCACTTATCACTGAAAGGCGAAGTCAGACTGGAGAGATGTCTTTTGAGAATGTGTAGGGATTAGGGTAAATCCTTGACGATTTTAGCCATCGGCTCTGTGGTATAGGCTTTGAGCGTTTTTGTCCGCACGTTTCCTGCCATGCCTATCCCTAACAGGAATCGCATGACGACTTCATCATTTGGGGCATTAGCGATTCCGATGTAATCGTAATCACCTAGTGTAACATAGAATGCGAGGAGTTTTCCACCGAGTTTCTCTAAGTACCTGATTCCAGATTCAATCCGCTTCGGAGCATCTTGAATATTTTTTACTCCTTGTTCGGTTAAATTCATGAGAGTAATATAGGCGGGCATAGCCCTTTCACCTCAACAAGAGAATCCAGGTTACATACCCATTAAATTTTCAGCTTTTCGTGGCGAACTGCCAATCCAGTATTATCTTTTCCAGTGGTGTACCCATGACCTGGATATTAACGTAATCAGATTCACCCAGGCCTCTGTCGGCTGCGTGTTTAAGATAAATGGTTTTGACAATATCGATATCAGCGACTTTTGCTGCAAGGCAATCAAGGGCTAACGGATCCTCGCTAGCGAAAATAGTATTCAACTCGAAAGGTGCCTCCCCGCGAATCGCTGATTGATTTACATCGTTGCTCACAATGAACGCATCGAGGATGTTGAGAGTCGGCTTGATTATCATATGAATATCAACGAGTCCATGAGCTAGCCCTCGGTGAATCCGGAGTCGTTCTCCTCGTGGCGTAAACCACCGTTTGAACATGGGATGATAAAATTTACCGTCTGGTAAATAGAATTCAGGCGAAACTTCAATTGGAAACTCAGTAGGCTTTTTCTTCGTATATCGTCCTTTTCCTGGAATTGCGCCAAGGAGGTTTTTCACTGCCAAACTCACCCAATCCCGGTTTTCGGTGACACGTTTGTATAATTTGAGTTTTGGTACGTTAATGAGTACATCACAGTCTAAGATGATTTTTGGTACGCGTAAATGTTGAACCGTTCGTCCATCGGGAACCGCGACCTTTTTAGAAGGAACTTGGTGCAGGTCCACTAATTTAACATCAAATTGTTTTGCTAACTCGATATACCCCCCGCGCCGATAAGCGAGTTCAGTATCATTTCCCCCTGAACCTTCAGCAATCATAAT
>JBHLMI010000039.1:0-20158 GCA_048938295.1 Promethearchaeota archaeon
GTCCTGGCTGCTGAGATGCGCAAGATTCCACGGAAGGACCGAGTCTGGTTCCTCGATGACTTGAAGCGCCAGATGGGTGAAAAGCGGATGGACTTCCTCACCAAACGTGAACCATCAGCTGTCCCGCCCAAAGAGACGCCACCAGTGGACAAAGTGTCCCCACCCAAAAAGGTCACTCCGCCCAAAGAGGGACGACCGGAACCGGCACCCACACCTCCTGAACCAGAGATTCCACCCCTCGAGGAAGTCAAACCCGTTGAACCCCCAGATACGAAAGTGTTCACCGAAGACCGTACAGCCCCTACGGTGCTTCCGCCGGATTTGCAGCCTATTCCATCCGAACGACCGGAGGTGTTGGAAGAAATCCGTCGAGAACTCGACAAGATACCGGGGCTCACCACAGCGGACAAGGAAGCGCTCCTTGACCACCTTCGCCATCTGACCAAAAAAGAACGGGAAGCCACCTATCGCTCCTTGCGGCAAACAACCGAAGAGTAGGATCCTGGCACGCTCGAGGTGGACAGGGTGCTGTGATTCTTTGTTCCTCGTATTGTTTAGATAATGGTACAGCTAAATGTTTTTAAAGCGTCACAGCGCCGTCTCAGTAGCGGTTTGGTACCATTTCCAGACGGAAACCAGGGATACTCGATAGCATGTGATCCGACCATACAACCCATTCACATCACCTAGACACCCTGAAACCGTATGGGAACCGCAACCTCGAGGTCGATATGCATGAATCGTCGAACCGTTATATGTTTGACATTTCTTACTTTATTCTTGATTTTTTCTCTCAGCATGGCTATACCAGGTTCGGAAACTATTGGAACCTTAGAATTTAAAGATTTGAGTGAGGAAGTCGGAACAAATTATACTCCTTCACCATTGATACCTCCACCATTACCTGAGGGACCTATCTATTCAGAGGGACAATTCCAGTATGCAGGACTGGGAGCCCCACTTACCACAAAGGAGTATGCTGAAGGATCCAACCGCTCCTTGCAGATTTCCAACTTTAATTATCTTGACAATAGATATGGTGAAGTCCGGTTACCCAGACAGTGGACAGGTTATCGATTAGAAGCGGATGTTTACAATCTATATGACCAGCCCTATTTTGTTCAAGGCAGTCGCGAAAATGGAAATTTCGAATCAGTCGGAACTGCCTGGAGTGCTCAGAATAATGCCATGGGAGATAATTCAACGTATGCCTATTATGGAACTCGTTGGGGGTCGGCTTATGGTTATTCAGGAAATGGTGTACAAACCTGGGTTGAATGGTGGAGTGGATGGCCCTGGGGGGTGAGTTCCTATGTGGTTTGGCGGAACGCAATTAATATTCAACGTGACGACCCCACCTATGCCAAGCTCACATTCCGCGTTCAAGTGAACCTAATTTCAGGTTCTTCTGGCGGCCGTGGTCGGATGGTCATCTATGCTGAAATCGCAGGTATTGTTTATCGACTATTACTAGATGAACATTGTCCAAATAACGGACAATGGTACCAATTGAGCATCTCAGTACCAGCTGACGATTTACTGACCTGGTCTGTGCCTGGAAACATCGACGTTCGGTTAGGTTTGGGGTTCACAGGTTCGCAAACAGGTTGGGATTATGAGTATTGGGGACTGAAGTTTGATGATGTGACCCTTGAAGTGCGAGGCCTGGTTAACCCGAATGATACCACCTGGTTGGATTTAGTAATGAATTCCACAATTGCACAAACGGCAGGCTATGGGTATGGATCCTATTCCCTTGTTGGAACCTGGCCCAACCCCACCACAGATCATAAACAAGTCGTGGCCCATTGGCAAGTCACCGATGCGGATGCGCGACTCGTCCAATTCACCTATAACCTCACCCTATTCATTACTCGAGACGCAACAACCGAACAACAAATCGGACCAGATGGTTCAGCTTTTACGGCAGGAAACGACCCAACTGTGTACTGGACCACCTGGATGTATGCTTATCAACCATACTTCTTTTCACAATACAACCTTTCCCTTACGAAACCCACTACAGAAACTTGGACGATCGCTAACGTCATAGACCCACTCTTCACAGATCGAACAAGCGTCGTTACAACAAACGCAACCCACTTCCTTCTTTCAAGTTCTGCGATCAATGATATCTATGGCTGGTGGAACTTCACGTTCGCCTCCGTGAATCGCATTACTTCCATTAGTGGTATTGCTTCAAGTTATGACATCGGAGACACCCTTTCCATCAATGTCAACCACAATATTGTGACCTCCGGTCAATGTAACATCACCATCTACGATGCAAACCACTTAGTCATCCACGAAGAAGCCAAATCGCTAACGGGATCCACTGTAGTTTCTTTCAGTAAGCTCTTTGATAGTGGTGACAGCTTCGGTGCTGGACTATACACTATCTGCGCCACTTACGATAATGGTGCCACCGGGTCGATGACCCGTGCTGGATTTGCCTCCTCAACCTTCAAGATCGTTCATGCCACCTCTCTTGACATCGAAGAAGGTGCTACCCAAAAAACCGTGATCTATGGGTTGGGAACCTTCTTTGTACGCCTTACCTATGACGATTTGGACAAAACTGTCAATCCCTGGGTTGCTAACACTACCGGAACCGTCCGAATTAATGGCTCCGTCGATGGCAACTTCATAGAATTCCAACAATTCGGAAATCTCTACCAGGCGGAAATCGATAACGACCTGATGATTCCTGGGAATTATCCGTTTGTCATTGAAGCTGATGATCCCTACCATGATTATGCGACTGATTCGATTACCTTGTTGGTTCGCAGCGATGCCACTTTGACATCCCCTGAATCACCGGGAGTAACCCTGCCCTATGATGAGGCGACCGCCATTCAGGTCTTCTATGAGGACGGGGTGGGCGCAGGGATAGCTGGAGCCACTGTCACTACAGACTGGCCAACAGGACCAACTGGAACGAGTAATGGAACAGCTGGTTGGTATAATATTATCATCGATACCTCCGATCAGCCTTCTCCGGGAACCTATACCCTCACCGTCCAAGCACTCCGAAATTATTACACAACTCGAACAATCAAACTGACAATTGTGGTGCGCGAAGTCTCGACAACCATTGATTATACGTCTCCTGGATCAGTACCTTGGGACGAAGATGTCGTAATCGACTTCAGCTTTTTTGCCAATGATGCAGATTCGACTGTCCATGATGGTGACCCCATTACTAGTGCCAGCTTGGCCTTTCAACTGGATGGAGGAAGTCTAACACAGGGCTCAGATTACACCTTGGCAAATCATGGCGATGGAACCTATACTATCACCCTATTAGCAACAAGTGGAAAATTCGCTACCATCAAAACCGGCTATGAACTTCGAATTCAGGGCAACCCAACTAGTGCAATTTATGGTGATGCCACACGTAGGGTTTACTTCAATGTTCGTTCCCTTAATACAGTAATCACTTACATTCCTCCTGCACCTAAACCCTGGGGAAATGATGTAGTTATCACCCTTAATTTTACTGTCGATGACCCTGACAGTACTGTACACAACGGTGAGAACATCCCCGGACTCCTCGTTGGGGATGTCAGCCTGACTCTGAATGGAGTACCTCTTGGCAGTTTTGGTTGGACCGCTCTTGGTGGAGGCACATACAACTTGACGATATACTCGAGTAGTATCTCAACTGTACGATCGTATAGCCTTGTCATAACGGTCGCTCACAGTAGCGTGCACTACAAATTGGCGTTTCGGACTATCACTTTTCAGATTCTTTCCCACCAAACGCAGGTTATCGTTGCTCAGCCTGACCCTACACCCTATGGGCAGCAAACCGCAGTTATAATTACGTGGAAAGACCTTGACACTGGAGGCTCACTCTCTGACACGCAACTCAATTACCTTACTCTGCAATTTACCAATGGCACCGGGTTGCCGAACGAGTCATCTCTCACCTTTATCTTGGATACGAGTGCTTGGGCTCCAGGCACCTACGAAATCATTGTCACAACGATTCCCACCTCGGACCAATACCTACAGAGTAGTGGCACCCTCCGCGTCACAATCCTCATCCATCAAACCGCCTTAACTGTTCTTCCACCAGAAGCAACACCCTACGGTTATACGACTGACATCACCATCCAATGGTTTGACCTCACCGCAGGCGGGCAAATATCCTACACCGAAGTTGAAAACATCACTATTACTGGTGCTGTAAGTGACGTCATTTTTGGTCCCCTCTCCAGCTGGACCTTTACACTGGGAACGTCGGGACTTAACATTGGAACCTATTCCATCACTGTGACTGTTTATGCGAAAGAAACACCTAGTCAAATTTATCAGCACTCGACTGGAAGCTTGAATAACGGATTGGTAATCCGTGCTCATCGTGTATATGTCCTTGTCACTGGACCCGCACCTGTTCCCGAGGATGGGTCTTTTCAATTGAGTGTCAGCTGGACCGATTTGGATACCGGATTACCCATCGATAATGGCACATACCTTCAGGACATCGTCGTCACTCATATCTCTGGACCATCAGCGCCTACCCTTCCCTGGACCGAGTTATCGAACCTTGAGTTCACTATCAACGCATTGGGTTGGGGTCGTGGCACTCACAAACTTAATGTTACTGTGACTGCAAACTCTGCCAACTTTAATGTCGGTTTCGGAACTGTATTTGTAGTCATCCGAGTACACTCGATAATCGCTGATGTTGATCCCATACCACGTGTGCCCTTTGGATATGATGTACCGATTATTTTCCGAGTTAATGACAGTGATAACAATGTCGGGCTGGAGGAAAACCATATCATTTCTATCATAATTACAGGAGGACCTTCAACTATTACATTGGACAGTACCAATTGGGCTATATGGGTTGATAACGGCACCGCAGGAGATGGCATTTATCTCATTACTTTGGATGTATCCGGTTGGTCACTGGGTACATATTCTAGTATTAAATTTAATGTGCAAACGTCAGTTGAATATGGGAATGGAGTTGTGAACACCCAAATAACGATTCGTCCATTAGCTACAAGTTTCACATATCAGAGTCCACCTGTTGTTCCATGGGGTGAGGATGGGAAGTTGATTGTCACATTTCTTGTTGACGATACTGACCCCGTCACTACTAATCCAATTACTACTCCCATTTCTGGAGCAGCGATTTCTATAGCTACACTAACACTCGGTGTAGACTATGGTTTTGTTTATTGGCAGAATGGTAAATACAATATCACGTTTTACAATTCGTATCTGACCTCTGTCCAAGAGTATCAATTCGTTATCACTATTAATGGAGGAGCACAATATGATATCAAGCAACTTGATGATGTTCCTCTCACAGTTCGAGCCTTATTCACTTGGTTACACCCCACAGCTGTTCCCGTCACAGCTTTTGGGGATGATGTCATCATTGAGGTTGAATACATTGTACTTGATGGTGAAAGTTCGCTCAACGGAGATCCAATTCATACGGGAACAGAAAGTATAATCGTTACAGGATTAGATGGCTTCAATCCTACTTTGGTAACCTGGCAATGGATTGGCGCGACATCTGTGTATCGAATTACTATCGATGCCTCAGAAATAACCGACATTCAATCGTATAAAATTATGATCAGCATTTCTGGGTCTGGTGCAGGTTATACACCTGATACCATTCCTGAACTTTTGTTCAGTGTTCGAACTGTTTTCACTGCGTTAGCTATAGCACCAGTAGATGCACAAGCATATCTTGATAACTTCACTATCCGAATCACCTATACTGTAAATGACCCAGATAGCTCTCTTAATGGATGGGGAATTGATGGACAAGCTTCTATTATTGAGCTTGTTGAATACCCCGGCCTCTTCTACGTAATTCCGCTAGGCAATGGGATTTACCGTATAGTCATCAACTCAACGAGTATTGGACCGCCTGGATCTTATCTGGTAACAGTTAACACAACCTGGGTGGATTCTCCACCCCCTTACGATGTCCAGACGCGACAATTAACTCTGTTCGTCACAACTCGTCCAACAACTATCCGGAACACAATTGGAGGAGAATTCGGTTACCTCGACGAAATTCGTGTCAACTTTACCTATTCCGATCAGCTCCGGACCCAATGGATACTCAACACCTCTTATGGAGGAGGTCATGTCCTCATCTCGGTCTACAACACAACCCCTGTAATACCTGTACTAATAGATAGTGCAGCATGGTATGTCGTGAGTCTTGGTGGAACTGATGCCTTCCAACTCCGTATTGATGCAGACTACTTTGGCAGAGTCGGCTCCTTCGATTTCAAAGTCGAAATAACATGGCAATCTGCAATAGCACCCTACTTCGTTGCTAAGGAGTTTGAATTCCGAACCTATGTTTATGGACAACGCACAGATATTATCATAACAGAGAGTGCTGGCGCAACTCCTTATGACAGCAATATCATAATCGAATTCAAATATATTACCGAGCAGGGCGCTCCCATCAACCAAACAGATTATCCCTTTATCGATATATCACTCATTTGTGGTGAGTTGCCCAGTTTTGGCATCCAAGGAACAGATTGGAATTACACCTTTGAAGGTAATGGACTATACCGAATCTGGATTGATACAACTCGACTCTCAGGAATTGGTACTTACACCTTCTTTTTCAATGTGACTTACCCTGAAGGCCTATCTCCTTTCTTAGAATCCCAATACAATGAACCTACCTCACGACGTGTCCGAAATATAAACACGCTGCTAACCTTCATTGACCCAGGCTCATTGTTTTCCGGCGATGACCTGAATATCACAGTCCGTTACTGGAATCTTGATAACAATTCAGCAGTCTACTTTAATCCGCCAATCACTTACATCATTAGCGGGGGAACAGTTCAAAGCAGTCAATCTCTGGGAGGAGGATGGTGGGAATTCATCATCGATACCTCAGGTTTAGCAGCAGGGGCTGAATTTGACATTTGGGTTTATGCCCATCAGAACTTTTACACCTTCCAAAATATCTCAATTCCCGTGTATATCTTTGAAGTTCCTCTTGAGATTGATCTTCTATCCACTGGAGTTATTACTAGGTATTTCGGAGAAACCCCATTCCCCCTTGTTATTATCAACTTAACAATCGGTGCCGGATCCGACATTAATGAGCCTGTAACTGACGCTTCAGTAATTGCTACTTGGGATCATGGAACCCTTGTCTTCGTAAATGAATACAATGGCACCTACTGGGTTGAAATCAGCTCGCTTTTTGACAAGGGGGCATACTTTGTCGAGATTAATGCCTCGAAAGTGGGATACTTTCAAGAGGATATTCGAATAATTTCTTATACAATAACTGCCGGTCCGAGTCAATTGACTACCTACTTCTGTGGCCCAACAACAGGTGATGGTGTCATACCCAGCTTAAATGAAGGAACATCCTTCATTCTTTATGCTGGTCATTGGTATTTCATTGGAGTCTGGTTCAAAACACTTGCTGGGGATAATATCACTGGTGCAATTGTAACGTACAGCAGTGCATTTACAGAAATTCCCTCCGGCTCTCTTACAGAGATATCACCGGGAATTTATGGAAAGTGGTTTGATTCATCAAGCTATGGAAAATTAATTTATTCAATGGAGGTCGTTGCGGATACCGCTGCCCGAAACGTTCAATCCCAAAGGTTCCAATTCCAACTTGATGTTCGCTACGCCCCAGCGAAAATGATACCGGTAGGAGGTACCTATTTCATCTCAGTGGAATACTTTGATAACTTCACGATCACAATTTATCTTAATGATACACTCACTAATTCGCCAATATCTTCCCAGAATATAACAGCCACGTGGGGTCCGCTTCCAAGTGGAAGCGCCTCACTAAATCCTTGGACTGGTGGGTACTATAATTACACATTTCCTGCAACACTTGCAGCTGGATTTACGTATGAATTACATTTAGACTTCAATGGCCCAGGATCCTTTGATTGTCCTCGAACCACTCTGACTATTCAAATTATTCCCCGTACAACGAAACCTATTGACCAAACGGCAATTGTATCAGTCCGAGATGAATGGAATAACACAATCAGTATTCTCCAGGTACCAGTGGGTGATTGGCTCTATATTTATCTGAACTACACAGATGCTGATGGTATTCCGATTCTAGATGGTGAAGGAGCGGTCGTTGTTGGCGATGTGTCCGTTCCCGGGGCGTTTCACTTTGACGCTGATGAAGGATTATATGTAGCTATGCTAAACGCAAGTCTCTTTGGTCGAGGAACCCACTCGCTTCGCGTCACAATTTCAAAAACAAACTATGAAAGTAAAGTCTATACGACAAACTTTGAAGTCATTCGAATACCTACGCAAATAAGGGTCACCCAGATACAAGGAGAAAATGTAACAGGTCCTGATTTGTATCCTATTCTTTACATTGGAGTACCCGTATCTATACAGATTTTCCTTCTAGATACTTGGCATAACCAAGGAGTTGAGAATGCTAACATAACACTTCCAACAACCCTCGTTGCTCAAGGCTTTCAGATTAATGAGTTAGGTAATGGATACTATGAAGTCGTTGGAACTTATCAGGGATTTAGTCTGCAACCTGTTTCAGTGGTCTTAACGATTACTGCTGTGAAAAATGAACCAGTTTCCCATGACCAAGCTACATTAGAAGGTTGGAGTATAGATTTCCATCCTCAAACTATATTTGTAGTTGGATTTTATGGAGGAATATTTGCGGCAGTGATACTAATTGTCGCATTACTTGGTTGGGTCTTATGGTCACGGGTGTTCTCAATTCCGTGGGAAGTTAGGCGAATGCGATCTTTAGCCAAGAGCGTTGAGAAGGAAGAAGGGTATAAACTTAGTTCAAAGGACCTGAAACGCTTCCATGACAAGGAAATCACACTTAAAGATAAGGTCACCGTGGCGATGGGGACTGTCGGAGTTGCGGCGACACCTGCGATGATTCCTGCAATCGCAGAGGTTGAAGAGATTACAGCCACCGAAGAGGACATTATGGGGGAACTGGACAAGATTCCTGGATTGGGTCCCGAAGAGAAGGCTGTGCTTGCTGATGAGATGCGGAAGATCCCGCGTAAGGATCGGATCTGGTTCCTTGATGATTTGAGGAAGCAGATGGGTCAGCGGCGGATGGACTTCTTGACAACCCGGGAACGGCCTGTAAAACCTGAACCTACTCCACCAGAGGTTACTCCTCCAGCACCAGAAGAGCCCAAGCTTGAGGAGGTGAAGCCTAAGGAGCCGCCACCGTCTAAGGCGTTGACGGAGGACAGGACAGCGCCGACGGTGTTACCCCCAGACCTACAGCCAGCCCCTGCAGCTCCGCCTGGAGTGATTACAGAAATCCGTCGTGAATTGAACAAGATTCCAGGACTCTCCAAGGAAGAAAAGGCAGCCTTGATTGATCATCTGCAGTACTTGAGTAAGGAGGAACGGCAGGCTACCTATCGATCGCTTCGTATGTCCGCAGATTCCAACGAATGAGCGCTCAGCCTGAAGTATATTAGTGCTAGCGGAAAATACAGAATGGCTAGGTGCAGTGTCCAATACACCAGTGGGCATACCGCGTCATAATACCTAAGGTACGTGCTGCTCGTTCGGGCATCGGATATACCGGGACGCCGGCATCTTGGAGGGTGCGGATGCCTGAATCGCTGCGGTCTTGGGTGGAGGAGATGAGTACTGGTTTCTGGTGCTGTTTGATGGTGCGGATGAGTTGAGCGGCTGCATCTTCAAATTCAGCTTGCATCATTGTAACGACATTTTGGGGGACATCGGGGCTTTGGCGGAATTGGACCATCAGGTCAGGTCCAAAGAAGCCGTGGATGAGGAGTGAATCAATTGTATCGAGGTCAAGTAGGATATCAGCGCACTGAGCGAACAAGTGCATGTTAATCGTGAAGGTGCTATCGACGGGATTACCAGTGACAGCGGTGGGTGGGAGTAGGGTCTTTAGTTGCTCTTGAACTGTGTCATCGAGGGGTGGTACGGCGAGGCCTTCTTCAGCGCAGACATCAGTTAGGGAAACCCCGGGCCCGCCAGAGTTCGTGAGAATGGCGACACGGTTGCCTTTCGGGAGGGGCTGGTGTCCAAGGGCCATGGACCAGTCGAACAGGTCTTCAAGGCTGTTTCCTCGTAGAATACCGACTTGGCGCATAGCGCCTTGAAAGACATCGCGGCGACCAGCAAAGGCGCCGGTATGCGAGATGGCGGCTCGCTGGCCTTGGCTGGTGCGGCCTACTTTCATGAGCAGAATCGGTTTCTTGGGGGTAATGGTTTTTGCTGCTTGTAAGAAGCGTGGTCCGTCATTGAAGCCCTCGATGTAGAGCAGAATGACTCGTGTTTCCGGATCATCAGCGAGAAGTTTGATGTAGTCTGTGCAGGTTAAGACGGCTTCATTGCCTGTGCTGATGACAGTGCTTAGTCCGAGCCCCCAGCGTTCGATAGAAAGGAAGTTTTGCACGGCAAAGGCACCGCTTTGGGAAACAAATGCGACCGGTCCTTGCTTGGGAAAGTAGGGCATGGTGGTGAGGTTGAGTTTGAGGGCAGGGCGGCTGATGCCAACACAATTGGGACCTACCAAATTGAAATGATGGCGTTTGGCAATGGCTTTGATTTCCTCTTCAGCCTCTTTTCCCTCAGGTCCCACTTCCCGATACCCAGCCGTCACGAGGATGATGTTGCGGATATCGGCTTGAGCGCATTGGTCGAGGACTTCAGGAACAGCAGATTTCGGGACAATAATCGAGGCGACATCGGGTGTAGGGCAGTCGAGAACGCTACGGTAGGCTTTGTAGCCGTGTACCGTATCGGCTTTGGGGTGAATGGGGTACACCATGCCTTCATAGCCACCGGAGCGGACGTTGAAGGTAACGAGGGAACCCATTTTGGTGATGTTGGTGGAGGCGCCGACGATGGCGATGGATTTAGGGTTGAGGAGGCGGTACATGCTAGGAGCTCCATAAAGGGTAAAGTGAAATAGGTACTCGTTCCCATAAGCCTTCTGCCTGTTAGGGAAATGAAAAACAATTAAAGAGACCGAGAAGAGTAGCTGCTACCACAGAACCTACCTTACCGGAGGGTTTCTCATGACGACAGCAAAAGTTGAGATTGTTAAAGATGTTTATTGGGTGGGTGCCATTGACTGGATGCTCCGCGACTTCCACGGACTCTGGACCCCCAAGGGCGGCACCTATAACACGTATTTAATTATTGATAAAAAAGTCACCCTCATTGATACGGTCTCACCCAACTTCACCGAGGAACTTTTGGATCGTATCCGTACGATTATTGATCCTGCCAAAATTGATTACATTATCTGCCAACACGTTGAACCTGATCATTCCTCAACCTATGAAGATATGATTAAAGTGGCACCAAAAGCCAAAATCATCACTTCAGAGAAAGGAGCAGAATTCCTAAAGCTCAACTACCCAGGTGTAGAGTTTCCCCTTGAAATCGTTGAAGAGGGTGACTCCTTAAGCCTGGGCAAGCGCTCACTTACCTTTGTCAAGATTCCCATGGTACACTGGCCTGAAACCATGATAAGCTACATGCCCGAAGAACAGCTGGTCTTCAGCAATGATGCTTTTGGCATGCAAATCGCCACCCCCTATCGGTTTGCAGATCAAGTCGACGACTGGTATGAATCCCTGCGTGCCTACTACAGCTATATTGTTCGATTCCACGCCAAGTCTGTGCTTAATGCCTTCAAAAAGGTGGAAGGCGTTCCCATCAAAATCATCTGCCCTTCCCATGGTCCGATATGGCGCAAGAACGTCGACAAGATCATGGAGATTTATCGTCGCTGGTCCAGCAGCCCTGAAAAGGAAACTGCAATTGTGGTATATTCAACGATATGGAAAAGTACCGAGAAAATGGCGTTTGCCATCCGTGAAGGGATTGCTAGCGTAGGCGTACCTGCTGAGATATACAACTTGGAAGATGATCCATTCAGTCGTGTTCAAGGAGCAGCCATGGAAGCAAAGGCTGTTGTAGTCGGGGCCATGACCTACAACCTCGATCCCTATTACCCCACTGCAGCCTTTATGCCCTACCTGAAACACCTGCGACCCGACAACAAAATTGGAGCGGCTTTTGGCTCATACGGCTGGAGTGGTGGTGCAACACGAATCCTTACGGAGCAATTGAAAGAGTACAAGTTTGGAGAAGTGTTAGACCCCCTCGATGTACGATTCCGTCCTAGCGAAGAAGATTTAAAGCGCTGCTTTGAGTATGGTCAAGAAATCGGGCGAAAAGTCAAAGCAGCCTTCGCCTAACCCCTATTGAAGTTATTTTCACTGTTCGTTTCGTTCAATGATCATGTGTAGGAGGATTAGATAGAACTCTTCACATCCCTAAGCACTTTGTACCCTGTCGATGATGCAATTTTGTGAAGCACAAGATTGAAAAGCCCATGCATTGCCGGAACCGGGTATAAAGAGCCCATCGAAAACGCCAGGAGACTCACAATGCCATGCCAGAAGTTGGTATCTTAGGTTATGGTGGATACATTCCCAAGTATCGCATCACAGTTGAAGAAATCGCCCGTGTCTGGGGGAAAGATGGAAAATCCATTGGAGCAGGCCTTAGCCTCGTCGAAAAAAGCGTTCCTGGACTCGACGAGGACACAACGACAATTTCCGTTGAAGCGGCACGCAATGCCTTGAAATGTGCCCAAATCGACCCCAACCGCATTGGAGCTGTTTACGTGGGATCCGAATCCCATGTGTACGCCACCAAGCCCACTGGTACGGTGGTGGCGGAAGCCATCAATGCTCCTAATAGTCTGCAATGTGCTGATTTCTCGTTCGCATGTAAAGCTGGCACCGCAGCCATGCAGGTGTGTATCGGATTGGTCAAATCCAAGGAAGTGGATGTGGGATTGGCCATCGGATCGGATACAGCACAAGCTAAGCCTGGCGACGCCTTAGAATATGCCGCGGCAGCTGGAGGCGCTGCCTTCCTCATTGGAAGTGACGAGGATATGGTGGCAAGCTTCGAAGGGACCTATTCGTATACCAGTGATACACCCGACTTTTGGCGTCGGGAAGGCACCGATTTTCCTGAACATGGTTCACGATTCACTGGCTTACCAGCCTATTTCCGGCATGTCCAACAGGCTGCCATGGGCTTGTTCGAAAAGATAGGCACCAAAGCAAGCGATTATGATTGGGGTGTGTTTCATTCCCCCAACGGGAAGTTCCCCCGCCGGGTGGGACAAACCCTTGGATTTAAACTTGAGCAAATTCAGCCGTCCCTTGTGGTGGATTATGTCGGCAACACCTATGCCGGTAGTTCCCCACTCGGATTAGCTGCCACCTTGGATATCGCCAAACCGGGTCAGAAAATCCTTATGGTCTCCTATGGCTCGGGGGCGGGAAGCGATGCCTTCCACATTGAAGTCATGAAATCCCTAATCGAAAAACGGAAACGTAAGCCTTTGGTGCAAGACTATATTGATGATAAGGTGTACATCGACTATGCCCATTATGCCAAGCACCGACGGACCATCAAAGTGGAGTGAGTACAATGCCTAAAGAAATACCAGTAAAAGAACGTATCGCCATTATTGGTGTAGGCCAAACCGCCTTCGGGGAACAATGGGACCGCAGCATTCGCCGGATATCACTCACTGCGGCAACGGCTTGCCTAGCCGATGCAGGTGTCAGTGGTGATGATATTGATGCACTCTATGTCAGTAACACGTCGACCAGCTCGTTTATTCAACAGGAACACCAAGCGGTAATGGCTGCTGATTCAGGTGGACTGCTACCCGTTGCCTCCACTGAGGTGGAAGCCGCCTGCGCTAGCGGAGGTGTTGCCGTCCGCCATGCATACCTGGCAGTCAAATCTGGGGAACACAAGGTCGCTATGGTCATTGGCTGTGAGAAAATGAGTGATATCTCCGAACCTGCTATCGCGGATACCCTGATGAGCGCAGCGGACCGAGAGTGGGAGGGCCAGATCGGTGCCACTTTTCCTGCACTTTTTGCACTGCTTGCACGCCGGCACATGTATCATTACGGAACCACCGAAGAACAGCTAGCCGCCCCTGCTGTCAAGGCACATGCGAATGCAGTGGATAATCCCTATGCACAATTCCGGTTCAAAATCACCACAGAGCAAGTTCTGAGAGGTCCTATTGTTGCAGACCCCTTGCATATGTTGCATTGTGCCCCAATATCTGATGGAGCCGCCGCCGCAATACTCGTTAGGGGCGATTGGGTCGAAAAATTCGAAGGAGACCCCATCTGGATCGATGCCTCCACTCAGGCATCTGACACCCTAGCCTTGCATGACCGCCCTCATATCACACATTTCCGTGCCGTAACCAGTGCGGCGAAAAAAGCATATGAGAAATGTAAGATGAAACCCGAAGATGTGGAAATCGCTGAAGTCCACGACTCCTTCAGCATCAGCGAAATTATCTCAGTTGAAGACCTGGGATTTGTCGAAAAAGGAAAAGGTGGCCCTGCCATTGCTGACGGATACTTCGACAAGAAGGGTACTCTTCCGGTCAACGTGAGCGGTGGTCTCAAAGCCAAAGGTCACCCCGTCGGAGCGACAGGGATTGCCCAAGTCGTCGAAATGGTCGAACAACTCCGGGGCACTGCTGGTAAACGCCAGGTGAAAGGTGTCAAACGGGGCCTCACCCTGAACCTAGGTGGCACAGGCTCCACAGCTGTTCTGCATATCTTGAATCGTGAATAGGTGAATCCTTATGTCAGATCAAAGCGTTCCTATGTTGTGGCGACGAATCAAAAACGTCTATAACCTTGTTGGCCGACACTGTCGAACATGTAACACCAAATACTTCCCCCCTATTCCCCTCTGCCCAAAATGTCGCAGAAAAACAGACTTCGTGGACACCCAGTTTTCTGGGCTGGGTAAAATTTATTCTTATACAGTTATCCATGATCCACCAACAGGATTCAAAGACCTTGCACCTTATGTAATGGCTTTAGTCCGCTTGGATGAAGGCCCTCTGGTGCTTTCCCAAATCGTGGATGTCGACCAGGATCAACTCAAAATCGGTATGAGCGTCCAAGTGGTCTTTCGTCGGATTGGTGATGCTGGTCGCACCGGTGTTTTACGCTATGCCTACAAGTTCCGTCCCCTCCCTGAGTATGCCACAGGGCACATCATTGCTTCAGTGGATGGCGAAGAGGGTGTCGTCCATCTGGAAGTACCAATGAAAGAACGAAAACGCCGATCTGTACGGGCAGCACTCGAAGGTGCCTATGAAAGAGGGAAACGTCGTCTTCGTCGAGAAAAGAAAAATAATGAAACCGCTGAAAAGCCCAAATAAAGCAAAAGTGGATAGCATCATTCCTACTCCAGTAATGATATTCTTCCTTAACTAAGAGTTCTTTAACCACGCATTTTATAAGTTGGAAGTAAAGGATGTTCGCTCCAGCGTCACCCCACATGTGAGGAGTTCCTTGGGGGTCTATGCGTGTCTGGTCAGCGAAGAATTTTCAATTGCAGAACAATCACAGTCATTCTCATCAGCTCTCTAATCCTCGGCATGCTGGTGAGTATAGTTCCGTGGCTTCAACCGAATGGTGGCCTCTGGGCGGATATTTCCTTGGCAAACCTTCCCCCCTATTCGTATGAAAACATCCAGGGACTTAATGGAGAAGTCCACATAGTTCGTGATTTCTGGGGAGTCGCTCAAATTCATGCCACTGACCTCAATGATTTGTATCTAGCCTGTGGGTATGCTCATGCCCAGGATCGGTTGTTCCAATTGGATCTGTATCGGCGTGTCGCTGAAGGCAGATTGTCTGAAATCTTTGGGGAATCATATATTGAATTGGATACCTTCAATCGGCAGCTGGGCTTTGAAGCTATAGCGAATGCCTCCGTCTCCGTTCTGGATCCGATGGTTCTGGCGTTGTTGAAAAGTTATGCTTTGGGAATCAACCGGTTCTTGGAGAATATGGGATCAGATATCCCCTTGGAATTTCGAAGCCTTGGGTACTTGCCAGAACCATGGAACGAAACTGATTCATTGAGTATTGAACGGTATATGGCTTGGCAGCTTTCGGCTAGTAATGTGTTTCAAGATCTCAAAATGGCTGATCTAATTGACACCTACGGAGCTGCTCTTGTTTTTACTGATCTGTTTCCGGAGGTGCAGTACAATGATGGTTTCATTGTGCCAAGTCCCATGCTTCCAGCCCCACTGAAAGCTGCTGCCAACTCTTTGGCTCACCGACTCGAAGATCTGCAACAGATGAATCCTGTGCCACTATCCAGTGGAGGAAGTAATGCGTGGGTCGTTAATGGGACGCATACTTCAACAGGGGCTCCGATAGTAGCAGGTGACCCTCACTTTTCAATGTCGTTACCTCCGATGTGGTATGAGATTCAACTGGTAGCGGGTGGGTATAATGTCGCGGGGATTACTTACATGGGAATCCCCTTCGTGTATCAGGGGCATAATCATGACATTGCCTGGACCTGGACAGGAATGTTCACTGATGTGAGTGATTTCTACTATTATTCTTGGAACCCAAGTAATCCGGACCAGTATTGGTGGAATAACAACTGGTACACCGTTGAAAAGCGTAACACCACAATTTGGGTGCGAGCAGATGGACAATTTCTTCCCGAAGAGATCACCCTTAATTACACTGTACATGGTCCTTTATTCACCGAGAATACTGGACGATTTGCCCTGAAATGGGCGGGAGCTAATAGTTCACGAACCACTGAAGCCTTCTATGAATTAGGATTAGCCACTAATTATGCCAGTTTTCTGGCGGCGATTCAACAGATCGATTGCCCCAATCTGAACTTTCTCTATGCAGACACTGTCGGCAACATTGCTTATCACGCCGCGGTTGCTCAGCCCATCCGTGGACTTGGGCTAGGTCCCGCTCCCCTCAATGGATCAGCAAATGCAACCGGATGGCAGGGATTCATCCCCTTTAATCAGCTCCCTCAAAGCGTGAATCCCTCAGCAGGTTTTCTGGTATCCGCGAACAATCGTCCCGTAAATTCGAGTTACCCTTACTATCTCGGATATGATTTTGCAGCACCTTACCGGGCGAATCGTGTAACCGAGTTATTGAACACCTCAACATCTTTGACGATGACGGATATGGGTGCGATCCAACAGGATGTCCTCTCACTACATGCCTTGGCAATCAAAGATATTGTCGCCAGTGTCGTCCTTGCACATATCTCTGAGACAGAGGATCCAATCATGCATGCAGCGGCGATTGCACTCCAAGACTGGGATGGGGTCGTCCATACGGAGAGTATCGCAGCGACCATCTGGACCAGCTTTTCACCGAAATTCATGAATGCTACTTTCTTTGATGAATACGATGCTGCAGGAACCCCTGATGGACCCTATCCATCCATGAGCGTTCTCGACAACCACACAATAATCAATTATGGCCAATGGTTCGATGACATCAACCAACCTGGTTCACAAACACGCGATGACATCATCCTCGCCACTTTTGAAGAGACCATTGACTTCCTGACACTCAATCTAGGTCCGGATACAAATCTTTGGCAATATAGCCGTATCCACATATTGTGGGTGCAATTTGCCTTATCGGACGCCTTCACGTATCTGAATGCACCACGATTTCCGGTTAATGGTAGTGAATACACTGTCAATTATGCCCCCGGTTTCACGGTCTCGGTTGGAACCAGCTATCGTCTCATCATGGATACTAATGATTTCCAGAATTGCCTCGGAGTGCTCCCTGGCGGACAACGGGCTAACGGATATGCCCGTAACTTCATGGACCAACTGACCTTGTGGATTATCGGCGAATACCACCGCCTACCATATCCCGCGCATCTCGGGGAAATAACCGAGTTTGCTTCCCTTGTCCATCTCATTCCGGGGTGATACCATGTCAAGTAGCTATATGGAAAATCTACGGGCTTTCCTGCGAAAGAAACATAACATCCTCGTTGGTTTAGCCGTCTGTTTCTTCCTCGCGATGCTCATCCAATTGACGGGACAAGGTATCCTTATCGTCATCGCTGGCATCCTAGCGGGCTTTCTTATGAAGAGAACATATCGTGCTGTCCTGATCAGCTTTCTTGCAGGGTTTCTTGCTTGGCTCACCCTCTTTGGTGTGCTAGCGTTTAACTATACCAACGCGTTCATAAACGCCTGGATCCTTGTAGGACAAGCGTTTCCTGCACCACAGCTCTTTGTTTGCTTGATTGCAGGTGTCATTACAGGCGTCGGGGCACAAGTTGGTACACTCTTCGCCGACATCGCTTACCCACCCTCGGATGATTTGGGTCTTCCACCAGGACCCGAACGTATTCCTACCGAAGAGTTGCCAAAACGTAAACGCGTTAAACGCAGAGAAACCAAGCGTAAGAAAAAGAAGAGACGCTACTAGCGTACTCCAGCAGCCCAGTGAGATTGCAAACATCGGAAGACACAAATACGAATACACAAGTGCGGCTATGAGGTTCTCTGTGTGCCCAAGCCAGAATCTAATGACTTAAATTGCCTAGAACAAACAAGTCAAGTTCAAGCTGATCTCCAGCAACTCTTAGACAAAGATCCAGAGACCCGACGATTGGCTATCCGACATCTGGGACAGCTAGGCCCCATTGCTGCTCCAGCTCTTCCAAACTTACGGTCTACTCTAGCTGACCCTGATTTTCGAATTCGTCTTGAAGCAGCCATCGCTATTGGTTTCATCGGCACCAAAAATGAGACTCAATATTTACTCCCCTTACTCGACGATGAGGTGGAAGCTGTCCGCTTTCAAACTATCAGCGCCTTCGCTTTTCTCAAAGACACCAAAGTCACGCCCATCCTCCTTTGCCAATATGAACGGGAAACAATTCACGTGCAAGACCAAATTTTACGAGCTTTAGGTCATTTGGGGGGTTCCGAAGCGTACTCGTTGCTTGTTCAGGAACTTGGTGCTGAAAACCCCACCGTTCGAACAGGAGCAGTAGTTGGACTTAGTTTTCTTGGCGATTCACGGGCATGTTCTCTCCTAAAACAGGTTGCAGAGACCGATTCCGATGAGATTGTAGCCCATGAGGCGAGAATTGCTTTACTTCAGTTACAAGACTCGACTCAGTAAAGCGCATAGCACACTTTAAAGAGCAGCTTTTCTCACAAAGAAAACGTAAGAGAAAAAGTGGTGGGTGGAAGATCGCGCAGTATCGTCCAGTCCAAGTTACGCTGCTTCGTTGTTAAGCAGCTGTCGACCTTTATCCGTCAAATCGAACCAGACGTGGTAGACGCCTCGTCGTTCGTTGATGAGGCCATTTTGGGTTAGTCGTTTCAAATGATAAGCAGCAGTTGAAGTGGGGATGTTTAAGTCTTTGGCGATTTCACGGAGGAACGCCTTGTCTTTGGACAGCATGTACATGATCTTCCTCCGGGTGCTGTGTTGGAGTGCTTCTTTATTCGACAACATCTTAACTCTGTTAATTGTTTAGATAAAGAAGTATATAAGGCTTTTCGTTTTTACTAGATTCGTCTAGCTAACCTCAAACGCACCTAGCTAAAACACGCACAGATAAATCCTTGGGTGCTGTTCTAAGGTGTTGAACGCCTGTTTTCGTTCTGTTCTAACCTGTAGGATAATGTGGGATGTCACGAATGAAGCTAAGCAGTTTGATGGACTTACATCAGACGCTAATTGAACTAGGGACATGCGAAGAAAATGGGCTTACGTGAATTCGTCGTCAGACGCGTCATCAACAGCTTCATTCTTATTTTAGGCGCAATCATCTTCAACTTCTTCGTCTTCCGGTTGATGCCCGGGGACCCGGTGTCAATTCTGATTAGTCCCCAGATTGGACGCGATCAGCAGGCCTTAGCTGATGCTCTACGGGCGATGTGGGGATTGGACCAACCACTCTATGTTCAGTTTGGCCAATACATCGTGAACATGTTCACGTTTAACTTTGGTATCTCCTTTGCGCAAGGCAATCGCCCGGTCATTGAAGCAATTGCCGCTCGACTCCCCAACACCCTATTGCTCATGGGCACTGCAGCCATTATCACGATTATCATCGGAGTAGTCACCGGCATCTTTGCAGCCTCCAAACGTGGATCACCTTTCGACATGGGCACGGTGACCGGTGCTTTGATCTTGTACTCGGTGCCCACTTTTTGGTTAGGCATGATGTTCATTCTCCTCTTCGGATTCTACATCCCCCTATTTCC
>JBHLMI010000040.1:0-18466 GCA_048938295.1 Promethearchaeota archaeon
AGACCTACTGGGTAGACAACGGATTTGAGTGAAAGAGTTGTTCCGGAAGACCCGAGTTCGTGACATCATTCTAAGAGTTCCAACCTCTAGCCAGTGCAACTGCGATCACGCCGTTGTGTTTACCTTCGAGTAAAGAGGAAAGAGTAGAGGAAGGGATCCTTACTGGAACCAGTCAGTGTCTGATTTTGTTTTTTGTTTTCCATTTTTTATCACCACTTTTCTATTCATCTATTCGACTTCTACCACTTTGAACCTCGGCGAGAGGTCATGACTTTGTATGCCAGTTGGAAGTTCGGCGTTGGGTGTGGATTGCGACACCCAAGGGCGGCTCGTTCACCGACGCCGATGCGAGCGAAGCGGATTCTATTCTTTGACATTTGTTACCACCATATGTCCTTATAATCTTAGTTGCTGAGAATACTATCTACCACTATAATATAAATATATCGGTTTTAGAGAAAAATACTATCAAACAACGAGAACACATACTCAGCTCATGCCACCATCACTTAGCAACTCCCCCACCCGCAAGGGCGTTTGATTGTTGCCACATACCATGAGCATATAAGATGAGAGTTTCGATGAGTCAGACACGGCGTAATTGAGTTGGTCAAGGTGCGCCTTCGAAGAATACGCAGATTCACAACATTGCTTGTGGTTGCTTTCCTATTTGTCACTCCATCTTTGTGGAGCTATTTTAACGAAAGTGGCCAAGAAGCGGCGTTACCCGATTATTGGCCGACCGATGGGTGGCGTTCGACGAGTCCGGAAGCTCAAGGGATGAGTTCGGTGCAGCTGCTGGCAATGGAAAACTACATTCAGCAGTTATCATGGGGGCATCTAATCCGGTCGGTTCTAATTGTCCGTAATGGCTACATAGTGTGGGAATCCTATTATGATCCAGCGTATGGTCCCAATGATCAGTTGAATATTTACTCATGCACAAAGAGCGTGACCTCCGCACTGATTGGTATAGCCATCGCCGAGGAACACATTGGGGGGGTAAATGAAACGCTCTTGAGTTATTTTCCAGACCGAACCATTGCTAACCGGACAGTTGAGAAGGAGGCCATCACCTTGGAACAGGTGCTAACCATGACTTCAGGTCTGGCGTGGGATGAATGGCCCTATGGTCCGGCTAGTAGCTACACTTACCTTGTGAATAGCCCTGATTGGGTGCAGTACGTATTGGATCAGCCCATGCGCCATGAACCGGGAACCGTATGGGATTACAATTCTGGAGGCTCCCATCTCCTATCCATGATTATCAACCAGACTGCTGGCACGACCACCCTCGCATATGCCGATAGCCACCTCTTTGCCCCTTTGGGGATTTCAGATTATCAATGGGAAACGGATCCACAGGGAGTCGTGGCTGGAGGTTCGAATTTATATTTGACACCACGTGATATGGCGAAGTTTGGATTTCTGTATTTGAATAATGGCTCCTGGGATGGTGACCAACTGGTTCCCGCAGAATGGGTTGAAAACTCGACTCAAAATCTGGCAACACCGTATAACGACACGGATACCATTGGCTATGGCTATCACTGGTGGCTCAATTTACCGATTAACACCTATTTGGCAATCGGCTATAATGGGCAGCAGATTAATGTTGTTCCTGAACACAATCTTGTAGTAGTATTTACCACCTGGTATGAACAGGCAAGCTTTGCATCCATTATGGCAAACTACATAATTCCCGCCATTGGATACCAACCGCCACCAATCCCGCCCTTCCCATTCTCTTTTGACCAAATCGTTATGATTGCAACAGTCCTATTGGTGATAGCGGTAGCGAGCCCTATAGGCCTTGAAATATTCTACCAATTTCACGCTTGGCGAAGCCGTCAAAATTCTGAACAAGCTACAACGGAACAGGAAAATTCCCACTCATAAAAAGGAAATTTCACTGGGTTATTTGAAACAGGCTCTGAGCTTTTCGAAGAGCTCGGGATTGTTGAGGACGATGGCAAAGGTGCTGACAGAGCTTAGGATCTTGTCTTTATAGGCCCAGTCTATTCCTGTGATTATATCAATAAGTTCATCATCAGCTTCTTCAATGAGCTTGACGACGTATTTGGTACCAATTTTATCAAATTCGTTCATGAATTTCACAATACATGTTTTGTCGGCTTTCTTATCATTTAGGAGTTTACCGAGGAGTTGGGCTACATTATCACATAGTTCTTTTCCAGCTTCGCAACTCCAATATTCCTCTTCGCTTTGTCCACCGATGAACACCTCGGCGGTTCGAGAAAATAGTGTTTCTGTTGCGGTTTTACCAATGACAACCCTTTGGCCCGCTGGAACGACCACCTTGGCATCTTCCAAGACCTTCAGGTAACGATAAATGGTTTTATCTGATTTTGCTTCCAGATCGGGATCAGCTTCTGCCTCCTTGGCATAGGCTTTTGTGAGTTCTTGAACCGTCATGGGTCCTTTCCGTAACGCCTTAATGATGGGGATATGATTAGGATCCCGTAGGACTTCGTTCATATTTTTGTCATAAACAATTTTGATTCGTTCGGGTTTGAAAGTGATTACATCTTGTTGGGCCATCTAATCATCACCTGAGTTTGTTCTCAGACAGAGATAGAGTTATTTTCGTACATAATCTTTTTTTCTCAAACGATGAGAATATTACTTTAATGAAATGTGATACTTTGCTACTTTTTAAATCTATTCTTCAAGCAACTTAACGTCGTCACCGGTTAATCCATACAACTTGTTGACCATGTCATTGATCTCGTGATCTAATCCCTTTTGAAGGGATATTGGGTTCTGGGCAGCTAGTTTAGCGAGGCCTGCAAGTTTTTCTTCCTGGTGTGGGGTCGGGGTTACTATGGGGATTTGTTCGAGATAGGTGGCATTGTAGCGGATGTACCCACTGCGGAGATGCGTGGCGACGAATAGCAGGGAGAAAAAGGCATTGATAAGACGAGAGTTGAGTAAGCCTAGCAGGAAACGGGGATTGTAGGAGGTGCGAGTGTGAGTGATGTAGTAGACGCGGCCGAGAGCGTGTCCAGTTTCGTCGAGGGCGACGCGGAGGCGTTTAGCCATGCCAGCGATAACGAGTTTGGGTTCTTTGAAGTCTTGCCATTGATCCTGTGAGGACATGGTTGGGGTGAAAGTAAGGTATTTTTTACACCGAAGCTTGTACCGTTGGACATCACCGGCGTTGAGAAAGGGGAGCGTTTTAGCTTGTGAAGCTTTGCTAAGCTTATCATATGCGCTGACTGAGAGTAGGTGTTTGGTGAATCCAGTCTTGGCGATACCGCATCGGATGGTGGTTGCTTGACCTAGTGGAATGGTGTTATGAAGGAGTTTTCGGAGAATTGAGAACTTTTCTTCTGTTAAAGAAGGGGCTAGAATCGTGTTAGGTAGGGTATTATAGTAATGTTGGGGAACTGAGCGGGCAGCCATGTTGGTTTTGGAGATGTCGTTTGGCTGACTTGGGGGTCGGGGAAGTTGGACTCTATTTTGATGCACTTCATCCGGAATTCGGGGTTTTCGGATAACAATGAGATGGGGGTAGGCTGCAGCGTCTTCGAAGGCATTGAGGTGGGATAAATCTACCATTTGCTCAATCACGTAATTCTTAACGAGGGTCTTTCGAAGGACGCTTCCATAATCTGCAGCAAGGACTTTGTTACTGATGACATAGCCTAATCGTCCACCTGGTCGCAGGAGGTCTAGACCAAGTTCGATGAAAGGGATGAGAATATCAAATTGCTGGTGAACCGTGCGGTAACGGTGACGAATGTAGGTTTTGAGTTCAGGTTCTATGGATTTGATGCTGAGGAAAGGGGGATTACCAATGATTGCATCGAAGCCTCCTTCCCGCATAACCCAGGGATAGACACGGTGCCAATCAACTGGAAACTTTTTGGGAAGAGCGTCTCCAAAAACGTCTTGTGCATGTTGATCGGTTTGGATAAGACTATTTCCCAACAGAATACGTTGGGAGAAATCTGCAGGCACTCCTAGAAGCTTGTTGCTCACTTGTTCGAGGTGTCGTTGACATTGCGCGAGTGCTTTGGGGTCCACATCAATGCCGTGGATACTATCCACGATGCTACGAAGGAATAAATGCTGTTTATCCATTGGATAAGATTTGACCTTTTCTGCCAGGAATCGTAGAACGCCAGTAAGAAACGCACCGTCGCCACAAGCTGGATCAAGGACAGTGAATTCTCCAAGTAGCCGTACAGGATCTTCACTCAATGCTGGGCTGAGTGTATGGCGGATGAGATAATCGACTATCCAGTCAGGGGTGAAGAATTGACCCAGCCGCTTACGTTGAATTCTTATCCTCTTCCGTCCCTTTGGTGTCATTGACCCAGTTAGCCTCCCACCGTCTTGTGTCGTAGTTTATGACATCCGCTATCACATCAACAGGACTTCTACTACTTAGTTGTTCTCTTCTTCGAGGATTTTGAGGTGGATCTCGTTGATTGGCGTGTTCTGGATTTAGCATTATTGATGATTTGTTCAGCTCTTTCTGGTGAGATAGAAAGAGCCTGAGCAAGTGACTCAGGGTCAGCACGAGCGACCAGTTGGGGAGTTTCGTACCCCTCATCGCGAAGTGTTTTAGCTTGCTTACTAGTGACTCCGGTGGTATTCATCAGATGGTTAATTTCGGTCTCGATTTGTTGTTCGATGCTACGAAGTGAAGTATCCACTTCTAAATCGCGGAGGGCGCGACTCACTTGGCGGCTATCCACACTCACATCGATGTCTTCGACGAGCCGTTCGTTCCATATCACTTCTCGAGCATTCGTAAGTGGAAAGATGCTGATTAGCACCAATGAAGCCGCGATGGGATAGACTAGCAAAGAAAAGTGAGTGACGGATGAGGACATGGTAATCCACCAAATCACGGCTACAAGACAGCCCACCATTAACCAGCCAAATGCCGCATGGCGTCCCTTCATTCGAACCGAACCGATTTCTGCCCAAACGAGCCAAGCCCCTACTCCAATGATTAACGCGGCTACAAAGATTGTTAGGAGGGATAAGATGATTGAAACAGAATCACGTATGATAGGATCAAAATGAGCGCCACCAAAGATGCATAATAATCCCAGGAGAAGAGTACCGATATTGAAGACGATTTTCCGCCCAAACTTGAATGGTACTAAGGCGAACACAAACACCGCTCCACTCAAACCTATTAGAATAAGTTCGGCGGGGAGCAGTCCGCTTGCAATTAGAAATAGTCCATTAAAGACGTGTCGATAGTTAGGAGGTGTCGCCCACACGTATAAGCCGAATGCAGCCAGATAGATGACCCACCAGACAGCATAGGGTCGGATAAATCCAGGAACCATGTAGGTTTGCAACTCACCTTTCCAAGGCTGAACAAAAAATGCAATAAGTAAACCGAAAAGGATCAGGCCTGCCGTGACGGCTGGTACAAAATTTGTGGTACCAAAGATAGTCCAGAAAAAGAGAAGAATAGCTGAGATGAACAGGCCGATTGCTGTGGTGATAGCTACAACCCGTTCACGATTAACACTGGAGACTAACCGATTGAGAAAGATGGTGAACATCACCAGTGCGCAGCCAAACAGGAAAAGGAGAAGGGTGAGGAGGAGTTGACCGAATAGGGTGGACCAGACATCGGGTGGAAGAATCCATTGGGCGATTCCGATTACAAGAATCATTGCCTGAAAAACTATAAGGAGAAGAGTTCTCCCTGGCAGTTTGTCAGCGATAAACCCACCGATGATGAGACCGAGGAATAATCCGAGAATCGCTGGAAAGAGAGGAGAAGGATTAGTTTGAAGAACTGGACGCTTAAACAAGAGAAAGGCTATGACCCATGTGAAGGGTAGGGTAAGTATTGCCGCCGTTGCCCAGTTTCTATCGATTTTCATCGAATTAGTCTCCACAGATTCCACATAAGTTGGTCTGAACATTAGCAAGGAGGGATTATAAGGGTTTCAATGGAGAAGCGATTTTAACAACACAAAGGTTAATCAACGCGGGCTTTTAGTATTGGTCAAACCTTGGTGACATCATTTGCCGGTTAGAGAGATTATTGTTCTACGAAAAGGCGGTATGCCCTTGTTCAATTTTGCACCCGATGGGGCTCCGAAGCTTGATGCCCTCGTCGCCGGGTTTCTCTCAGCCCAAGCAGGATTTGCGGAAGAAATCGGTGAAGGGCAGATAAGGGTTGTCACCTTTGCTAAAAATAAATTTGTTTACGAGAGTCATGCAGACCTGCTTTTCATTATTGCCATTGGTGAAGCCGACGATGAGAACATTTACCGTTTAATTATCAAGGAAATAGCCCAAGCTTTCGAAAAACAATACAGCGATGTTTTGCTACAATCGGTAATTTCGTCCCACCTCTTTGTCGGGTTTCGTGAATACGTCATGGAGATCTTAAAAAAATATGATAAGATTCCTAAAATCCAGCAACGATACCCAACAGCAATTCTTCCTCCTGAAAATCTCGATAAGATAGAGGAACTGCTCAACATCATTGAGGGACTGCGTGGCATTCTACGTGCCGCACTTCTCACACAGGATGGATTCGTAATTGTGTCAAAGTTATTGCAGTATGAGCTTGAAGTAGGTATCAAGCAAATCCATCAATCCCGTAAAATTGAGCTGCCAAGTTATTTTGCTGTGTCTCAGACTACTTTGGAAGAAGGTACAAAGCTCTTTATTCATCACGTCAAACCAGTTTTGGTTTTGTTATTGATTATCCGTGAGGATTTGAAAGTCGGTCGATGCGCAGAAATGATTTCACCGTTGGTTTATGGACTTAGCAACATTGATTATTCGAGCATGGTAAAAATTCAACCGAAAACGTTAGTTACAGAAACCTTCTCGGAGTTTGATGTCTTCACATCCAATCCTATGATGGAAAGCACACTTTTTGCTGAAAGCACAGGACAAGCCCGAGAATTTGACAATTTATTTGGTAAAGCAGGCGGGGATGTACTCCAAGCCATTGACGGAATATCCACAGTAGAAGAAATCCGCACACGAACCGGTGTCTATGGACGTCAGTTATCTGAAATTCTCAGCTATCTCTCTTCTCGTGGATACATCCGACGGATTCAATTTTATCCAAAACTTACTGCCAGCGATCGGAGGTTCCTCGCTTATCTGGAAACCGTTGGACTCCCACGAGATGAATACAAAATCTTAGAGGATGCTAAAACCTACTGCGACGGTAATAACACTACTAATGATATTGCCCAACGTATTGGAGTGGATGAAGTAAAGCTTATCACTGTGTTGCGAAAACTGGGGGGGAACATTGAATGGTTGACCTAAACCAATGCTTTAATAACGCAAAATTCTAACCTCGAATCAAGAACCAAAGATTCAGATTCACAATATTAACGGAATGTGAACGCTCAGGCGGATACTGTAATGGGTAAAATCGTCACCGTACACAGTTTCAGAGGCGGTACCGGTAAAAGTAACCTAACAGCCAACCTTGCAACCTATGCGGCAATGAAAGGTCGAAGCGTTGGTGTCATGGATACTGATATTCAAAGCCCCGGATTACACGTCCTCTTTGGTCTGGGTGGAGAACGATTCAAATATACCCTGAATGATTATCTTCGAAAGAAATGCACCATCGAAAAAGCCGCCATTGATCATACCAAAGCCATGAAATTACAATCTGGGAAGCTGCATGTCATCCCAGCAAGCCTCAACGCCGATGATATATCCACTATTATTCGCGAAGGGTATGAGGTAGCCGACCTTCGTCAAGGCTTTAAGCAAATTATGCAAGCCAAGCAGTTGGATTATCTCTTCATTGACACTCACCCGGGTATGGATCAAGAAACCCTCTTGTCCATTGCAACGACAGACTTGTTGTTTGTTATCATGCGGCTTGACCAACAGGACTTTCTGGGCACCGCGATTACCCTAGCCCTGGCGAAAAAGTTTGGGGTGCCGTCCACTTATATCGTGTGCAATAAAGTTCCTGGCATTTATGATTTTGATAAAGTGAAAAAAGACATCGAGCAAGAGTATGGCTTTGAAGTGGCCTCAGTCGTCCCACTTTTTACCCGGTTAATTGAGTTGGGAAGCCGGCAAATCCTGGTCCAGGTGAGTCCAAGTCACCTATTTGCCCAGAACATCAATGAGCTTTTTAAACGATGTGAAGCGACGCTCAATAACTCGGTGAAACGCTAAAAGAGAAAAGAGGGGGACGCTGCAGAAAGCGTCCGGATTGTGTTTTCTAGCGTCGATGCCGTCGATATACGACTCCAAGACTGACTGCAAGGATTGCTCCTAATGCAATTGCCTCAAATGGGAATCCTGGAATTCCTGGCGGAAGGGGAGGCAACACGATTACGGTGATTTGGTGTGAACTACTGAGCCCTGAAACGTCGAAGACTGTGACATTGAGAAGATACGTGCCTGGGATGAGATTGGAAATTGTGGCATTCGTTACGGGAGCAATGATGGTTGTGAACAGTGAACCATTCAGATAGATGTCAGTTGAACTGTAACCTGAGCCAGTTTCAATCACTGACCAGGTTATATCGAAGGGGGGAAAGACTGCATCACCTGTGTTGGGAGCCGTAATGGTCACAGAAGGATTTGTAATGTCGATATTTACCTGATAATGAGCTGCTTCTGAGCCGATATTTCCAACACTGTCTTTACTGACGACATGTAGATACCAAGTGCCATCTATTAGAGGAATTGTGGGGAGTGTCCCGTTTATGGTAGTATATGTTCCGGTTGTAGCGGTTGGAATGGTTGTTGGATTTTGATCTAGGATATAATAGTATCCAGCGATGCTATTCACGTCAATGGGGATGCTCCAGTTGAATTGGGGATAGGGGTTGTTTGACCACTGGGAGGGATCAGGATGTGTGGTCGATGATATCGTAGGAGGAAGTGCAGTAACGTCATGATGTGTGGTTAGGAATGGGTCTCCTATGATGTTCATTCCATAATACCATTCAATATAATAACTACCAGCTGTCGCTCCACCATTTATCCACCAGTTTTTGAAACCATCACCAAGTGTCTGATTTTGTCCCAATGGAGAATAGAAGTATTGACAGTCCATCATTCCACCAGTTTTTGATGAGCCAATTGCACCAAGACCGTAGCTGCCACTAAATACGTAAGTGACAGCGATATTGTCAGAAATGGTCCATTCAGCACCATGACAGCAAAACAGATTGTAGAAGTTGAATGCAGGAGGAACGGCTCTAACTTGGGCAGAGGTTATACTCACTGTTGGAGTATGGAATTGATGAGAGGTGGCAGTACTGTGTGCGCAAAGATGAGCCCATTTGTAATCTAGTGCAATCCTGTTTAGCCAATCTGCAGCCGTTGTTGAGGCGTTAGCATTTACTAGTGTTCGAGTGGAGAATGCGTTACCTACATCACCGTCCCAAAGGGTGCTCCAATAGTTTGACCAATCATCATCGACGTAGACTAGGGCACGATGTTGTCGCAGAAGGCTGCCAATTCGGTAACTGTGAGCACGAGCCAAATACGTGTTGATATGATTCGCGGTTCCGGTGCCCCAAGTTAAGCAAGTAGGATCGATTCGACCAACATAGATCTCTGGATCTGTATCAGCACCGGCTGATGCATTATGCACATCGTAAGCACCAGTTGGTGTTGTAGTATCATACCAATTACCATCGAGATCCATAAGATACAGGTCACAGATGAATCTTTCAGAAGAAAATTGTCCCGATGCTGGATGGTAAAATTCTGCATAGGGGAGCCGACCAATTAGAACTGCCCCTTTGAAATTAGAATGGGTATTGTACCACGAAGTTAGATTGCTTTTAAGTTCTTGAACGGTGTTGAGTGTTTGAGTATAGAGAATCGTGTTATATCCTGTATTATTGAGGTCCGCTCGATATTGCGTTACTGCAGAAGATACACTGGAGTATAGGGTGTTCTGCACAATAATCGCCACGGTTTCTGATGGTGGTGGAATCGGCAGTATTGGGTCAGATAATGCTGAACTCTGGAGCTCCATTGGAGAAATGATGAGTGAGTTACTGGGCTGAATCTGTTCTGATGAGGCAGAAGGTATAATATTAGCCAGAAAGAGAATAATAACAAATATTCCGAAGATAAGAGCTGCTTTTCTCATGATTTCTGCTTCCATTGCAAGACTAGCTAAGAAGTATTAAAACGCCTTAGCTGGAAACCTGGCATACACTCAGGAATGTGACTTTAAGTAGGTTTGTCTAGACTGAATGATTAGAAAACCTAGTTTGCGTGAATCTAAACTTCGACCCCAAGATCGAAGGCCCGAACGAGTTCTTTGTACCGGTTGCGTACGGTGACCTCGGTGACTCCAGCAACTTCGCTAATTTCGCGTTGGGTTCGGCGTTCACCTTCCAGAATCGAAGCAATATAAATGGCTGCAGCGGCGATGCAAGTGGGGTCCTTGCCTGAGGTGATGCCCTTGGTCCGGGCTTTCATGAGAATATCAAGGGCTCGGGCATGGGTGCGTTGGGAGAGTTTGAGGGCATTGGTATAACGTGAAACGAAATCCTCTGGTTGGGTGATGGGCATTTGGAGTCCCAGTCGTCGGACAATGAGTCGATACGATCTGCCTAGTTCCTTGCGTCCAACCCGTGTATATCGTCCGACATCGGCTAAGGTTCGAGGGAAGCTAGTGAAACGACAAGCCGCATAGACACACGCCGCAACAATGGCTTCGATGCTGCGTCCACGAATGAGGTTCTTATCTAGAGCTCGTCTATATAGAAGAGCAGCAGACTGCCGGACTCGTTGAGGCAGGTCCAATTGCCCAGATAAGCGATCAAGTTCACTCATGGCACTAGCGAGGTTCCGTTCACTGGCTTGGTAGACTCGGCTGCGGTTGTGCCATTTACGGATACGTTGCATTTCCGCTCGTCGATGGGCATCGAGCTTATGTCCTCGCGCATCCACATCTCGCCAATCGATGGTTGTGGAGAGTCCACGGTCGTGCATGGTGAGTGTAGAAGGAGGTCCAGCACGGGCTCGTTTATCGCGTTCTTCGGGCGAGAATTCACGCCATTCGGCTCCAAAATCGAGAACATCATCGCTAATTACAAGGCCACAATTGGAGCAGACAAGTTCACGTGAAGATGTCATAATAAGGTGGTTGCTTCCGCAGTTAGGGCAGGTTTGTGGTTCGTCCTCTGAAGGGGTTTTATCTGGTTGAGCCTTCCGTCGATTGTTTTCTGACATAGGTATCGGATCCGAACCCATCCTATCCGGCACGCACGTGGGGAAAGACGCGTTCCCCACCCAAACAGTGGATATTTGTCATTTAAAGATGCTGCCTTAGGCATGGAAGGTTCTTTCCACCTGTAGCAAACGAAAATAAACAAGCGAATGCTAGTATTGGTTCAAAATGCCTTGATAGAATCAAAAAAATTGAGGAACAGAGTGAATGCCTTCACTTACTCCATTCCAACGTGTTATGATGCTACTTCGTGGTAAGCTCCCGGATCGTGTTCCTGTTATCCCCCAAATCACCTATACGACCGCTCAGATAACTGGAGTGGGTCTAGTTGAAGCTCTAAATAGCCCTGAAAAGACTGCAGAAGCGCTTTTAGCTGGGCAACGTGAACTTGGATATGATGCTATCTATGTTGGATGGGAAAGTTCGTTTAATTTGTTAGCTGAGGCGATGGGATGTACGATGCGATTCCCGGAAGATTCAGTTCCACAAGTGGCGGATCATATCATCAAGTCACCTAGCGATATCGATAAGGTGGCGATTCCAGACCCCCATCGCTCTGGGCGGTTACCGCTCCACATGGAAATGGTGAAACTTGTCAAAGATGAGGTCCAAGGTGATGTGCCTCTTTTTGCCTACACTCCGGGTCCATTCACCTTGGCTGGACAGCTTGCTGGTGTCAATGCTTTAATGGTAGCGACGATTCTCAATCCCGAATTTATCCGCACCCTCCTCAGTCTGACCACAAAAGCTTCCATGCGGTATGCCCTGGCCAATGTTGAAGCAGGTGTTAATGTCATTGTAACAGCAGATCCTACGGCTAGCGGTAGCCTCATCAGTCCAAAGACATTTGCAACCTTTGCAGCCCCGCATCTTGCTCAAGTCGCTAAGGCAGTTACCCGGGCAGGAAGTATTGCCTCTCTGCATATTTGCGGAAAAACAACTTCGATATTAGACCAGATGGCAAGTACAGGAGTAAGAATATTGGAACTCGATCACCTTGTGGATATACGCGAGGCACAACAGCTCATCGGACAGCAGGTGATTCTAATGGGAAACTTGAATCCAACTGAACTTCTCTTGAATGGAACACCAGCTGAGGTAGAGGCCGCGGCAAAGTGGTGCATTGAAACCGTAGGTTTAGATGGACATTATATTCTCAGCAGCGGCTGTGAGGTGCCACCGTTAACCCCACTTAATAATATCCGGGCAATGGTAGCAGCAGCAGAAAAATATGGACGATTCAGCTAGTTAGTCTGTATGAATAGGCGATGTCAGATCCACGGGAATGGACTGATCAATGATGATCTCGTGGCCTGATTCGTCAAAGCGTGTAGTCCAAGCGTAGGCTTCAACTCCATGGTTGACGGCTTCACGTAAAATAATTCCAAACTCCGGATCGACAGGGTCATTCGGTCGCAGTCTCGCTGCATCTGTGCGCTGGACAATAAATACTATAGCTGCGCGATACCCCTCATCAATAGCTTGCATAAGCTCCCGAAGATGGCGTTGTCCACGGTCGGTGGGGACGCGGGGAAATAAGCCGATATTGTTCACAGCATCGGTCGAAGATTTTGCCTCAATGTAGCATGGAGAGATGCCCTCTGAGCGAAGAAGAAAGTCGAGACGACCCTCACGGTATTGGGGTTCGGCGATGCATTCACTATACTGTGAAAATGGAGTTAGTTGACCTTGGGGAAGCGCTTCGGCTAGAATCCAGTTAGGAACGCGGCAATCAAGAGAGAGCAGAACCCCTTTGCTACGTGAACAGACTAAATCGTAATCGGTTTTCCTGTGAACGCCTGGGCTGTATCGAAGCAGGACCTCGACCCCCGGAAAGAGTAAATCAGGCATAGGCCCTGGATTGGGGATATAAGCTTGAACACGTTTTCCGTTGAGTTGGCAAATCGTGAGAAACCGATTGGGGCGTTCGAGAAAATTTCCGTAATAGAAGGGTCCTTGTAGTTTCACAGAGAGGGCTCCTGTTAATCTTCTCTCTTTGCCCTGTTTTGCCCCTTTATGATTCTTCGCCTCGTGCATCCCACGAAGCTGTATGCTTATATACGGGCTAGTCCATGCTGCGACTGATTTGTTAGGAGTTGTTTATTATGTCCTTAGACTGGGAAAAATACAAGCAGGTCCAAGAGAATGTCTTTGACCTCATTGGGCTAACGCCCTTGTTGCGCTTACCAAAGATTAGCGAGAAAGCCGGAGTCAATATCCTAGGAAAGATCGAATGGTATTCTCCCACAGGTAGTTTGAAAGACCGTATTTACTACAAGATGGTCCACGAAGCCATTGACCGTGGTGACTTAAAACCAGGCATGGAAATCATCGAGTCGTCAACCGGAAATGCTGGTATTGCCTGTTCCTTTGTTGGTCGAATGTTGAACTACCCAGTGACCATTATCATGCCTGAAGGGATGAGTCAAGAACGCCGAAAACTCATGGCCGCGTATGGCGCTAAGATTACCTTCACACCAGGTGGTGAATCCGATGTGGACTTGTGTCTGAAAAAAGCGAAGCAGCTTAAGGAGCAGAATCCAGGAAAATATTGGGAACCAGCACAGTTCAGTAACCCAGATAACCCTCTCGCCCATTATGAAATGACAGGGCAGGAAATATGGGAGCAGACCACTGGAAAAGTGGATGCATTCATCGCTAGCCAAGGTACTGGGGGAACAATTACAGGCGTGGGTCGATTTTTGCGGGAGAAGAATCCGAAGGTGAAACTCTATGCTATTGAGCCCACAGAAGCGCCCCTACTCGCACATCGAAAATGGGGATCTCACCGCATTGAAGGTATTGGTGATGGGTTTGTGCCAGTAAATCTCGATTTGAGCATGCTAGACGGAATCATTACTACCACTTCTGACGAAGCTTTGGAAATGGCCCAATGGCTCAGTCGTGAAGAAGGACTCTTTTGTGGAATCTCATCAGGGTGCAATGTTGCTGCAGCTCTAAAGCTAGCCAAGCGACACCCTGAACTCAAGACGATTGTGACCATGATTAACGACAGTGGACAACGCTACTTCAGCACTCCGTTGTGCGGTGAACCAAAAGTTCTGGATATCCCAGACAGGGAACATCCTATGGATACACGAACCAAAACCGAACTTGACAAATACCAGCATAGTTGGGAAATCATTGAGTAACACAATAGTACCAGTGAGATAAGGTGCATACTGAATGGGAAATGAAATTGTTGATGAAATTCGTGAAGAGATGATTAATTGTCAGACTGAACGAGTTCTCGACCTTGTTCCGAAGGCCATTGACCAAGGAATTGATGCAACTATTATTATCAACAAAGGACTTACGGCAGGTATTCGAGTGTTAGGTGATCGATTTGAAAAAGGCGAAGCCTACTTGCCAGAACTCGCAGTGGCAGCAGAAACGATGAAACAGGCCCTCGAATTCCTTGAACCTCATCTGGTCAAGTCTCAAGACGAGGACGCCCTGGGAACCATCGTGATAGGAACGGTGCAAGGGGATATCCATGAGATTGGAAAATCAATTGTGGCAACTATGCTCACGGTGGCTGGATTTACCGTTTATGATTTAGGTGTCGAGGTGACACCGGCTCAGTTCGTCTCCAAAGCCAGGGAAGTGAACGCCGATATTATTGCGATGTCTGCGTTATTGACCACGACCATGGACCGGATGCAAGAAACCATCGAGCTATTAAAAATGGAGAAGCTTGATCAACGGATAAAAATCATGGTGGGTGGAGCACCAGTCAGCCAAGATTTCGCAGACAAGATCGGTGCTGATGGTTACGGTGTTGACTTTAATCAGGCAGTGAAAATCGCGAAACAGCTGACAGGCAAGACAGAATGATGAAACAGCATCGGAGACAAGAGATATTGACACAACGACCCCAATTCAAACTGCTCTCGGAGCAGGAAGTTCATCGAATTCACTCAGAAAGCCTCCATTTGCTTGAGGAAGTTGGGATGAAAATCCAAAGTCATGACGCATTAGAGCTCCTTAAAGAAGCCGGAGCCTCAGTAAATTTTAACAAGGAACATGCCTATTTCCCCTCTTCACTCGTCGAAGAGCAACTAAAGCATGCACCCTCCTCAATCCAGTTATTTGACCGTGAAGGGCATCCAGCTGTTCTCCTTGAAGGAGATCAAGTCCAATTCAATCCAGGCTCGGCTGCAACGCATATTTTGGACCACGAAACCGGTGCACGACGTCATCCAACCGTCAAAGATGTTATCGACTTCGCCCAGGTAACTGAGGCGTTACCTTACATCGATGCTCAAAGCACTGCCCTCATCCCCGCAGATGTACCTCCACTCCTCGCGGATCGTTATCGGTTATACCTACTCCTTCAGCACTCAACAAAACCCATCATAACCGGCACTTTTGCGCTTGATGCTTTTAACGATATGAAGCAAATGCTTGAAGTTATAGCAGGGGGACCCAAGAAGCTCCGAGACAAACCACGAGCCATCTTTGATACGTGTCCATCTGCCCCATTACAATGGAGTGAACTGACAGTTCATGATCTCCTATTTGGTGCATCCGCCGGAATTCCAATTGAACTTATTTCAATGCCCCAACTTGGAGCAACCGGTCCGATTACTATCGCTGGGTCGTTGGTATTGCATAATGCTGAGTCGCTGAGCGGTGTTGTACTCGCCCAACTTGCAAATAAGGGTGCACCGGTAATTTATGGCGGTTCTCCCACAGCTGTCGATATGCAGTATGGAACAGCGCGGCTTGGAGCCATTGAAAGCATGATGCTTACATGCGCCTATGCACAGATAGCAAAGCATTACAATCTCCCAACCCACGGGTACATGGGCCTTTCAGACGCTAAAATTGGTGCCGATGCCCAAGTAGGTTATGAGGCAGCAACTGGATTTCTCCTTGCAGCGATGTCAGGAATTAATAACATCGCGGGTGCTGGAATGCTTATTTTTGAAAGCACCCAAAGTTATGAAAAACTAGTCATCGACGACATGCTTGCGGGGATGGTGAAACGGTTCATGACCGGCGTTGAAGTGAATGATGGCACCCTTGCCTTGGATGAGCTCCGAGAAGTTGGGACCAAAGGTGGCGATTTCCTCCGCTTGCGGCACACGCTAGCCTGGTTCCGGAAAGAGCACTACATGCCGGGTAAATTAGTCGACCGCCAACCGTTCGAAAGCTGGCAATCCCAAGGAGCATTGACCAGTTTAGACCGGGCTCGTGAGCGTGTCCAAGAAATTCTAACCACCTACGACGTACCCACGCTAAACAACTCACAACTTCAAGATTTGAACGCGATTGCTAAAACCTTCATGAAGCGTCATAAGAGTTCCTCGCTGCCCCATGGTCCAAGCTGAAAGTACTCTAATTTGTTAATTAGAAATGTTTAATGCAAAACGAGCTCCTGTCGTCTAGGTAGAACTCTTTTAAAGCTCTAAAACAAATATCCAACACACAGAACCGCGGGACAGGCTAGCTGGGAGGCGAGCGCGGTTGATACACAATGTTCTGTTACTCACCAGAAACGGCATCAAACTCTTCCACCGTTCATACTGGGCGATTGAAATCGACCAGCCAGTCGTTTCTGAATACATCCAATCCCTCCGCCAGCTCGAAAGAGATACCGGTGAAGATCTCTCCGTGCCCATCTTTTTGGATGGCATGAAATTCATCCATAAATATGTCGACTCTGACCTTATCCTCGTCCTGGTCGCTGATCGTCAAGATAGGGACGAAATACTTCAAGAAAAAATCGACAACGCAGTCCGGACAATGAAGCAAAAATTCGCCAAACAGATTTGGGATTTCAAAAGTAACAGGAATTCACAAGTATTCCAAGAACTTGGACCAATCATCGATCAAGCTATTGTGTCTACACTCAAGATTGTCCTTCTTGGCGAGGGGGGTGTGGGCAAAACCACAATCTTAAAAATGCTCATGAGTCAACGCGCTGACCTTAATCATATTGCCACGATGGCTGTGTACGTAGAAGAGATGCAAACAGCAAAGCTTGGTCCGTATGAGCTGGCCGTTTGGGACTTTCCTGGTCAGGAACTGTTGGTTCCAAAATGGAAAGATTATCTCCGTGGGACAGATGTTGTGTTGATGGTCACCGATTCGACATTGAAGAACGTGATGTCAACTCGGAAATTAATTCCGATAATTCAGAAATGGACTGACGGTGCTTTGGTTTGGGCAATTGCAAACAAGCAGGACCTAAAAGATTCCCTCCTTCCTGATACTGTTGCACGACTTTTAGGGCTTCGCACCATCGGTTTAGTAGCAATTGATCCACGCAACAAGGAGTTACTATTTAAGACGCTGATGGGAGCTGCGGCGGAAGTAGCCTTTCCTGTAGAAGTTGCAAGCTAATGCTGTTTCAAGATGGCTTAGAATTTACGTTTCTGTTGTTAAAAGGATCTCGTTTTTTGGTTTCTGTTGTATATCCTTGCCAGCTGCTGAAGTCGGAATCGGATTAAGTCCTCGGTTTTCACTTCAATGGTGACTCCGGCATAACCACACTCAGAGCAGAACCATTGCTCTTGAATTAGCGTCCCTGAAATATTAGTAAGTGGTTGAATGTTGGGACTAAAACATTGAGGACACACTTTGACCCATTCACGATAGTTAGTACGCCCAATTTTTCCCGTGATATTATAAAGTTCTTTTTGGCTGCTAGGATTGGGATTCGTGTGGCTCATGGTGTATTCCTCGGAGTGGCTGGGAAGATAGACGGATTTAAGGATTCCGAAACCAACCCTCTGCCTCTGATTATCTAAAAGGATGAAACGTCTTAAGGAGTTGCATTGCATATAGAGCCAGGAAGTTACAATGCGAGCGATACAAGCTCTGGTGCAGGGTCGAGTGCAAGGGGTCTTCTTTCGTGCCTATACGCGTGACAAGGCACACCAACTTGGTGTTACCGGATGGGTGCGAAATAATCCTGATGGAACTGTCGAATGTTATGCCCAGGGTGAAGATCCGGCCATTGAAGAGTTCATTCGGTTCCTCCATCGTGGATCCCCATCGGCGTATGTCGACAATGTCGCTATAATCGAAGTCCAAGTTGATTCCACCCTTCGTGACTTCAAGATTACTTACTAACTTCCTACTCAATCTCATGTAGCCGAAAGTATTCCCTGAAACTGTAGACTCTTAAGACAAGATACCAGAGTAGCCTGTGGTGGATTCTATGAAAATTCTTGGCGTGATTGGTTCTGCACGCAAACTGGGAAATTGCGAAGTCTTGGTTAAAGAGGCGTTATTGCAGGCTAAAAAGGAAGGCGC
>JBHLMI010000011.1:0-66269 GCA_048938295.1 Promethearchaeota archaeon
ATTACCAGCTAATCACATCCTTCTTCGGAACCAAACGCAAAAGCCGAGTGAAGCAATATATGATCGTCTTGCTTTTTGCCCTCTCCTCTTGTCTTCTCAATGGGCAAATCGTTTTTCGACAAATGCAAAGTTTCTCTGTGGGGGCCTCGAATAATACTCCTATCTGAGAATTAAATTTTCGTGCATTCTTTTACATTGCAGTAGACTATTTTTTGAAGTGTTATTAGCGTTTTTTCCTTCTTTCGAAGACGTATTCGCTTAGGGGAAAGGAATAGCTACATTTTGTCAGAAACGTGTTGTTTTTCATGTGATAATCCAACTATTTCCGCATAAATCGTAGAGTAGACCTGTTCGCAAAGGAGAGTCCGTTTTCTCTTTTGCCGGGCTGTATATGCCCAAATAACAAAAAGGAGTGGGAGAAATGGAGTACTGAATTCAAATAAGGAGACCTTGATTTCGTGGAAGATATTATCCTGAGGTATACTACAGCGGACGACGAAAAGGTACAGGTTCAGATTCCTCCAAATAAAACTGATATCACGTTCTATGGTCGCGATATTGTTGAGTTGGACCTCTCGCCTATTAACCGGCGTACCGAAATTGAAGAGCTAGATTTGCGAAGAAACCAATTGACCAAAATTGACCTTAAACCACTTCAACACTGTCCAAACTTGAAGAACTTGCGGTTAAGCGGGAATCAGTTAACTCAACTCGATCTAGGTTCGCTTGAGCATTGTTTGCGATTACGGAGACTGGGATTAAGTAATAATCAATTAGTGGAGATTGATTTGACTGCATTACAAACATGTACGAAACTCCGAGAACTTCATTTGTCAGCTAATCAATTACAGAAAATTGATCTTTCCTCCCTTCTTCAATGTACGGACCTTCAAGAAGTGTGGCTTAATTGGAACGCACTTAGAGAAATCGATTTAACCCCAGTTGGGCAGTGGAGTCATCTAGAGGATCTGATTCTGGATCGGAATCAGTTGCGGGAAATTAATTTGGCACCATTAAAGCTGTGTACAGACCTTCGAACTCTCAAATTAGGAGAAAATCAATTAACCTCCATTGATTTAGAACCACTTCGAAATTGCCCAAAGCTAGAACTCTTGTATTTAGCGGCTAACCCATTTGAGAAGATTGATTTATCACCGCTTTTTTCGTGTCCAGTTTTAGGACTATTTTCACTGAATTCAGATATTGAGTTAGTTGCAGACGCCGCACTCAAAGACGCGAAAACCATTCCATTGGCAATTCAAGATCTGAAAGACAAAATCACTTGGCAGGATTGAATTACATCGTTCTCAGGTGGCGTGGTCCACTCCGCATATACTCATTCCTGGTCTACCAGTCCAAGTGCGTTAGTTTTGTAACCGCCGATATTACGGCCGTAAATCTCTCATACACTATTCTTCTCTATCCATGTTTTCGTACTCTTCAGACCACCCGATATCGGTTCTTTTGACACGTTCACCTGAGATTAGCACATATTCACGGTTCTTGCGAGCGCGTGGTCGACGATCCAAATCCCGCATAACCCGTCCGTCAGTTTGTTCATCATCATTTGTTTCTTCGTTCATATTCTATCAGCTCCTGTATTAGTTATGAATTGAGAGCCAGTCTCAGCGCCCTATTTGGACTATACCTTATTGTTCAGCAGAGAGTGGGGTGGCTGAGACTGGATTAGGGTGATTGGTAGTTTATTCCACCACAACGTTTGTGGCTTTTGGCCCGCGGTCGCCGGCTTCGATTTTAAAGCTGACGTTGTCGCCTTCTCTAAGCAGGTTAGCGCCTTCGACTTCGCTGCCGTGTACGAATACGTCGGTGCCTGTTTTGCGTTCGATGAAGCCGTAATTACGGTCGGGATTAAACCATTTGACTGTGCCTTTTACCATAGTGTTCACCTCGATTCACTTGAGTTGAGATGGCGTTATCTCTCAGGGATAGGTGGCTGTGTCACGCAACCGTGCTGTTCCGTTGAATGTAATTCGGGGGAATAGCTGCCTAGCACGATAAGCTAAAGCTCTTTAAAAAACGAAACTAAATCCTATTTGCTAACAACAAGTGGAAAGCCCGAGAGTGCTTATAGGTGTTGCTCTTCCTTGTATGTGACAGAAGTTTGCCCACAATTGGGTACTCCAGGTGGTTTCAGGTGCGTTATATGTTCGCATGAATGACTATCGAAGACGTATTTGTGATTCTTCATTAATGAGCTGAAAGATGTTTGAGTTCACATCCTTGCTTGCTGAATTGAGTGTTTCAGGATAGTGCTAAGTTCGTAAATCTGTTCATTGTAATGCCTACATGATGACTATGTGGGCCGAGTGGTTTAGGAGTGAGGGTGGTAGGATAGTGCGATTTGGATTTCTTCGATGTTTGCGTGTTGTTCGGCTAAAAGGGGTGCAGTATATTCGCTGGTTGAGAAGAAAATCTGTTCTCTGAGTGGGAGATCGGTCCATCCCGCGGCGACGGTTTCCTTGGCGAGTTCTATTAGCAAGCGTTTCCAAGCGGCTCGATAACCGGGTCGGACGGCGCGGAATCGCATTATGGCTCGTTCTTCCTTGCCTCTCAGAAAAATCCCATCGGGTTTGAATCTGAGGGGCGCGCTGGCGGCCACGATTTGATCTCCTTCGAACACCATGACTGCGTGCCCGTCTTTGAGGACTCGGTCTTTAAAGTAGCTCTCCCATGCTTCTTGGGTTGGGAAAGCATTGCGGGTATTGGGATCCGACTGGCAGACTTCAATTAGCCGAGTAATATCTTTACTTGTGGCCACTTGACTACGAAAGGAGCGAATATCTTCGGTTAGTTTCCATTCACTAACCTCCTTCACATCATAGTCTAGGGCATAGAGGAACACTCGCTCTTTCTCGGTGAAGCCGTTCTCTGTGAAAAACCGGATTTGTTCATCAGCTATCTTTGAAGCCAATACTACTCCGGTAACGATTTCTTGAATTTTCTTGTTCTCTTTGATGTAGCTAATGAGGTCCTTGAAGATTTTTTCTTGGACATTGGAGGGGCATCCGGGTAAAGCCCAAGGATAACCCATGCCAATCGTCCAGGGTTGGGAATCAGAGCCACTTGCTGAGATGTAGGCGAGTGGCTCGTCTTTTTCCGTAAACGCAAACCGCATCAGTTTTGGATCGCGATTTAGGGCTTGCAATCTGATCTGGTCCGCGGTCACGGGAAGACCTGAAGCCGTGGTGTAAATCTTGGCCCTTACTTCTTCTAGGTTCTGCTCTGGTTCATAATGACGATAAATGACTTTCATGTTCTATCAACCTCCTTACGTGGTGTCTTTATGATATCGATTCTTAGATTATGGACATTATGTATTGGGAATGGTTAAAACATTCTCAGGTATTGAGAAAATTACATTCTTCAGTTATAAAAACATGATGAAACCGGATGCCAATTATTATCCGAACATCCGCAAACTCCGATAATATCGTCTAAGCTTCCTTTGTTTCTCCCCATCTTTCAAAATGCACCTTCTTTTGTAGTGACACCGGTTTTTGTTTTATAACGTGTTTATGTGGGTACCCGATTGGGATTATAGCGGCGATTTCGTAACCCTCGGGAATATTCAACGCTTTTTTGAGATCGACCGTATCGTAGGGTATCTTGGTCACGCCATACAACCCCTCTGCCGCCATCGCTAACAAAATATTTTCAATACAACACCACACGGAAGCGAAACTATTCAAGTCGAAAAGGGTTTTACAATTCTCGAGAGATTTTCTCATTCTAAAACAGACGATAAGCACTTCAGGTGCACTCAATAGCATTCTTTTCTGGACGGGCAACGCCTTTAGATACATCTCTTTCTCTAACTGATCAGTCATCCCCTCAGTCCATTCGTTAATCTCTTCACCTGAAAAATCGTGTGAACTCGGCTCCAACTCGAGAACTTCTTTCCTTCGTTCAATATTCTTCAGTAGAATAAATTCCCATTCTCTTTGATGATTATGCGTCGGAGCTTTCAATCCAGCATCTAAGACTCGTAGAAGTTTCTCCTTTTCCACCGGTTTAGCCTGAAACTCTCGGATACTCCGCCTCTTCTTGAGAACATTATAAAAATCCATGTTCCATCACCTTGGAATCCAGATATCTATTAGTAATTTCTGCTGACACAGCCCGAATTATCTTGTGAACACTTAAATTTCGTTTTTTACCTTTTGCATAGAGGTAACAACGATCTCAACTGAAAGTAATTCAGATGTTGACAGTCTTGGTGGAAGATAGATCTGTATTATGGGCTAGAGTCGCTATTCGCTTTTCTGTCAACTCGTACTTCATAGTGTTGTGAGCGGGCATCATAGCGGGAAAGTAAGGCTCTCGCTTTCGGGGGAACCACGGCAGCTTCATAGTCTTCGCCAGCAAAGGCTCGGATGGCTTCAAGGGTGTCAAACCACATGATGGTGACGAACTCGACTTCCTTGTCAACCACCCGACGAAAGAGGTGAATGCCTCGATACCCTGCAATATGGCGGTCTTGAATCCCGTTGAATATTTCCTGTTTGAGAAGAGTTTCGTATGCGTCAGCATTTTGGGGTGTGGTCCATCCATGCCAGATTCGACTGATCATATTAATCATTTCCCTGTTTGGGTAGGCTATCCTAGATTTTCACATTTGTGGGTGCTTATTGGGCTCTGATTGAACTTTAGGGTTAGAGTAGGTGAGTCTTCTCATTCATTATGTGTCATTCTGCTATGCGTCGAGACTATTTAGTATTCTCAAAGAATTAATTTCAAGGTTATAGAAATTTAGGCTAAGGGCATCACAAGATTACCCAGTATAACTCCCGCGCTCATTGCCTCCGTTGCTACAAGGCGATGAACATTATATGATCCATTTGAACCACAAGTTATTAGGAATTTAGGAGATTGTAGATAGTGCTTCTCTTTTTGAAGTAGATTCACTTCTTCTAACTCATCACGATATAATTAGCGTTTTCTCCTCAGATTTTCAAAGTCTTTTATCAGCCTATCTACGACGTTATGAGATTCTGATAACATCTCTTCAACTAGGGCTTCTGGTAATTCAACAAATGGCTTTTCTTCCTTATTCATCAATCTCAAATTCTATAATCACGACTTCAATGAGTATCAGTCAGTGTGAAGAATCCAATTTCAATTGCGAGAAGAGGGAGGTATTGAGATTATAACGCGAGATAATGGACCAGTTGTTTTGTCATATTGAGTAGGTCATCGATTCGGACCCATTCGTCGGGTTGGTGGGCTGAAATATTATCTAATGTTATTGCTCCAACGCCGATGAATTTGTCTGTGTTTAGTGCGTGAGCGACAAAGCCCATGTCTGTGGAGCCAGATGCACCACCATAAACAAAGTCACTGTCTTGGTAGCCGTGAACGGCTTTCAGGGCGGCTCGCATTTTTTGTGAATATTGATTTTCGGTATCGGCTTTAAAGGGGTAGTTGGCGTGGGTAAATGTAACTTCAACATCCAAGGCTTTACTGTTGGCTTGTCCTCGTTCAATGGCAGCACGAATCTCTTCAACGATATCCTCATAGTTTTCTTCTGGTATGTACCGACGATTGATGAGTAATTCACATTCTGAGGGGACAATATTGGCTTTGTTGCCTCCACTTATAATGTCAAGATTAAACATAGGTGTCATCTGATCTGAGGGGGCTCCCAAGCTTCGAAGCGCCGGAATGAGAGGAACCTTGGATTCTCGTTTTTCTACTTCTTTTTTAAGTTTGAGCAACTCGACGAGGATGGGAACCATCTCTTCTACTGCGTTAATTCCTAGAAAGTTCATCCCAGAATGGCAACTTCGTCCTTTGGTGCGAATGGTAATATCGACCATCCCCGCTACACCACCCATGATAATTGGGAGCTGGGTGCCGAGTTCGGTATTGAGAATGTGTCCTTTCACGTACCCTTCTTTTGCTAAGTGATAAATGCCCGGGTAAACGCCAATTTCTTCATCGGTGCAAAGTGTGCAGATGAGATTGAAGTGGGGTGTAAGGTTGAGTTCATTCATGACCTCGAAGGCCACAAGCATACCCGCGATTCCCGATTTCATATCACAGGCGCCCCGGCCATACAGCTTGCCATTTTCAACAATACCTGCAAAGGGATCCTTCGTCCAAGGCTCTTCAATGGGTACGACATCCATGTGGGCATAGATGGTGACCGCTTCTTTTTTGTCATGTTCGCGAGTGGCAACAAGATTGATACGAGGACCTTCAAGAGGATAGGGGATTGCTTTGATATGTTCGTCCGGTACAATTACTCGTTCAGTAGTAAAGCCGAGGTTCTTGAAAAGTGGCTCCAAGAAATCGACCAAGTCTGCATAATTGTTACCTGGGGGGACAACCGTGGGAATCTTAATGCACTCTCGTAAGAGGTCGATGATCCGCTCACGTTTTTGCTCAACCGCCCTAAACACCTGTTCCACAGAGGGTTGTTTAGTGCCCATGATAACAATCACCTTTGGCTGAAAGAGGTTCATCAAGCCTTATAAGCTGACCTCCTCAAGGAAGAATAGAATATTCCTCCTCTGACCCCACCAAAATGATCTGAATCTTCTCGGGGCTTTAGATATATATAGAGCCTCTAATCATAGCTGCAATGAATCTGGTTCGATGGGCTGTGGTCTGTCTTTTTAAGATTCACAACTTGTCATAGCGGTTAGTGGAGTGTGTTGTGATGGGTGAGTATAGTGATGAATCATGGCGTAATTGGTGGTTAGCACCTTTTGGAATTTTTTACTTTGGACAGGGATATGCGCTGTCAGCCCTTGGCCTCTTTTTGCCCATATACCTAGTTACGGTGCTAGGTGTTCCCTTTGCGATTACTGGCTTAGCCTTAGCAGTGATTGGTATTCCGTGGATGCTTAAAATCATCTTTGGGGCCATCAGCGACTCGGTGGCGTGGGGTCGGTTTGGTCGTCGTCGTCCCTATATCATTTTAATGGCGTTACTGGCGGCAATCGGATGGGCACTAATCCCTTTCTTTCCAGAATTTAATTTGTTATTTGTCGCTATACTCTTCTTGGTTGCCCTAGCAACAGCGTTTGCTGATACCACGATTGATGGGTTTGCTGTGGATATTACGCCTTCTGATCGGCGAGGAACCTTACAGGGTATGATGTGGGGGGGAAGAGCAGCTGGATCCATTTTAGGCGCTTTAGTGACCGGCATTATCGCGCAAGCTATTGGATGGCCAATCGTCTTCTTCCTTGGAGCGATAATTCTATTAGTGATGACGGGAGTCTGCGCCCTTCTTAAGGAACCTGCAAAACCATCCGGGCATATGATGTGGAGTGCACTCAAGACTGGATTTTCGTCCAAGGGTGTATGGCTTTCGCTATTATTTACGCCGATTTTGACCATGAGTTTTGTATTTTATTTCCAATGGGGAGGGTTATTCATCGGAGAAACTGTGGCTTTAAGCTTGACAGAGATTGGTCTTGTTCTCGCCCTCATGAACACAGGAGCCGCCATTACAGGATTCCTTGGAGGACCTCTTGCAGATAAGATTGGACTCCGACGAGCCGTGGCTGGACTGGTGCTGGTACAAATTATTGGGTTGGCAGCGCTACTGTTCGTTCAACCGGGGAATCTCTATCTCGCGATTGTGATTATGTTTATTCATGGTCTGTGTTGGGGTCTGGCAAATATTGCTTGGCTTTCCCTTGCCATGGCTTCATGCCCCCGAGAAGTGGGAGGCACTTTCTTCTCAATTTATGCCATGATCTTTAACATAGGAACCATGCTTGCGGTGATTCTCAGCATTTTCATTAAACCTACCCTTGGATGGTCTGGTTTTATCCTGACCCTCATCGTCATCGTCATAATTAGCGAATTTGTTGGAATTTTAGCCGCTTCACAAGTCAAACAAGTGACCGCTATGAAAACACCACCTCCCGAAACGAGTTAGATACACCCAATCATTATCTATCAGGTTCAGGCAACAATATGCACACGATGCAGTGCGCGTCAACTACCACCGACTGAAGTCGCTGGTTTCCTTGACCAGGCTTCTATGATGCATATATAGGAGCCTCTAGCATAAACCCTCGGACCGGTGATAGGCATGAGCAGAGAATCTCCACCAGAAGGGCTCCTCGACTATTCAGAATGTCTAGCGAGCCTCGGCACAGACCCTGAAGGGCTGAAACCAGAAGAGGCTAAAAAGAAGCTCTTGGAACACGGACGTAACGAACTCACAATGAAGGAGAGGCAGAGCCCCGTTTCGCTCTTCCTCCGTCAGTTCAAATCGCCTCTGGTGTATGTTCTCATTTTTGCCGCCGTTGTCTCTATTCTAGTAGACCATGCAGTAGACGCAGTGGTCATCGCCATCATTCTCTTGATCAATGCGACTATAGGCTTCGTCCAGGAGTGGAAGGCAGAAAGAACCATCGAGTCCATCAAACAGCTCATAGAACAGCGGTCCATCGTCATTCGCGGTGGAGAGGAGACCGAGATCCCGTCCGCAGAGCTGGTGCCTGGGGACCTGCTCCTTCTCAGAGCTGGCGAGAAGGTCCCAGCAGACGGAAGGGTGTTATTCGAGAGCAACCTGCATGTCGATGAGAGTCTCCTCACTGGCGAGAGCGTACCAATCAAGAAAGATGTGTTCTGCGCGGTTGAGAACCCACACTACTATGAGGAGTCCAACAAGGTCTTCGCTGGCTCGTATGTTACAGAAGGACGCGCCCGTATTCTAGTGCTGGCTACTGGTGATAACACCACTTTAGGTGAAATCAACAAGGAGCTCTCGGGCGTCGCTAAGAAAGAAACAACCATCATGATTCGAGTAAAGCGACTGAGCATCTTCTTTCTTGCTGCTGCAATGCTCTTCTTGGTGCTCACAGTAATTTTGGGGCTCTACCGGAGCATACCCGTTGTGGAGCTCTTACTGTTCTCACTATCTGCACTTGTATCTGCAATTCCTGAGGGACTCATCGCTATTGTCACCATAGTGCTCTCTGTTGGAGTCTACAAGCTTTCACAGAAGAATGTCATTGTGAGAAACTTGGGTGTCGTAGAAACGCTAGGCCTAGTCAATGTCATTTGCTCCGACAAGACCGGAACTCTTACGAAGAACCAAATGATGACCCGCAGGATATTCACTCCGAACCATATGTTCGAGATAAGTGGCGTAGGATTTGATGTCGAAAGCGGAGGGGTCTTCCTTGCAGGCTGTGGCCCAGCAGAATGCCTTCGTTCGCCAGACCTCGATATGAGCCAAGGGTCCTCAGAAGAGCGCATCGAGGGGGATGGGCTCAAGGAGTACCCCGATCTTGAAAGGCTTCTGACGATGATGGCTCTCTGTAATGACTCAGAAGTCTATTCGGAGTGCCTCACAGCAGACGACCCAACGAGAATCTGCACCGGAGCCGATCAGGCATGGAGGATACGCGGGTCACCTACTGAGGCTGCTCTGCTGGTGGCGTTGGAGAAGGTCGGTCTTCACAAGTATGTGCTCGATGAGGCCTGGCCACGTATTTCTGAGATTCCCTTCAACAGCGAGAGGAAGTTCATGGCTACGCTTCATCAGCCCAGCAAGCTCCTGGGTGCAGAAGGAGAGGAAAATCTGGTCATAGTAAAGGGAGCCCCAGAGGTCATAGAGCAGTTACTTGTGGCCCAATCAAACACAGAGGAGATCGTAACGGAGTTCGCTTCACAAGGACTCAGAATGCTCGCATGCGCGGTCAGGACTGTATCCCCTGATAAGACCCAGATAGCCCAGGAGGATCTCAGAGACATGGCATTCGTTGGACTCTGTGGAATCAACGACCCACCAAGGGAAGCCGTCCGTGACTACATCGAGAAGGCAAACAGTGCAGGCATTGCTGTCATCATGATAACTGGTGACAATGCCTTTACAGCCAAGGCAATTGGGCAGGAAGTGGGCATCTTTGTTGAGGAGAGAGGAGACCTGATACTTACTGGTGATGAGATAGATGCTATGGATGACCAGCAGCTTCAAGATGCACTGACTCATGGTGCAACAGTCCTCTCCAGAACGAGCCCAATCCACAAGCTCAGAGTTGTAAAAGCACTGCAGAGCCTCGACAAGCTCGTCAGCATGACGGGCGATGGCGTGAATGACAGCCCAGCTCTAAGACAGGCTAACGTTGGCATAGCTATGGGCGTCACAGGGACTGACATCGCCAAGGAAGCCTCTGATATCGTGCTGCAGGACGAGCGCTTTGAGGCTGTAGTCGACGGCATTGAAGAGGGTAGAAACATCCTGGCTTCGCTCCGGCGTGTTGTTCTCTTTCTGACATCGACGAATCTGGCCGAGAGCTTCACTATCCTTGCAGTGCTCTTGCTTTTCGTGAATCCTGTTCTTCTGCTTCCGATTCAAATCCTTTGGGTCAATCTCGTTACTGATGGCATGCTAGACATTGCGCTCTCTCTCGAGCCAAAGGAGAAGGGTCTCTTGGATGAAGGGCCAGGCTCCCTGAAGGATCGGATCCTCTCTTGGGAAACCCTCAGCAGAGCGCTCTTCTATGGTGGCATCATGGCATCCTTAGTTGTCATCATCTACTACCAGAATCTTGGTCTGCCAGAGGACAAGATCAGGACAATGATGTTCGTTACTCTTATCGTGGTCCAGTGGTTCAGCGTCCAGAATTGCAGATCCCCCACCAAGTCAATTCGAGAGATGGGAATCCTTCGGAATCGATACATACTCGTCGTCTATCTCATCAACATCATACTAGTCGGAATCCTCTTTGTGGTCCCAGCGCTAACAGCAGTCTTCAAAATTGTGCCGCTTTCTTGGTATGAATGGATTGAAGTGGTCCTGTTCGGATCCTTGGTTATCATCCTTGAAGAAGCAAGGAAGCTCGTAGCAAAGAGACTGCGCAATGACTAGAGCGGAGTCTTTCGGTAAGCGTCAGGAACCCGTATTTCAGTGTCGCCAGCAAACACATCCCTAAGCAGCTAAATGTACTCGTCAATGTCCTTTAGGCGCTTGTCCCTCGCGTTGGGTTTGATGTTCGACTCAACGACTCAGAGAGATTTCGATTTGTCTCAAGATAACAAAGGTTTAATTGCATTCGAATTCGAAGGCTGGTAGAGGTACCTGTATTGAATAATTCGGTGTCGGTCGATGCGTTGAAACCTACAACGTGGGGTGGGTTTTGGGACATTTTCGGTGAGGTTCTAGTTGACCTCCTAGATATTCAGGAAGGACAGCGTGTGCTAGATGTGGGCACCGGCGGGGGGTCCGTGCTCTATCCCCTTTCGAAAAAAGTCGGTGCATCAGGATGTGTCATTGGCGTCGAAACATGTGATCATTGTGTGAAAAATACCAATGCAGAAATTCAGCGATGTAAGATTCACAATGCAGTGGTGCATTACATGGATGCACGTGAAGCCGAATTCGAGGACTACTCCTTTGATTGCGTCACGGCTGGCTTCATTGGGTGGGACGATTACTTTGACTTCCAGACACTTGAGTACAAGAAAGCCGATGCGCTGATGGAGGCAATATGTAGATTTCTAAAGCCCGCAGGGAAGTTTGGCATGAGTACGTGGCTCCTGCAAGAGGATCTGGATTGGATGTATAAGTTCCTCTCAGCGCAGTCAATTGAGTGCAAACGCAATTACTCCACTGAGAATGAGAAAGGATGGAAAAAGATTCTCTCACTAGCCGGATTCCAGAATATACGAGGATACACTAAGCAGGCTTCATTCACCTATGATACTCTTGATTTCTGGTGGCAAGAGATGATGGACTATAATTGGCTTGTCACAGGAAAAAACAGTGATGTGATTACTGAGTCCATAAAGGCAGCAGCGTTTGCATCATTACAAGGGCGGTTGACAGAGACTGGTGGCATACCCTTCAGGCGCGATGCACTCTTTGTGACGGCAATCCGCCAGGCATAGCTCACTATGAAGCCCAATTTCCTGGCAAACCAATTACACAAGATGACTTGAATTTCAGTTAGTTTTGGAAGACTTTTATTCATTATTCACGCATGCCTAGCTGGAGGGTCTAAGGTAGTGCGATTCTTCATTGGATTGTATACAAATTGGATGAATGAGTGGCCGGCTATTGAAGAGGTGGTGCTGGCTGCCGATCGGTTGGGATTTGATGGCGTTGTGATGCCAGACCATTATATGTTCAGCGAAGAAGTCATGGCCATTCGTCCGGACCGGAATGCCACCTTAGAATCTTGGATTGCAATAGCGGTCCTTGCGAGTCGGACAGAGCGAGTGCGGTTGGGAACATTAGTATCGCCCATTCCACTGCGTCCCCCGGGATTACTGGCAAAGATAGTAACCACGGTGGATGTCTTGTCCAAGGGTCGAGTCGTATTAGGTGTGGGCGCCGGTTGGTCAGATGTCGAATTCGAAGGGTATAGCGTATGGGATTCACCCAAGGTACGCGTTGGTAAGGTTGAAGAAGGCGTGGAATTGATGCGCCGCTTATGGACCGAGGACGCCGTGTCTTTTGAAGGGAAGTATTACCAGGCAAAGGATGCTGTGTTGGAACCGAAACCGGTGCAACAACCCCATCCAACCCTGCTCTTTGGAGGGCATAAAAACCGAATGCTGAGGCTAGCTGGTCGGTTTGCTGATCTTGCATATATTAAAACCGCTGAGGAAAATTTGGATTTGGAATGTGAGCTCTTTGAGGAGAAAAAAGCGAAGGTGCTACAAAGTGCCAAGGACCATAATCGGAGCAATGAGCTGGCGTTTATGTTTGGGAGTTTTCATGTTCACCTCTTATATAGTGCATTTGATGTGAAGGAGTGTCAGGATCGGGTGGAAGCCGCGGAAAAGGTGGGCGCCCAGTATTTTTTGACCCCATTTCCAGCGGGAAGACAAGTTGAAGCGATGAAACAGTTTGCAAAAGAGATTATGCCATCTTATTCGTAAGCACTAAATTCGTCTAGTCAACCAATTTTCTGTGTTACCGCCTTTTTGACAATTATTCGAAGACGCGAGTCTTCAACATGCTGTGAACGATGATTTAATTCGTATCATAAATGCACCACTCTGAAGTCAATAGCGAGCTTGTATGAATGAGGATTTGTTCTCATTCTTCGATATCGGTTTTCTTTTTCTGGAGCTGTTCAATGGTTTTGTAAGAGTTCCACAAATTACCTTGAAACATAGCAAAAGGGATAATCAAGATTAATTGGACTACGAACATACCCACTAACCTAATGAGGATCACCCCTAATGGGCCCCATAGAAGGCTTATCATCGCTTCTAGATTGACAAATGTTAGATAGAAGAATTTGGAAGCGGTGAAACACGCAAGATTAATTAAAAATAGTCCAAAACTGAAGATGAAATACAAGAGCAATTGCACGGCTCGTCGAAGATTTTTTTCCACATTCTGTTGGAGCTCAGCAAACTTTTCAGACGGAAATAAAGTGGGTTCTATTTCGAGGGTTTTGTTAGCTAGGTAGAACTGAATTTCGTGGCTGATGATAGAACCAATGATGGCTAGTCCGAGAGCGTAGGTGATGGTGAGGAACATCACCAGCGGCATCCCCCACGTTGTAAGCATTTCTTGGGGATATTCGAGGATATAAATCACAACTATGAATAAGAAGCCGAGAAGAACTCCTACTAACCCAAGTATGGCGTCAAAGTGGATAGTAGGGCGTTGAAGTTTGGCTGGATTATCCGTCACTATAAGACCTCCTGAGCAGTTCAACAGACACAGACCACATTCAGTCATGAGCCATCAACGGGAAATCGAACTGGTTCTCAAGAGCTTATTAGAAGACACTTTTTGGTTAATAAGATGTTACTTTACTTGATTAGCGTAGACTACTATTCTAGTTCTTGATGTGATGATGTTATTTAGTGCTCTTTTGTTTGGCTTCGGTTTCTGATACTATTTTCTGGTGTTATTTGGCAGCCACTAAGAGAGAGAAAATCCAATGATGATGCAAACCTGACTTTAGTTCGAAGATTGATCTGTAATTCTAAGTAATTGTTATTGTGAGGTAGCTTGGTTATTTGAGTCCTTGATTAGTTCAAACTGGCATCTAGCATCACAAATTTCATCAGGGTTCAGTGTGACCACACTTAGGGCAATGGCCATTGGGTGTCTAAGTGGTTCCTTCCAATTTCGTTTTACTTTAGAAAGATGCACCTGTAAATCTTGGATGAATTCTGTGAGTCTGATGTCTAGACCATCAAACTGTCCCTTTTCCGCAACATGAAACCCAATAATCTTGGTGACCTTATGGCACGCTTCTTGATTTCCATTGTTAATCGGGTGTCTTTGAGAAAGCATAAGGCGGGTAGTGAGTTGGTTGAGTATGAGAGGAACAGTTTCCCATGCCTGTACCCAACGGTTGAGTATTTCGGATCCCTTTTTTTCCTGTGCATAGTTCACGAGTCCATCAGCTGTGGTACGTTCGAGTAATTGTCCGAGGGTTTGGTGAATGTAATAGTGGGTACGATAACGGCGATCTTCCACGGTTGCATCTTCTTCTTTGGTAAGAAGGCCTAGTTTTAACATCAGGGCTAGACTTCTGAATACGCTGGCATGTGCAAGTTCAGTTTTTTCCCTCAGTTCGGATGGCGTGGTTTTGCCGAAGAGTTGTAAGTAAGCGTAGATGAGTAATGTCGAGTCTTGGTTGATGACTCGAATGATGTCTTGAATTCTTGAGAGTTTGACATCTTGAGATGCAGTGGGGGATGGATTGGGAGGAATTGCAGTTCACCTACTCAGAGACGATGACCTAGTGATGTGTATGTGGATCGTCCAGTTCTTGACTGAAGTCCGTTGAGAGTAGTTGCCTTTTGTCTTAAGAATATATCTTGTGAGATATAGGTTCGTAACTCGGAGGCTAATAGCTACTCAATTAATGAGCGCAAAGCGGGTATTCGGGTAATCGATGACTAGTGTGTAACTCTTCAGGAAGGGATATCCGAGAACGCCATAATTAATTTCGTCACCGTTTGGAGAAATTAGTTTGAGATCGATTACACCCACATCCATGTTCTCTTGGGTGACTGAACCCACGGTGAGTTGGTGTAAGGTCGCACCAAATCCGGTTGCAACGCCTGTAGGGCCAACACAAACGCCTTGAGAACATCCCTGAGCTTGCGCAATTTTCTGCTCTTCGCTGCGTTGGGGTTGGTCATCAGTAATTCCTAATGTGTTCGCTATTGAAGGAGTGATGACCGTTCCAGAAGCTCCAGTATCGAGGATTAGTTCAAAAGGTCCCTGACCGTTAAGGTGAACAGGAACCCTCATTAGATGAGTGCCTTCTACATACTGGAATGGAATCCACTCGACATTCTTCTCACCCATTGCTGATGGATCTAGCTGTTTTTCGAGTGTTACGGTTTCAGTCTGATAGTCAATTATTAGGATGTAATCTTTCAAAATATCGTGACCAATGACTCCTGGGGTGAAACAACCAGCTCCCGTGATCGGGCTAAAATCGATTATTGCAATCGCCTTATCGTGAAAGGTGAATTTTCCTAATTGGAGGCTCGACACCGTTGCTGTTTTGACGGGAATTGGGTTTCCACCCACACCAATGGCTTTGGCTTTGGAACTTTGATATACCTCGAGGTCAATCTGATCAGCGAGCGCTTTGGAGATCACTGTCATTCCAGCCCCGGTGTCCAATGTGAAGTCAAATGGGCCTTTTCCGTTGACATATGCTGAGAGGTGGATGTGACCTGAATCTTTGGCGAGTCTAATTTTCACAGTGCTCACTTCTTTTTACTTTTAAGGGAAACTATATCACGGATGATATATATTAAACCTGTCTCTTCAATGAGATATATTAAGTTTTCGATGACAGAGATGCTGTTTTTCACTAATGAAGTGAAAGGTGATTTGTTTTACATCTTAAGAAATCATGCATCTCAAATCTTCAGCGAATTAAAGAACTAAGCTACTATCTTGATCCACTTTTCGATGGTTTTATGGAAACGAAAGCACCATATTCCCCCTCCATACACCTTGAAATCCTCATTCAGCGTTTCCTAAAAACAGACCAAAATCCTTTTTTCAGAAATTCTCTATTGTGAATGAGGTGTAGCTATGCATGGTTTCAAAATATAGTTTCAAAGTTATTATGATGGGAGATGGTGCAGTTGGAAAAACCTCTTTGGTTATTCGATATACGGAAAATCGTTTTGATCTAAAATACAAAGCGACTTTAGGTGCAGCCTTTGCCGCCAAAGAGGTTAAGATCACTAATGTCGAAATCAACCTAATGATTTGGGATCTAGCAGGTCAGCCTTCGTTTGATGAGGTACGGGATCGTTATTACCTAGGTTCTTCAGCAGCCATACTTGTTTTCGACGTTACTAATGCTTCAACCACTGAGAAACTAAGAAACTGGTTAGTAAAATTCAGAAAACAGGTTCCGAAAGGACCAGTCATTTTAGTTGGGAATAAAACAGATTTGGAGGAAAAACGTCAAATCTCAACCCAAGAAGCACATGAGATTAGAGACAAATTACAATTACCGTATTTTGAAACATCCTGTTCAACCGGCGATGGAGTCAATGAGGTATTCCACAGCCTTATCATTAAAACCCTCGAAGCCAAGGAAAGAAGAAGATAAACAGCTAAACGCCCAAATAGCGTTTATGAATCATATGGTTATTTTTCTCTTCGATGAGCATCGCATCATTCTTTCTAATTATATCAAAATAAGATTTTACCTGAGGATTTGTTCAAGCATTAATTCTCTTTGAGTTGGTCTCTTTTACAATTGTTATTGGCTTTTTGAGATATTTTCGAAGACATACATGCCTAGAATCTTTCAAGTGATGTGAAAGATAGATTTGTTTTACATCGCGGGCTAAGCGGAAAATTAAATTTCTGAGATTAGGGTCATGCATGATAAAACTTGGCTGTCACGAGCTCATTTTCATCGTTTTGCTAAAAAAAGAAAGAGCCGAAAGGACACTCCAAGCCATCTATTTGAGGTTATGGTGTCCTTTTACGGCGAATTGCGATTATAGCGATTGCTACTAACGCGATTGTTATAATGGCAGTTCCAAGTGCAATCTCTGGCGTAATCAGAGGAAACGGTGTGAGGGGTAGGGCTGCGATTCCAAGTTTCGGATCATGGAGAATGTTCGTTCCATGTGGATAGCTCAACACAATGAGTGCGCCCTCTGCTGAGTCAATTACTGAGGAATTGACCGGGACGGAGTCTCCGTCAACGAGGGCTTCTTTGAGCCAAGAATAGTAGCTACTGATAGTGTTAGAGTGAATTTCGATTTCTTCTTCGGTCCCTTGGATTTCGGTCTTAATCTCTCGTTCAGAGCTAGCCTCTGCAATCAATGCTAGTGCTCCATCTTCTTGATAAGGGAAGTTCTCGATTACGATGGTAAGTTTCATCTCAGTTGGATGAATGAAAGACTCGTTGAGGACCGCATAGGTTGGAAAGATATTTGCAATAATCTGAAAGGTGTAACTTTCGTTGATTATGTGAGCTTCGATTTGGTATCCGAGTTCTCCATCGTCTGATGTAATTTGGGTAAGTATTGGGTCACTGTAATTGCGTGAAGTAAGATCGATCATGCCTCCGGAAACGGCTTCTCCAAGATTATAGATGCCATCAGCGTTTTGATCAATGAATTCGACTAACTGCTCGAATTTAACTTCTAATTCGAGTTCATATTCGCTGGCATTGATTTCTGTGCTATATCCAAGTTCCAACTTGATGCCCTCATTAGTGGCAAAGCTAATTTCGAACTCGTTTTCATTGGGTTCATTGACAAATTCGGAGTGAACCGTGATCATGCTATCCTCTGTTTCTATGTGCAGTTCGCGTTCTTCGGTGTCTTCAATGTGGTCGTCGATTCCATCATTGTCGTCGTCACCGTTACTAGTGCCATTCACTTGAAATAGGTGGAAGCTAGAGAGAATCACTAATAGTAGGAATATCATTGCTAGTTTCTTCATTTAAAATCACCTCTAATCGCTTATTTTGCGATTTTGCAGGAAAATAGCCGTATTCTGCCGATTTAACCTTTTATTTCAAGTTTTTTTGACTAATCAGAACTTGACAGTCAATTTTTCTTGACTGACTCAAAGTCAACTCTTTTTGACTCTCAAAAGCCCAAATTCAAAAGAAGCAACACCGCAATGCTCAGATAGGCCATAATAAAGCTCACAAATGCGGCTTTATCCAAACGCAATATTTTGGCATGACTCACAGCAACTGTCAGGATAGCAAGTGTCCATGTTTGACTAAACAAGAAAAAGCCTCGTAGTAGCCATCCAAACCAAATGAATTCCAACTGCCATTGAAGGCTATCATTAAGAAACCAGACGGTAGCAAAGATCACGAAGGGAATTGCTGAGATTACTATGCCTGTAAAGAGATTTGCGTTTCCAGTTTTTCTTTGAAATAATGCTAGACATAACAAGGCAATAAGAACAAAAATAGTCGTCCAATTCAAGAGAAATTGACCAATCGAAAAGGGCAGAATTAGGTTTTGAGGGACATAAAAAAGGAGAATTGGTTGAAGACCAGAAACAAAGCCCATCCAGGCGCCAAATACCAATAAGAGAATGGCTATCGGGGTTTGTCGTCGCCAATTGCCATTGAGGTGCGGCCAAAGCCAGTCAAATAAGAATGCGATTTTGAGTACAGTATAAAGCCTGGTGAAAGGTGTCTGAGATGTGACCCTGCCTTTCACGTGAAGCGTGTTGCTGGTGGTGAGGAGCTTGTATGCTTCTTTGCCTTTTGTACTGAGCCGATATTTATGGTCTTCAGTCTGTTCAATTAGACCTCCAAGGTTGTCAAGATGATAATATAATTTTCCTGGTCCAAGGTTTAGGAGTTCTTTGAGTTCAGTGGACCCCAGCAATTCTTGGGAATCTAAAAGTTCGACTATTCGTCGACGGATCGGGTGGTTAAGAGCGTGATAGATTTTTTGCCGATCCTTTTTCATATTCTCCAACTCAAAAAATATGCTAGAAAATCTTAATTCTGGAGTAAATCGAGAAATTTCTTGTAAAAAGCTTTGTAAATTGCTAACGAGACATGGATGTTCAATTAGAAAACCGCATATGGCATGAGTAAAAGCGGCGATTATCGGCTCCTGGGACTGAACCAGTTCGTTCTTTGAGCGTTATCCGCTATTTCTTTTTAATTTCGAAGACATACCTGTGATTTCTAACAAATAATGTGAAAGATTTCATCTTTTAAGTTATTTATCTTGAAAACCTTGACAACAATCTTATCTTGAGATGCTTGCTCAAAGACCAATCTGCGTTCTGATGTCAGAGTGTTACGTCTTCATCTTGTGTGTCATTATGTTGTAAGGTCGCTTGGTCAGCTGTCTTCCGTGATCGGTACCAGTAACTTACGATAATAACGCTCATCAGAACAACAACACCCAGAATGATAAATAGATCGGGATTAATTGGCGATTCAATACCAATCAATCCGGGGAGAGTCCTGATTAGTGTTCGTGAGTTCAACACAATGAGAATTGTGCCCACCAGCGTGCCCAAAAGGTAAGCTGAGACGCGTTTACAGGTATACGCGGCCACTGGAGCGGCAATAATCCCACCAATGATTAGTGGGATGGTTATGAACCAGAGGAAATTCTCAAAGCCCACAGTAATCCCGAATGTAATGACAATAGCCACCGTTGTAAAAAACTCGGCAATGTTTACTGAACCGATGATGACCCTGGGCTCTTTTTTATTCGCCGATACTAGCGTAGAAGTGCAAATCGGTCCCCAACCTCCGCCACCAAAGGCATCCACGGTTCCCCCAATCAATCCTAAAACTAGCAGAAAGCGATTTGAGAACTCGCCTTTATACAGTAGGATTTGTTTCTTCCAGAGAAATCTCACAAAAATCCTAATACCTAGAATTAGGAGAATTATTGCGACGATTGGGCTAACAAATTCGCTAGGTAGGGTTGCCAGAAAATAGGCTCCCACGATTCCACCTATAATCCCTGTGCCGGTTAATGGTACCGCGATTTTCTTCTCGACATTTCCAAAACGAAGATGGGAGGCTCCCGAAGCTAAACTCGCAAAGATTTCAGAAGTATGAACCGATGCAGATGCGAGAACAGGCATTATGCCCGCCGTTATCAAGAAGGAGGAGGACGAGGCACCGTAACCCATTCCCAGCGCGCCATCGATATATTGAGCTAAAAAGCCGATCACCAAGATGATGAGGAAAGACCACATGGAAAATCACTTTGCAGACTATGTAGAAGCATCGGGCTTAACCCGCTTCACCTTCTTGGGAACAATCAGGATGCGGTTGTTCCGTAAAAGAATCCATCGAATTCGATCCCCATCTTGGAGTCCAAGATGATCCACAATCTCTTTCGGGACCGTGGTGCGTCTTCTGGTTTTACGGATTGTCAGGCTCGTTTCGGTGATGTATTCCACTTCATTTAAATCAATTTGCAAGATAATTCACTAGACCTAAATTGAATAAATCTAAATATATTGGTTTTGTACCAAAATATATTGGTATATTATTCTTTGCATCATTGACACATATTGTCGATTCTACGATAGGCGAAACATCGAGTCAAATGTTAATACTCCCGTAAGCTAAAATCTACTATTGGTGCCTAGTTTCGGGCAAGCAATTTTTCCTAGTGCTATTCGCAATTCTCTATATTTTCGAAGACACAAATGCCTTGTATTGAATTAACGATGTGAAAAATAGATTCGTTTCTCGTCGCTCAATTGGCTGGTATCGTTGGATTTTCCTCTCCTCTCATCAGGTATTTGTGAAGTTCTAGAAAGTTAGTATACTATTTCAAATAGTTATAGGAGAATAGATTCGTAGCTTGTGCATTGAGGAGGTAAATGTCTTCATGATGCCAATTGGGCCATTGATGATTGAACACAGGTTGATTGAACGGATGATTGGGTTCATGAGAGAGGAATTGGGACGAATTCGAGATACGGCGCGTGTGAATTCACGATTCATAGATACCGCAGTGGATTTTCTGCGGACTTATGCAGACAGAACCCATCATGGGAAGGAGGAGGATATTCTGTTCCGTGAGCTGTCGAAGAAATCGTTGACAACTAGGCACCAGAAAATAATGGACGAACTGGTCGAGGAACATAGAATTGCTCGGAAGACGGTGGGCCGCTTAATTGAAGCGAATACGAAATACATGCAAGGTGACAACACAGCAGTCGATGAGATACTTCAGCTTCTTGAGAAACTCGTCAATTTTTACCCCGAACATATCCGGAAGGAGGATAAGAATTTCTTCATTCCGTGTATGGAATATTTTTCTCAACAGGAACAGCAGGACATGCTAAACGAATTTTGGGAATTCGATCGTAAGATGATTCATGAAAAGTACAAAAAAGTCGTTGAAAACCTTACACTAAAGTAGACTCTTGGAAATAACTGCACAATGAAAGCGCGCTCATAGTTTTGAAATAATGTGATCCTTCAGGATATGAATCGTGTCTAATCCCATTTGTCGAATATTTCCCACGAAAGGGAGGCCGATATTGAATACGTCGATATGATCCTTGTATTGACGTAATCGTTCAATAATCCTCTCAGGGGGTCCTGCTAGATCCTGCTTACAACCCGCCTCGAGAGCCTTCTTCTTAAATTCCTCTGTATATCCCCCTTGAGGCCATTCCTGACGTATCACATCGCGTTTTCGATTTTTAAAATCATCGTTATCCTCACCGATGACGGCTACCATGAGTCCTGTAGACCATTCTAAATCCTCAAAGTTGCGACCAACCGTTTCACACATTACCCGCATGCGCTCCTTCTTCTGTGCATAGTCTGCCGCTGTTCCTTTGATATAATCCACTCCGTCTGCATATCTCGCCGCAGTTTCTTCCATCATCGGTGCCTTGAGAGTTTCTGTCCCCACCCAAATTGGGATGCGAGGGCGTTGAATGGGTTTAGGGAGGAACATCGTTTTCTTGATACTATAGAACTCACCAGCAAAACTCGGTCGTTCTTCGGTCCATAGCAGATTGATAATTTGGAGCGCCTCCCGCAATTGGAGAATTCGAGTCTTTGGGGAAGGATACGTATATCCGTAGGCTTCGTACTCAGGCTTCTTCCATCCTGCTCCGATATCGAGGGTGATTCGACCATTGGACGCGTTGTCGAGGTTCGCCACAATCTTCGCAAGAAGCGCAGGATTCCGATAGGATTGACACGTGACCGACGTTCCAAGGCGAATCCTCGCTGTTTGTGGGGTGAGTAATGCAAGGGTGGTCCACGCCTCATAGCATTGGTTCTCCCGGTCTTCATTCCATCCAAAGAAATGATCTGATACGGTGAATCGATAGAATCCTGCATCTTCAGCTGCTTTCGCTAGGGTAACGATATCATCGTAAGTATAACCTATATGCGGTTCGATGCTAATGCTAATTTTCATTAGGCTCACCAACTACTACCTTTGAATAAATGGTATTGAATTCTAATGTTCTTCGAAGGGCTTTTACTAGTTGAATTAAATTCAAAGACATGTCTGCAATTTCTTCCAAATAGCCTGAAGATTATTTGTTTTGTATATTAAACCTAATGTGAAATGTCACCGCGGATGTCAACAATCCTCTTCTATACTCCACCTGTGGAGGACTTGCAGGTGGCATAGTGCTTATCTACTTTCCAGCCCTTTTGGAATTCACCGTGATTGTCGGTGATGTGCTATGATCACGAGTACAGAAAAGGTGCGTTATGCTGAACTGCTGCCGCACGAATTCTTGAAACGGTTGCACGACAAGCCTGTGGCGTATTTACCCTTGGGGACATTGGAATGGCACGGCGCGCATCTCCCATTGGGCTCGGATGCTATCCAGAGTGAAGCGTTAATGGTGGCTTGTGCCACGCAATTAGGAGGTATTGTGATGCCTCCTCTATTTCTCGGACCGGATCAGGCGGTGGTGGGAAAGACTGGGCAAGTCTTCTATGGGATGGATGCCCTCCCTACTTCCTTGCCCCCTCGACAACTGGAAGGCAGCTGTTACTGGGTGTCTAAAGACTTTTTCAAACAGCTCGTCGATGTCATTCTAGTCCAACTTAAACGAACCGGTTTCCACGCAGTATTTGCTGACGGGCACGGGCCTTCCCGCTGGTCTTGGGTGCAAGATATCCCAGAGCGTGAAGCGCGCTTGGGCTTAAAGTTGTTCGGCGTCACCGATGACATCAAGCGTGCTTGGAAATATCAGATTGACCATGCAGGGAAGAACGAAACCTCGATTATGCTGGCGATTCGCCCCGACCTCGTGGACCTATCACAACTACCACAGGACCCAGCTATTCCTGTTGGACGAATCTTGGGGAAAGACCCACGACGCGCCAAAACGATGTTGGGGTCCAAATATTTGGACACGGCGGTGGAGCTTGTTAAACAACAGTTTGTTAAAGCCGGGATATGAACACGCACCAACAATTATTTTCCTGTAATAAACGCCCCCTCTAAGGATTACGAAGACGCAGGTGCTGTTTTTTCCAAATAACGTGAAAGATGATTTGTTTCACATAATCAGGTCTATACCTTAGATAATGAATAGGCATGAATTCGCCAAATTAAGGTTAAATTTGTAAAATCTTTGAATTGTTGCTAGATCACATAGAAGTACACATAGAATGTTAGACCGAAAAGGAATGCTAAGAACCAGATTGTGATTTGAATTCGCATCTGGGTACGCCTTCCACAGACTAGGGGTTTTTTGCTCGTAGCAAAGTATAGAAATCGAATCGTAAAGATGAGACCAATGATTAGCGCTGTGGAGCCAAAGAATACATGAACTAATGTTACTAGTGAGCCCATACTCGTGGGAAATAGAATAAGGACAGGTAGGTTGATGGCTAATGATGGCTCCATAATGAGGAGCACTGTAACCAGCATCGAAAGTGTAGCAATGCCCATGATAGTACCATGATACTTCAAAGTTCGCTTTTGAAAAACACCGATGGTCAAGAGAAGTATGAGAACGATTTGGATTATGAGATTTATATCAAAAATTAATTGTGCAGTTGAACCAAAGAGCACCATCTGAATCACCAAGAATTTCTAGGTTCGCATAGCAGTTAAAGCTATGTTTTTCATCTTATCAGCTTCAGAGCGTAATTCGAGAAGCGCTCTGCTACTTTGGCAGTTGCTTTTCCCAGAGCGCCATTTTTTCGAAGGCGATGTTGAACTAAACCAGCATACATGGCGAGACGTAATTTGTTCTCCGAAAACGCGCTTTTAAAAAGAAGGTCATGGCGGTTCGCAGATCCACGTTGTTTTCGCCAATCTGGTACAGTAATTTGGTTTTGTACTCGAGAATATAATCCCGTGCCAAAAATCGGGTAAGGAAAGGAATACGACAAATAATCAAGAGGAAGTTTTGAAGAGAAATTGAGTGTATCAAGGAGGGTTTCATTTGTTTCTCCAGGATAACCTAGAATGAAGAATCCGCCGGTTTCAATGCCTGCTTGTTGGGCATTTTCTACAGCACGACGGACTTGCTCGAGGGTTATTCGTTTTCCGATGATATTTAGAATGCTTTGATTGCCTGATTCAATACCAAAGAAGATACGTCGACATCCTGCTTTTTGCATCTGTGTTGCTAATGTTTTAGAGAGATGATCAGCGCGACTGAGACACATCCACTCTATATTCTGTTTATCGCGAATCAGGATTTCGCAGATTTCGGCAACACGGTGTGGGTTTTGTGTAAAACAATCATCAGTGAAGAAAACACGGTCATACCCCAAATTGCGAATCAGGACCATTTCTTCAACCACATTTTTTGCTGAACGTTCTCGATAACTTTGACCAAAAACAGGGTTACTGCAAAAATCACACAGGTACGGGCATCCCCTGGTGGAAATCATACTCGATGCAGTATAATGATGGAATGTGCGCCAATACCATTTATACTGAGAATTGGGAAACAAATCGCGCGCAGGGAGAGGAATCGAATCGAGCGGTTTGATAAATCGCCGACGAGGTTTGACTTTGATTCGACCGCCATTTCCTTTATAAGCAATTCCGCTCGTACGCGTCCAAGAAGTATGCTGGAAATGACGCCGAACTAATTCCAAGACGGTTTCTTCTCCTTCTCCTAATACTACGATATCAAAGATGTCGAGGAATTCTTCTGGTACTAGCGAGGGTAGAGGACCACCAGCTACCATGAGTTCGACACTGGAACGGAATTTTTGGGCAATCATAATTGCATGGTGATTGATAGTGACCATCGAGTAAATTCCCAGAATTCGTGGTTGAAGCTGTTCAATTCGCCGTAGCGCAGTGTCAAAATGTAGGAAAGTACAATCGACAAGATCAACGGAAAAACCAGCGATGCGAAGAATTGAAGCTAGATAGCCGAGACCCAAGGGTGGATACCGGAAAATTGAGCGGTCTAATTCTTCGTTGAAATAAGGATAGACGAGTACAATGTCAGTCACCGCTACTGACCCTCCAGAATCCGTTGCAAGGTTCCAAATTGAACCTCGTATTTGCAAATTCTTGTTGATCTGGGTAATTGCAAAATTATACCCGACCAAAAGATTTCAGGTTCTTCAAGGACTTCTCGTCCTCGATATGCCCGCCCTTCCGCTGGTATTTCGACGCGGAACCCCAAGTTGAGTCGAGGCGCATAAAAAGCAGCCCATGAACTCTTGATTTTAGCCCACGGTTCAATCTGTTGTTGGTCGAGATAGGTTCCGGATGCATCATAGTATTGGGTAAAATGGTGTCCTCCAAGTTCGTTGGCAATGTAAATGGATTGAAGCGTATTTCGCACTATAGAATCGAAACTTAATTTAATCTTTAATTTTTGATTATCCTGGGTGACGAAATACTGTGATTGACTCTCTCCCCGGCTTTTCACAGGAATGAAAAATTGAGGTGCAAATTGCTTTCCATGTCTCGGGAAGTCCCATTGAGAAAGCCAAGTGATGAATTTGAGGAATTGCCGACCTGTTTTCATCTTGTATATTTGATTATGCGCACGAGGGAGTATCCATGAAAACGCCTTGATTGAATTACTAGAAGTGGGTTGCTTTCGTTCAATTAAATTAAAGCTAAACTTCTTCATCCAGTAGTTCTTCTTGGTTTCTTCTCTGCGTGAAACAGTTGAGGTGCCAGGAAAATAGAAATCACGGCGATATTGAAGAATTGGTGTCCCGAAACCAAGTCCTTCTCCACATAAATCTAATCCTCCATCCTGAAGGGCAGGAATGAGCCCTTTTTGAATTGGAGCGGATTTTCCTTGGTGGGGTTCTGGGCAATCAGATATATTGAATGAGAGCAACAACGGGAACCTCCGCTATACGTGCGCTATTATTGGGGTTTTGTGTTTTAACTGGCTTTCTTTATTCTGAAAATGATTTTTGATATCGTTTCTGATGTTTATAATTGCTCAACGATGTGAAAGATAGATTTGTTTCGCGTTAAAGGATCGATCTTTACGCATTTGAAACTAAATAAGGATATAAGACTTCTAAAAGGAGTTTTGACAGAAGTTTCGGTCACTTGAATCACTATCATGCTTGGCCTTGCTGTTGTTCTTTCAGGAGGATAAACAAAACAATGCCAATGGTTGCACTAATTACAATGACAAAAAGCACGATCCCAAGCCATATCATGGGCATTCCGTAGAAGAACATGAAGGGAAACATGTGGCTCCACATGTCAGGGTCTCCCTGTCCCCAATCCCAGTCAAGGGTCATCATGAGGGGTACGATTATATTTAATAGCTCCATTTTTTATCACATCTTTTTGATCGAGATCTTTGTGTAGGTTTTGTGTTAGGATGTAGATCAGAAGTCTAACTTTCGGTTAATGAATCTTGTAGATTGGATAATCGATTTTAAACTTATCGGATTAGATATATCGGAATAGATATATAATGTGGAATTTAAGTTCGAACAACACACAAAAAAAGAAGACTAATTGGACGTGGCGCTATGAACCAAGACACAGAACACATGACAGGCAATCATTCGCCGCATCATGCGGCGATTAAACACAACTCCCACGATGGAGTTTCTCATCACGAAATGATGATACGTGACTATCGGAAAAGGTTCATCGTTTCAATGATACTGACAGCGCCGATAGTCTTGCTGTCCCCCTTAATTCAGACCCTATTAGGATTAACAGCGTTCCTCTCATTTCCAGGATACACGCTGGTTCTATTTGGCCTATCGACAATAGTTTATTTCTTTGGCGGCTATCCCTTCCTGAAAGGATTAGTCCAAGAAATCAGAAAACGCCAATTGGGAATGATGACCTTGGTGGCGGTTGCGATAACCGTTGCATATGGCTATAGTAGCGCTGTGGTTTTTGGGTTACCGGGCACGTTGTTCTTTTGGGAACTAGCCACGTTGATCGACGTGATGCTCTTTGGACATTGGATGGAAATGCGATCCATCATAGGGGCATCACGGGCGTTGGAGGAATTGGTGAGATTACTTCCCGCTACAGCATTTCTTCTCTTACCTAATGGAGAGGTAAAAGAGGTGCCAACCACTGACCTACAACGAGGAGATCGGGTTCTTATCAAACCAGGAGAACGAATCCCCTCCGATGGTACCATCCTGGAAGGTGAAAGTAGCATGAATGAGGCCTTCATCACAGGCGAATCGCTTCCTGTGGAGAAGAAACCCGACGACACGGTGATTGGAGGTGCAATTAACGGGGATGGAACGCTCACCATGGAAATCACAAAGGTGGGAAAGGAGACATATCTGTCACAAGTAATTGAGTTGGTGCGAGAAGCCCAGACAAGTCGTTCACGAACTCAGGACGTGGCAAATCGGGCAGCGTTCTTCCTTACCGTCATTGCCTTATCAGTTGGAGCCCTCACGCTATTTGCTTGGGTTGCGTTAGGCCAAGGAATAGCATTCGGAATTGAACGAAGCGTCACCGTAATGGTGATCACCTGCCCCCATGCACTTGGATTGGCTGTTCCATTGGTCGTGGCGGTTTCAACCTCAATTTCAGCACAGAATGGGTTATTGATAAGAGATCGTGTCGCATTTGAACGCGCTCGTAAATTAGATGCGATTATTTTTGATAAAACGGGTACACTAACTGAAGGTCAATTTTCAGTAACTGATGTCGTGTCTTTAGCTGATCTGAACGATGAAACTGTACTCCAATTAGCAGCATCCTTGGAGACATTATCTGAACATCCTATCGCCCAAGGCATCGTACGCGGAGCCAATGAACGAAATCTTACTCTCACCACAGCACACAATTTTCAAGCTATTCCCGGAAAAGGAGCCAAGGGACAAGTTGATGCCAAGCAGATCAAAGTCGTTAGCCCTGGATACCTGAAAGAAAAAGATCTGCTCCCAGAGAATGAAACAATCGAACGGCTCGCCCAACATGGCAAAACTATTGTCTATGTGCTCGTTGATGATCAGTTGCAAGGCGCCCTTGCATTAGCAGATGTGATTAGGAAAGAATCCAAGACTGCAATTGCCACACTAAAACGTATGGGCATTCAGAGCATGATGTTGACCGGAGATAATCAGCATGTTGCGCAATGGGTCGCCGATGAATTGGGGCTAGATGATTATTTTGCTGAAGTTTTACCCCATGAAAAAGCGGCGAAGATTCGTGAAGTACAAGATCGAGGATTAACAGTGGCAATGGTGGGGGACGGCATTAACGATGCCCCTGCTCTTGCCCAAGCAGATGTGGGCATCGCTATTGGGGCTGGAACCGATGTTGCCATCGAAGCTGCAGATATCGTACTCGTCCGCAATGATCCTCAGGACGCTGTAGCCATTCTTGGCCTCTCTCGAGCTACATACAAAAAAATGGTACAAAATCTATTATGGGCCACAGGTTACAACGCGATTGCGATTCCGTTGGCAGCAGGATTACTCCTCCCGCTGGGAATTCTCTTAAGTCCTGCAATTGGGGCTGCGCTAATGTCTATAAGTACCATCATTGTGGCCGTCAATGCCCGCTTCTTATCAATAAAAGGTGAATCATGATAATTGGCGTGAAGACTTTATAGAAACACATTTCTCACCAAAGCAAAGAATCGAAGGACTAGTGTTTAGTGAGATGGTGTATCGTTATTTCAGAAACTTTATAATTTAAGCAAGCCTAAATTTTATTGTTTAGGCGCACCTAAAAAACAGTGTTGCCAAAGGAAACGGATGTTGAACTCATATGATTGCCGGGTTTGTCATTGCCCTTCGTGAAGGCCTTGAAGCCGCTCTAATTGTTGGAATTGTCTTAGCCTTTCTTGCTCGAACTGGTGGCTCTCAAAGGTATTGGCAAGTATTTGCCGGGATGATCTCCGCAATCATCGTTAGTATAGCCTTAGCCTTCGGATTTCAGTGGTTAGCTGGCGGATTTAGTGGACCTAGTGCCCAAATCTTTGAAGGAATTACTACTTTGATTGCCGCTGGTTTGCTGGTCACAATGATTGTGTGGATGGACCGCAAGGGACCGTCCCTTCAAATGGAACTCGAAAAAAAAACCGCCGCAACAATGACAGCCACGCTAGGAATCTTCTTTATTGTTTTCATCGCCGTGCTTCGAGAAGGTGTTGAGACCGTGCTGTTTCTCTCCGTGCTCCCCCTTAATGAAGGCGCAATTTGGCTTGGTGTCCTCCTAGGCTTCGCGGTGGCAATTGGTATTGCCTACATCTATTTTGCTAGTGCAAAACAACTCAGTCTCCAAACCTTCTTTCGGATCACCAGTATCTTTCTCATTTTTTTTGCTGCCGGAATGATTGCTTATGGCATTCATGAATTACAAGAAGCTGGAGTCGTTCCGATTCTCGTTGAGCATGTGTGGGATATTAACCTTATACTCCCTGAAAACAGCCCACTCGGATTGGTATTAAAAGGACTTGTAGGATATAATGGAAACCCATCACTGATCGAGGTCACTGCTTACCTGACAGCCCTAACAGCATTGTTAGTCTATTTTGCCCGACATTATCAGTTAAAACCACCACCCAATCATCTCGAAACTACACACGCGAGTTTTACACCAGAAGTCTAACCTGAGTTATATCAGTCGAGTTGAACAGATGTTATCGGCAAACCTGAATTTAATTCGAAGACTAAATTTCCATTTTAGCTGATAGCACTTCGTAAGAAACTCAACACCATCAAAGACACCATCCACAAACTCGTCAACCCCTCCTCTACTCTGAAGTCTTTGCGCCATCATCAATGCGCCATCTGCATGAAAACCGAATAGTATAATGATTTCAATCGGTGGTGGTTGACTAGGGTAGTAGACTTCCGATGAGCACAAGTACACCTGCAATGATGAAGGCCGCTGCGGCGATATAGGTGATGGTTGTTGAACTTAGGTATTTGCGGGCACGATCACCTACAAAGACGCCAATACCATTCACGAGTGCAAGAGCAAAGAATCCGGCGACGAAGACGAGAAGCAGTTGCCCTGTGGTTGCAGCAATAAGAATTATGATTAATTGAGTTTTGTCACCTAACTCTGCCAAGAACAAGAGAATAAACGCACGCACCCAAACACGTGTTCCATGAGTCTTGGTCTTCTCTTCATCAGGGTCATTGCGTCTTACTCTGTAGATGCTAAAAATGCCAAGAATAATAAACACAAGTCCGGCGATGAGTTGAATCAGCGTAAGCGGTACAAAGAGCCCAATAAGAGAACCCACAAGGACGCCGAGTGCCGTCACTGTGAATAAGCCGCCTAATACTCCAAGATATACTTGGGCAGGTTTTCCTGTTTCAGCCGCGAGGGCGAAGGTGACAAGTTGTGTCTTATCCGCTAGTTCAGCAAGAAGAACCAATGCAAATACGATAAAAAACAACTGTACTAACACGAGAACCACAGGTCAAAACTGCTTGGTGAAGATTGGCTGAATAGCATTATAGCATCCTAAAGAGTGTGACGCTGTACTAAAGTTCGAGCTGACATGAGCAATAGCCGAAAACTAGCGAGCATGAAGATGGACGATACCATAACCAATTGGAATTAAAATCAAAACTCCCAGAGTGAACGAAATAACTAGATTCGTGTTGAAAATCAAATCTCCAAAGACAGGAAGGTAGTAGAAACTGTTCCATAGCATAAGCAGGAACCAAAAAATAACAGCAAAAAGGATGCTTCCCCCAAAATTCGCGGCTACCCATTTTCTTCGTTGATTTGTATAATACCAAATATCAAAAGCTGGGTTACAACACCAATCCATTCGTTCAACATCTCGAACCCAGGGGTTCATCCCAGCATAGATCATCATAATGACGTACACGAGGAAAAAGAGCCCCAAGGTCAATCCAATCAAAGCGAGAGCCCCAGCAATTACAAAATCAAGAAGGATTAACGGAAAGAATTGGAGCAACCAATACACCTCGCTAACAACAGCACTGTATCAGCTAAATAAATTCATGGAGAATATGGTTTTCGAGGATCTTTCCATTCCCCGGGTTTTCAGTTGAAGCAATCGTATTAGGATTACTTCTAACGCTTAGTCTAGGAGTTCTCGTTCGACGTCACAGAAGGAAGTAGCACCGCTTCCTTCTCTCCTCTTTTTTTGCGAAGAAGCTTTTCCAAGGTGTTAATCGCCTTTCTTCCCAATTTCGAAGACATACATGCCTGGAATCTTTCAAATGATGTGAAAGAAAGATGTGTTTCACTCCACAGAAGGGAGCGGGATACCTTAGAGATTCTAGCGATTTCAGCTGTTCAAGATATGTGTGAACTTTACTTGTCTTCCCATACACCGGCTGTTTCACAAATCGCTTTTCCTGCTAAAAATCCCGAAGCTTGACAGGGATAGAATCCGTGACCTGGTTGAGTCCACTGACCCGCGAGCCAAAGATTCGTAATGGGCGATTTTTGGGCAGGCCGCATCGGACCGATCTGGTCAGGCGTCGCATCATACCCATATGCCGTGCCCCACTCCGTCCAAAGGTACCGCTCATATGTCCGTGGTGTAGCCAGTTCCATGAGTTCTATCTGCCCAGCAAAATTAAGTCCCAATCTTTGTTGCAGGAAAGCCACAAGTTGATCGGTGGTTTGCTGCTTCATCTGTTTATATTCCGGTGTATTCCGTGTTGGCCACCGCTCGATGGCATCAAAAAGAGTGATTACAACATTACTTTTTCCGGTAGGGGCAAACCAAGGACTCCCAAGCCGTGAATAGTTGGTAATCAGGAAACCGCCGGCTTCGGGACTACCCATATTAATGCTCTTCCGGAGGCTAGCCGCTGAAACCTTCCCTAAATACCAAATCCGTTCATAATCTGGCAGCTGGTCACTCACATCTCCCTCTATCCCTAAAAAGAGGGAAGTAAAGCTTATGGTGCCTTTCAATTGGTTTAATTTCTGCCCGTACTCCATAATCCTCGGTACGGGTTTGCCTTGAAGGTGCTCCCGAAAGAGTGGACCTGCTGATCCATTCCAAACGAAGTAGCGTGCCCGCATCTGTTCTCCACCGGTTAGAACGACATGTGTTGCTTGGTTATCCTCCACGTGCACCTTTTCAACTGGGGTGTTCAATCGAATCTCAGCACCCGCTTCGGTAAGTCGAGTGGCGTAGGCCTGGGCCAGTGATTGTGACCCTTCGTGGAGTTGCCAACCGCCCTCCTTCAAGTAAGCCTGAAAGCCTTGGGCGAAGTTGATAATGCTCAGAGTATCGGGACTCTGTCCTAGCCAATTCCAAGCGGCGCTTGTGGCCAGTTTCGCGCCCTCATGCCCCTTGAAGAAATGATCGAGCGCTTCTTGGAGCGTCTTCATCCCCCAGTCCATAAGAAATCGTGGCGTCCCCTTGGCTTGAGCATACCCCATGAGCATCATAATTTCCTGCATGAGTGTTTCGGTGAACTCAAACCATGCCAGAACATTCTTCTTTGCCTTCGGAAACGCCTCCACCATCGCATTCTGGGCTGCCTCCCAACCCATGGGCATCGTAAAATCTAGGCTCCCTCCACCAGGCACCGATTCCACTTGGACCCGATACCATTCTTTAAGCTGAATAGGCTGAATTAGTGGTAGGATATCAAAAAACTGCAGTATCTGGTTGTCCACTGCTCGCCCATTAATTGCATGTAGCGCCGTTTCAAAGTTGTACCCCTTCTGACGAAAACTCGACGCACATCCACCAACCTTCCGATGTTGCTCAAACAGCACCACATCCAATCCCCGCTTCGCACAGGTTAAGGCGGCGGACAATCCACCTAGGCCACTTCCAACCACGATAACATCTCGAACCACACTCATTCAATCACCTGAATTGCTTCCTGATTTTTTCGCTCATAGTCACCGAAAGAATTCAAAGGCCATAATAAACGCCTTCCTTTGAAGCGGATTCAATAAGCATTGGATGAACTTAACTTTATTTTATTCCTATACTATTTGTATAAAATTGATTTTATAACAAAATAGTATAAAAAAACGAATCAAAAAATTATGAAGAGCGTGCGTGTATAGCTAGAAGCGAATCATTCTTGGTTTGTTATAGGCAATCCTGATTGATTTCGAAGACGTATGTGCAATTGTCGGCAAATGATGTAACGGGCTGATTTTTTCTTCTGTTAATTGTCGTTTGGATCGGGTTTGACGACGAACATGAGCTTCCATGTCAAAGTAGTTGCGTCAGTGTTATTATAGGAATAAGTTTATAAAAATAATCTTGGATTTGTATTAGTCTCTGACTACATAAAAAATAGTGAATTCCTATGCTACAACTTGTAATTGATCTTCCACTTCTGTTAGTCGTTAGCCTAGTTGTAGTTCTGACCGTAATCAGTGCGGAAATCCAACGGCGCTTAGGCATACCCCAAGTGTTGGGGTTTATTTTAACAGGAATTTTTCTTGGTCCTCTCCTTTTGGGTCTGATAGACGAAAGGCTTCTAGCTCTATCACCTGTTGTTACGGCGGTGGCGTTGGGGTTCATCGGCTATAACATTGGAAATGAGCTCAAGTTCAGTAAAATTCGACAACAGTCACGGAACCTGATACCCATCATCTTAGCCGAAAGTCTTGGGTCAGCGCTCCTCGTATTTTGTCTTGTCTTCTTCTGGCTTCGTGACCCAATACCTGCCATTCTATTAGCCGGTTTAGCCAGTGCTACTGCTCCTGCAGCAACAGCCGATGTAATCTGGGAATTCAAAAGCCGTGGTCCGGTCACAGATGCAGTTATGTTCACATTAATCATCGATGATGTTATCGCGATTATCCTTACCAGCATTACGATGAGTATTGTTTTGCTGTTTATTGCCCCAGTAGTGCTGCCACTGCCTTTTCTAATTGCAGCACCAGTAATTGAAATCAGCATGTCTTTGGCCTTGGGTGCCGGTGTAGGGTTTCTTCTTGCCTTTGGATTAAGTCGTGTAGAAGATCACGGACGGTATATCCTTTTGCTAGTTAGTGTGATTCTTCTCGTTATTGGGGTTGCTGAATTTTTCCACTTTAGTTCTCTACTCTCTTGTATGATTTTAGGTATAGTGATTGGTAACCGAGTTCCGAAGCAGGCTCAAGAACTGAGTCATGAGGCAGAAAAAATCATCAGTCCCGTAATCCTCTTTTTCTTCGTTCTCTTCGGTGCCGGGATGATCGACCCGGTCGTGATAACAATCGGAGGCCTATTCATTGTTACGACGACCATCCTTTACGTAATGGGGCGAGGTTTGGCGAAATATTTCGGAACGCGTTTAGTCGCCACTCTTGGTGACAACCCTCCATCAGTTAAACGTTACCTCGGATTATGCCTCTTTAGTCAAGCTGGCGTTGCGGTGGGATTGAGCGTGGTGATCGCGGAGCAGCTAAATCAGCTCGGGTTCCCCAGTTACGCGTTTCTAATTATTGGTGTTATTGGAATCTCAACGCTTATTTTCCAAATCTTTGGACCCCTAGCGCTAAAATTTGCCATCCATCGCGCTGGTGAAGCCAATAGTAATTCTGATCAAAATCTCATAAATCCGGGTTGAGTTTTCGGAACCGCATTCGCCACAATGCATAGGTTGCTATTACGCCTATGACACTGACTATACCGATAATGGGGATGAGAGGTCCAAAGAGTGAGGGGGGATGCACGTAAATGTTGATATGGGTTTCGCCTACTCCACCATCGTCATCAGTGACTGTAAGACTAACACGATATAATCTTGGGGCGGAGGCGAGGATTCCCATTTCAGGTCCTTCAAAGGTTACTGTGGGGTAATGACTGGTGCTGGTTTCGGGCGTTGCTCCGTCTCCAAACTCCCAGTAATAGGTGAAGGTATCTGCGGTTCCCGGGTCTGTGACCGTTAATCCGAATCCGATGGTATCTCCGGCTGCGATATGCGTGTCGGCCGTCAGCGTTAAGGTGGGCGCTACGTTATGTATCACAAAGGGTTGGGTCTGGACTTCACTATAGCAGAGTCCATCGGAGGCTTGGACATGAACATCAACCTCTTGGTTGTCTGGATAGGTGTGGGCGATTAGCGTAGTTATCCACCCCGTATCCCAAACGGCGTCGCCGTCCAGATCCCAGCGGAAGGTGAGGGAGGGGCTGTCATAGTCCATGAAGTGCCACCAGTCGGGGTCAAAGGTGCATTCTTCGCCTTCATCTAACTCATTGGGGCCTGAATAATAATAGGGGTTGGTCGGTGGGAAATTCGCTAGGGATTTAACACGCAATGAGGGGTCGCCATAAAGCAGGAATTTTAGGGGTTGGTGATAGCCGGCTACCTTGAACCAGGCGCCACCGGAGGTAATACTGGTTTCTCCTCGTCCAATCGCCCCCAAATTAGTGCCGTCCATCGTTTTGGGCGTATCGCAGTAGCGGGTTACCATATCCCGCCACATATCACCTAATAGACAATGATCGGTATAGTTCTGGAAGAAGAACAAATCCAGGTATGAATTCCAGGCTTGAGCACCGGACACACACGCAAAGTACCCCATGGCACCACGCCATCGTGTCCGCGTCAATAAGTGTTCAGCGAATGAATCTACCGTGTCCGCTTGAAGGCAGGCGGGTGGGGGAAGGGTGGGGTCACCGGCCACAGGCCATAATTCTCCGTTGTTAATTCCCAAATGGGCTGTTCCGTATACATCCAGATAGGCTTCGTAGGGCGGTTCCGGACCGATCTTACCTGTCCCACATCCAGCACTGAAGACCACAGGCCACTTTGTGGTGGTGAGTGTTGGAGAGCTAATCGAGGACGTGAAGAAGCAGTTCGCCCAGGCCTGAGGATTACCATGACCACCAAAATTCACAAATCCCACGCCTGTATTTAGGCGGGCAATAATATTGGCTTCAGTTGGTGCACCATCAGTCAATGAGGCCGCTAATCCATTGATGCTAGCGTTGTAGAGCCGAATTGGATTGAAACCTTCATCTTTGGTCAGGGCAGTGGCGTTAATGGCTTCTTTCGTCGTCAGGTAAGTTTCATCCAAATCATCATCGGGTGAGTTAGGAACAATAAAAAGCACATTGTTAAACCAGCTCCCCAAGTTAAACCCCTCATATTGGAGGATTTTTTCAACGTAATTTCGCACCTCTAGGGTGGTGGATGCTGGAACACGACCAATTGCTAAATCGGGGATCAAGTCGAGTCCTTCAAAATTAATGGGATCCGAAGTAAAATATTCGCCATGGAACTCACCATAGATATGGTTAGCATTAGGGTCCCAATCATAGTAAGTGCCAGCAGGGCCAATTAGATCGGCGTAGTATAAGTCACAGGGAAAATAACACCCATACCCGTCCACATCATTGGAATCATTCTGTAGGCGATCTGTACATTGATACCGCACGGGAAACATCTCACAATCACCAACTAACATCACATAATCAGCTCGTCCTGTCTGGTGACGGAGCTGTATACCCTTGCGAATTCGGGCTGCCTCATCCCACCCATAAAACGAGTTGTTGAAGTATTGCCAACTGGTTAGCTCAACGTCAAATCCAGTACGGGCTTTCCACTCGGCTAACGGCTCTAATTCAGCCAAAAAATCCTCATGGGCAATAATAAGCAACGAGGGCAAACCATTAACAAAAGCCACCGCTGGTTCTTCCCTTTCGCAGGTATCAGTCAATACTAACTGCCCATATCCATCGCTTCCAACTATTACACATGCTGTTTCCGAGTTACCCGCGGAAAACAAAAGTAGTCCAAGAAGACTCAACAATAACACTGATACTATGCCGGATCGATTCCACACCGTTAATACTCCCCTATAACGGGTATCGATAGGCTTTACTGCTATTCCCAAAATAAATCTCTTGTCATAAAGGGCGTGTATCAAGTCGAAGATTTACAGTATTTTTTGAATAGAGAACTGGCCTCAGCTAAGGTCATAGGGAGTGGCTCGTGACCCATTTGAGGAATAAGTTTCGTGGCATTGTGAAATAGTTGGGTAACTATCGGAGGGGCTAAGTGTGCATTATCCAGCATTTTCGCATTGGAGAAGATTTCTGCGACAGATCCCGCCCCGATGAATTTGCCTTCATAAAGAACGTAAGCGCGGTCTGCAATTAATGGGACGATATTGACATCATGTGTAGCGGTGATGATGGTGAGATTGCCTTCTGAATAAAGCTTAGATAAGAACTTGGCAAATTCATTTCGCGTACGTGGGTCCATATGGGCGGTGGGCTCGTCAAAGACTAGAATTTGGGGGCGCATGGCAAGCACTGATGCGATAGCTGCTCGTTTCTTTTCTCCAACGCTTAGATGATGCGGAGGCTTTTCCTTTAAATGGCTTAAATCCACCACATTCAATGCTTCGTCGACACGCTGGTTCACCTCTTCGTCTGTAAGCCCCATATTGAGTGGCCCAAAGGCAATGTCTTCCCAAAGTGTTGGCATGAACAGCTGGTTATCCGGTTCCTGAAAAACTAACCCAATGGCTACCCGAAATTCATGGACATTTTTCGCCGTGAGCTCCCTATTGAGAATTTTAATAGTTCCCTTGGTCGCTTCAAGGATTCCACACATTATTGAAAGTAGGGTGGATTTTCCCGCTCCATTTGCACCAAGAATTACAGCGCGTTCGTGTAAACCCACTTCAAAATCGATATCTTGTAGGGCAATGTGCCCATCTGGATACCGATATTGCACATTCTTCATATTTACAGCACAATGAACCATTTCTAAAACCAACCTCCAAACAAGGTAACCGGGAACAGAAGGGGTGCGAAGAAGACAAGAGCGGTGATGCCCAACAGGCCGATGACAAATCCGTAATCCTTCAGCCCCATTTTCAGATGGGTTAATAGGTGGAACTGTCCCGTAAAGCCTCGGGCGATCATTGTTTGATAGACTCTTTCTCCCCGTTCATAAGCCCGGATAAAGAGTGTTCCAATCATACTTGATATGGTGCGCCATGTTCGCAATCGGAAAACCCGTTCCTTCTTCACCATTCGGGCTTCTCGGGCTAGCCCCATGCGATAGGCTTCATCCGTAAAAAGGAAAATGTAACGATACGTGAGGGCTGTTAGTGAAACGAAAAGGCTAGGCAATCGGAGCCGTTGCATTCCGTGTAGTAAAACTGGAAACCGGGTTGAAAGAGTCAGTAAGCTCAAAGCCGCGACACAGACCCATATGCGCATCCCAAAAATCGCGGCTCGAAGAAGTCCTTCAACAGTTATCCCTATTAGCCAGGTTCCAAGTGGAATGACAAATATGAGCGTTCCCGGGGTAATGAATGGCAAAGGAATGATAATAATCACTGAAAAGATTATCACCATTGATTGACGACTAAAAAACGCTCGCAAGGGGATTCGGGAAGCAACGGCTAGCCCTGTCAAGAACAATAATAGAATCGCAAATTGTAGGAGATTTTGCATCAGAACTGTGAAGATGATAACACAAGTTAGTCCAATAAGCTTGACGCGAGGATCAATGCGTTGAAGTAGTCCATTTCGACTCGCATACTTCTCAATGGCGAGGCTCTCACCCAGCACCTTCAATAATTCTTTAAACATACCCGTTCGATTCCTTCTTGCCACGAATGTTATTCTTTTCGTCGTAACCTGACTAGTAACCACATGAGCCCAAAGGTTATCCCAAGGATGAGCACAACAAAAACCATACCTAACAGGAAATTGGAGAGTAGTACGCCTTCAAGTCCAGGAATCTCATAATCGGGGAAAAGGGGAATCCATAATTCCCATTCTGGGGCTCCAAACAAGTTGGCAATGACATCAAGGGTTTCGTTTGCAAAACCCAACCAGATAACTCCAATCGCCACGAATATGATGGCGATGAGAACACCACCCAGCATGAGCTTATATTTTTGGTCCATGGTTAGAGCACCTCCTCTAATTTGGGGCTCCAATCTCCTGTGATGGATGGGACCACACGCTCAATGACCAGAAGGTCAGGACGTACACCATCAATGACCAACAGAATAACTACTGTAGCACCCCCTTCAATGACTCCGATAACAGAATGATGTACTCCCATCGCAATTAACGCAATGGGGGTTGAGTAGGGGAAGAGGGGATAGGAAAATCCGAGCATAATCGCAGCAGAAATTGCCGCCAAAAAATCACCAAAAAACGCGGCAGCAAACCCACCGACAATCATGCCTGTGCGGTTGGGTGAGATTCGATAGATCAGAACGAAGATAACCCAGGGGATAAAAACTCCAACAATACCCATGTTGACGATATTAGCCCCTAGCGTAAGGATGCCTCCGTCGCCAAAGACCAAGGCTTGAATCACCAGAATAACGGTCATGGAAACAAGTGCCGCATAGGGCCCGAGGGTAATGGCAAGAATAGGTCCTCCTAAGAGGTGGGCGGTTGTTCCGCCAATTATGGGGTAGTTCATCATTTGGGCAGCAAAAAACATGGCCGTTAAAGTTGCCATCAGTGGGATTTGTTTCTCGTTGAAGTTCCGTTCAAGGCGCCAGAAAGCGAATGCCAGTAGAATGATCGCAATTGCCCACATGATGGCGGAGAGGAGGATGGTGAGAAAACCGTCCGGGATATGCATGGTCATCTACTTCTCCAAGTAATACTTTTTTACATTTTTTTAATACCTCAATTTAAATGTAACTACATAATCAAGGCTCCTACCCCAAGTGCGTTGAGAACCCGGATTCAGCTGTTTTTTCGAGTCTTCTCGTTGAGAAAGAGGTGTAGAGAAAGGTTCAAAGAGGTTCGCCTCCGAATAGATGCGGGTGACATGAATGGTGGGAGCACCACACGAGATTGCCATTGGTTTGTTTTTTCTTTCCGGCCTGGTGATGCTGATTATCATGGCCTTCATTGCGGCAGGAATATGGAGTGTGCAGAAGCGACGCTATCAAAAGAAAGCTACTGAACTTGGTGTTGTGGTGGATCTCTCGAGTAAAGAATCATCAATTGATCCCTATGCGATTGAAGGATGTGGGTATTGTGTAGCGTTTGTGATCATTATTATTTTAGCAGCGTTAGGCGTTTCGTTACCCATTATTTTACCGGGAGATGTCCAGACCCTTCTTGTCCTTATTGTGTCCCTTGTGTTGGGCGGTATGTGTTGGGGCGCCTCAATCTGGAGTTTCTATTATATTTACAAGATTCCAGCGAAATTTCAATCAATCATTGATGAAGCACTTGATATGACTGAAAAATAACTCACCTTCTAGCCACAGATTATATCTCTGGGTTACTAAATTTGGGCTTTCTTCAAGGCTAAGGAACCCGTTCTAATTCCATCTTCTAGAAGCGGCCCGTAGAGCACCAATCAATCCGGGAAGGTGCTGGTAGGGCGAGAACGTTGTTACAGTGTTTTGCGCTGCATTGTTTCTTTGAGAAGGATTGAGATGAGTAACGCGAGCAGGTCGAGGACGAGAAGGAGCATCATGGCCCAGAAGAAGGAGTAGAATAGCGAATTTACCAAATCCATTGCGAGAATAAGGACGATGCCACCGGCTTGCCCAAAGATCATAAGAACGCCAGCAGAGGTGCCTTCAGGAATGGGTTTTGTCATTTCAGCCCCCGTTTGCAGTCCCAAGGGTAATGCGGGCATGAGGAAAAATCCTAACAGGAAGGCGGATACTAGTAGTACGATGTAATCGGGATGATAGGCTAGCATGAAGGTGAAAGGTGCGGCAAGTAAGAGGGCGAGGATGATAAACGGTTTACGACGCTGATATTTATCGGACAAAGTGGGAATGATTACCGCTCCGATGATGCCCCCAAGAATGATGATGGCACCTACTATTCCTGCTTGAGTGATATCAATAACTCGTCCTGCAAGAATTTGTTCAATCCATGTAGCAATGCCGTTAAAGATGCCCAAACCAACGAAGAAGAGCACTATCAGAATAATGAATTGTCTGATTCCGATGATTTGACGAAGCCCTTTGAGCATCTTTTCGTCTTCGGGTTCATCGAGTTCCGGAGGAGACGGCGGGTGCTCTTTAGCGACGAATAGAAACAAAACCGCTGCGATGACAGCGATCACCGCATAGCTGAGCATGGTATAAAAGAACCCAATGCCGACAACCGCAAAGGGGGTGACTAATAATCCAAGCATAATTCCAAGAAAAATGGCCATTGTACCTAATCCCGTGGCAAGGCCCCGCTCCTTTGCCGGAAACCAACGGCGCGCAATTTTGGTAGGGCTGTTAAAGACAAAGGGTTGTCCAATTGCGATACCGCCTGATAAGGCCAATAAGAGAAGATAGTTGGGGGCAAATACGCGAAATACAGCAAATACTGCGGTGATTATTGCACCGACACCAGCGGCGTATCGAAAGCCTTTACTGTCGATTAGATACGCCGAGGGGATCGAGACCGGGATGTAGACAGCCATGAAAATTAGTGAAAGCAGTGCCACATCGAGCTCGGTCACCCCGTAGAGACTGGCGACCATTGAAGAAATCGGTGCAAAGGTGATCCATAAGATCTGTGTAACTGCTGCAATGAACATAAACACTAACAAAACAATCCAGCGATATCCATAAACAGGCGCTTCTGTTGCTTTAGTCACGAAATAACCACCTAGACAACCTGGTCTACGATTCGAATCAATAGACTACTAGTCACAAATGGGCTAGGACTTTCTAATATACCTAGCTATCTTCGTGTTCACAGGGATTCAGGCTGCTCTTTTTTCAGCCATTCTCGTAAGAAGCTAAGCATCCGCTTGTTGGCTAGAGAAGCTGCAGCTGCATTGTAAGCGTCTTTTACATCTTCTTCGAAGAACCAATGAGACGTGTGGGGATATTCATGAAAGTCGATTACCCCTCGTCCCGCAGCTAAGCGTGTTCGCAGTTTTTGCATGGCCTCCGGTCCTGACCCCCATTCATCATTTTCCGCAAAATGCCCTTGAACGGGAATCGTAAATTCTCGGAATAGACCTCCTGCAACACCATAGAACAAAACCACCGCACCGACATCTTTTGCCTTTGTTCGAGCAAGATTCATTGCAAAGCGCACACCCAACGAAAAGCCAATAATGCCGATTTTCTCACCATCCACTGCAGGATGGGATTTCATGAACTCCGCAGCCATTTTGACCTGTTTCTCTGCCTCCTTTCGATCCAGTTGGCCACTGAGCGCTTTCGCCGTTTCTACGCTAGTGGCTACCTGCCCATTATAATAATCTGGAGCAAACGTGATAAACCCCTCTCCGGCCAACCGCTTGGCAAGACCTTTAAAGAATTCATTCAGGCCCCACCATGCAGGTAACAGCAAGAGACCAGGTCCTGACTGATTCTTTGGGAACGTTAGAACACCGGCGACTGGGCTCTCAAGAAACTGGAAAATTACAGTAGAAGTCATGATATTGTTCCCTCCCTCAAACCGTTATCTACTTTTTCCACTAGATTTTGAAGACAGTGCGGTTGGTCCAACTTTATCGGTGCCTGGTTTCTACTCTATCGAGCCATTCGTTCACTAGACTGTTGAACAGTGTTGGTTGTTCCAGTTGGAGCGCATGACCGGCTTGGTCGAGTACCGCGAAGGTCGCTCGGGGGTAATTTTCAAGGATAGTCCAAGCATCGCGGTAACCCACCCAATGATCTTGGCGGCCTACAATAATCAGAGTTGGTTTGTCAAAACGAAATTCGGGGGGATTGAGCGTGAAGCTGAATTTATCCTTTCGTGGGTCCAATCGTGCTAGAAACGTCGTGTCAGCGATTTTCACAGCGGGAGTGATTTCTTGGGAATAGCGGTGCCAATGATTGCGTGTCTGTATCACCGCTACTTCCATGAACCCTTCACGGTCTTGCGGGGGTAATTCTGCTAAGAAATCCTTCTCCCGTACAATCACGGTTTTTGTGGGAAGGGCTCTTTGTTTGGGATTCCCAATGGTGCGGGGCACGATTAAGAGAAGCCCGTTTACCCGGTCAGGTTTCTTATTGACTAGCCCTTGCGCAAGATACCCTCCATAGGAAAGCCCAGCTACGACAAATTGCTCCTTGGGAATTATTTTGTCGATAAAACCAAACAAGAGCTCTAATACGTCATTCGAGGTTTTTATCCAGTCAATTCCGGGTGTTTTTCCATGTCCCGGTAAATCAGGATAGATTCGCTGCCATCTCTTTCGGGACTTGAATATTGGCTCCAATGATCCAACCATTGAGCGATGGTCAAGGGTAGAACCATGAAGTGAGATAATTGGGGTGCCTTCTCCAAAGACTTTGTAGTGAATAGGGACATCTCGCACTTCGCATATCATCGATTACACCTCACTTGATGAAATGGGTAACAGACACAGGTAATCTATCTTGTGATACATACTATTGGACTTTTCTTAAACCATAATCTGATTTCATTTGCCAGATAGATGAAAACGACGACTAGCGTGATGAACAGGATAACACAGCACTCAAGAAGCTATTGACCAGCAAAGGATTACCGTGGTTTGTAAAGGTCTGTGCTCAAGTATTTTAGCCCTGAATCGTTTAGCAACGTGACGACGGTGGCTTTCGGTCCTAATGTTTTCGCGATCCTAATGGCTGCTACCACATTGGCACCTGACGAAGTACCTGCGAAGAGTCCTTCCTCTCGTGCTAAGTGTTGAGCCATCTCTTTGGCTTCCTGTGTGGAAACTCGCATTATCTCATCAATCAAACTGGGCTTCCACAACGGGGGTATAAACCCAATACCGATTCCATCGATACCATGAGCTCCCCTGCTCCCACCAGACAACACAGGTGATTCGTTCGGTTCAACAGCTACTATTTTCACATCTGGATGCTGCTTTTTCAAAACCATCGCGGTTCCCATGAGCGATCCTGCCGTCCCAACGACTTGGACAAAGGCATCAACCGTTCCCTCTGTTTGCTCCCAAATTTCTTCACCGAGGGCAAAATATCCGGAGATCTGGTCTTGGTTATACAGTTGATTTGTCCAGTAGGTTTCAGGTGTTTCACTAATTTTGCGCGCTTTTTCAATCATTGCCTCAATTAATTCCTTGGTTATCCCGCGTCCATGACTCGGAATAACTGTTACTTCCGCACCTAAAGCCTGCATATGATCCAGTTTATCACGACTAAAGGCATCCGAAGAGATTATCCGAAGCCGATACCCTTTCGCTGCACAAATAAATGCTAACGATGTGCCCGTACTTCCCCCGGTATATTCAACTACCGTTCCACCCGGTTTCAACCGCCCATCTTGTTCGGCTTTAACAATCATTGCTTGTGCCATACGATCTTTCATGCTCCCCGTTGGGTTTTCCCACTCCAACTTTACAAGCACACGGGCATATCCCTTTGGAACCACTTGCTGCAACTGCACCAATGAAGTATTCCCAATGGCGGCTAGAATATTCGCTTCACTTTTCACGCAGCCAACCAGCTACCTCCAACTGCGTCTCTAAAGCCTAAATATCTTATTCCAAGTTAATGACGCAACAGTAGGCCATTATGTTGCGTTTCGAAGACATACATGCCTAGGATTTTTCAAATGATGCGAAAATTAGCGTTGTTTCAAGTCATTCAGTGGGTTTTATGCGTAATCTGTAGAGGAGTAACAAAAGGGGAATTAACAGGAGGCTGCCACTAGCAATAAGGAATGCATAGAGGTAATTATTTCCACTGGCTGCAAGGAGAAAACCAACAGTGATTGGTCCCAGGACTTGTCCTACATCCATAATGGTGCTGAGAAGCCCGAGTGCTGTGCCTTTCAATTTGTGGTGCACCACCTCGGTGATAAACGGGATAGTTGCAGAAACTACCCCTGCCATCGCTAACGCCATGGGAACGATTACACCGATTTGAATCAGAGGATAGGGAAGCAACACCAGCAAGATAGTGAATACACACATCGCAATAAGTCCCCCAATAATGAATACCTGTCGCCCATATCGATCGGATAACGCTCCGAGGGCTGGGCTTGAAAACAGGAGTATAGCGGTAAATAGGGATAAGAGGGGGCCGGTCATCCACTCAGCAATTCCGGCGTTGGTCGTCCAGTAGAGGGGCATGAAAAATTCGAAAGCCCCATACAGGAAGAACACAGCCGCTTGAGCCAAGCAAATTAACAACACCTGGACGGTTGTGACCTGTCGTAACATTGCAAAGTTCATTCTTTCTTCAGAAACCGGCTCAAAATCCTGCCTGTGCTTCGTGGTAAGTGAGAACACAAGCGTTAATCCAAGCGCAATGAGGCCGAATACGCCACATGCCAAGTAGACTCCTTGGTACACATTGAGGCTCAGTACAGCGAATATCGGGAACGCCAGTAACAGTCCTCCTACGAGGGGAGCCAGCATGCGACCCACACGTGTTGATGAGGAATAGGTAGCCATCCGCTCTCCACGACGGCTCGTATACAAACCCGCCACTATTGCTAGGGCAATCGGACCAAGAATAGCGGTCGCGAATCCGTGTAGAAATCGCACCCAGAAGAGCTGCTGCGGTGTAATAATGGGGAGATACAAGAAGGGAACAAATGCTACAAGTAGGATTGAAATCCAAAGCATCCCGCGTGGTCCTTTTCGATCTGCTACCATTCCTGCCGGGATACTGACGAGAATTCCTGGAATTGTCGAAGCAGCTGCAATGAATCCCATCTGCTCAGGGGAAGCACCCAGAAATCCAGCAAAAAAGGGCAGCACAGGTGACTTGGACATCGTCGTACTCAAAATTGCGACTGCACCAATAGCCGAAAGCAGCACCATGGGGGTGAAGGTCTGAGATTTCGACCCCGATTCCTGTGCCATTATAAAGATCCCCCCGGAATTGATGGAGGCAATCGCTCACGCAACGTGGTATAGATCAGGTGGAACCGCTCTTCACGGTTCAACGGAACCAATTGTTCATGAAGTTCTTCACGAACCCGACGCAACAGCAACCCAGCATATAATGCATCCAATACAGTCAAGCCCTTTTGTACCGCGTCCTGGTCGTTGTCACCCAGAAACGCTAAACCACTCAATGTCAACTCCACTCCACGCGCATCCGGAGCCCTATCCAAATCTTTCTGAATATCCGCTGAATGAATTATTGCGGCCATATCCTGCAACACCGGATCTGTCAGCGCATAGTGCTTCACTAACACCTCGAAGGTACACATGTTATCGTGATGGGTAAAAGGAATATCTAGGTCAGGAAAATCAAACGGCGTTCCATCCTCCTCAGCAAGTACTGCACCTGGCCACGACACAAACTTGAACTCCGCATCTAGATCAATAAACCGTTTTATCAACCACGGACATGCCACCCGATCTACATGTACATGGGCACGCGTAACCCAACGCATAACAAGACCTCTAACAAATCAGGAAATACGATGACGCTACTTATACTCCTGAAATTAATAAAGCCAGCAGTTAGTATCCAATGATACCAATGACGTGAAAGATGATTTGTATTAAATCGCATTCTGAGAAAAATGCATAGACACAGCGGTTTTACTTTGGATATCCTATTGTTTGTGCGAATAGTACCCTTTGGTTGGGTCGCAGGTTGAATTCCGTTGCGATACTAGCCGTATCACAATTATGGAACCAAGTTGCGAGTCCTTCTGACGCTGCAAAGAGGTAGATGTTTTGGGCAATAAAGCCGGTATCAGTGTAATAGTACGATTTCTGAACTTCAGAGTCTCCAATGCTTGGGTCTGGTTGGTTGGGTCCCAAATCATAGCGGGAAAAATTGACAACATAGAAGATATTTACGGGCGTTTTACTTGTGAGGCTCGCGGCCCGAGGGCTGCAGGAGAGGCTGCGAAAGTCCTTTGCGGAAATGGGGGTCAGTTGATGCGGACTTGCTTCGTACAAATAGAGGCCATCTTTCAATGCTACGTACAGGTCAATTTCTTGCGAATTGCTTGCTGAAGGCGCTGTCCGTCCAGGTTTGCTAAAAGCTCCCGTTTTACGGTTTACGCCAAAGGCTGCCCAAAGCAAGTTGGAAAGCACCTGAAGTGGGAGCTCTCTTGAGCTAATATTTCGGTCCGTCTGCCTGAGGTGCAAAGCCTCCAGTAACGTTTTCCCACCTGTTTTCTCAGGTTTTGGTAGAATAATTGGTTCCATTTTACTCATCTTGTCTCCTAATTTTGTTCCCATTTTTGGTAGACCGCTTCGATGCCATCGCCTACGACTTCAATGTCGGTAATCTCGCCTATGCCGGCTTCATGGAGCCACCTAACATGATCGATGGTATGGGGGTCGATGCCAATGCACCGGGCGGCGGTGGCGTCGGCAGCGACTGGGTCGACACTGGCGATGATGGTGTCCATCTTCACAGGGGTTCCACTCCATGGACCCGGACCTGATTTGCCGTAGAAGCCATCGATGACGCTGAGCGTGGGGGGGAGGGTCTTACAGATATCGTAAACAAAGTTGTTCGTGCCGAGTGGGTGCAAGCCATATTTGTTCCGAATGGTGAGCATCCCGAACATATTCTTCAACCCCATCGTAATCGTGGTATGCTGCAAGGTCTTCATGGAAGGCACAGTGATAATGGCAGATTCGACGGCGAGTCGAGCCACTTTAAACTTCGCTAGCGCCTGGTGGTCTGTGACCTCGAGTTCCACCTTATCTTTGAGCTTACGCATGTTGATGTACTCGGACCCCAAGCGTTCAATGACCTCCATCATTCCGGTCTCAACAATCGCGTCATCCGGTGAGGTGGTTCCTCCTTCGGTCTCTACCACGATCGCCTTTTTGTCTAGGTCCTGAACTTTCCTAATCACCGCCTCCACCACGACAGGATCCGTGGTGATGCCGGTCTCAAAGGTGTGGTCAGTGATTAGATTGGGCTTAACTAAGACCGTATCATACGGCTTAAGGGCTTCTTGGAATGGAATTAGATCTATTGCCCGAAAGACCGGTTTAAGACTTCGTTCTCCCTTAACGACTGCGACCAATGACATAACTCAATTTACAGACCATTAGCTATTAAAATTCAACATTGATGAGAATGTCATTCTAAACCGTTCTTATTGTATTCAGCTAACCACAATTTTAGTCTTTGAGTGGCATAATTGTATACTTCACCTGAAGAAGGCCACGCATGGCACGGATCCGACTTATGAACTCGGTTATGTCCTCGGCTTCTCCCTCGGCAATGAATACCTCAAGGCAATAGGCTTCACCGAGGTGCAAATGCATGTTACCCGACACAATATGGCTGTAAGCATGACGGAGACGAGTTAATCGCTCATCCACTCCCTGCTGCTCGTGGGTCGAGATGGCCGTGATGGTGGCCGTAACCCGTCCTCCTTCAAACTTTTCAAGTTCAAATTCAGAAAGTGCGGTACGAACCGCATCTCGAATAGCCTCCGAACGACTAGAATAACCCCGTTCCTGCATGAATTGATCCAATTGCTTTAGGAGTTTGGTGGTCAGAGAAATGCTAATAATGGGCATGCCATCACCTTATTAATTCTTAGCATCGATTTTAATAAATATTATTAGGAATTTGCATTTTAATTAGCACTACCTTAATAGATTATACCAGCATCAGGTGAATTCAGACTAGACGTATTATGTCCTGGGGAAATCACTAGTGCCAGACCAGCGTTACGAAAATGGGAATAATTGCACAGTGTGCGAAGTAGCCTTTGAACCTGCCATTCACAGATCTTCGTTTTGGCGTGATTACCGGGTTCTCATTATTCTTGTCTCAACTGCGTTGTTTGCCTTGGGACTCATCGTCGATTTCGTCCTGCACCAGCAGCTCATCGCCTTTGCCCTGTACCTATTTGCGGTGGGTATTGCAGGGTATTCCATTGCTAAAGAGGGAATCAAAGCATTGATCTTCAAGCGACGGCTGAACATCGCCTTTCTAATGACAATCGCGGCCGTGGCCAGCTTCTTCATTGGACATCCAGCGGAAGGTGCTGCTGTAATGGTGCTGTACTTCATTGCGGAGTTTCTTGAAATTAAGGCGAATGAGAATGCCCAGCGATCCGTCGCTTCCCTGATGAAGTTGGCACCGGAAACGGCGACTATAAAACGTGATGGCAAAGAATCCCGCGTTCATGTTCACGAAGTAAACCTCGATGAAATAGTGGTGGTTCGACCCGGTGAAAAAATCCCGTTAGATGGAATCGTTATCCAGGGATCGTCTAGTGTCAATCAAGCCCCCATTACTGGTGAATCGCTTCCAGTCGAAAAAGAAGCCAATGATGAGGTGTACGCAGGGACCATAAACAATGAAGGCTATCTCGAAATTCGAGTAACCCGATTATCGAATGAAACCGTGCTTGCCAAGATTTTGACCATGGTTGAGGAGGCGCAAAAATCCAAATCTCCTATTGAACACTTCGTGGACAAGTTTGCGAAATATTATACACCCTCAGTCGTTGTCGTTGCGGTTGTTGTTGCAACGATTCCATCAATTCTTTTGGGTGCTCTTTGGATAGACTGGATCTATCGAGCCCTTATTCTTCTGGTAATATCTTGTCCTTGTGCTCTCGCTATCGGAACGCCGGTGGCGATGGTGTCAGCTTTGACGAGTGCAACGAAGCAAGGGGTGCTGATTAAAGGAAGTCGGTATATCGAAGCATTGGGCAACGTGAAGGTGGTCGCATTCGATAAGACCGGAACCTTGACTTCGGGTCAATTAGCGGTGACCGACGTTATTTCCTTTGACGAATCTGACGAATCGGTTCTCCGAGTGGCAGCGTCAATTGAGAGCTTCTCGGAGCACCCAATTAGTAAAGCAATTGTAGCGAAAGCCTTGAATCCCGGATTACAAGTCAGCGACGTGGATGATTTCACAACTATCACTGGACAAGGCGTCTCGGGCAGAATCGACACCGTACAATATTTTGTTGGAAGTGAACGGCTTTTCACTAAATTAGCTATCCCGTATCCTAAGAATCAAGTTCGGCATCTAGAGGAAGAAGGAAAAACAGTTATCCTGGTCGGTGATTCAGCGCGAGCGATTGGCGTAATTGCAATTCAGGATACGATTCGACCCTCCAGTATGAGTACCATTGCAACTCTGAAACAAATGGGGATCAAAACCGTCATGGTGACCGGCGATAATGAACACACTGCCGCGTTTATCGCCAAACAAATCGGCATCGATGCGTTCTATGCAAATCTGATGCCTGAAGATAAAGTCAAGATTCTCGAAGAGTTGCAGCAACATTACGGGGCCATCGCAATGGTGGGAGATGGGGTGAATGATGCCCCCTCGCTAGCCACCGCGGATGTAGGCATTGCGATGGGAGCTATTGGAAGTGACGCGGCTATCGAAACCGCCGACATTGCATTAATGCATGATGATCTCGCAAAATTGCCCTATCTATTTGAACTGAGCCAAAAAACGCGAAGTATTGTTCGTCAAAATATCGGAACCGCATTAATTGTAAAATTTAGTCTGGCCGCTCTGGTCTTCCCGGGCTTAATCACTCTCTGGTTGGCGGTAGCCATCGGAGATATGGGCTTATCTTTAGCAGTTATACTCAACGCGATGCGACTTTCCCGAGTAAGAGCTGAATGAACCATTTAGATAAAAAGTGCTCAAAGGAAGGAAAGAGCCTTTCACTACCGTAGGCGTTATCCGCTATTCTCTTGGCCTTCGAAGACAAAATTCTTCGCGTATCACGGATTGCTGCCTTTTGAGGACCTTTTTTATACCAGCGTGACTTAACACTGTTAATACTAAATACTGTTAGGTTCATGGCGGCTTGCTGTGTTAGCTAAGAATCCGATTGATCTTATCGGTAATACACCCATGGTGCTTGTGCGTAGCCTTAATCCAAATCCAAAGGTGCGTTTTTACCTGAAGCTTGAAAAATTCAATCCAGGTGGCTCGGTTAAGGACCGCATTGCCAAGTATATGATCGAAGATGCAGAACAACGCGGGGTACTGACTAAAGATAAGATTGTCGTGGAACCTACGAGTGGGAATACGGGTATTGGTCTGGCGATGGTGTGTGGCGTTAAGGAGCATCGGCTTGTGCTGGTGATGCCCGAATCGATGACTCGAGAACGTCGACAGATGCTGATTGCGTATGGGGCGCACCTTATCCTAACCCCCGCGAAAAAGGGTATGGATGGTGCAGAAGATGAAGCCCATCGTATTGCCAACGAGAATCCGGATACCTATTTCATGCCCAACCAGTTCGCCAATGAAGCGAATGTACGGGCTCACCGAGAAACGACAGCCGAGGAAATCTGGCGGGATACAAGAGGAAAGATCACCCATTTTGTTGCTGGATTAGGAACGACGGGGACTGTCATGGGCGTAGGTTCCGCATTGAAACCTAGAAATAAAGAATTACAACTCATTTGTGTGGAAGCGGATGCCAAAACGCCGATACCCGGGCTCAAGAACCTCACAACGCAATATGTGCCCAAAATCTTTCAGAAGGAATTGATTGATGGACGAACAACTGTCTGCTTAGATGAGGCCCAAGAAGCTGTACGACTTTTGGCGTTACGCGAAGGAGTGTTTGTAGGTCCCAGTTCAGGGGCAATTTTCATTAGGGCACACGAACTGGCAAAGTCAATTAAATCAGGGACAATCGTGGCTTTAATGCCAGACGGAGGAGAACGATACCTTAGTACACAGGAATGTGATCTCAACAAGTGCAGTGAATGCGTCCAACGATACGGAATTGAATGCATACTACCTTCGCTACGATCCCCCAAATCACTGTAGAATTGGTTAGTGGGTAATTCGCTGGTTTTAACTCGTATTAAAGCCACGATTGTAAAAAGGATATTCTTCCGATCGTCCTTGTTGCTAATAACCACTATTCCTCTGGTCATTCGCCTCGTACAGTTTAACCTGCAACACATGCCACTGTGTACATGTCGAATAAATTGTATATATTATTCCGAAAGGCTTTTACGTCGTCACAATGGGAAGGTGTCGTTCTTCACGCAGGCGTTGAATAAATGAAAGCGCGAGATTGTAAGGGGTGAAATGATTGAGTTCGTCCAAACATGTTATTGATGTGGCTCGCAGAAAAGTGGTTTCAGGGCTTCCGAACGACTCGCTCCAGTCGATAGCCAAGAGTATGGTGGACCATTGGATTACTAGTGTTGTCATCGTGGAAGCGGGGAAACCCGTGGGAATCGTGACTGATGGCATAATATTCAGGCTAATAGCTAAGGGGCATAATCCATTGAAGCTTATGGCAAAGGATGTAATGGCTCACCCAGTGGAAACAATCCATGAAGATGTAGATCTGGAAGATGCCGAAGACGCTTTTCGAAAATCCAAGGTGAGCCGGTTAGTAATAGTAAATGATAAAGGACAGGTTAAAGGCATCGTCAGCAAAAAAGACGTGGATCGGTTTGCCGCCTATTCGCTGGCAGAAAAGCTCCTTCAACATCGACACGAAGTCATGGACTAATCTTCAACTCCCTATGACAAATAGTAAAGCTAGCGTGAGACGTGGTTTTACAGTCGATAAATACCACTAGCATTGGCTTCGTAGACATGAGCGCAACACTTGAAAAAGGACGTGAGAATAGTAGTCGTGGCTACCCAACATTTAGCCTATGAGTGGCGTGATCGTGTACTTTGGTATTCTACTCTAGGCAATTGGTGACTTGTGTTAGGAATTAAACACTAGTAGTATTTTCATACTATCGTGTTGAAAAAAAGAGGAGAAGGGGATCAAGCTAGTGTAGCTTGATCTGCTTCATTTTTCGTTGGGGGCTAGGTTCCCGTTTGGGTATTTCCAGGTTTAAGACACCATTTTCCATGGTGCCTTCCGCGAGGTCGGGGTCGACTTCTTCGGGGAAGTTGATGGTTCGTTGGCTAGCAGAATAGCTTCGTTCGCGGTGCACAAATTCTTGGTCGTTTGCTGCTTTTTCTAATTTTCTTTCTGCGCGGATGTTCAATGTGTCATTGTTCAACTCGATTTTGACCATTTCCTTGCTATATCCGGGGAGTTCTGCTTTGATCAAGTATTGGTGGCCCTGATCGATGATATCGACAAGGGCTGCTCGAGTCGGCAAGGCATCCATTCTACTTGGCTCCCATGCTCGCATCGGGAGGAAGGGCGCCATCATATTGTCGAAAGATCTCTTGAAGTCGTCGAAGAGGGAATCAAATCCGCGGTAGAGGCGGTTATCGTTTCTCGGTTCAACCGCTACTCGTTGTTCGTTCATAGGAGAAGTTACGATGGCTTTTTTAGCTGCTGTTTGTCTCGACGTGTTTACTACCTTCAATTTACAACTTTTTGTAGTAAACCTTATATTACTAACTTGCTTATAAATATATCGGTAAAACACATCTCTCATAGCGAATAATTGCCCAAAGATCAATCAAATCCAAGAATTACTCTAATGAAATGGGGCCTTGAGGTTCGTTAGTTTTATTCGAACAGGGTGGTGTCCAGGCTTGCTTTTAATTCGCTAATTATCTCTTTTACAGTGGCTTCCCGCAGATTCAACACTTCAGAAATACGTCTTATGCTGTCGTCATGGGAATCAATGGCATGGTGCAAGACGCGGCGGGCATCGGGGCTATCAATTTGCTGCACCATCTTGCGGGTTTCTTTCATCACGCTGTTTCGAATGTAAAGGAGAACCAGTTTTTCTTCTTCGAGGTAATCGAGGTGTTCATCTATATCTGTTAGAATCTCTGCTAAGTGATCGATTTTCCTCTCTTCTTTAGGATATTTGAAAAGTTCCTTCACTCGATTCAGGAAGGCTGCTGCCTTTTCAGAAAGGGTTTCTTGGTCTGGCTCTACATCAAAGGCTATTACTTTCTCTTTGAAGAGATGTGGACCGATGTTCACCATGATAGCGAGGCTCTTGTTTAAGAAGTAGATTCGCCGTTTGGGTCCTTGAGGGCTTGTTTCTTTAGCAGACTCAACGAGCTGTGCCTTTTCCATGATTTTAAGATGTTTGGCGACAAGTTGTTGACTTAAATTGAGGTCTTTGGCAAGCTGGAGAGGGTAATTGGGTTCTTGGCTTAAACGTTGGATAACTAGTCGGCGAATGGGGCTGTCTAAAATTCGCAAAATTGAATCGAGCTCGGTATCGCGTCTCGGTTTGACTCCAGTTTCCTTTCCTTTTTTGGAAGTTGATACAATCTTTTTTTTGCTCTTACTATTCATCGCTATGTAAACTCTTCAATATACTACTAAATGTTGTATAATTAAAGTTATTTATTGTGCAGTTGCATAGAAGCCATCGTCTTTAGTCGAGGTAGTTCACGCTGTAACAACCTCAATTTTGAGTTTGGGTTTACTAATCACTTCACGTTGTTCTTTGAGGATGTTTCGGGCAATGTCTAAGGCTGTTTCATCATCGTAGACGCCTTGAGCGTTTTTCCGTGCTTCTTGGAGCATCTGACGCTGCACCTTGAGTTTCAAATCCCCAATGGTCAACGCACCAATACCATAGTTTTCAGGAATTAGCTCACGAAAATCATCTGTAGGAGTTAGAGATTCGATTCCACTTGGAGGTACAGCATTTACATCCAATAGAATTTTTGTCCCTAAAACAGATTGCAGCTGTTCGAGTGATACTAATTGAATACCCGGAGAGCCAACAGCGAAAATAAGGTTAGCATCCTCTAGAAGTTCATGAAGGTCATCAGGTGAAGTTGATTGCACGCCTTCCACTTTATTACTCTCGATTGAGGCCCGGTGCGCTACTTCTCTGGCCCGGTCAATATTTCGTGAGGTTAATACTGTCAGCGCTCCACTCTTGGAAAGTAAATGAGCCACACTTTCTCCAACTGGTCCTGTACCTGCAAGAACTAACGCAATGTTACTTTTGAGTGAACCTTGGTTAAGTCTGCGCAGAGCTTCCTCAGCTTTGGCAACCATAGCCGCCGCCGTGGAAAATGCACCGTGTGGATCAATAATTACTGCCGTTTCGAAAGGTTTCACCATGGCCTTTTGAATTCTGTCTGCCATTTGACGAGCAAGGGAAACCTGACGTCCTCCAACAAAGAAGCAAAGATGCTTTACTCCCTTGGTTCCCCTTGAAAAGATAGCATCTTGGACTAAGTCTTGAATCCGATCAAGCGACACTCCAGAATATGGAACTACAACATCAAATCCTGCGTCGTACGCTACACAGATATCAAACGGGCTAGCGTGGTCATCCGCTTCTAGGAAAAAAAGAATGTCACTTAGTTTTGTTTTTGGGCGCTTAATCACTGGCACAACAGAAACCGAAGAAACTCCTGTGAGCTCCGTCATGCCTTTCATTTCCTCTTTTGGCACTTCTGAAAGAATTCGTTTGAAGCTTATAGGGACCACATCTACCTCCAAGGATTGCAAAAGTTCCATTAAACCTTGGAAATGTCTGGGGCTGCTCAAGTGAAACGTGGTTATTCGCTTCTTCTTAAGAAGTTCAGCTTGTTGTAAAATCCCCATAGTAATCCAGCTTTCACGGATTCCAAATTGTACTTGTCTAATTTCCTCTTCAAGTTCATCGTGCAAGTACTGACCATAGGCGACAAGCCGATCTATTTTGTCTTGCACACTTGGAGTTATTTTTTCATCTGATAGGATTCTTAACCCGTCTAAGACCTCATTGCGCTTTTCCAGTTTCAACTTGATACTCCGTGAGAGGTATGAGTGAGCGAACTCGTCCATTTCAACCGCATAAAAAGGGATCTTTAATTTTGAGAATACATCCGCTACTGGGTTGTCTTCACGGAATTCCTTCAAGCTCCGCAGACCCAATTCATCGGTGGCAAAATCTGGTGACTCTGATTCAGCAATCTGCTTGATCATATCGCAATAAGCCATTGAAGGGCGTTTTATTGCAGAAATCTTCGATTCAGATTCAGAAGGAGGGGAATGAATGAGCCAAGGTTCGTCATAGGCCTTTCTAATTAGGAAGACCCGCAATTTTTTCCCACTTAAAGGGGCAAGCTCTAACGTTTTCAATTAATCACCTGCCTATATTAGGCAGTTAAGGCTTCTTCCCATCTGAGAAAAAGGCGATGAAAATTTATTTTAGATGAAAAAAGACAATTTTTATAGTCAAGCTCGTTGCCCAAGGCAAATTGTGAACTAGATCGGGGCAGATATCTTAAGTTCAAATCATGTTTTTCGTTCTCCAGCTTCTCTAAATCTATAATCTGTATGAGCTGCACAAGAAACGCAGGGATCAAAACATCGAACAGCCATCATAGCCCGTTCAAGGATTTTTTCATTTGGCCAACCAAGATTTATGCAAGCACTCATGACGTTTTGTACAATCACCGCTATCGCACGGGCATTAAGCTCTGTTGGCACTCGAATGTCGATATCTTTGATTCTGTTGCTACTATTTGTACTTACTCGGTAAAGGAGAATTCCCCGTGGAGCTTCAACTGCACTAGCTCCGATTCTAGTTCCTGGTGTCAACCCAATTGAAGAGTCTTCATCTTTCGACCATTCTGTTTCCAACAGGTTGATTGCATTTGTGAGAGCGAATTCCATTTCGTCAATTCGAAGAAGCCCGGTTTGGAACAGGTTAGGCACTCCTATGTACGATTTCTTACTTTTCGTTGGCTTAGACTGAAGTACAGCTAGTCGGGCATAAGGCCCCGCTAAGAGATTCTTGGATTCGTCGTTTGATTTGATGTAGACAACTTTTGTGGGGGCATCTAACAGGTCCTGCTCCACTAAGTATTCAGAGAAATCATCACAGGCAACGGTTTCATGTGTTCCATCATCAGAAATGAAATGGACCTGATTAAGACCAGAAAACCGGTTGGCCTTTGTTTCAAAGGAGCTAATATAAAGTGGAAGAGGAAGTGCATAGTGTTGGATTTCCTCTTCGATTTCATCTAGTAGCGAATTGTAGTATTCTTTAGTCCATTTCACTCCCGAGAGCGTTGAAGAAAGTTGTTGGATAAGATCTTGCTGTTGAGTGCTATTGATGTTTTGAACGACTCCACCTGGAATCAGGTTAAAGGCTAAATTAGTATTACCTGCTGTTGCGGTGATTAACGCTTCTGCACACTCGTATAATTTTGTAGCAATTGGTAGAACTCGTGGTTGCATGCGATCAATGCCAAGGATGTCTTGTCGAGAGATTTGGTTTGTAAGATACATCAAATCAGCCAAAGTAGAAAAGAACACACTATATGTGTGCGATCGGATGATTTCTCCCAAGAGCGCCAGTTCGCGGATTAACTCGGCAATTGGGGGAATTGATACATCTGTAGTCGATTCAATTGCTTTTATTGCTCCTATTCTATGGGCAACTGGACAAATTCCACAGATCCGCGGAACAATTTTTGGTAAGTCATTAATGTGTTGTCCAATTAGAACGTTCAAAAAGTCCCGTGCCGTTGGCATGTTATATACAACATTTGTTATGCGATCTTTGTCTCGCGTTACAATGAGCTTGCTTTCGCCTTCTATCCGTGTCATTGGTAAGGATAGTCGAATTTTCATTGTTTAAACTTCAGCTCCGGTTTTTGATATCTAAAAGCGAGAGCCGCATACTTACGAATGGCGTCGCTGACTTTTATGAGAGAGAAGAAATTAGCGAGAGTCGAGGGTAGATTCCGGTCTATGGCACCCATACAGCCATCACAGGGAGTGGCTCCCTTAATACAAAGGGCTTCACACCCTGCACGGGTTATTGGGCCTAAACAGAGTATTCCCTCGCGTAAAAAACAGCTTTGGGGAGGGCGTACGTTATGTAAGGACGTTATCTCAACATCAAATGCTTGATCTTGGGCAAACGGGCATTCTCCACACACGTTTTTGTCAGGGAGTTCGATTTCAGAACCATCAATTGCGCTCATCAACAGATTTCCAAGTAACTTTCGTGGTGGCGGACAGCCAGGTAATGACATGTATAAGTCAACGAATTTACTGATGGGATCTATACGCATGTTGGGGGATTGGCTCATTATTCCACCGAGAACGGCACAGCTTCCCAAAGCGATGATTTTGGTTCCTGCGGTCCATAGTCTTCGAAGAAGTTCCGCGTCTTCATCTCGAGTGACTCCACCTTCTACAAATGCGATATCTAAATCCGTGTCAACTTGAACATCAGAGATTAATCGAAACACACGAATATCAACTGATTTAAGGAGTTCAGGGAATAGGGCGCTACCAAGTATGGCAAACATACACCCGCTACAGGAGTTTAGTTGAAGAAAACCAATCTTAGTCATTAGCCTAATAGCTCCTCTAATTCAGTGGAAAATTGATTGACCTGGTTCGCGAACACGTGACCTTCAACGGCTGACACATTCAATACGCGTACACGTTTTTGTAGTTCGTCTCCATAAAAATCTGCGAGAACACCAATTCGTGTCTGAGCCTTCTTGATACCCTCAAAGAACCGGCAAGCTGTTTCATGACAGCCAACAACCATAACACCATCAAATCCGTGGTTTAACGCTGTTATTACATAATTTGCATCGATTGAACCCGCGCATGGCAGTCTAATGACCATTGCACCAGGATCATAGTCCAGTCGACGAATGCCTGCATTATCCACTGCCGGGTATCCACATGAGTTGCAGGAAAACACAATTATTCGGGGGGAGGCTGTGCTCATTGAGAGGGCATTCATTGCAGCTTGAACCTCCTCCTGAATTGGAGGGGAAGCCAGAGCTCCGGTTGGGCATATTGCGATGCAGGCTCCACAGCCTTCACATTTTAGCGTATCGATACGAAGTGTGTCAGCTATGATGGCGAGAGCGTTAAAGGGACAGGACTCTACACAGAGATTACAAAGCCCACATTTTTCTTGATTAATTTGAATTGGTATGTCCCCTGCAGGGAGGCTATCTTTTCCTAATAGAAGAAGAACTTCTAATGCGGTATCTCGAGAATCTGCTACTAAGTCGGCATAAGCTTTAGGACCAGTTATAGACCCACAAGCCCAAATACCTGAGGATAAGCTCTTTGGGTCAATGAAACCTCGTCTATCCAAGGAAAAATTCGTCATACTACGAAGGGTTAGCTGTTGGTCTCCTGGCGTCATACCCATATTGAGAACAATAAGATCTGCTGGGAATGAATTTGAATCAGTTTGGATTAAGCGTTTATGCCCCCGATGAATGATCTTAATGCTTTCACAAAAGTGAATATGAGAATATTCTGGGATGAAGGTGCTTCGATCAGGGGGAATTAAGGCTATCTGGTAAAGGACATTGATGGAAGTATTGGGCGCCTTTTTTTCTACAATCTCTAGGTATTTGAGCGCGAGGTTACAGCAGTAGTTTGAACAAGCCTTGGTTCGGTTCTGACATTGAAGAACAATTATGGAACGGGCAGGTTGGCCGGTTGTTGGGCAGATTATATTGCCTCCTGTTGGTCCATCAGGCGCTAGCATACGTTCAAATTCGGATGAAGTGATAATATCCTTAGCAGGGTTATATTGAATTGCTCCTTGAGATGGCAAGGTTTTAGGATCGCATACTTCTGCGCCTGTTGCAAGAATTATGGCACCAACCGTGAACTTCTTGGTTACAGGTTCTTGATCAAGATTAATCGCTTTAGATGGGCATGCTTTTTCGCATTTTCGGCATGTCCGGCAAAAATCAATATCCTCCTGTTCAATGACGGGTCTACTAGGATATGCGGCAGGGCAAGGCACATGGATGAGTTTACGTTGGCTAATATGGTACTCAAATGCATCTGGACGAGACTCAGGACACGTATCGACACAAGAGCCGCACATTATGCATTTTGATAAATCGACATATCGGGGCTGTTGCAGAGCAGTAATCTCATAATTGCCAATTGTTCCTGAAATATCGGAGAGTTCGGTATTAGTAAGAATTCGTATGTTCCCTGAAAGCATAACTGAGGATACATCCTCAGCAATCATACATGGACCACAATCGATAGCCCCATAGATGCTTTCCCATCGCCGCGCGATTCCACCTAGACATGACTCTTTCTCTAGCAGAATAATGGAATAGTTGGATTGAGCCAAAACCTTGGCAACCTCTACTCCAGCTAGTCCACCACCAATGATGGCGGCACTTTTCCGAATTGGTAACGTACGCTTTGGAATTGAGACCCGATGCCGGAGCATCTCAGCGCTGGCCCGTATTAGAAGTAACGCTTTTTCTGTGGCTTGCTCGGGTTTATTTCTATGAACCCAAGCACAATGTTCACGTATGTTCGCGAATTCAATGGGTATATCCAATTGCATTCGAATAGCGGTAAACATTTGGCTGTGAAGGTGAGGGGAGCAGGCTGCAATTACAAGATTATTCAGAAAATACCGATCACACCATGCTTTTAGTTTCTCAACGTTTTCTAACAAACATAAATGCTGAAACACCATTGTACGTTCAACATATGGCAGATCATTGACTTTCTCCATAAGCTCCCCGACATTAATGGCTTGATGAATTTCCTCCCCACAAGAACAGACAATTACGCCAATACGGAAAATTGCTCCTCGTGAATCCGCTTCGCTCAGATCGATTGCCTCTCCGGCCATCAATTGTTCCTTGGCGGTCATTAGGCGGATTGCATTTGTTCCTGCGGCGGAAAGTTGATAGAAGCCATTCCGTTTCTCTATGAACCCCTCCAGTTTTTTGAGATGATAATTGAAGAGACCTGTTTTCGTGAGCCCTAATCTTTTCATCAAATCATTATAGGTGATTAGTCGTTCAGCGTCTAATATTCGAAGAATTTGTTCGCGGAGTGGATGGGCCAAAGCCGCATATACATTCATCTTGGGGTCCTTCTCGTGATTTCTGTGGAGAAATACCTTAGATAACTCTAATTGTCAAGAAACATAACTTAGACAAAAAAGCTTGCCCTGTTTAAAAAGGCAAGCAATGGCTGCAACTATTCTTGCTACTTCTGATGAGAAATTACATCTTTTTACTCTCAGAAGTAGGAATGGGAGCACGATAGCGCGTTTGATAGCAATTGCGGCAAATGTAGCGAGGCATAACGTTAAGCGCACCACACCATGGGCATTTCCAAAAATCGATCGTTGTTAGTGTCACATCGGCCTCACGTCGGATATAACGACAATGCTGGCATAAACGTAAATGAATAAAATTTGATACTCCACATTTCGGACACGTCCAATACTTCAAATTCCACCACCCCACGAGGATCTCTTATTGCTACTTTCTCATTAAATCTCCTAAGTTGTGCTATAGGATGCGCGGGTTTCATAGCGACTCTATATTGATTTCAGCCGAATCTTCACATCCTAGCATATAGTAGGAGGGAACGAAAAAACAAAAACACTCTGAAAAACATCATTTCCAAAGTGTGACAAATAATTTTATCTTGAGCTTGTTGTCAATCTTGACAAACGCTTTCCAAATATCAGCAGAAACGCGATTCTGTGATGGTTTTTCGTAGTATTATGAAAATTAAGCTTTCATAGTGTTAGACTTCATTTTATTTGTTCAAGTTTCTCTAGCATTTGTTGGCGATATCGTTCTAAAGCGGTTTTCCCCTCATCAGAGAGTTGGATGAGCGTGTGGGGAATTTTATCAACGAATTCTTTGGTGATCCTAACATAGCCGACGGTTTCCAGTTTGCTGAGATGAGAAGAGAGATTACCGCGCGTGAGGCCCGTGCGGCGTAAGATGAACAGGAAATCTGCACTCTCGACTTCTTTGAGAATGGTGAGGATTTTCAGACGTGCTGGCGAATGGACAATAGGATCAACATCCTCATCCTCGATGGAAGAGAATGGGGGGGAGTTAGAGGAGGGCATGGGGCGTCTCACCTTCAATGGACTCGGTGTGTTCGACTGGATAGTGGTGCAGGAATCGGAGAAACAGGATAGTGCCGAATAAGAGAGCGAGGAGCCCAATGGCGGCGTATTGGATGGCAAGGGTTGTGAAAAACGCCGCATATGCGCTGGGAAAACTGAGAGGCAACCATGGCACGAGAATCCCAATGAGAGGCGGAAGAACCGCAAATAGATAATAGCGGGCAACGTGGTATTTGCGGGCGATGATAAAGAGCCCAATGGAAATTAAGACGCTAAAGGTGACGGGGGCAATCCAGATTAACCAGAAGAACAGTCCATCATATCCGGAGAAGATGAATAAGACCACCGGCGGAAGGATGAGCAGAATCATAATCGAGACCAGCACAAGGACTGCTGTGCGTGTACTCGTGGCTTCCAAGGGCTTGGGCTTGACATATCCGACGCGGGGATAGACCCACCGTTGTTTAGCTCGCTCAATGAGCGGTCTATATAGCAGGGGATTAAGGGTCAGGATCATAACCCACAGGAATGTGATATTGTGGGCAAGCAGGGTGAGAAGGGCAGCCAAGCCAAGAAGAATGACGGCCATGAAAAGGTCAGCGAGTCCATCCTCATAATAGGCTTGTTGGACTTTCAGAGCGAGTGCATCTAATTCTGTGGAGGTTGACATTGGCGTTCATCTTGAGGTTCCAGTTCCAAACTGGTTTGCGATGCAAACATGTTTGAAAATTGAGCCTATAAAGTTTTGGATACAGGCATATAGCTTCACTCGTCTCGAGTAAAGTTCCTTACTCATGAAAAAGAAGGCTTCGACTCTGTGAATCTTACTAGTCAGCAGCTCTGACTACAATACCAGCACCTAAACCAACGAGAAGCCCAATGAGCCAAGGAATAAAAATGAAGAAAGCATTATTAGTTAATATCCAGAGGGCTGAACCTATCACGAGGCCAAAACACATTCCGTACAGCATGAATTGCATTACTCTACTCAACTTAGCCATTTCAACCAGCATTGTATACTTCAAAAATCAGACCCTTTAACATTAGCTTCTTAATTCAGGCACAGAGCAACGCTCTTCACGAGGAATCAATTCCTAACCGTTATTCGAGCTCTGGTTTTTTCGCGGCGTTTCAACTACACCTAGGAAAGAAGATATGTAACAGTGCTTGCCAAGGATGGCTTTGATCGCCTTAGCCAACCAGCAATCCCATTGAGCAAGATCAAGAACCCAAATCATGAGGTTCTACCTCGATTCTTAGAATCACATCTTCAGCAATTCCATCCATTGAGCCGCACCTCATTTACAAGCCACCACAAAATACAGCTCGTTCTTTGAGGCATTGCAAATAAATACCATAAGCTGTGTCACATCTTTAGGTGACTCAACGGTGCTCTTTCTCATTCTCTCCGTCCTATTGATTTTGACTGCGATTTTTGTAATCTACTTTTGGGTAGATTACTTTTTCAAAGGCAATGTTCAGGTAACAAAAGAGGAGTGGTATAACAAATTTGAATCCGCTTTTCCAATCGCTGATTTCTGGATGTCAGCTTGTGCGATTCTCGGTGCTTTGGGCCTCCTACTTGGCCAGTCTTTTGGTCCCTTCTTCGCCCTCCTAGCCGCCAGTTCACTGATTTTCTTAGCCCTTATGGACATCACCTTCAATATCCAAAATAAGATGTATCGGTTAGCGAGGAAGTCCCGTGAAATGGCATTCGAAGTCATAATCAATGTCTGGTGCCTTACCCTGGGTATCACGCTGATTCTTGTGTTTTCAACGATTTTCCTTTAGTGAGACAACGGATTTGATAAGGAGGCACACGCACAGTACTACTACCAACACTTGTGAGTGGTAGTTTTCAGTGTCCTCAGATACTTCAATGCGCGACGAGCGCATCCGCGAAGCACAACGTATCATCGACACAGCTCAATCACAGAACGTGCTCCTCCGATTAATTGGAGGGCTTGCAATTAGGAATCATTGTGAAATCATCGGATTTTGTGAACGAGATTATGCCGACATCGATTTAGTGGGACTGCGGAAACAATCCACTAAAATCGTCAAAGTGATGAGAGACCTTGGTTACCAAGAAAACACCCAAGTTGCATTAACTACTGATGGTCAACGGATGCTGTTTCTAAAACCCCATTCAACTGATCATGTTGATGTCTTCTTAGATACCTTCGAAATGGAGCATTCTATTGATTTGAAGCACCGCCTTCGAGTTGAACCGTATACAATCTCCATTAGCGATCTGTTGCTCTCCAAACTTCAGATCCATCGACTAAATGAAAAAGATGTTCGCGACATATTAACCATAATCAAAGATATCCCCCAAGGAAACACCGATGAACGCGGTATCATCAATATTACCTATATCGCCACCCTCTGTTCCAAAGATTGGGGTCTATACCATGACGTGACCTCCAACATCACCACGGTTCTTCAGCTTTTATCCAACTACTCTCTTTCTCTCACCGAAACCAACCACATCCGCCAAAACCTATACCATATTCAAACCGCCATCGAACAGGCTCCTAAAACCCCCAAATGGAAACTCCGCAAGCGCCTAGGAACACGCAAAGCCTGGCGCCGCATAGTGGAGAATCAATCTGAACCACCAACAATGGGTGATGACGCTCTTTATCGCACTTAGTACTTCTACCTATAGACCACAGCCTATTTCACCTCAGCAACACAATTTTGCCTAATAGGTAGTCAGTTTCACTAAATAGGTCTCCGCATAATCATGGGGCGTGTCATTATTCACCCTCGTCAAAACGTATCATCATAGAGTCTTTTCTATAGGTCCACTGCGCGTCTAAAAGCTCAAGTAAAGAATGATAACATGTAACCCCAAAACCTGGTTCAGGCTTCCTTTTCATGAAGCTTTTTTGCACGGCGCCGCGGTCGGGGTATAATCAAAGGGGTTGTTTCCCGGTAAGCGCGGTAGGCGGCACCAAACCGTTGTTCAAGCTTCGGCTCTTCCCGACGCTTCAGCCAGATCCAAAGCAGAATGAATGCTATCAGAGGGTTGACAAGGATGGCAGTGATCGATTGGCCCAACCAGCCAATCCCGCTGAGCAGAATCAAAAATCCAAGAATCATAGGGTTTCGCGTATACGCGTAGAATCCCGACGTCACCAACTCCCTTGATTGCGCCGCATCATCCACATCCCCCCATGGTAACCCCTGACCTGCTCGATATAACTGAAGAATCGACCCCCAACAGACTATCATCCCGCAGACATAGAAAGTGATTCCAATGATGAGATTCAATGGGAAAGGAGGGAATAAGGGAAACAACAGCACCGCATCCACCCATTTTCCCACCCACCACGTCACCAACGGAATCACCACCACAAATAACAACACAACAAACGGGACCACCCGCCAAGACAATTTCCGTTTAGGTTGTGCCATTTGATCTTCCTCCACGAAACGTACTAACTACTTACTCTTTCAAACTATCTACTCAATTGTCATAAACTTCTTTTGGTCTAAACGGGTCCGTATGGCGATGGAAACTCAACGGTGACTTTGATCACGGTTCACCGAGTGAGACATGATTCAGGCAGAACCATTGCCCCTTATTGAAGTGCATGGCTTTTGCACCACACACAACACGTTTGCTTCCCTGTCCCTGGCGTGACTTCACTATTCTGAAAGAGCGTGTATTTCTCCTAATAGCTGTGTAACTTCCTCAGGATTTCGCTTCACAAGCCGGTTTTTCTTCAGATTTTTTTCCAATATTCTGTCAATAAGTTCGCGTTTTCCTATCCACTCCCTGATAAACCGAAAACCACGTGTCGGATTCGCAGCAACAAATACGCTGATGGTGAATTCTAATCCTTTTTTCAAGACATCAAAATTCTCGCCATTAGTTATCTGCTGCAAGATCCCATTAGCGATCTCAAAACAGAACTTTGCCCGTTCCTCAGTAAGAAATGGAGGATGAGCTAACGAGACGAGGATAGCTCGTTTTTCCAGATTATTGGCTACTTCAATCCATTCTGAAAAAATAGTTTTCAACTCATCAAAATCATGTTCTCCAATAATCTGAAAACCGAAAGCCACCGCTTCACGCATACGCCATCGCCCGTCATTAGCCAACCCTTTTAAGCGACTGATAAGTTTCGGGTCCTTAGTGTTGGTATAGATTTTGCCCAAACACACGGCAGCACAGAACGCTAAGAACGACTTCGGGTCGTTAACACTCGCTTCATCTTCAGTAATATCCACCCATCTCAATAAAACCTCCAAATCCCCATAAATCTCAGCCAATGCAAAGGCTAATTCCAAATTCCCTCTTGGTCCTGGAAGATTCGAATGCGCGACTACAAATTCCTCTAATCTGTCTGC